>NZ_NKUF01000046.1 GCF_003206495.1 Gluconacetobacter entanii | reverse complement strand
AGCGAACCATGTTCGGAAGAGCAGGCTTCGAACTCCTCAGGGCTCGTGTCCTCCAGCCCGCATAATCAAAAACATCATCACGAAAAGTGCGGAAGAACCGCCAATTCCGCAGGCTTCGAGGACGAGGCTGATGCCGCATACATGCAGGCAGCGAAATTACGTCCGAACACTGGGGAACCCCATCTTCACATGGGGCGCTGGGCGACCAAGAACGGAAAACTTCCCAAAGCCCTCAATGCGTACGCCATTGCAGAAAATTATGCCGATACCAGACCTGATTCACTGATCGCCATACGACACCGCCTCCCTCCCACGCTTGCCATGAGCAGCGAAGAAGTTGCCGAAACGCTGCGAAAGGCCACGATCCGGCAGCACTACTATCATAATACGCCTGAAGAATTGCGGACTGCCGCCGCCCAACTGGAAAAACTCAAGGATCTTTTCAAGGGCAGGCAGGACCAAAAATCAGATGAAATCGTCAGTCTGATAGATGACATTGCCCCCCAACTGACAGACATCAAATCTGATGAGTCAAAACCCGGTTCAGATTATCGAGTTGTATTCGATATTACCGATCTCATCATGCATTTTCGTGGTGATCATCGATTCCCCACCGGCATTCAACGTGTCCAGGTCGAAGTCGTTATCGCTGGACTTCGTACTTATGGCACTGGACAGTTCGACCTTTGCTGTTTTGTGCCGGGTCGAGAAAAATGGGTCCAGATTCATATCGATAACTTCATCGAACTTGCCTATATGTCAGGAAGTATCGAGAACATATCCGAAGCCGAGTGGCAACAGTCCCGCAAGGAACTCCTGATCCATCTGGTCAGTAGCGAATATTACGAAGTTCCCGAAAAAACGGTTCTTGTGAATCTTGGAACATCATGGTTTATCTATAACTACTTTTTACTTGTTCGCAATTATAAAGAGAGAGGGAACTTTTACTACATTCCCTTTGTTCACGATCTTATTCCTGTCATAACGCCAGAATATTGTGCGGGCGGGGTTGTTGGGGATTATATTACATGGGTTGTCGGCGTGTATCAGCATGCTGATTTTTTCCTGGCAAATTCAGAATCAACGGCTGTGGACCTCATCAGAACGGCCAAAAAGCTGGGACGTGACCTGAACCCGGAAAACGTGGTCGTCGTGCCACTTGACGCGGACTTCCGTCGCCCGCTTCAGGACGAGATATCCACATCTCTCCTTCATCACTGGAATCTCAAGGAAGATTCCTTTGCCCTGTTTGTATCCACGATTGAACCTCGCAAAAACCATCTCTTGGCCTTTGAGGGCTGGATAGAGCTTATTCATCGGCATGGTAAGGATGCAGTGCCGCAACTGGTCTGCATGGGTCGGAAAGGCTGGCTATATGATCGCATTGATGAACGTCTGGAAAGCAGCCCGGAACTGAAAGAGAAAATCACGTTCATATCGCGGACGTCTGATGATGAACTGGCTCTTCTATACCGGTCCTGCATGTTTACCGTATATCCCAGCCATTACGAAGGATGGGGCCTACCTATTACGGAATCGCTGTGTTACGGCAAAATACCTGTCATTGCGGACAACTCCTCCCTTCCGGAAGCCGGAGCGGGATTTTCGCTCATTTTCGAAAGCAATAATCTGGACGCTTTCGTGGGTTGTCTTGAAAAGGTGATTTTTGATTCTGATTGGCGCAAGCAGCAGGAAAAGAATATATCAACCAATTTCCGTCCCCGGACATGGGCCCAGATTGCAGACCAGATCAACACCACTTCCATCAATGTAAGCAAGTTGGTAAAGGCTTCAAAAGAGATCCCCAGGAAAGTAGAGTTAGGAAAATACTACCCCGTTTCGCTCTACAAGAAGCCACAAATCTGGCCCTCTCTTGAAAGTGGTGAGATCTTTCGTCTGGGTTTCGACTGGCTATGGCCAGAAACGGATCGGTGCCGTATTGGCCCCAATGGCGGAACATTGTGCATTACAGATCTTCCTGTCGGAAAAAGTCTGCGTATGTACATTCAGGTTTCAGGGCTTACTGAAAAATCCTGCCCATTTTCGATCAGCGTAGATGGCGATGTTATTTTACGCAGTATTCTGGAACGACACATGACCCGATGGATTCTGCTCGATATCCCTGAACGAAAGACCCCTTTGCTAAAGGTCTTTATTAAAGGGGAACAGACAGAAATGTGGCGTATGCACCCCTGTGGGGTCGAACAGATTCTCCCCTATGCCCTTTCTGTTGTCGGTTTTGCGATCTGCGATGCAGATGACGAAGATATGCGTATATCATTCCTTGAATCCGCGACCGCCGGAAATCTGGAAGAGATCAGTATCTATCGGGAACCTGCGGCATAGGGCCTATTGTTCTTTGCAAGCGAGAGATTGCTTCGGAGCAACCCATCGGCAAAAAAGTTTCCGGATGCCGCCTTTTTGAAAAAGGCGGCATTCCCTGATGTTTTTTGAAAAAAGCTCCATCAGACACTTCATTATGCCTGTGGACCCAAAAGATCAGACCTGTCACAACAGGTCCTACCTGGTATGTCTGTTTTCTTCCGTATAGGTAGAGAGCAGGAAATGTCCCACACTCCCGCTATCGACAAAAGCAGGCCACTTTCCTCCTGAATTGTTCACGGCCGTAAACGCATCCAACTGGATTTCATTATATCCCCTGCGGTCGCATGCAGGCATATGCGCTACAGGTGCGGATGGCGGGGACTGGTTGAACCCACCGAACATCGAATGGATCATCAGGTTTGAACATTGCGATGTATTCGTCATATTGATGGCCGCACCTGACACATTCTGGACGAACATGTCCCCAATCTGCAATTGCGCACTTCCATCAAGTTGAATTGCCGCATTGTCAGGGATGTTCTTACCCAATCTTGCGCTATCTTCCCCCTGCCAGTCCAGTTGTGAGAAGAGGCCGGTTACCTGCCCCCTGGTTGTATTATCAACCCACAGGCAATATTTGCTCTGGTCACATGAAAGCTTTCCGGAATGGATTTTTGACGGATGCCCGCCAATATAATCACCGACATTGCTGTCTTGCGTAAGTTGCAGGACAGAGTGTGTGCCTAATCCGAAGATATTATCAAGGAACGGTGTATCCGCCCGTCCCAGAATAATAAGATTTTCGTTTTCCGTCTTCCAGTCCTGGATATTCCCGACCTGCTCTCTGGTCAGGAGCATGTTCTGGGGATGCGATTTCGTATTTGACTGGGTGTAATACCCCCATCCATGCACATCGTAGATCCGGTCAACATCATAGGAATGGTGTATCGAGATGCCGTAGCGATAGAATTCACCATAAATTCCATTTGCCTCAAACCGACCAACGCCATCGGCATAGACGCCGCCATATATCCCCGCGAACAGCAGGTGATTTAGGAATACACCACCATCTATCCTGGAAAACAATATTGCTGGGGCATATTCTGTTGGCTTCCATGCAGTCCTCGCCACACTCGAAGGTGCAGGATGATCCTGATAAAGGGCAATGTCACGAATGACAGTGCCACGGGCCTCCCGTCCATGTACATGAACGGCGGGACTGCCTGCCCCTTTGCTGGTGATATGCAACCAGGTCCCGGCGGACAGGGGCATCTGCTCCTGCCACCCCGTTCCCCTGATGGTCACGGCACAGGGCACGTCAACAGTGCTGTCAATTTCATAAACCCGTGCCTGAAGCTGGATGATTCCTGCCATGCTCCTGTGGTCCCGTGCATTGCAGATCATGCTGACAGCACGCTGGATGGTCGGCGCATCATCCATGCCATCGCCCGCCAGCTTCAGGTCATCAGGAAAGATCACATCATGTACCACGGCGACCCGCGCGGCTTCGGAAACCTCCTGCGCCTGCACCGACAGGGGACAACCGAGCACGACACCACATAACAGGAGAAATTTCTTCATCGGAATCATCTCACATATTTTGATCAGTATCCACAGGCCCCATTCCCACCCCGGTGACCTCCGTCGGAAACCCCCTCACGACAGGAGATCATATTAAAGCCGCCCGAGCCTTAACCGTCATGCACCATGTCGAGATCCGCGAACCGCGTGAATTCCCCTTCGAAGAACAGATGCACTGTCCCGGTGGGACCATGACGCTGCTTTTCAAGGATCAGTTCCGCGCGATTATGGGCCAGGTCCATCTTGCGCTGCCATTCCTCCAGCGCGGTCTGGTACTTGTCCTGTGAATCGAAGGACGTTTCCTTGGGCTGGCGCTGCTGCAGGTAATACTGGTCGCGATAGACGAACATGACCGCATCGGCGTCCTGCTCGATCGATCCGGATTCACGCAGGTCCGACAGCATCGGGCGCTTGTCCTCGCGGCTTTCGACCTGGCGCGATAGCTGCGACAGCGCGATGACCGGCACCGACAGTTCCTTGGCCAGCGCCTTGAGCCCCTGCGTGATCATGGAGATTTCCAGCACGCGGTTTTCCGGGCGCGTGCCGACCGACGGGCGCATCAACTGAAGGTAGTCAACCACCACAAGGCTCAGCCCCTTGGTGCGCGCAAGACGCCGGCAACGCGTGCGCATGGCCGAAAGCGAAATGGCGGGCGTATCGTCGATATGCAGCGGCAGTTGCGACAGTTCGCGGCTGACCTGCACGAAACGGTCGAACTCCTTCTGCCCGATCTCGCCGCGACGGATACGCTCACCCGACACGCTGGCCTGTTCGGACAGGATACGGGTGGCGAGCTGTTCCGCCGACATTTCAAGCGAAAAGATCGCAACCGATCCCTTGGGCTGTGTGCCCGGCGGTCCTTCCTGCGCCTCACGCATCAGGGCACGCGCGGCGCTGAAGGCGATCTTGGTCGCCAGCGCCGTCTTGCCCATCGCCGGACGCCCGGCAAGGATCAGCAGGTCAGAGGGATGCAGGCCGCCCGTCTTCTTGTCGAGGTCACGCAGGCCGGTGGTCAGGCCCACCACATCGCCCGCGCGGGTAAAGGCCTGCTCCGCCACGTCGAGCGCTTCGGCCAGCGCCTTGTCAAAGGCAAGGAATCCACCATCCTGCCCCTTTTCGGTGGCAAGGCGGAACAGCGCCTCTTCCCCGGCCGCGATCTGGTCCACGCCGGTCATGCCGGTGCTGGATCCGAACGCGGTGTTGACGACATCCTCGCCAATGTCGATCAACTGGCGGCGAACCCATGCGTCATGGATGGCGCGGCCATAATCGGCGGCATTGATGATGCCGACCATCGCACCGGCCAGCTTCACGAGGTAGCCGGTGCCGCCCACCGCGCCCAGCACGTCGGAATTCTCGAACTCCGCGCGGAGTGTCACCGGGTCGGCCAGCAGCCCGGCCTCGATCCGCCGGGAAATGGCGTCGTAGATGACGCCGTTCACCTCGTTGGCGAAATGCGCACCGGTCAGGAAGTCCGAGACCCGGTCATAGGCGCGGTTGTTTGTCAGGATCGCGCCCAGCAGGGCCTGTTCCGCCTGCAGGTTGGCGGGGGGCGTGCGCTGGGAAATCCCGATCAGGGAACCAGAGGCGCGGGACTCGTCGGGGGAGGGATTGATCGTATTCACGGGGTCCATTCTATCCGACATCGCGGCACAGCAGGAGGGGAACAGACAGGCAAAATGATGACATCAGACCCCGAAACTCGCGACAAGGTCGGCAAGGCCATACTGCCGGTGGCGTTCCAGCCGGGCCGCCACCAGAACCGCGCGCGCCTGCGCTATGGCGGTGTCGAGGTCGGCATTGACGATCACATGGTCGAATTCGTTCCAGTGCGAAATCTCGTCACGGGCGGCCTGCATGCGGCGTTCGATCTCCTCCTTCTCGTCGGAACCGCGGCCATGCAGGCGCCGCTCCAGCTCCTCGATGGAGGGGGGCAGCACGAACAGGCCGATCACGTCATCGGGCAATGCCTTGCGGATCTGGCGATGTCCCTGCCAGTCGATGTCGAACACCATGTCGCGTCCCTCCGCCAGGGCCTGTTCCACCGGCGCGCGCGGCGTGCCATAGCCCCGGCCGAAAACGGTCGCCCATTCCAGAAGTTCGCCCGCTTCGGCCATTTGCGTGAAACGTTCCATGGTGCGAAAGTGATAATGGACACCATCCGTCTCACCCGGGCGGGGCTGGCGGGTGGTGACGGACACGGAATGCAGCAACTGGGGTTCTGATGCACGCAACGCATTGGCAATGGTGGATTTCCCGGCCCCCGACGGGGCAGAGATGACAAGGCATACCCCACGACGCGGCACCGGGGGACAGGAGGATGGCACAGGCGCGCGCGTCGTGGTCATTGGCTTGAATCCTTGCTCAGTGGTCCATGGTCCGGTCCGGCGGGGCGCCGGGTTTTCGATGTTTTATCAGGCGAAGAGTATTCTGCGAATATGAAACCCACCCCCATGCGACGCGGGACAGGCCTGCCGCAGCACGATCGCGCCCCTGATCATTCCAGCCGCAGAACGGACGCTGCATGAACCTGTGTCGCGTCTTCATCCTGCGCCCGGTGGCCACGACACTGGTGTCGCTGGCGCTGCTGCTTGCGGGGATCTTCGCCTACCGCATCCTGCCGGTGGGGGACCTTCCGAACATTTCCGTCCCCATCATCTATGTGGAGGCGACACAGCCCGGCGCGTCGCCACAGCAGATGGCAAGTTCGGTGACGACGCCGCTGGAACGCAGGCTGGGCCAGATTGCAGGCATCAACCAGATCGAGTCGGATTCCAACCAGGATTCCGCCTTCATCCTGCTGACCTTCAATGACGGGGTGAATGTCGATGCGGCAGCCAACGACGTGGAGGCCGCCCTGCGGGCCGCGCGCGCGGACATGCCCGCGACCCTGCGTTCCCAGCCCGAATACTGGAAGGCGAACCCGTCGGACAACCCGATCATCATCCTTGCGCTGACATCGGACACGCAGCCGGTCTCGCGCCTGTATGACATCGCCAAGACACGCCTGCAGCCGCTGCTGTCACAGATCCAGGGCGTGGGCTGGATCGACATCGTTGGCAGTTCCGCCCCCGCCGTGCGCGTGGACATCAATCCCTTCCCCCTGTTCAAGTACGGGCTGGGGTTCGAGGACATCCGCTCCGCCCTGGCCTCGGCCAACGCCAACACGCCCAAGGGCTTCATCCAGAACGGGCCGACGCGCTATACGCTGGCCACCAATGACCAGGCCCGCGATGCGGCGCAGTACCGCAACCTTGTCATCGGCTACCGCAGCGGGCGGCCGGTGCGCCTGTCGGATGTGGCCAGGGTGCATGACGGGGTGGAAAACGACCACAAGGTGGGCTTCTTCAACGGCCATCCCGCCGTCATGGCCATCGTGCGGCCCAAGGCCGGGGCCAACGTCATCCGGGTGATCGACCAGATCAAGGAACGCGTCCCCACCCTGCGCGCGGCCCTGCCGCAGGGCATCACGCTGACACCGGCGATGGACCGTTCGGTGACGATCCGCGCCTCTCTGGCCGATACGCAGTGGACGCTGGTCATTTCCGTGGCCCTTGTGGTGCTGGTGGTGCTGTTCTTCCTGCGCTCGCCCCGCTCCACCCTGATCCCGGCGATCACGGTGCCCATCTCGCTCGCCGGGACGCTGGCGGTGATGTACCTGTTCGGCTTCTCGCTCGATATCCTGTCGCTGATGGCGCTGACGATTGCGACCGGGTTCGTGGTGGATGACGCGATCGTCGTGCTGGAGAACATTGCACGCCACATGGAGGCCGGGATGGGCCGCATGGAGGCCACCCTGCTGGGGTCGCGCGAAATCGCCTTCACCGTGCTGTCGATCACCATCTCGCTCGTTGCGGTGTTCCTGCCGCTGCTGCTGATGAGTGGCACGGCGGGAAAGGTATTCTTCGAATTTTCCATGACGCTGGCGATCACGGTCGTCGTCTCGCTGTTCCTCTCGCTCAGCCTGACGCCGATGATGTGCAGCCTGATGCTGGAGGTCAGCCACGACACGCCCCTGCCGCCGACAGCCCCCCTGTGGCAGCGTGGGATGCGGGCCTGTTCGGACGGGTTCGAAAACATGTTTTCCATGGTGCTGCGGGTGTATGAGCGCTCGCTCGAATGGGCGCTGCGCCATCATGTGCTGACGGCGCTGACGCTTCCGGCGAGTTTCTTCCTCATGATCGGCGTGCTGGTCATCATGCCCAAGGGCATCCTGCCCAAGGAAGACGTCGCCCTGATCATGAGCTTCTTCCGCGCTGACCAGACCACGTCCTTTCCCGTCCTGACCGACAAGATCCGCCAGATCAGCCAGGCCATGATGGCGGATCAGGACACGCAGGACGTCCTTGCCTTCTCCGGCGATTCCAATGTCGAGGGGCAGGCCTTCGCGCAGATGATCGACCGGACCGAACGCCGCGATGGCCCGGACCAGATGATCGCGCGCATCCATGACCGCATCCGCAACGTGACGGGGCTGGACCTGTCGATGTTTTCCGCAGGCGACATCAGCGGCGGCGGCGGACGGCAGAAGGAAGGGGCCTATCGCTATATCCTGACCAGCGACAATGCCGATGACATCTATACCTGGGTGCCGCGCCTGACGGCGACGCTGCGTGACGACCCGGTGCTGAAGGACGTGACCACCGATGTCATGAACAATGGCGCGGCGGTGCATGCGAACATCGTGCGTGACGCCGCCGCGCGCTACCTGATTACACCGCAGTTGGTCAGCAATACGCTCTATGATGCGTTCGGGCAGCGTTCGGCCTCCAACATCTCGACCTCGCTTACGACCTATCATGTCGTCATGCAGGTGGAGGACCGGTTCCGCACCACGCCGGATATCCTGTCCGCCTTTCGCCTGTCCACGGCGGGCGGCACGGCGGGCGGGGGCACGGTGTCCAATACGGTGCGCGTCACCGACCCGAGCGGCACCGCCAGCAAGGAAACGCAGCTGAGCGAACAGTCCTTCCGCAACTCCATCGCCAACAAACTCGCGGGGGGCAACTGGGCGTCGAACGGCTCGGCCGTGTCGTCAAGCAGCGAGACGATGGTCCCGCTGTCCGTGGTGGCGAAGCTGGAGCGCCATCCCACCGCGATCACGGTGTCCCACCGCGACGGGTTCGTCTCCGCCGCGATTTCCTTCAACCTCGCCCCCGGCAAGGCGCTGAGTGATGCGAGTGATGAAATCCGCACGACCATGGTCAGGATGCATGTCCCGTCCACCATCCAGGGCGGATTTTCCGGACAGGCGGCCGAGTTCCAGAAAGCCCTCGTCAACGAGGTGCTGATATTCATCGCGGCGCTGATGACGATGTACGTCACGCTGGGCATCCTGTATGAAAGCTACATCCATCCGCTGACGATCCTCTCCACCCTGCCGTCGGCGGCGGTGGGGGCGGTGCTGGCGCTGTGGCTGACGGGGCAGGAATTTTCCCTGATCGCGATGATCGGCATGATCCTGCTGGTGGGGATCGTGAAGAAGAATGCCATCCTGATGGTGGATTTCGCCCTGCATGCTGAACGCGACGGCGGCATGCAGCCCGAAGACGCCATCCGCGAGGCCTGTGTCAAACGCTTCCGCCCCATCGTCATGACCACGCTGGCGGCGGCGTTCGGGGCCGTCCCGCTGATCATCAGCGACGGCTATGGAATCGAACTGCGCCGCCCGCTGGGCATCGCGGTAGTGGGGGGGCTGGCGATGAGCCAGTTGCTGACGCTCTACACCACGCCGGTCATCTATATCTACCTTGACCGGCTGCGTGCATGGAGCAAGCGGCAGGTCCTGCGCCTGCGGAGAAAAAATAATCCGATCAAGGCATAAAAAATGAAAAAAGGGGGTTGCGGCCCCGGTGAGGTCGGGTTAAAAGCCGCCTCACAGCGCACCCGTAGCTCAACTGGATAGAGCACCAGACTACGAATCTGGGGGTTAGAGGTTCGAGTCCTTTCGGGTGCGCCACTTTTCTTTCCAAAATATAATCTGCTGTCTGGGACAGGGGCGATGCCCGATCCTGATGGATTTGGTCTTGTCCGCCATTCCTGCGTGCAGGATGAGGAAGGCGGTTGCCTGTCCTGCGTTACCTGCTGCTACCCCACTGATCCGTTGATCTTCCCGCCAATGGGACAGGGACGGAAAAACCGCGCATTCAGATCCAAGAAGACGCCTTCCGACCGCACCGCAAATGTAGCCGATACCCCATCATACGCTTGGGGCTTCATAAGCAGGGATCGTGGCGTTGAGGGTGGTGCGCCGGGTGGGCGGATGGCCTGCCCGTCCTGTGGCCGCGACCGGAATTATCTTTATGGCCGCCGGGTGTGCTGCGCACGCTGCAATCGCCACTGGTCGGTCACAGCCGGCACAGTGATGAGTGGCATGATCCCATTGCCCGTTTCCGTCCGGCCCACTGCAGACTTTAAGCTCGTCCCCCAGACAGGCGCACAATCGCTATCTCAGGCTTGGAAGGCATCCTTCACGCACCGGAAGCGCCCCAAGCCGCGACAACCGGGCCTGCGACATTCAGTGATCGGCGCACGCAGACCATTTCCTTCGGGATGACAGCAACCTGCCCTTCCGTGAACCGGCCATGTTTCATGCGTCCGTATGTTTCCTGATTGGGCTGTAATGAAACCAGGCACCCAGGAAGAATACAGGACTTTAAAAAAAGCCCTGCATTTTCCATTGATCTTCAAGCCATCATCAGTATCGGCCATTCCTCTACATTGAGGAATGTCAGCCTGCTTCATCTCAATTTCCTACATTCAAACCAAGGAAAAAAGAGTGACAGGCGTCTCAGGTAACACGAAGTTTTTTGTCCCTCCTCCGCCGTCTAGGACGGATTTGAGAAAAGTTCCTGAACTGCACCGTAAACTTCATCAATATTAATCAATTTAATGCATGCTACATCTTTAGCACACTCGTCATAATTATGATGCAGTGAGCATCCTGCACACGGAACGCGGCGACTAATCGCTATCCCCCCTCGTTCCTGTCCCCATTCTTCCCATCCTATGCGTGACGAATGAAGGCTTACGACCTGCGCCCCGCGCAGTGATGCCAGATGCTTGGGGCCAGAATCATTCCCCACGAATACGGACGCAAATGAAAGGAAAGTATCGAAATGATCAAATGGCATCTGACCCGTTATATATACGATCATGCCATTATTTAACAGCTCCTCAGGCAGACGTGCTTTCTGTTCTGCATTTTCCGCCATATACACGACGCGCACGTTCATTTCCCGCACGATACGTTCAGCAAGTTCAACGTAATGTGGCCAGTGGGTAAATTTGATGCGTGCGCCGCTATGTATAACGATATAGGGTTCTGTTGCCGGAACGCCATACGGCACAAGCGTATCGCGTGTAATGTCATCACGCTTTTCAACACGGGCGCCACTGTCCATGGCAAGGGAAATGGCCTCACCTATGATTGCGGTCCGTGCTGAATGCTTGATAAAATCACAGCCAGTACTGGGATCATAACTGGAAAAGTTCAGGTCCATCGATTTACGCGGACCGCCAAAGCCTACTGTCAAAGGTGCTTGCAGAAGTGGCAGCAGTTTATATGAATTGGCCGAAACCGGCAGATCAACCGCCAGGTCAAATTTGTACTGGGCAAGTTTTTTCTTTAACCTGACCTGTTCTTCCAAAGGCATGACACGCTGATGGGACACCGGATCATCGGGAAATTCGACAATCACGATGTCATCAAAGATTCCCAATGTACGTGCCAGTGCCTCATTCGCGCGTCCTAACAGCCCGACAATTTTTGCATCCGGAAATGTAGTACGAATTTTGCGAAGGGACGGAATTGACGCAACCAGGTCCCCAAGCTGATCCGGCCGCAACACGGCAATGGTTTTGATATCGAATGGAATGGAACGTGTTGTACAGCGGTGAAGAACGCTCGGACGTGCGTTTATCTGATCCACTATCGACAAAGAGGAGCCTTTATCAATCGGGGCTATAATCGCGTCAGAGTTCTGATAATAATATTCAGGGAACGGCGGTGCTACGATAAGCCTCTGACGATACCAGGTCTTGTTTTCAACTTCTTCTTCAAGGTCGGATGACTGCGCACGGAAGGTAAAGTCATGCCACCCCGACTTCACATCCGTGAAATCCACCCAGGCATTATAGCAGTATTTCCGAATTTTATGATTCGACTTTTCCCGAGGCTGGGCCGCTATGGTCAATGGCTCACTATGGAACAGCTTTCCATCCATGAAGATATCTATTCGTTCCAGCAGAACGGAAGATACAAAATACCCACGCAGCGCCGCAATGCCCCGAACGGTCAGGCCCTGTCCCCATTCAGTGTGCTGTGGCGTTCCATGTCGCGTGGGAACGATCACTTCCTGATGGTTAATGCACAGGTCTTCGTACGATCGTGGAATAAGCGTGCCATCCAGCAAAGGACTTGTAAAATCTTCAAGTTCGATATCACTGGAAAGACGACCGTCTTTCGACGCTTCCAGAAACGCTTTTTTTGAACGTTCGATGAGAAGTTCGCTCGACTTTTCAAGATTCTCCGCTTCTTCTGCGGGGATCTTCCAGCCCGGTTTCAGGGTAACTGCCGACCTGTAGAAATGAAGCGCATCCTCATAACGTCCGATAGTTTTATAAAAATGCCCGAGCTGACAGGATATTTCCGGGTCCGCGGGGTTCATCTTGTATGCCGATAGATAATGCCGGGAGGCAGAGGGAAAATCTCTTGCTTCCTTATACATATGCCCTACCTGAATTCGGATGCCCTGATCTTCACGAATTTCCAGAGCATGCAGGTAAAGCTTGGCTGCTTCAGAAAAGCGCCCCATATCGCGGGCGGCATCGGCGGCGGCAAGCCTGCGATCCCACTCCTGATTATTGGAATTTGATTTTTTATTGAAAATTTTTCTGAAAACCCGGCGCGGGGGGGGAATTCGGATCAGATTTTTCAGGGGCATTTTAAGGAGACTCATCCATGAGATAAACGTCTGCTCCGATAGCCAGAATCCACGGGAGCAGGCTTCGTTACGATTGGCATATTTACCTTAAATCCTAACACAGCGATATCACCTCCTGCAATAGAATACAAATCCTGGCAATATGTTACATTGCGGACAATTCAGGCAAGAAAACCATGAATCCATTTTATCATTCCAGAAATAAAGCATAATTTCCTGATCTGCATAAATATAGACATGAAATATTTTACCAGAACGTGAAAATACTTTCATTCAAGAACATGGTTTTGGACGAAATTCGAACGGTCATCAGGATTTTCAGCAACCATGATCCACTCATATCCACTGCCATCACTCTCCCGTTCCGCAATTTCTCCCATATATGGTGCTGAACCCCATCAGAAACCGCCTGCGCCATTTTATTCCTCCAAAAGGCTGCCTGAAAAGGAAACTAAAAAATAACATTATGAATTAAAAAGGTTTTTTGAATATTTCTGGTTCTGTTGGGGATTATCATGAATTGATAACTGCGGCGACAGGATGGATCATGGCTGCGAATGATCTATCTTGTCCCTCCGCGATGGAAATGCGCTTGAACTCCTTGAGTTTGCAGAAGAAGTTTCCGATAAGATGCCGCGCTTTGAACAGGGCTTTATCGAACGGGCGCCTGTCAAGGCGGTTCCTGCGCTGGGGAATGACCTCCCAGACGCCTTGCGCACGTAGGGCGTCTGCGATCCGGCGGATGTCAAACGCCCTGTCGGCAGGAAGCCCCCCAAATCCGGCGGTTCAGGAAGGGGCGCAACCCCGACCGTGTCGTAATGCTGGCTGGGGATAAGCGTAAAGCGGACCAGATTGCCCAGGACGTCAGTCATGGTGATGATCCTGGTGGACCATCCTGTTACACTACGTCCGATCACCTGTTTTTCGGTCCCCCTTTTGCGCCCTTGCCGTGGCGGTGAACCCGGACCACCGTGCCGTCGCACCATCGCATATTCCATGCCTGCATCGTCAGGGACGGCTTTGAGAATCTTCTGGACAACCCCGGCCTTCGTCCAGTCTCTGCAACGCGTGCAAACCGAATTCCAGTGTCCGAAATACATCGGCAGATCCCGCCATGGACTGCCATTACGGGCAACCCACAACAGGCCCCGGAAGGTTATTCTCAAACAGCCTTTGAACCAATGCGGTACGGGTTCCATTCTCTCTCTGCCTGCTGGATGGCAGGAGTCATGCCGCCAGCCGGCAGGTCCGCATAATAGCCTGTCCTCCACGTTTCTTGTTTCCATGTGGATTTTGCATATGCTAGATTTTTTATGTCTATCCAGTGGAGTCTTTGAGGGTAATGAAGCCAGCCGTTTTTCTGGACCGTGACGGCGTCATCAATGTCGATGTGGGCTATCCCCACCGTATCAAAGACTTTGAGTTCATCGCGCATGCTCCCCAGGCCATTGCCCGCATCAACGCCAGTGGCCGGCTGGCCGTTGTCGTCACCAATCAGTCCGGCATCGCCCGGGGCCTGTACGAAGAAGCGGATGCCGAGGCCTTCAACGCGCACATTCAGGAACAGCTACGTCCATGGGGTGCGCATGTCGATGCATTTTACCTGTGTCCCTATCATCCTGATGCTACGGTCGCGCGCTACCGGGCGGACCATCCGGACCGCAAGCCACGGCCCGGCATGATCGAACGTGCGATCAGGGATCTCGGCATCGACCGCGCCGCTTCCTTCCTGATCGGCGACCGGACGACGGACATACAGGCGGCACAGGCTGCTGGTATGCCCGGATATCTCTTTACGGGCACCGATCTCGACGCTTTTATACGCCCGCTACTGCTCTCCTCCCGTGCTGAATCCCTGAATATGTGATCCTGGAATGATTGAGAATTTTAAATTTGGTCGCCTCTGCATCATTGGGGACCTTCTGGTTGACCAGTATGTCTTTGGATCGGTCAACCGGATCTCGCCAGAGGCTCCCGTGCCGGTTCTGCTTCATTCCCATCGCATAACCGTGCCGGGGGGGGCCGCGAATGTGGCCGCCAATGCCGCCGCCTTGGGATGCAAGGTGAACCTGATCGGTGTGGTGGGCGCGGACCGGGCCGCCGATACCCTGCGTGAGGTCATGGCCCCCTGGCCGGATGTCGAACTCAGCTTCGTCAAGGACCCGGCATGGACCACCATCACCAAGACCCGCATTCTCAGCGGGCAGCAGCAGATCGTCCGCATCGACGAAGAGCAGGTGGGCACCCTGTCCCCCACAACGCCGGAACAGCTGATCGCGGCGACGCTTGAGGCGCTTGGCAATGCCGACGTG
The DNA here is from genome assembly GCF_003206495.1 of Gluconacetobacter entanii. Taxonomy (GTDB): domain Bacteria; phylum Pseudomonadota; class Alphaproteobacteria; order Acetobacterales; family Acetobacteraceae; genus Novacetimonas; species Novacetimonas entanii. Next base: position 6,123 of record NZ_NKUF01000046.1, on the reverse strand, counting down.
CTGGTCTGTTCGGATTACGCCAAGGGCGTGCTGTCGGATGAAGTGCTGGCGGTCGTGATCAGGGCAGCGCGCGAAAAGGGCATCCCCGTCATTGTCGATCCGAAGCGTACCACTTTCGAAGCCTATCGCGGGGCGACTCTTGTAACCCCCAACCGTTCGGAAATGACGCGGGCCACGGGCCTGCCGCTGAAAACGGAAAAGCAGATAGAGGCGGCGGCGCAGGCCGCATCGCAGCAGTTTGGCGGCGACGTGCTGCTGACCCGCTCCGAAGATGGCATGACCCTGTGGCAGCAGGAGGGGGACTGCCTGCATGTCACGGCCCGCCGCTCCGAAGTCAGCGATGTGTCGGGGGCGGGCGATACGGTGCTGGCAACGGTGGCAAGCGTCCTTTCGGCAGGTCAGAAGCTGGAGACGGCGGTGGTGATCGCGGCGGCGGCGGCGGCGGTTTCCGTCAGCAAGCTTGGCACTGCGACAGTCTCACGCGCGGAACTGAGCGCGGAACTGCAGAGCGAGATGAATGATGCGGGCGCGCTGGTCCCGCTTGAACAGGCAAAGGACATTGTCGCCAACTGGCATCGGCATGGCGCGCAGGTCGTCTTCACCAATGGCTGTTTCGACCTGATCCATCCCGGCCATATCCAGTTGATCCGCGCCGCCGCCAACGAAGGGGACAAACTGATCGTCGCGCTGAATACGGACCGCTCCGTCAAGCGCCTGAAAGGGGACAGCCGCCCGATTCAGGACGAAATCGCCCGCGCGACCGTCATGGGCGCACTGCGCGATGTCGATCTCGTGGTGCTGTTTGACGAGGAAACACCGCTTGAGACCATCATGACGCTGCGTCCGGATGTGGTGGTCAAGGGTGCCGACTATACCGAAGATCAGGTGGTGGGCGGCGATTTTGTAAAGCAGTATGGCGGCCGCGTCGCGCTGGTTGACATCGTGCAGGGACGTTCGACATCGTCGCTGGTCAAGAAAGCGCGGACACCTGCCGACTCCAGTTGCGAAAACACCCCCGTTTCGCAATAACGGCAGCCGTGGACTCCATAAACAAGAATAAGAAATAAAAAAGAGGTATTGCATTGACGCACGATACATGGCGTCTTTGGCTATCACAGAGCGCGCTTCCTCTGTGGGCTGGTATAGGGTTTGATTCCGGGCGTCGTCTGTTTCATGAACGCCTGACGTTTGAACACCAGCCCATAGAGCTGCCGGAATTGCGCCTGATGGTGCAGGCACGGCAGGTTTCGACCTACTGCCGTGCGGAACTGGATGGTTTCTGCAAGACGGCGGCCCAATCCCTTGAATGCCTGCGCGAAGTCGAACGCCGTTACCGGCGCAGCGACGGTGCCCCGGGCTGGATTTTCTCCCTTGGGCCAGACGGACGTCCTGCCGACAGGCGACGCGATCTGTATGCCCATGCCTTCATCCTGTTCGCCTATGGCTGGGCATACCGGGTGTCGCACGATCCCGCATACCTGACCGTTGCGCGTGAAACCACGCTTGAAATCGACCAGATTTTCCTGACGCAACAGGGGGGATACCGCGATACCGTTCCGCCGGCGGACAGCATCCATCGCCAGAACCCGCATATGCATCTGCTGGAAGCCTATCTTGTGCTGTTCGATGTCTCGGGCGACAGTTTCTACCTTGATTACGCACGGCGTCTTGTTGCGCTGGCGCTGAAGCATTTCATCCTTCCCGGCACCGGGATGCTGCTTGAATTCTTTGACAGTGCGTGGGAGCCGCTTCAGGCGGCAGGACATAACCGCGTCGAACCAGGGCACCTGTTCGAATGGTCGTGGCTTTTCTCCGAATTCGCCCGCCTTTCCCCCGAAGATCCCGATATCACCGCCATCGTGCATGCCAGCAAGAAGCTGGCGGAGACGGCGCTGGCCCATGGGGTGGATGCCGATACGCTTGCTGTCTGTGACGCCATTACCGAAAATGGCGTCCGGCTGGAGGAATCGACACGCATCTGGCCGCAGACCGAATTCCTGCGCATTCTCGCCCGTCGTGCCCGCGGCGGGGATACGAAAGCGGCAGGTTTCATTGAACGTCAGAGCAGGCTTTTCTTTGAAAATTACGCACCTGCGCGACTGCGTGGGGGGTGGATTGACCGCCTTGACGTGCATGGCGTGGCCCTTACCGACCATATGCCGGCAAGTTCGCTGTACCATATTTATGGCGGGGCGATTGAATACCTCACGACTGCATGAAAAAAGTGTCGCCTTTTTCCGGAAAGGCGATGCCTTGCAAAGCTTTCTGAAAAAATCTTCGCCAAAAACTTCCTTACGATTTAAGGAGATTCCGCATTACCCGGCGGCCTCGGTCTCACATGCCTGATGCACGACGGTCCGCACACTCTCACGCCAGTCCGGCAGCCTGACACCGAAAACCTCATACAACCGTTGCGTGTCCAGTCGTGTATCGGCCGGGCGATAGGCAGGCGTCGGCCAGTCTGCTGTTGCGATGGGCACAATCCCCGGACGCGGCCGTCCCAGCGCGTGGGCTTCGTCCATGACCACGCTGGCCAGATCATACCACGATGCCGCCCCATAGCCCGCGGCGTGAAAGATACCACCATACCCCGCATGCCATCCCCCGGCCCGCAGACGCGCCACGATATCGATGATGCCGGATGCCAGGTCATCCGCACTGGTGGGATTGCCGAACTGGTCCCCCACCACACGTAATTCCGGCCGCGTTTCCCCGGCTTTCAGCATCGTACGCACGAAATTACGGCCATGCGCGGAATAGACCCACGCAGTGCGCAATATGATCGAACGGTCATGCGCGGCCAGGACTGCAGCCTCCCCCTCCGCCTTGGACAGGCCATAGACGCAGCGGGGATCCACGGTATCGGTTTCACGGTAGGGCGTTCCCTTCTGACCGTTGAAGACATAATCCGTGGAAACATGGATGAAGGGAATTTCCCGCCGGGCACAGCCACGCGCCAGCAACGCCGGCCCATCACGGTTGGCGCGCATCGCGCCTGCCACATCCTGCTCGGCCGCATCCACTGCCGTCCATGCGGCCGTGTTGATGACAATGGCCGGCATGTGCGCCTCCATGACCATATCCACCGTCTCGGGCCGGTCAAAATCGAACTCTGGCCGTCCGACGACGCGAATATCGTCCCCACCGGCCCTGCCAAGCGAATGTGCCAGTTGCCCGTGGCCTCCCGTTACAAGGACGGTGCCAGGGAAATATTGCCTGCCATCGTTCATGGTCATTCACCAAAGGTAAAAATACCGGAAACGGACAACAGGTTCCCCGCGGCAGCATCCTTGTCCGACACGATGGCGTCGCCTGGCGCGACCGGCCAGTCGATCGCGAGTGCGGGATCATTCCACAGCACCGCGCGTTCGCTTTCGCGGTTCCACACATCGGTGCACTTGTACTGCACCACCACGTCATCGGACAGGGTGCAAAACCCGTGCAGGAAACCCGGTGGAATCCATAGTTGCGATCCATTTTCTCCCGTCAGGGTCGCGGCGACCCATTTCCCGAATGTCGGCGACCCGATGCGGATATCCACCGCCACGTCCCAGATCGCCCCCTGCGTGCAGCGCACCAGTTTTCCCTGCGCATGCGGCGGCGCCTGACAGTGCAGGCCGCGCACGACACCCTTCTGCCGCGACAGACTCTGGTTATCCTGCACGAACGGCAGCGTCAGGCCATGCGTCGCCATACGTGGCGCATTGAAGGTTTCGGTGAAATATCCGCGACTATCCTCGAAACGGGCAGGCGTGATCAGGAGGATATCGGGAATGGTCAGTTTTTCGACATGCATCCGGCGAAATTCCTTGGGTCATACACGCAATTTCCGCCTGCAACGGGAAAAGGTAACCCTATGTTATCAATTCTGGGATAATGAAGCAGATCATATCCCGCTTTGAATTACTCAATTCACACAATCACTATTCTACACTTCTTAACAATATATAAATACATGCGGTCATATACATGCGTATTCTCCTGACAGGTGGCTGCGGCTTCATCGGATCGGCAGTGGTGCGACACGTCATCCGGCATACCGGGCATGAAATCGTCAATGTCGATTGCCTGACCTATGCCGCAAGCCCACAGGCCCTCGAACATGCGCCCGCCAGCCCGCGTTACCGTTTCGAACGGCACGATATCGCCGACGCCCCGGCCATGGCGCGCCTGTTCGCGCAGTACCGCCCCGATGCGGTCATGCACCTTGCCGCAGAAAGCCATGTAGACCGCTCCATCGACATGCCGTCCGCCTTCATCAGGACCAATATCGTCGGCACGTCGGTGCTGCTTGATGCGGCGCGGCACTACTGGCAGGGGCTGGACAGGGCGGCGCAGGCCCGCTTCCGCTTCCATCATATTTCCACTGATGAAGTATTCGGCGCGCTGGCCCCGCACGATCCGCCCTTCACCGAAACCACGCCCTATGACCCGCGCAGTCCCTATTCCGCCAGCAAGGCTTCCTCCGACCATCTGGTCCGGGCATGGTATCATACCTATGGCCTGCCGACATTCGTCACGAACACGACAAACAATTACGGAATCTGGCATTTTCCGGAAAAACTGATCACGCTGACGATCATAAACGCCATCATGGGCGATCCCCTGCCGGTCTATGGCGCGGGGCAGAACATCCGCGACTGGCTGTTCGTGGAAGACCACGCCGAAGCACTGGTGCGTGCACTCCAGCATGGGCAGCCGGGCGAGACCTACGCCATCGGCGCGCGCCAGCCCCGCACCAACATGCAGGTCGTGATCAGCCTGTGCGCCATCCTTGATGAACTGCGCCCCGATCCGGCAGGTCGGCATGAACGCCTGATCCGGCATGTCCATGACCGGCCCGGCCATGACTTCCGTTATGAAATTGATCCCACCCATGCCGAAAATGCCTTGGGATGGCGTCCGCGCCACGATTTCGAACAGGGACTGCGCCGGACCGTGCAATGGTACCTGGATCACGCATCATGGTGGCAGGCCATCCGCAAGGAACGTTACGCGGGACAACGCCTCGGGCAGGCGGCGACACTGGAGATGTCATGACCAACGCACAGCCATCCCACCCGCCACGCAAGGGCATCGTGCTGGCGGGCGGATCAGGAACACGCCTGCATCCCATGACGCTGGCATCGAGCAAGCAGATGCTGCCGGTTTATGACAAACCGATGATCTATTACCAGCTTTCGACGCTGATGCTGGCAGGTATCCGCGACATCATGGTCATTTCCACCCCGCAGGATCTGCCACAGTTCCGCCGCCTGCTGGGCGATGGGTCGCAGTACGGGGTTTCCTTTTCCTATCGCGAACAGCCAACCCCCGATGGCATCGCGCAGGCATTCATCATCGCCGAGGACTGGATCGATGGCGCATCCTGTGCGCTGATCCTTGGCGACAACCTGATCTTTGCCGACCATCTGGCACAGATATTGCAGAAATCCGCCAGACTGGAACATGTGGCTACGGTTTTCGCCTATCAGGTGCGTGATCCTGAACGTTATGGCGTCGTTTCCTTTGCGCCTGACGGCACGGCGATGGATATTGTCGAAAAGCCCCGCTCCCCCCTATCCAACTGGGCCGTAACGGGGTTGTATTTCTATGACGCACGGGTCTGCGAATTCGCGTCCCGCCTGGCTCCATCGCCTCGTGGCGAATTGGAGATCACGGACCTGAACATGATCTACCTGCAGGAACGTTCGCTACGGGTGGAACCTCTGGGACGGGGCTGTGCATGGCTGGACGCGGGCATGCCCGACAGCCTGATCCAGGCTGGCACATTCGTGCAGACCATCCAGTCACGTCAGGGCATGCTCATCGGATCTCCGGCGGAGGTTGCATTCCGCATGGGCTATATCGACGCGGAACAGTTGCGCCACTGGGCCGGACGGATGATCAAGACCGAACTGGGCCGCACTCTGTACGCCATCGCCGGAGGGCAGTAAGGCCGCCCCGACAACAGCCCGAACGGTTAGAATTTTTTGGTGAAGCCTTTTTGAAACAGGGCGACACCCGAAACTTTTTACTGTTTTCGGGACTATCCTGAATTTTGTGCGGTGTGGTGATAAATTGCTCGAAGAGGAGCCCCCGCATGAGCATTGATAAAGACCTCCTGGACCGCCTGATGGAAGG
>NZ_NKUF01000045.1 GCF_003206495.1 Gluconacetobacter entanii | reverse complement strand
GCCGCATACCGTTTCCGCGTAACCTTGCCCATAAAACCCGTCCTCGTTCAGGCCAGATGATAGCTTATCGCCCTGTCCGAAAAATGGGGACCACTTCTGACTTCGGTCGCGACGCCATCGTCACCAAAGCCGGTGATCGAAAGGCTCAGGGGTGAGATCGCTTCCACGCCCGGGCGTGCAAGACGATTAAGCACTGCCGCCCAGCCGAGCGACAGATTGGTAGCGACAATGGTTTCCGGTGCGGCGAGCTTAGCCATCGGGGTCCTCCAGGAAGCGATAGTTGGCAGCACCCACAAAGTTTGCTGGCGCGATACGCGCCTCAGTTTGCCAGGCATTGGTGCTGATAGTGGCGCGCCCACGAGCAACTGCGTCGTAGATGTCGAAACCTTCGATTGCCTGGCTCTTGCTCTTGGTTAGGGCCCCGCCCTGAATGTTTGCTCCTGTCGGAACAGCGAGTGCGTAGCCCTCATCAAGATCAACTGCCGGAGAACGCTGCTTGTCGTCGAGGATGACAAGACCATCAGCATCGTCATGGCCAAGCAGTCCCTTGCGGATGCGCTGAGGCGTCCATTTACCCAATTCCATGCGCATGCGGTGAGGCATGTCGTTCAGCGTGACCGACACGTGCGTAAGCAACGTCTCGTAACCAACGCCAAATTCATTAGCGATGGTGAGGATCTGCAATGGGTTGGCGGTCGCCGGCTTCCAGCCGCGTCGGTTGAAGGCGCCACGAACGGCGATCGTAGGCATCAACAAAAAGGCCGCAAAGGCATTGGCCAGGACCTCCTCAGGAATTTCCGAATCCTGACGGTCATCTGCCCTGAGCTCGTCTATGGTCGAGCCGTGGCCGAACCAGTGGTGCCCGATTTCATGCGCGCAGGTAAAAGCCTTGCGTGCAAGAGGTCGCAGTGCGGAAAGCATGATGCGGGGCGGATTTCCCTTCTGGTAGAATCCCTCCATGCTTACCGGTAAAAAACGGACGCGAATGCCGAGATCCTGGGCAATCGCGTACGGATCGACGGGCACGAGCAGATCAAGACCGAGTTGATCGCGTACGTCGGACGCCGCCTGAGCGCCATTGAGAATGAGCATCCGGCGGTTCATATCAGTCCTTGGCCTTATCATCACTTTCGGTACGCACCGCAGCAAGCGCGCGTAGCAGGCCGTCAAGCGCGTCAGGGGACAGTTTGGCGAGCTCTCGTGCCGCGAGTTGCAGTTTTGGATCATCTACCGCCAGTTTGTCGGGCGTGTTGCCAAGCAAATAACCGGTGCTTACGTCGTAGATGTCGGCGAAACGTGCGATTTCATCCGCCGAGACACGGCGGTTACCGGCCTCAATCTCACTAATGGTGGGACGATGCATACCCATCATCTTGGCAACCTGCCCCTGGCTGAGACCGGCGAGCTGACGAGCTTCCCGGAGACGCTGAGCGATGAGCCGACGCTGTTCGATCTCGGTGCTCATTCCGCGGCCACCGCAAGGTTGCGGTCGGCGATATGAGCGCAAATCACTTCGGCCGACTGGTTGATTGTCAGCAGTGGTCCCCCATTTTTTCCTCCGAACAGATGAACGTCATTCTCAATCGTCACTCCAAGCTCCTTGGCTATCCATGATGTCGCCACTGGCCATACCGTACTGTCGAACTGTTCGAGAACCCTTCGGGGCACGTCGCCACCCTTCAAGACAGGACAAGATAATCCACTTGCGTCTTGAACTTTCTGCAGCGTCTTGACGATCGCCGCTCTGGCTTCATCTAGAGTCATAGACACCTTCCTTACAGACAGTAAGATAATCTTACCTATTGTAAGTGCAAGGGGTGTAATAAAAAAAATTAGGGGCTGGCATAGGTAAGCCAACAAAGGCTTGATATGTCGCATGAAAGCACGTCGTCGCAGCCGGCTGCCTGTCAGCATCCAAAAGCGCCTTCTGGAGCACTTCGTTGCGGGCACGCCAGCCCGGAGTGCTGCCGAACTTGTAGGCGTCAATCGTAATACAGCAACCCTGTATTACCGGAAATTGCGAGAGATCATCGCAGAACAGATTACTCATGAGGCACCGGTCTCGGGTGAAATCGAAGTCGATGAGAGCTATTTCGGTGAACATCGCAAAGGAAAACGGGGCCGCGGCGCTGCCGGGAAAGTGGCTGTCTTTGGCCTGCTGAAACGGCATGGCCGCGTCCATGCCGTCATGATCCCCAATGCTGGGCATCAGACGCTGATGTCGATCATTCGAAAGAAAGTGCAGCCGGATTCAATTGTTTATAGCGATCCCTGGCATGCTTACGACAAACTGGATGTCTCGGAATTTCATCACGAACGCATCGACCACAGCAGGCATCTTGCCCTGGGCAGAAACCATATCAACGGCATCGAGAATTTCTGGAGCCAGGCGAAACGGCATCTGCGGCGATACAATGGAATACCACGCAAGGACTTCCATCTCTTCCTGGCCGAGTGCGAGTGGCGCTTCAACATCCGCTCGCCTGCAAAACTCCTGAAAATCCTCACTCAAGGGGCTAGACTGCCCACCTGAACCGTTCCAAACAATCCTTACCTATGCCAGCCCCAAAAATTAAAGCGCATGACGCCTGTCCTATGCGAGATCGCTCGAGATCCACTAAGACGGTCGCTGCGCAGTGTGGAACGTGGCGAGATCGAAGGGCCGCTTTTGTGCCCTTGGGACTATGACTGCCAGATTGTCTGGATATCTTCTGTACCGCTTCTAGCGCGACTGTAATAGTTGATCCGTTCTGGCCCTCTACGCGGTGGCGTTGGTCGCCTCAAGGAACAAGAGGCGGGCATGCTCCAGATGATAAAGGCCAGTTCGACTGTCATTGTGGCGCGGGCGGCCCCCGCTGTGCCCATACAAACGGTCCTGCTTGCGCTTCCTGAGCGACCAAGATGTTGAACATCAGCACCGGATTAAACGGGGCGATTACCTTCGCGCCCATTCCCCGATCATAACATGAACGACAGCATCACAGACGCCAAATCAAGGCCAGGCAGGGGCTGACTGTTAAGGTGAAGATTGAGACACGGATGTTGTCGAGAGGTTGGAGTGTTTTTCAGGCTTTATGGACTGGCAATTATTTTTCATGGGTGGTGGACGATTTTTTTTCGTTGCCAGATAGTGTCCGTTGGGGCCTCTTGGTATTTGGATCAATTTCATATCGGATGATATTTTTTTATCGTCGTCACACTTGCTTTGGTCAGTGTCTTTGGAAGGTGATGATTCTAGATCAATAGCGTTCATCAGACTGCTTGCATATTGGTCTTTTGTTATAGCTCCGTTCATATAAGCAATGCAAAGGTTCCACCCTATTTCTTGTAATGGAGGCGGAACCGGGGTGGAAGTCGTCACGAATCTCTCTTTTCCAGGAGAAATAAAAACGGTTTTCCCTATTGGGGTAGGCTCAATACACGTAATGTTATTATCCGAGGTTTTTTTTCTTATTATTATCCGTCGACCCAATGTTAAGCTGGATATATCATTCATTTTTTCAGATGTTTCGATTGGAGGGCTTACCTTCCTGTCTCTAGTTGTGAAACGTATCGAGTAATCTACAGCTAAAGATAAGAAAAGCACTGCAATTGCGTAGAGAATCTGTTTTATGGTATATGAAATAACCGTAGCATCAGAAAGTTTCAAAGCAAGCACCTCTATAATTATTGTTAGTATTAGCGTATAAAATATCTTTTATTAATGTTATCAGGATCCATCTATCGCTGCCGGTTTGTTGTTCGCATCATTACCACTTGGAAAAAGGGCCCAACCAGCCAAGGCTAGGCCGGCGATTACGCCCAGAGCGGCTAAGACTCTATACAGGAGCGAGATTTCATTTCGTAGCTTTTCTACTGTTTCAGAGAGGCTCTGCAGTGAATGCAGGGGGCGATCCACTTCAGAAATCAGAGATAAAGAAATCTCTCCTACTGGTGGTTTTTTGTAAAGATATTCTTCGCCAGATGTTTGATCAAGATCAGCCACCCAAAGTAGAAATAACTTTTCACCTCTCGCCAGATGTATATTTGAGGGACCAGCATTATAAACCGAGTAAATCAAGCGCCCTTGAAAGCCAGGATCAACATGAAATCCTGAAACATTAATCAGGCCCTTCCATTTAACGTGGGACTTCAATGAGATAAATCCCATTGCGTTTGAAGGAATTTTAATGACTTCTTCGGTAAGCAAAAAAGCAAATTGACCTGCGGGAATAATCATTTCGCCGCCTGTCAGTGGTAGTTGTTCACCTCCAACTGTTATTGTGCGTACCGAGTCTAACTGTTGCTTAAGGTTAGGCTCATTATCACCAAAGCTTGGCGTTACAAAACATTCTGGCCCAAGTGTTAAAGTGTATGACGAGCAATCTATTTGTTTTGGCTCGAATGGAGTGACGAGATTGATACTCTCTCCGGTCTCTGCTAATTTTTCACCGCTCCAAAATGTCATTATTTACCGTCCATCACGATTTTTATTAAAAAATATTGATTTTTCTTTAATCGGCTGAAGTCGTTCGTAAACTAGAGAGGGCATTGACCATCCATAATGACATGCTGTAGCTAGTGCGGCAGCGGTAATTGATATGGCAGCATCCTGCAAAATCCGACGGTATGGAAAATCTTCCAGATGATCAAGTCGCTCGCAGGCCGCTGCCATCCGTCCTGTCATAATAGTTACGGTTCGCTTTAACTCGTCTTTTGAAGTATAATTCAGTGGCCCCAATGACTCTAAAGATGTGTACGCGCGAACATTAAAGCCATTCAATACGGACATGCCAATTACAAATAAATCGGTTACAGTTCGGCGAAATTTGTCGTTTCCTTGATCTTCTTCAAGGTATCCCGCATATTTCGCAAAGTGCAATGTCATATGAGTCACGCGCCCTTTTACGGATAAACGACTAATTTCGCGATGATATGTTTCGTCATGATAAAGTTGCTCTCGCTGCATGGCATCGAGTGTCTCAGCTGTGAGCGGAGGCCAATTATTTATAACCTCTGATTTATTTGGCATATTCTTCTCCACATTTATGGTTGTCAGTTCTACGCTCATAGCCACTCTAATATTGACACAAAAGTTTAGACATTTCGCCACGCCCACTTCCATCTTCGCCGAGAATAACATGATCCGAAGCAACACGGGAACTCATATAAGGCCTATTGGTTCATCCGTAGCAAAATCCCTATGGCTCGATACGATAATGTGACGTCGGATTTGACCGTTTCATCGGCTATTTATCGCACACTACTAACCAATGGCGTCTCTTTCCGTGAAAACCTCTAGGCGCCGTCGCTACTCAACTCGTCAGGCAGAATCATAGAAGAACGTGGAGGACTCTAAAACCTCATGGTTTTGATTAGCCATCTGTAATTCTCTCTTTCCTGTGGTGTCTGGAGGGATTGACATAAATCAACCTAATTTATTTGACGTTGAACAGTGACTTACGCGTCTGAGCAGATTGGATGATTAAGTAGCAAGGAACGAATATTGTCCCCGGCGATCACCATTGCGACGCTGGAACCCTGCGTTAAGCGTCATTCCCCGATGACATGTCACCGCTCGATCGTCCAGGGGGACAGCTAGAATTGTGCAGGATCCCTTCAAGTCCAATCGCGTAGCTAATGTCGGTTTTCGGGACACTGTACCTACCGCATGAATGCCCGAGATGAGGCCGTAAGCCGATCATCGTCGCGTTTCAGAAACCTGTGAGAAGCAGATCAAGCGCCTGAGTAATTTCGTCCTGACAAAGCGACAATGAAGCAATGATCTTCTTCAGGTCACGGTCAGGAACTGCGGCCATAAACTGCGTCATCATGACAACGGGACAGTCGTCAACCATAAACACCGGGTTCAACCTCTTTGCAGGATTTGGTGCGGTTTCCTGTGGCAGCAGCGGAACAACGACACGGGTACCCAAGGCGTCCAGAAGATCTGCCTGCACATCCAGAACGAAACGTGCTTCTCCCCGTCCGGCCAGACGATACACATCAAAACGGGCCACTTAGAAGTTCCGATAGCCCGCCAGGGGAAGCCCGTTCTCTTCAACATACTGCCGTGAGGCTTCGAGGGAAGCGCGATTGTCTGCCAGCCATTGCTGAGCATGGATTGATGCGATCGCTGACTTAAGCCCCTGCTCGCAGGCCTGCGATATGTTGAGATCTAACGACTTGGCTTCTTCGAGCAACTGAACGGGTAGCGTCACATTTGTGGGGCGACGTGATGGAGTGCCGGAATGCACGCGAACCATAGCTTTGCTCCTAATATACTAGCAACCGCGATATAGCGCATGTTTATGCGCATTTGTATATCTATATTTTGCACGAAGGTATGACCTCTTTCTGAAGACCTCCTAGGGGTATCAACGGCTTTTCTTATAACCGACATGAGGCGGACGGCTTCGCCATGGTGCCATAAATGATCACATCTAGACGCAGCCTGCTATCTGGAACTGGAATACCCTGCTCCAATCCCAATTTTATTGACAAGAATTGGCAAAGATTGTCATATCTAGGTTAGGAGGCGCCGATGGCAACAATGAACGTATCCCTGCCGGACCCCATGAAGGAATGGGTGGAGGCTCAGGCCAGGACAGGACGCTACAGCAATGCGAGCGACTATGTCCGCGACCTGATCCGGCGTGATCAGGAGGCCCGTGCGGCGCATGATGAGGTTCAGGACCACATCACGGCCGGTCTGCAGAGCAGCGTCGGGAGCAGAAGCATGAAGCAGTTGCTGCAGGATGCTCGCGCGACTGCCGGGACGACGGATGCCGACCTGTAGAAAGACACGGCTCGCCGAAGATGACATCATCAGCATCTACATTCAGGGTGTGAGGGATTTTGGGCCACGGCAGGCCGAAATCTACCATGCGGAGCTGGCGGACGCGTTCGACCTTATTGCCTCACATCCGCAGCTTGCGCCGGAACGTCGCGAGTTCGACCCACCGATACGGCTTCACCGTCATCGGGCTCACCATATCCTCTATCTCATTGACGACGACGGGGTTCTGATCGTCCGCGTGCTGCCACGACTACGGCGCTGGGATCATCTTATGGAAACAGACTGACAACGCTGCTACTGCGGCACCAAACCTGCTTTACCGTTCGCTGGAAACGCCTGTCGTTCCCGCGGCAGGTGCCGGTTTTCTGTCCCGCCGCTGTTTCTGAAAGACCCGATCAGTCTCCATGAAACGCCCGACCATGAGCGGCACCAGCCTAGCCGCATCGGGGATGGCATCTGCCGCCTCACCTGCTTTTCCCGAGACCAGTTCCGCATACAGCAGCAGGTCACGATGTATCTCAGCAGGCAGTTCGATGGTCAGCTTGACCGGCCGACTGTCAGGAATGGTGCTGATACGGAGTTTTGTCATGGCGCTGCTCCTGCATGCGGATGCCAGGGTTTCAGAACCAGATCACGATTGACGATCAGGGTGAACGGCAGGCCCGGCCGGTCGGTCAGCGTGGGCTGGATATCCATGCTGCGGTCGATCAGGCGGTTTCCCACCATGGAAAACCCGTTGCTGGCGCCGCTGCGGATCGCCTGAAGCAGGTTGTTCTCACCCCATGATGTCCCGGCTTCAGAGCCGACGCTCAGCATGGTTGTCACCAATGCTGCCCGGAAAAGCTGGCCCCAGTGCTGGTCCACCATATCCTTGAGTCCGGTCTGACCGATCGCATCGGCACCCGGGATCCTGTCGAGCACAATGCTCTCGCCATCGGGACGGATGAGACGGGTCCAGATCACCTGCGTGCGCTGCTGCCCGAACGAGACGCTGCTGTTATAGGTGCCGAAAAGTGTACTGCCCTGCGGCACAAGCAGGTAGCGTCCGGTCGGGCTGTCATAGACGTTCTGGGTCACATGCCCGATCAATTGCCCCGGCAGATCCGAACTAACCTTCGAGTTGAGCGCGCCCGCGATCACTGTTCCCGCCTGAATGACATATGGGGAAACAGGCAGGGTCAGGCGATCCAGGCTAACCGTCACACGATCGGGCTGTCCAGCCAGAAAGGTGCGGTTGGCGGCCTGCCGGTCGTTTGTGCCCGCTGGGGCAGCCGGAGCGTTATCCCCGGTTGCGGGCAACGCAGGGGTAGACACGCTGTCCTGCCGCCCGGCATCCTGCGTCTGCACGAACAGCTTGCTGGCGATGGCTGCCTCGACTTCCTGTTCGGCGCGCCGGTCACCCATGCCGGAAACCGGTCCGGCCCTGCCTTCCTGCTGTGCCTTCAGGATCGGTTTGCCCAGATCACCGGGCAAAGGCGACCCCAGTCTGGGCACGCCGGTATAATCCTTCGGCAGGGCATCAAGCCCATCGGCCGAAGGTCGCGCATCAGAATCCTGCACGGCGGACGTGGGCCCCTGCCGGGCGGAATTCTGCAGCGCGTAGCCCAGCGCCAGACCGATCCCGATCATACCCGTGCCCGCCAGCCCCCAGACAACATAGCGCGACAGACGCACGACACGCGGTCGTTCCGCCCGCAGACGCAGATCGGGCGGCGATGACGGAACCGCTGGGGATGCATTTTCTGTGCTGCCTTCCCCTCTTTCGTCCCGGTGTTTTTCCTGCCCGTCCGTCATGTCCGCCGTCCATCGGTGCGGACGATGCGCACCCGCTGCTCGGAGTGTTTGTCGCCCAGACGCAGTTCCGCAGCGGCAAACAGGCGATCGACGATCATCCAGTTCTGCCGCACCTGGTAATTGACCAGTTCCGGACCGCCATCGGCTCCCAGCACGAACAGAGGCGGCAGTTCCCCCTGCCCTATGCCGGCCGGAAAGGCGATGTAGACCTTGTGGCCGTCATCGAACGCCCGGCCGGGCAGCCAGGGCGGCGTGCCGCCTTTCACCGGCTGGATGACATAGCGGAAATTCAGCGCATTCAAATCCAGCCCTGCATCCACAGGGGCAGCATCATCGGTCGCACTGTCCTGCCGATGCAGGGCAATCAGGTTATCTTCAGGATAGTCCCACGACACCGACGCCATATACGTCGCTGGTGTAGAGCGCAGTTCCGCCAAGTAGGTCCGCCGATCCGTGTTGACGATCAGATTGGTCGTAAGGTCCGGTCGGGTCGGCTTGACCAGAATATGGATACGCTTCGTCGCCCCTGCCCCGCTTTCGGTATCGCCAATGATCCAGCGCACCGTATCACCGGCAGCAACCGGCCCGGTGCCGACCAGCTTTTCACCCTGCTGGAGCATGATGTCTGTGATTTCGCCGGGCGAGGTGTACACCTGATAGAGGGCACCCGGAGAATAGGGATAGACCTGTACCGCATTGATGAACCCGGCTCGCGTGGGCTGGATGCGCGCGGCCAGATTGGCCTGCGTTACACGCGCTGTGGGGTCGGCGACTTCGGGGGCCGGATGGACCGCACGTCGTGAGGGCAACGGCTTGAGCTGTCCCGGCAAGGGAAGCGGTTTCGGGACTTCCACCACCCGCACCGGTTTTGGCGGGTCCGGCAGACGTGTCGCCTGAACAGCGTCATCGTAGCGGATGACCGGCGGATGGTAATGCTGCGCGCATCCAGCCAGGGGCAGGATCAGCAGCGGCAAGACACGAAGAGCGCGACGAATCATTGGCCCAGCTCCTTCGACCAGTTGATGGCAGAGACAAAAACACCAAGGGGATTTTTCCGAAGATGGTCGGCATCACGGGGTGGGCTGAGCCGGACCGAGACAATCGCGGTCCAGCGCTCGGTGCCAACGAACGCCCCGTCGCGGAAATGGCGCTCGACCCAGGCGATCCGGAAACTCGCGGGCGACGCCCGGATGACGGACGACACGTCCAGTTCGACCTGCTCATGCCCGATGCGGGCAAAGGGATCGTTCTGACGGGCATAATCGTTGAGCGCCTGCGCACCGGACGTGGTGGTGAAAGCGTAGGCGCGCAGCCAGTCCTGCCGCACCACCACGGGATCGGAGGACAGGCTGCGGACATCCTCGATGAACCGGGCCAGATACCAGGCGATCTGCGGGTCAGTGGGCACATAGGCGGCTGTTGCGGGTGCCACGACCTGCGCCTCGCCCAGACGGTCCACCTGCACGACCCACGGCGTGATGGTGCCGCGTGCGGACTGCCAGACCAGCCCGGTCCCGAGGCCTGCTGACAGGAACAGGCTGCCAAACGCCATCAGCCGCCAGTTGCGGGCCTGCACGCGGGCGGAACCGATGCGTTCATCCCATATCTGGGCGGCTTTCTGATAGGGAGTAACCGGCTCCGGCGTCGTGCCGTAGCGCACCGTGGAGCGACGGAACATCGTCCTCATTCCTTTTCCGACAGATCGATTGAGGAAGATCCGCCCCCGCCATCGGCGGAGCGGATGACATGGGCAGCCTCGGCGGCATGGGTCGCGGCCTGCCGGCGCTTCATCCCGCGCGCCCAGCGCGGTGGCTCACTGGCGGATGATGCTGACGAGGATGACCCCGTTCCGCCTGCCGACGCCCCCGTCTCAGCAGCGCCACCACCCGAACCGGTTGTCCGACCACCAGTCGCGGTAAAGGCCGCCTTGCTGCCCGATGAGAAGCTGTCCTTCATGGCGCTGGCCGCACTGGCGGCCTTGTTCTTCACAGCGCCTGCGACCGCAGACCCGGCCGCCCGACCGATGCCGCCCACACCAGCAGCCATCCGGGCACCGGCACTCCCGCCGGCTGCGGTCGCGGACCCGAGCGTGTAAGCCGTGGATGCGGCACCTGCTACGGCGGCCCCTCCCCGCGCGGCCGCTGCCGTGGCGGCCAGGGCTGCCCCACCACCAGAAACAGCCGCGCCGACACCAGCCACGGCAGCAGCCCCCATACCGGCGACGGCCATGCCCGTGCCGACAGCGGCTCCCGCGCCAAGCTGGGGAGCACCAGCGATCAGCCCGTTGGCCAGACTGCCCCCGAAAATTGCAAGGCCCACAATGGCCAGTGAGGCGATAACCACGGACAGGGCCTGCCCGACCGTGGGCTGCACATCGCCATAGGAGGTGGTGAACTGGCCGAACAACGTCGCGGCAATGCCGCTAATCACGGCCAGTACCATGATCTTTACGCCCGAGGAGACGACATTGCCCATGACCTTTTCGGCAAGAAAAGCCGTACGGTTGAACAGGGCAAACGGGATCAGCACAAACCCTGCCAGCGTGGTCAGCTTGAATTCGATCAGGGCGACAAAGAGCTGCACGGCGAGAATGAAGAACGCCGCCAGCACGATCAGCCAGGACAGACAGAGCACGAAGATCTGCGCAAAATTAGAAAAGAAAGCGACAGGACCAAGCAGTTTATGGACTGAGTCCAGAAGAGGCTGTGCCGCATCGAACCCGGTCTGGGCCAGCCGACCGGGCCGCAGGAACTGGTCCAACGACAGCGTGCCCCCACCAGCTTTCAGGCCAAGGGCTGCGAAACTGTCAAAGACGGTCTTCGACAGGCTGGAAAAATTGCTGATCAGGAAGGAAAAGAACCCGATATAGAGGGTCTTTTTCACCAGACGCTGGATGACATCCTCGTCCGCCGCCCAGGCCCAGAACAGGCCCGCCAGCGCCATATCCAGCACAGAGAGCGACCCCGCGAACGAAATCATACTCCCCTTCACCAGACCGAAACCGGTATCGATGGTGGTGGTGAAGGTGTTCAGAAAGGTGTCGATGACGCCGACATCGTTCATGGCCATGGCGGTCATTTCCCGCTGCTGCCGAACATGGACACCGTGCCGGGAGTGTAGGCGTCATGCTGCGCGAAATGCTGGTACTGCGCCTCGCTCTCCGCTTCCGTCGCCGCATTTCGCGCCCGCTCCAGCGCTGTAGCCCTGCCGTTGGCGGCAAGCTCCGCCTGGATGTCGGACAACTGGCGCGACTGAAGTGCCAGAAGCTGATTGCCGGCCTGCGCTGCCTGCAGGGCACCTGTGGAACTCTGGCTGGCCGAGACAAGCTGGGTCATGGCGCTGCTGTCGGAAGGAATGTTCCCCACGACACGCGCCTGCAGTTTCAGCGCGTCCTCAAACCCGCCCACGGAATTCTGCCACCGTGTCTGCGCCTGGCTGAACAGGGCGCTGTCGGACATGCTCGACGAGACGGATGTGTAGGCCTGCTGATACTGCTGCTCGACGGACTGGACGCTGTAGGCGATGTTCTGCGCCTGCGCGAGCAGTGCCGTGGTCTGGGAAATCGTCGATTGCAGCGTCGAGAGAGTCGAAAGGGGCAGGCTCGCCAGATTGCGGCCCTGATTGACAAGCATCTGGGCCTGATTGGCCCGCGACGTGATCTGATTATCGATCTGCTGGAGGGTCCGTGCCGCGATGAGAACATTCTGGACATGGTTGGCTCCGTCATAGACCGCCCACTGCGCAGAAGCAGGCACAACCGGCATGAGAAAAACCAGAGTGGCGCCAACAGCCGCGGCATACCCAGGACGGAAATGTCTTGCCCGGATACGGAAAGATTTTTCCGTCATGGCACGGCTCCTTCCCGCAGGAGGTCCGCCGCCCACATGACACCCCGCGCCTCGAACCAGGCCGGGAGAAAACCGTCCCGCCCATGTTCCGCCAGCACCTGATCGATCAGACGGTGGTCATCCTTCCCGGATGCCGCGCACAGGGCGAGTGCGACCGGCCCGAGCCCCAGTTCGAACAGGCGATTGCCGCGCCGGATCTGGCAGTAATATTCCCGCTTCGACGCGGCACGGGCGATGATGGTGATCTGCCGCTCGTTCAGCCCGAAATCACGGTAGATGGCCGCGATCTGCGGCTCAATCGCCCGCTCGTTGGGCAGGAAGATCCGCGTGGGACAGCTCTCCACCACCGCCGGAGCAATGGAGGAATTGGCGATATCGGACAGGCTCTGGGTGGCAAACACCACCGAGGCGTTCTTCTTGCGCAGGGTTTTCAGCCACTCCCGGAGTTGCCCTGCGAAATCGCCATCATCCAGAACTAGCCAGCCCTCGTCGATGACCAGCAGCGTCGGACGCCCATACAGACGGCCTTCGATGCGATGGAACAGATACGAGAGAACCGATGACGCCGCGCCGGAGCCGATCAGACCTTCGGTCTCGAACACCACGACGTCGGCCTCACCCAGCCGCTCAGCGTCCGCGTCGAGCAGGCGGCCATAAGGACCACCAAGGCAATAGGGAGCCAGCGCCTGCTTGAGGGCGTTGGACTGAAGCAGCGCCACCACGCCTGACAGGGTCCGTTCATGAGCGGGCGACGATGCCAGGGAATTCAGGGCTGACCAGAGATAGGATTTTACCTCCGGTATCAGGATGACGCCTTCCCGGACGAGGATCTGCCCCAGCCATTCCGACGCCCAGGCCCGTTCGGTCGGATCGTCGATACGGGCCAGCGGCTGAAGCGAGACGCCGCTACCCTGTTCGCCTGCCCCATGATCTGCGCCCTCCTGTTCCGTCAGGCCTCCACCGAGATCATGCCAGTCCCAGGCCATCGCCAGTGTCGCGGCCCGCAGCGAGCCGCCAAAATCGAAGACGAAGACCTGCGCACCCGCATAGCGGCGGAACTGCAGCACCATGAGCGCCAGCAGCACGGACTTCCCCGCCCCTGTCGGTCCGGCGATCAAGGTATGGCCGACATCACCAACATGCAGGGAAAACCGGAAGGGCGTGGCCCCGGCTGTCTTGCCGTAAAACAATGGGGGTGCGTTGAAATGCCCGTCCCGTTCAGGGCCGGCCCAGACAGCAGAAAGCGGAATCATGTGCGCAAGGTTCAGGGTTGAAACCGGGGGCTGGCGCACATTGGCGTAGACATGACCGGGTAATGATCCCAGCCACGCCTCCACCGCGTTGAGGCTTTCCGCCATGCAGGTGAAGTCACGCCCCTGAATGATCTTTTCGACCAGACGCAGCTTCTCGGCCGCGATCGAGACAGAGCCATCCCACACCGTGACGGTCGCAGTGATATAGGCCTGCCCGACATCGTCGGCGCCCAGCGATTGCAAAGCCAGATCGGCATCGGCCGCCTTGTTGGCAGCGTCATTGTCCACCAATACCGAGGCCTCGTTGGTCATGACCTCGCGGATGATGGCGACGATGGATTTCCGCTTGGCGAACCACTGGCGACGGATCTTCGTCAGCACCTTTGTGGCATCGGTCTTGTCCAGCAGGATCGCCCGCGTGGACCAGCGATAGGGAATGGCCAGACGGTTCAGGTCATCCAGAATGCCGGGAAAGGTCCGGCTGGGAAAACCCGTGATCGTCAGGGTTTTGAGGAAGGCACTGCCCAGTTTAGGCTCCAGACCGCCTGCCAAGGGCTGATCCACCAGCAGGGCGTCGAGGTGCATCGGAATTTCCGGCACGCGTACCCTCTGGCTGCGGGTCGAGATGGTGGAATGCAGGTAGGTAAGCGTCTCGACGTCATTCAGCCAGGCGGCCTCGGGCATGAAACCGTCCAGCAGGGCCAGCAGACGGTCAGTCCGGTCGATAAAGCCCCTGACCAGACCCTGCGGATCATGCCCGTCGCGCTCCATGCCTTCATAGAGCAGGCGCTCGGCACGGCCCGAGGTTTCCACGGGTGGCAGCCAGACCAGCGTCAGGAAATACCGGCTCTCGAAATGCACGCCTTCATCCTCGAAGGCTTCCCGGCGTTCCAGATCGACCATCTGGCTGGCGGCATCAGGGAAATCACTCTCGGGATAGAGGGTTGCCGGGGTGCGCTGCGCCTCCACAAACACGGCCCAGCCCGAACCCAGACGCCGCAGGGCGCTGTTCAGCCGCCCCGTCACACCCACCAGTTCGGCAGGAGTGGCGCTGTCCAGATCGGGACCACGGATGCGCGCCGTGCGCTGGAAAGAACCATCCTTGTTCAGAACCACGCCTTCCCCGACCAGCGCGGCCCAGGGCAGGAAGTCGGACAGGACGGCGGCGCGGCTACGATATTCACCAAGGGACATCATGGCCCGACCCTCCCTATGCGCGAAGCCAGGCGGGGTAGCGGAGATGCCGTCGCCCCACCTCAATGAACAGCGGATCGCGCTTCGCCCCCCAGACCGCGAGGGTGTGCCCCACGATCCAGAACACCGCCCCGACAAGCCAGAGCCGCAGGCCGAGGGCTATGGCGGAGGCCAGCGTACCGTTTGGCGATGGCCACGGCCCGTGGCGCACCACCCAGCAGGATTGGCTCCGTCAGGGAGCGATGCACGGGCACGAAATAGCCGGGCACGGCCTCGGCTTCAGGATCGAAGAGAACCGCCATCAGATTAGCGCTCCGCCCGAGAAGGAAAAGAAGGACAGGAAGAAGCTGGACGCCGCAAAAGCGATGCTGAGTCCGAAGACGATCTGGATCAGGCGACGGAACCCGCCCGAGGTTTCGCCGAAGGCCAGGGTCAGACCGGTAATGGTGATGATGATCACCGAGATGATCTTCGCCACCGGTCCCTGCACGGATTCCAGGATCTCGTTGAGCGGTGTTTCCCACGGCATCCCGGTGCCGGACGCCCATGCCGATGACGCGAAAACAAGCGACAGCAGCATGGATGTTCCGAACACACGAAAGTCCGGCGTACGACGGTCAGGACGTGCTCCAGCGCACACGACGGTGCGCTTGCGTGACGGCGACATCATGATGATTCTCCATTGGCAGAGAATGATGTTTCGAAAGAAGAGAGGTTGACCGGGCGGATGCGATAGGCTCCGGTCGTGGGATCGAGACCGTCAATTTCCGCCAGTTCGGTCAGACGGCGCGCTGTACCACGCCCCGAGAGCACGGCGATCACGTCGATAGTTTCGGCGATCATGGCACGCGGCACGGTAACCACCGCCTCCTGGATCAGTTGTTCCAGACGATACAGGGCAGCGAGCACCGATCCGGCATGTAGTGTACCGATGCCGCCCGGATGGCCGGTGCCCCACGCCTTGACCAGATCGAGTGCTTCGGCCCCACGCACCTCACCGATGGGAATACGGTCAGGACGCAGACGGAGACCGGACCGGACAAGGTCGGAAAGGGTAATCACACCTTCGCGGGTCCGCAGGGCTATGAGATTGGGCGCTGTGCATTGCAGTTCGCGCGTGTCCTCGATCAGCACGACGCGATCACTGGTTTTCGCGACTTCGGCCAGCAGGGCGTTGACCAATGTGGTCTTGCCCGTCGACGTGCCGCCCGCGACGAGGATGTTCTGCCGCTCGGCGACAGCGCGACGCAGAAACACTGCCTGCCCCTCCGTCATGATCCCGGCAGCGACATAGTCATCGAGGGTGAACACGGCGACGGCGGGTTTGCGGATGGCAAAACTCGGGGCCGTCACCACGGGCGGCAGTAACCCCTCGAACCGCTCACCGGTCGGCAGTTCGGCCGATACGCGCGGTGCTGCCCCATGCACCTCTGCCCCGACATGGTGGGCCACCAGACGGACAATGCGCTCGGCATCGGCTGACGTAATCCTGTCGCCCGTGTCCGCCATGCCGTCAGCCAGACGATCGATCCACAGTCGCCCATCCGGATTGAGCATGACTTCAATAACGGACGGATCCGAAAGATGGTGGACTACGGCAGTCCCCATAGCCGTGCGCAGCATGGAAATACCACGTGCGCGACCTTGCCGTGACGAAACGTGAGACATGACCTTGCCCGCATTTCTTGGCTGACAGAAGGACTTCCATCAGTTGCGGGAAGTATTAGGAAAGGCATGCACCGACCAATTTCAACAGCAGATTCTTGCCCGACGTGGACGGGCGTGGCGTAACGCATAATTGTCGGGATAGGCTGCCTAATTACTCCAAATCGGCAGGCTTTTAGATAAAGATTAAGACAGACCAGTATAGGGCACATCTCCTACGATATCGGTCACGAAAGCACTTCCTGCTCCCCACTCAAATCCTGATGCAAACGGTGTCCGGTACTTAAATGCCGCGCCAACGTCTCGATAAACTGTTCATAACGCGCAGTCGCCTGGGCGCGGGCAGCGGCCGCAACCGGTTCGGGCAACGGTGGCGTTGTAAGCAGCCAGAAGCGAATGAAAAGCGCCAGTGTCTCGACGTTGATCCCAAGGTCTCGCTCCATGTGACCGATCCGGCGATCAAGCCGTTCCAGTCGTCGGTTCAGCGCCCCCTCACCTTTTCCGTCTTCTGGGGAAAGAAAGGCGGCCAGAGCCGTTTCGACCAGCATGGACTGGGACTGGCGACGACGTGTAGCGAGATCGCCGAGGGTCTCCGCCAGAACCGGGTTCAGATAGACCGTAATCTGCTGCTTCCTGCGCGCTCGTTTCATGGGCCTTCCATCTCCATGCCGTCATCCCGATCCAAGGCAGCCAGCCGCGTCATTCGCTGGAGATCCTCGAATTCCCGCCTGGCCCGCATGGCGGCATGATCGGGATCAAGGTCCGGGTTTTTGCGTTCATGCTCGTCCCGCCCCCGCTCCGCTTTCGGTGTGTGGGCTGCATCAAACTCGCGCGTCTGCTTCTGTCCTGCACCCATCGGTTCGTCAGAAGACGTTCCAGCCAATGTGTCTTCATCTTCAGGAGGCATCTGGTCTGGCGTGGGTCTGCCACTCCAGTCATCTGCGCCCGCAGCCTCCGCCGACAACCGAGGCGCAGGCGGCGGCAGAATGCGTTCCTGCAGGCGCGGATCGGCATAATAACGCGCCTTGCGGGCGCGCACTGGCGGTGTGCCAGCCGCCATGACAACCTCTTCGCTGGGTGGAAGCTGCATGATTTCGCCGGGCGTCAGCAGAGGCCGGGCACTTTCCTGCCGGGAGACCATCAGATGCCCCAGCCAGGGCGACAGGCGATGCCCCGCATAGTTTTTCTGTGCCCGGACCTCTGTGGCCGTGCCAATGGCATCAGACACACGTCGCGCCGTCCGCTCATCATTGGTCGCGAAACAGACGCGGACATGGCAGTTGTCGAGAATGGAATTGTTCTGCCCATAGGCTTTCTCGATCTGGTTGAGGCTCTGGGCAATCAGAAAGGCCTTGATGCCATACCCCGCCATGAAGGCGAGCGCACTTTCAAAAAAGTCGAGGCGCCCGAGTGCCGGAAACTCATCCAGCATGAGCAGAAGGCGATGATTTTTCTTCTGGTGCTGCAGGTCTTCCGTCAGGCGGCGACCGATCTGGTTGAGCACCAGGCGGATCAGCGGCTTGGTTCGGCTGATATCCGATGGCGGCACGCTGAGATAGAGCGTCGTGGGGCGGCCGCCACGCACGATGTCGGTGATCCGCCACGTGCAGCGGGATGTCACCTTGGCCACGACCGGATCACGATACAAGCCTAGAAATGACATGGCGGTAGACAACACACCGGACCGTTCGTTGGGAGACTTGTTGAGCAGTTCCCGAGCGGCCGACGCCACCACAGGGTGCGGCCCCGCCTCTCCCAGATGCTTCGTGCGCATCATGGCGCGTAATGTCGTCTCGATCGGGCGTTTTGGATCGGAAAGCAGATTTGCCACCCCGCTGAGGGTCTTGTCCTTCTCCGCATACAGGACATGCAGGATGGCCCCGACCAGAAGGGAATGGCTGGTCTTTTCCCAGTGGCTGCGGCGTTCCAGCGAACCCTCGGGATCGACCAGCACGTCAGCCACATTCTGGGCATCACGCACCTCCCACTCACCCCGGCGGATTTCCAGCAGGGGGTTGTAGGCATCCGAGCGTGGATTGGTGGGGTCAAACAGAAGGACACGGCTGAATGTTCCCCGAAAGCCTGCGGTCTCCTGCCAGTTCTCCCCCTTGATGTCATGCACGATGGCCGAACCCGGCCAGGTCAGGAGTGTCGGGATGACGAGACCCACGCCCTTGCCCGAGCGTGTGGGCGCGAAGCACAGAACGTGCTCCGGGCCATTATGCCGAAGATAGGTCTTGCGGTGACAGCCCAGCACAACGCCGTCGGGATCGAGCAATCCGGATTTCTGCAGGTCTTCGGCGCTCGCCCATCGTGCGCTGCCATCCTGTTCCTGCTGGCTGCGCTTCTGCGCCTGCTCGTTGCGGTCAAGATCACGCTCTACCTGCCCGACCATGCGGTGAAAGACATTGACCGTGGACCAGAGCAGCGGTTCGAGATCGGGTTCCAGCCGCGTGTCGGTCAACGTGGCTGACAGGGCGTCGAAGATGTCAGCCACCGCACCCTCGATCTGGCTGGCGTCGGGCAGCGGCCTAGCGTCCGGCTCATCCTCGAAGGGACGGTGGCCGTAAAGCTGGAGTTCGGCCAGCACATGGGCGGTGGAAGAAGTGGCGTGGACGGGTTCGAAATCGTCCTGTGTGCGGGTCATGGGTCTGTCCTCCGGTTCTGACCGCGCCCCTCGCGGCCTTTCCGGGGGCGGCAAGCGGCAGACGAAGGCCGGGCCGGAACCGCGCATCGCGCGGCCGGAACGCAGTGGAGGATGGCAGGCAGACGGCTATTTTGCTTCGCGATGCAAAGCGCGGCACGCGCGGCGGAAAATAGCCGTCTCCGCCATTGCAGGCCCAGCCTGGCTGACGCCCGCTCCCCTTCCAGAAAGGCCGCGGGCGCGCCTCATCCGGATACAGGACAACCCCGCGCCACACGGGAAAGAAGGCGGACCTCACACCCCCTTCCCGGCCCACCTCAGTGCGTAACCGGATGCAGGAACCGCGCCACGTCCTGCGGGGCAAGCTGGGGATGCAGGATCGCCCGCATGGCCCCACGCCCGAGGTAGCGGAGATCATCGTTGAAATCCGCCAGACGCGGCAACAGCACGAGGCACTCGATCCCGACCTCCTGCGTCCGGGCCTGCAGGGTCGTCACCGCATGCTCCCCGGCCGGGTCATCATCGCGCAGCACGTAGAGGCGGCGCAGCGTGGGCGGAAACGCCATGGCGGCGAGATGCGCCGAGGACAGGCAGGCGGCCAGTGGCAGAGAGGGCATGACCTCATGGAGCGACAGCACCGTCTCGATCCCCTCGCCCGCCGCCAAGACGTCGGACACCATGCCAAAGCGTACGGCGTGGCCAAGCAGGTCACCCATCGCACGACGTGGCATGGCGACAGGCGCCTTGCCACGTCCGTCCCGCACCAGCCAGGTGCGATGGACGCCGGTAACGCTGCCAGCAAGGTCGGTCACGGCTGCAATCAGCGCGGGCCAGGTCTCGGTCGGGCTGTCGGTATCGGCGCGATAGTAGCAGTCGGGGTGGAAACGCAGGGATGACAGGTCCGCCAGGCGGGTCAGATCACGATGCCGCAGCCAGATTTCCACCAGTGTGCCCGCAATCGGGCGGGACATGGCCCAGAGCCGACGTGCGGCGTCTGCAGTGCCAGATGCCTGCCCCGAAGTATCGTGGCTGAACGCATGGGAACCGCCGCGATCAATGACCAATCGTGGCGCGGAGTGCGGCAGGCAGAGAAAGCGCCGGGCCTCATCGGCGACAGCACGAAAATCCAGCAGCCCGAGGCTTTCACGGATGATGTCGAGCAGATCGCCATGCTGCCCTGTCGCACCATCCGTCCATTTCCCAGTACGGCCACACCCGTCCAGACCACCATGCAGGCGGACATAGAGCGACCGCCCAGGCGTGTTGTGGACGTCCCCGACCAGCCAGTAATTGCCATGCCTTCGCCCGGCTGAAAGGTAATAGCGACACACCGCCTCGGCATTTTCGGCCAGCCTGCGGGCCAGATCGCCAGCATCCCATGACTGCGCATTGGTCATCTCACCCTCCCTACAGGCTTGATGCCGCCATGATTCCCCCGTAACGGCAGAGGCAACGGGCACAGGCCCGAATGCAAAAGGATAGTTTCATGAAGATTGCCGATCTGGTCGATCATATCGCCACCACCACCGACACGAGCAAAACCGATACCCGCAAGGTGCTGGACGCCCTGATCGAAGCGATGACCGCCGCCGCCAGGGCCGGTGATGAAATCACCCTGCCGAACTTCGGCAAGTTCAAGGTGAAAGAAGTCGCCGCCCGCGAAGGCCGCAACCCGGCCACTGGTGCGACCATCCAGATCGCAGCCTCGCGCAAGCTGGCCTTCACGCCTGCCAAGGCGCTCAAGGACAGCCTGAACGACTGACCTGCCGACAGGCAAAAGGCGTCGGACCCTGTCCGCCGCCCCTTCCCCATCATGCCACTTTCTGATGATGGGCGCGTTCATCCGACCTTCTCCATCAACCTGCGTGCCCTGCCCTCCAGATCCAGCCGCTTGTCCTGGTTGGTCTTCGTTCGCGCCAGCGCCGTGATCCCCTGCACGAAATCGAACACGCTCTCAGGCTTGCGCCCTTCCTCGTGCAGCACCGTTTCTATGATCCTGGTGGTTTCCGGTTTGGAGAACCCACGACGACGCAGGAAACTTTCCCGATCGTCATCTGTTCTGGCAACCAGCGCACGACGTGACGCCTGAATGCCGGAGACGAACGAGGCCGGGCTGGCCGTAGCGAAATTCCGGAGCGCCGGTGTCGCCTGATGCACAAAGCGCGAGGCGGCAAACTTGCTATGCCGGATCGTGATCTGTTCGAAATTTTCCACGCCCCAGAGCATGCGGTTTTGACACACCCCGCGCAGGTAGAAGGAGGCAATGCCGAGGCTCTTGCTACCAACTTCGGAATTCCAGGCGTAGAAGCCCCGGAAATAGAGATCGGGATCGCCGTTGGGCAGACGCCCGGCTTCAATCGGGTGCGTGTCGTCCACGTCGGGTAGGGAGGAAGCTGGTCAGTGACATCACTTCTCTCCCTCCCACGGAACCGGACTTGATACTTTCGCATCATCCGGCTCCTACACTTGTCTC
>NZ_NKUF01000044.1 GCF_003206495.1 Gluconacetobacter entanii | reverse complement strand
GCGAATGGTATGCTGTCAGATGCCAGCTCGCCATCATGTTCGATGATCGTTTCCCAATGGCCTGAAAAAGTGCCACCGCACAAAATTCTACACAGTCTCGGATCCATGAAATCTTTGCCCGCTATACCCCGCTGATACAGCCGCTTTCGCTGGATGAGGCGTATCTGGATGTCACACATCCGCTGCTGCCACGCGGGTCGGCCACCGAAATCGCGCGTGAACTGCGCGCCACCATCCGCGCCGAAACCGGGCTGTGTGCCTCCGCCGGGGTGTCCTACAACAAATTCCTCGCCAAGCTGGCCTCCGACCATCGCAAGCCCGATGGCCTGTTCGTCATCACCCCGCGGCAGGGGGCGGCGTTCGTGGCCGACCTGCCGGTGGAGCGGTTCCATGGCATCGGTCCCGCCACGGCGGCGCGGATGCATGCGCTGGGCATCCATACCGGGCGTGACCTGCGTGAGCGCACGCTGGCGGATCTGACGCGGCATTTCGGCAAGGTCGCCGCATTTTATTACGGGGTGGCGCGCGGCGTGGACCACCGCCCGGTGGAACCCGACCGCCCGCGCAAGTCGCTGGGCACGGAACGCACGTTCGAGCGTGACCTGTATGAATGGCCTGACATGCTCACGCCCGTATCCGACATGTGCCAGCGTGTCTGGCACGGGTGCGAACGGCGCGACATCACCGGCCGGACCGTGACGCTGAAGGTCAAATACAATGATTTCCGCCAGATCGTGCGCGCCTGCACCCTGATGCAGCCCGTTACCTCGGCGGAGGAACTGCTGGTCCATGCGCAGGGGCTGCTGCGCGGGTGCTTCCCGCCCGAACGTGGTGTCCGGCTTCTGGGCGTCACGCTGTCCACGCTGCTGCCGCGCGCACAGGCGCAGGGCCGCCAGCTTGCCCTCGCGCTGGAGGATCAGTCGCCCGGGAGCGTATCAATCGGTGGCAGCGGCGTCGGGCGCAGGTCGGCTGGCAAATAAAGCGGGTGTTCGGGACGCCGGGCGCGACTGCTCAGGCGCAGGACATTCACCGTGATCCCGGCCGCCTGGAGCATGCGCACCACGTCCGTGCCGCGCGCGCGCAGCGCGGGATAGCGCGGGCAGCCATAGGCCGCGACCACAAGGTCCGCCCGGCGCGCCATGTCGAGCAGGTAATGGTCATTTTCCGGCCCCACCGGGTCCGCGACCTCCATCAGGCGCGTCTGGTCGGTGCAGCGATAGGCAAAGGTATTGCCCACGAAAATCGCCCCGTATCCCCATGCGCGCGCGTAACGCTGGCATTTGGCGACCGTGCGGTCATCGCCATCTTCCGTCGCGACGGAGGGATTCATCATCAGCCACATCACCGCCGGGCGAGTGGGATCCCACGTGCGCGTCAGCGTATAGCGGTAGCATTTGCCCGGCCCGCCATAGATGGCGTGGCTGACGACGTCATCGGACAGGCGCAGCGGACGCGAACTGCCGACATGATGGGAAGGGGAGGGAGGAGCTTTCTTCATCACCGCTGCTTCATACGCCGTTTCTGCCTGTGATGCATCCTTGGCGCGGCAGGTGCGAAGACGTTGCTGACAGGAAACTTCCTGAACAATAAAGGTTTTTGCTTAAGATTTTTGCAAGGAGAAAGCCAGAGACTTCTGTTATTTCATAATTTTATTTGAGGAGGTTATTCCAAAAAAGAATGCCGCCTTTTAAAAAAAAGGCGGCACCCGGAACATTTACTTCCTTATGCATGCAGCCATTCAGCTTTTGCCGCACAGCGGGCGGGGTTCGACCATCAGTTCGCGTCCCTTGAGCATTCCGTCCCAGTACAGCAGCGGCATGACATATTCCTTCAGCAGCCACGCCAGATGCGTCGGGCGACGGCCATCGAGCAGCCATGTCGGCAGGGTCGGTTCCAGCTTGCCGCCATATCCGAACTCCGCCAGCACGATCTTGCCGCGCTCCACCGTCAGCGGGCATGCGCCATAACCGTCATAATCCGCGACCATCGGCCGCCCCTCCAGCGCCGCGAGCGCATTGACCGCGACGATCGGCGCCTGCTTGCGCACGGCGGCGGCCGTCTTGGCGTTCGACGTTCCGGCCACATCGCCCAGCGCGAACACGTTGTCATACTTGACATGGCGCAGGGTGGCGGGGTCCACCGCGACGAACCCGTCCGCCCCGGCCAGCGGGCTGTTGCGGATCACGTCGGGCGCGCGCTGCGGCGGGACGACGTGCAGCATGGCGAATTCCACCTCGCTCTTCGTCGTCGCACCATCCGCGCCGACGTTGGAGAAGGTCGCGACCTGCCGCTTGCCATCGACCGCGACAAGGTTGGATTTCAGGTGCAGGTCAACGTGATAGCGCTCGATATATTCAATCAGCGCGGGGACATAGTCCTTCACCCCGAACAGGCCCGGCGTCGCGGTGTGGAAGGAGACGTTGATGTTGTCCGAAATCCCGCGCCGGCGCCATGCGTCGCACGCCAGGTACATCGCCTTCTGCGGCGCGCCCGCGCACTTGATGGGCATGGGCGGCTGCGTGAACACCGCATTGCCGCGCCCCAGCGTCTGCACCATCTGCCACGTATAGGGCGCGAGGTCGTAGCGGTAGTTGGAGGTCACGCCATTGCGGCCCAGCGTCTCGGGCAGGCCCTCGATCGCGTCCCAGTCCAGCATGATGCCGGTGGCGACGATCAGGATGTCGTAGCGCACCGACGACCCGTTCGACATGTGGACGAGGCGCCCGTCGGGATCGAACCCGGTGGCGGCGGCCTGGATCCAGTCCGCACCGGCGGGGATCAGCTTCTTTTCCGACCGCCGTGTCTGCGACTGCTTGAACACGCCGCCGCCCACCAGCGTCCAGCCCGGCTGGTAGAAGTGCGAGCCCGAGGGTTCCACGATGGCGACGGTGATGCCCTGCTTGCGCTTGAGGATGCTGGCGGCGGTGGACAGACCCGCGGCCCCGCCTCCGATGATGGCGATGTCATAGGTCAGTCCCCGCGCGCTGCTGGCCAGTGCGGGGGCGGAGGGGGCAGGGGTATCGTTCATGTCTGGCTATCTCCTCGGTAACGATCAAAGTGGCCGTGTCGTGGTCTGGCGACATGGCAGAAATGGGCGGAGGATCACACGCGGTCAATCGGGATCTTTATATAACGCGTGCCATTCTCCTCCGCCTCCGGCAGGTGGCCGCCGCGCATGTTCACCTGGACGGAGGGCATCAGCAGGTTGGGCATCGACAGCGTCGCGTCCCGCCCGGTCCGCATGGCGACGAATTCGTCCTCGCCCACACCTTCATGAACATGGACATTGTGCGCGCGTTCCGCCCCCACCGTCGTTTCCCATGCGAACGTGTCGCGTCCGGGCGCCTTGTAATCATGGCACAGGAACAGCCGCGTCTGTTCAGGCAGCGACAGCAGGCGGCGGATGGAGCGATACAGCATCCGCGCGTCCCCGCCGGGAAAATCCGCGCGCGCGGTGCCATAATCGGGCATGAACAGCGTATCGCCGATGAAGGCCGCATCCCCGATCACATACGCCATGTCGGCGGGGGTATGGCCCGGCACATGCAGCGCGATGGCGGGGATGGAGCCGAGCATGAACGTGTCCCCGTCATGGAACAGGCGGTCGAACTGCGACCCGTCGCGCGCGAAACGTGTCCCGGCGTTGAACAGCTTGCCGAAGATGTCCTGCACCCGGATGATGTCCGCCCCGATCGCAAGCTTCCCGCCAAGCTGTTCCTGTATCCACGGCGCGGCCGACAGGTGATCGGCATGGACATGGGTTTCCAGCAGCCATTGCAGCTTCAGGTCGTTGGCGCGGATGTAATCCACCACCTCCTGCGCATGGTGATGGGCGGTCCGCCCGGCGGCGGGGTCGTATTCCATCACACTATCGACAACAGCGGCCTCCCGCGTGGCGGGATCGTGGACGACATGCGTTGCGGTAAAGGTCGTATTGTCGAAAAAAGTCTTTATGAACGGCACTTTATTAGACCTCAGGGCTGAAATGACCTGACGGTCGGCAGCGGCGAGGGCTAAATCTGACATGGCTTTGTCTTCATAATAGTTTATAAATTACATAATAAATGTATGTTGTCGTGCATCTTGCGTCAAGGCGCGACAGATGCAAAAGGGGCAGACAATGAACAATGGCATGACCTCACCCATTCCCAACGCCACGGCGCAGCATCCGTTGCGTATCGGCGACACGGCCCCGGACTTTCAGGCCCGTACCTCCCGCGGGGAGATGCGGCTGAGTGATTTCCGCGGCAAATGGCTGCTTTTCTTCTCCCATCCTGCGGATTTCACGCCGGTCTGCACCAGTGAATTCCTGGCGCTGGCGCGTGAATATTCCCGTTTCGAGGCCATGGACTGCGCGCTGCTTGGCCTCTCGGTGGACAGCCTGTATTCCCATCTTGCATGGCTGGAGGCGATTCGCACCCGCTTCGGGACGGAGATTCCCTTCCCCGTGGTGGAGGACCCGTCCATGGCGGTCGGCCAGGCCTATGGCATGCTGGCGGCCGATGCGCATGACAGCGCGACGGTGCGTGCGACCTATTTCATCGACCCGACGGGACTCGTGCGTGCCATCATATGGTATCCGATGTCGGTGGGGCGCTCCGTCGATGAACTGCTGCGCCTGCTTGCTGCGCTGCAGCGTTCGGACAATGGCGACGTCATGACGCCGGAGGGATGGCGTCCGGGCGATGACGTGCTGACCCCCGTCCCCCTGACGCAGGACGAGGTACGCGACGCCAATGGGTGCTGGTTCTATCCCGCGACCCCCGACCGTTCCCCCCCGAAATAGAAGGCGCGCCCATGTCCGCCATGTCCGTCCATATCCTGACGCTGCGCTGCATGAACCGCCCCGGCATCGTCGCCGCCCTCAGCACGACGCTGTTTGGCGCGGGATGCGACATTACCGAGGCGCAGCAGTTCGATGCGTGGGAAAGCCGGTCCTTCTTCATGCGGGTGGTGTTCCGCATGCCCGTGCGTGACGGGGCGGAGGCGGCGCTGCGTGACGCCGTGGCGGCGATGGCGCGCGAATTCGACATGGACTGGACCCTGCGTGCGCGGACACGGCCCACGCGCACGGTGCTGATGGTCTCGCGCTTCGACCATTGCCTGGTTGACCTGCTGTATCGCTGGCGGATCGGCGAACTGGCGATCGACCCGGTCGCGATCATCGCCAATCACCCGCGTGAAACCTATGCCGGGATTGATTTCGGGGACATCCCTTTCCACTACCTGCCGGTCACGGCCGCCACCCGCCCGGTGCAGGAGGCGCGGATCTGGGACATCGTTTCCACCACTGGGGCGGAACTGGTGGTGCTGGCGCGCTACATGCAGGTGCTGTCGGATTCGCTGGTGGCGCGCCTTGTGGGGCGGTGCATCAATATCCACCATTCCTTCCTGCCGGGGTTCAAGGGCGCGCGGCCGTATCACCAGGCCTTTGCCCGCGGGGTCAAGCTGATCGGGGCGACGGCGCATTTCGTGACCGGCGACCTTGATGAAGGCCCGATCATCGAACAGGATGTCGAGCGTATTTCCCACGCCGACAGCCCCGACGACCTCGTGCGCAAGGGGCGCGATATCGAACGGCGCGTGCTGGCGCGCGCGGTGCGGTATTTCACCGAATGCCGCGTCATCCCCGACGGGCGCAAGACAATCGTCTTCAGCGCATGAACGGTCCCGGACGTGGCGTGGGACAGGGGATTGAGAAGGCGGAAACTTCTGTATAAGGCAGGGGAGCAGGGGCTTTTCCCATCCATATCCCGCCAGTTCCGACCTTCAGGAGACACCATGAGGCGCAGAAAACCTGGCTCCATGCCTGATCCGCGGACCCAGTCGGCGGGGTTCGAGCAGGCGCGCCAGTCACGCAAGACCGCGCTGGTGGAGGATTATGTCGAACTGATCGCCGACCTGCTGCATGACGGGCAGGAAGCGCGCCAGGTCGATATCGCGCAGCGCCTGGGCGTGTCGCAGCCAACGGTGGCCAAGATGCTGTGCCGTCTGGAGGCGGACGGCCTTGTCACGCGCCGTCCCTACCGCGGCATCTTCCTGACCGAAGCGGGAGAGAAGATGGCCGCCGATAGCCAGGCCCGCCATCATATCGTGGAGACGTTCCTGCGCGCGCTGGGCATCAGCGAGAAGAACGCCAGCATCGACGCCGAAGGCATGGAGCATTACGTGGGCGAGGAGACGCTGGCCGCCTTTGAGCGCGCGATCCGTGCCGGTGTCGCGGAGTTCATGGGCACCCGCGCTGCCCCCGAAAGCCACAAATGACCATGTCGTATGCCGCGCCTTACGGCAGCGGCATGTATTCGTCGGCAAGGTAGTTGGGCGGTCCGCCATCCAGTCCCTCTGGCGCGAAACCGTCATTATAGGGGCCGTAATATCCCCCCATGCCCGTCTGGGTCTGGTTCCAGTCATTGTCCGCGATGGGCGGCCCGTCAGGCCCGCTGAGTCCCATGTTGTAGGGGCCTGCCCCGTTCGCGCAGGCCGACAGCAGCGCTGTTGCGGCAAACAGACTCGCAAGCCGGATCGGAAATGTCATTGCGTGTCCCTCCCTGTCCCTGCGTCATAGGGGTTTGTTATGCTCTGCGACAGGGGGATGTGCACAGGGCGCACCTGCATGGCGGTCCTGACATGTGGGGGGCAGGGCTGGAAAAAAGATTTCCAGATAAAAGTTTCTGGTGAAGCTTTTTTCAAAAAGCTTCAGGGAACCCCGTCTTTAAAAAAAGCAGCACCCGGAAACTTCCGGATTCAGCAGGCCTGCGTGTCGGAGGGCGCAAGCATCCGCATCTTGCGATGCAGGGTGGACCTGCTGATGCCCAGCATCCTTGCCGCCACCGCCACCTTGCCGCGTGCATTCGCCATGGCGGAGCGGATCGCCATCTTCTGCGCATGGCGCAGGTCGCCGCCTTCGGCCGTGGCCGTGGGGGCGTCGGCAAGGAGGCAGAAATTGAGGTCCTGCGCCGGGGCCACGCCCATATGCACCCGCGCGGCATGGGTCGCACCCACCACCACCCGGTCCGCATCCAGCGCGATCATGGGCACCGACCCGTCGCGCCCTTCGCCCAGCAGCATGACCGCATGCCCGCGATAGCGGTCCATGAAGCAGGCGCGTTCGATCTGGCGCGCCGCCTGGGTCACGATCGCACCGATCAGCGCGGTTTCACGCCCGTCCTGCGTGGGGTGGAACGAACTGGCGTTGATCACGCCCGCCACGCGGCCCAGTGCGTCATGCACCGGTGCCGCGACACAGGCCAGTCCACGCAGGGCGACGCGCCAGTGCTGTACTGCATGGACGCTTACCGGCCGTCCTTCGGCCAGGCAGGTGCCGATGCCGTTCGTGCCTTCGCGCATTTCATCCCAGACCGCGCCGGGCCACAGGCACCATCGCCGTGACCCGCGCCGGATGGCGGGATCGACCCGATGGGCCAGCACGACGCCCTGCGCATCCGCCAGCAGCGTTGCGTAACCCAGCGTGGCGAGCATGGCGTGCAACTGCGCCATCGCCGCCTCCGCATGGCGCGGCAGCGCCCCGGCCCGCTGGCAGCACTGGCGCAGTTCGGCATCGCACAGGACCTGCGGCATCCATGGGGCAACGGGGTCAAGGGCATAGTCATGGCCACACCGGCGCCATGACGCCTCCAGCCCCAATGCCACCTGTGGCGGGGACGTTTCATGGGACACGGGACGGGGGAATGGGGGCATGGGGTGCCTGTCGTGTAACGGTTGGTACGAAAATATGCCGCACGAAGGGTCCGGTGTGCGTGATGTCGCCTTAACCCGTCGCAAAGTGTCGCGTTTCGCGACACTTCGGACATGCGGCGTCACATGGGCGTGAAAGCGGTGCGGCCATGCTTGTTTCGCACGGGGTGGTGGCGCTGTGGTGCGGATGTGCCCGGTCGCGCCAGTGCAGTGTGAAGTGTCCGCTTCCCCGCATGTGGCGCGCCGGGCGGAGGATGAACGCCATAACGAACCCATGGCTGGAACAGGGAAAATATCCATGCAAATAGCGCGTGAAACGCTGCTGCGTTCCTATCGTGCGATGCGCACCATCCGCATGTTCGAGGAACGCCTGCATGTCGAATTCGCAACGGGCGAAATCCCCGGTTTCGTCCACCTGTATTGCGGGGAAGAAGCCTCGGGCGTTGGCGTGTGCGCCAACCTGACGGATAACGACACGATCGCCAGCACCCATCGCGGCCACGGCCACTGCATCGCCAAGGGCGTGGGCGTCGCGGGCATGATGGCCGAAATCTATGGCCGCAGCACCGGCGTATGCCGGGGCAAGGGCGGGTCGATGCATATTGCCGACCTTGCGTGCGGGATGCTGGGCGCGAACGGCATCGTCGGTGGCGGCCCGCCGCTGATCTGTGGCGCGGCATTATCGCACAAAACGCTACGCAATGGCGCCGTGGCGGTCGCATTCTATGGCTACGGGGCCTCGAACGAGGGCTCGACGCTGGAGAGCCTCAACCTCGCCTCCGTATGGAACCTGCCCGCCGTCTTCGTGGTGGAGGACAACGGGTATGGCGAGGCCACGGCCGCGTCCTATGCCTGCGCAGGCACGCAGAAGGCGCGCGCGGCGGCGTTCGGCATGCCCTATGTCGAATGTGACGGGTCGGATTTCTTCGCCGTGCACCAGGCATCGGCCGAGGTCATCGCCCATGCGCGCGCGGGCAACGGGCCTGCGATGCTGCATGTCCACCTGCAGCGCTGGTACGGGCATTTCGAAGGCGACGCCATGACCTACCGCGCTGCGGGTGAGGTGGCGGAAGCCCGGCGCGACCATGACTGCCTCAAGCTGTTCCGCGACCGCGTGACGCAGTCCGCCCTGCTGGAGGATACGACGCTCGACGAGATCGACGCCGCCGTCGCGGATGAGATCGAAAGCGCGGTCATGCAGGCCAAGGCCGATCACCTGCCGCAGGATCCGGACCTGCTGGCGGATGTGTATGTGCGGTACTGAACCGGTTGCGTGCAGGCCGTGCGTGGGCGGGCATATGCTGCCCGCGTGCGCGATCCGCAACCTTTGTCCGAAAGAATGAAGAATGAGCAAGAAAAGCTTTCGACAGGCCATTAACGAGGCCATCCGCCTGGAAATGCGCCGCGACCCGCGCGTCATCCTAATGGGCGAGGACGTGGCCGGTGGCCGTGGCGGCTCCGCCGGGATCAAGGACGCATGGGGCGGCGTGCTTGGCGTGACCAAGGGAATCCTTGAGGAATTTGGCGAGGACCGCGTCCTCGACACCCCGATTACCGAGGCCTCCTATATCGGGGCTGCGGCGGGGGCGGCGGTGACGGGCCTGCGCCCGGTGGCCGAACTGATGTTCGTGGATTTCGTGGGCTGCTGCCTTGACCAGATCATGAACCAGGCGGCCAAGTTCCGCTACATGTTCGGCGGCAAGGCGCGCACGCCGCTGGTGATCCGCGCGATGTATGGCGCAGGCTTCAACGCGGCGGCACAGCACAGCCAGGCGCTGTATCCGCTGTTCACCCACATCCCCGGCCTGAAGGTCGTCGTCCCGTCCTCCCCCTATGAGGCGAAGGGCCTGCTGATCGAGGCGATCCGCGATGACGACCCGGTCATCTTCCTTGAAAACAAGGTCATGTACGATGACGAGGAAGACGTCCCGGACGAGGCCTATACCATCCCGTTCGGGGAGGCGAACCTGACGCGTGAGGGCGGGGATGTCACGATCGTGGCGTTTGGCCGCATGGTGGGCCTGGCCAACCAGGCGGCGGACAGCCTTGAGCGCAAGGGCATAAGCTGCACCGTCATCGACCCGCGCACGACATCGCCGCTGGATCGCGACACGATCCTGGAATGTGTGGCCGATACTGGCCGACTTGTGATTGTCGATGAATCGAGCCCGCGCTGCAACATGGCGACCGATGTCGCGGCCCTGGTGGCGGAGGAGGCATTCGACGCCCTGCGCGCGCCGATCCGCCGCGTCGTGCCGCCCCATACCCCGGTGCCTTTCGCGACGGTGCTGGAGAACCTCTACCTTCCCAGCGTGGAGAAGATCGAGGCCGCCGTCACATCGGTCATGAACGTACGCGTTACGGAGAAAGCCTGACATGGCAAGTGAGATCACACCCATCACCATGCCCAAATTCGGCCTTGCCATGACGGAGGGGAAGGTCGCCGGCTGGATGATCGCCCCCGGCAGGCCGGTGAAGGCGGGCGACGAACTGGTTGATATCGAAACCTCCAAGATCACCAACGCCTTTGAAAGCCCGGCGTCGGGCATCCTGCGCAGGCAGGTCGCCCCCAATGGGGAGACGCTGCCGGTGGGCGCGCTGATCGGGGTGGTGGCGGATGCGTCGGTGCCGGATGCGGAAATCGACGAATTCATCACCCGGTTCCAGGCGGAATTCGCCGAAAGCAACGCCTCCGCCAAGGGCGAGGAGACGGCGGTGGAGCCGACCCTTGTAACGGTTGGTACGCATACGCTGCGCGTGCATGACCTTGGCATGGGGGATGCGACGCCGCTGGTGCTGATCCATGGTTTTGGGGGGGATCTCAAGAACTGGATGCTCAACCATGCGGCGCTGGCGCATGGGCGGCGGGTCATCGCGTTCGACCTGCCCGGTCATGGCGGGTCGTCCAAGGATGTCGGGCCGGGCACGCTGTCCTTCTTTGCCGACGTAACAGTGCAACTGCTGGAACATTTCGACCTGCCGAAGGTGCATGTGATGGGCCATTCGCTGGGCGGGGGGATCGCGCTGACGCTGGCGCAGGCCGCGCCGCAGCGCGTGGCGTCTTTGTGCCTGCTCGCGCCTGCCGGACTGGGTCCGCAGGTCAACATGGCCTTCATCAACGGCTTTATCGAGGCGGACCGCACGCGGGCGTTGCAGGACGTGCTGAAATTCCTCGTGCATGACAAGTCGCTGATCGGGCGGCGCATGACCGATGACGTCCTGCGCTACAAGCGCCTCGACGGGGCGCAGGCGGCGTTGCAGACGGTGGCGGCGGCGTGTTTCCCCGATGGCAGGCAGGGCGATGACCTGCGTCCGGTGCTTGATGCCGCGCCATGTCCTGTCACCCTGCTGTGGGGGGAGGAGGACGAGATCCTGCCGGTCACGCAGGCCGACGGACTGTCCGCATCCATCGCGCGCCACGTCTTCAGCGCAATCGGGCACATGCCGCAACTGGAATGTGCGTCCGACGTGAACGGCATCGTGGAGACGTTCCTTACGCAGCACGACCACTAAGTGCATTGCACGTGATGGGAATGGGGCCTCCATCCCCGTTCGCATGACAATCGAATAAAAGTTTTTGGGTGCCGCCTTTTTCCCAAAAGGCGGCATTCTTTCTTTTCTGGAACTTTTTCGAAACAGATGCCTGATTTCGTGCGCGATAACCGGAAGGTGTGTCCCGCATGCTTGCCAAGCCGGACCCTGTGTGTTTTCAGTTATGACAACGCAGAACGGCAAAGCAAGACAGGCCGCACGGGACAGCGCCACGATGCTGCATCCGGCGGTACGGGATAATAATAAATGTTTGTCGGAATTGATCTGGGCACGTCGGCCGTCAAGGCCGTGCTGGTGGATGGCAGCCAGGATGTGGTGGGGGCGTGCTCGCGCGCGTTGACCATCAGTTCGCCGCGTGACGGCTGGAACGAACAGGACCCCGGGGACTGGTGGACGGCGACGCTTTCGGCGCTGGACGCACTGGCGGCGGCCCACCCGCGGGAAATGGCGGACGTGCGCGGCATCGGCCTGTCGGGGCAGCAGCATGGCGCGGTCCTGCTGGGCGATGCGGGGCAGGTGCTGCGGCCGTGCATCCTGTGGAATGACGTGCGCGCCGCCGCCGAAAGCCGCGAATTCGAACGCCGCTTCCCCGAAAGCCGGCAGGTCTGCGGCAACGTGGCCATGCCCGGTTTTACCGCGCCAAAGCTGTTGTGGGTGGCGCATCACGAACCCGAAATCTTCGCCGCGACCCGTCATGTCCTGCTGCCCAAGGCATGGCTGCGCTATCGCCTGTGCGGGGAGATGATCGAGGACATGTCCGATGCGTCCGGTACGCTGTGGCTGGATGTCGGGCGGCGGTGCTGGTCCGATGCGGCGCTGGCGGCCACGGGCCTTGCGCGCGATGCGATGCCCGCACTGGTGGAAGGCACGGCGCGGGCCGGGCGCATGCATCCCGCCCTTGCGCGGCGGTGGGGGATGAAGGACGCCCCCATCCTGGCCGGTGGGGCGGGGGACAATGCCGCCGGTGCCGTCGGGCTGGGCGCGGTGGCCGCGGGTTCGGCGTTCGTGTCGCTGGGCACGTCGGGGGTGGTGTGGGTGACGACCGACCGTTTCCGCCCGCATCCGCAGGGGGGCATCCATGCCTTCTGCCATGCCGTGCCCGACAGGTGGCACCAGATGGGCGTGACCCTGTCGGCGGCGTCGTCGCTGGCATGGTGGTCGCGCACCACCGGCATGGCGGAGGCCGACCTGCTGGCCGAACTGCCCGAACGGGTGACGCGGCCGTCGTCGGTGATCTTCCTGCCCTACCTGTCGGGGGAGCGCACGCCGCATAATGACGGCGACATCCGGGGCATGTTCGCCGGCCTGTCGTCGGGGACGACGCGTGCGGACATGACGCAGGCGGTGCTCGAAGGTGTCGCCTTCTCCTTCCGCGACGTGGTGGACGTACTGGCGGATGCCCGGTCCCCCCTGGCGCAGGCCGACGTGATCGGCGGCGGGTCACGCAGCAGGCTGTGGATTTCCATCATCGCCACGGTCACGGGGGTGTCGCTGCATCGCCTGGCGCATGGGGAGCAGGGCGGGGCGTTCGGCGCCGCGCGCCTTGCCCGACTGGCGGTGACGGGGGAAAGCGTGGCCAGCGTCTGCCTGCCGCCGCAACGGGTGGAAACCGTGCATCCCGACCCCGCGCTGTCGGGTGCGTATGAGGGGCCGCTGGCGCGCTATCGTGCGCTGTATGGTGGCGTGCGTGACGCCATGCAGGTCGATGCGCGATCGTGACAGCCTGCGCGTAACCGGGCATGGCGCCGTGTGCGACGCCGTGCCATGCGTTAGCGTTTGCAGATTCAGTCCAAGTCAGAGAAAGAATGGAATGTCGGGTATGACCTCCTCCCTGTTTGCCTCACGCCCCTCCCGTCTGTTGCAGGTCCTGGGGCTTGCGGGGCTGATGTCCGTCCCGTTGCAGGCCCATGCGCGTGACAGCCGCGACAGCGTGGACCTCGGGTCGATCCCGTCGCGCAACATCACCGTTGCCGCGCGCTTTGCCGACATGCAGGCGTCGGGCATCGCCGCCCTGCCGGACGGGCGCATCATCCTTGCCTTCCCGCGCAGCGCCGCCGACCATGCGGGGCCGCGCCTTGCGGTGCTGAAGGATGGCAGGCCGCAGCCATTTCCCGATGCGGCGACGCAGGCGCGCTTCATCTCGCCGCTGGGCATGACGGTGGACGCGACGGGCCGCCTGTGGGTCGTGGACGAAGGCGCGGTCGCGGGGGAGACAACCCCGCCGCAGCCTGCATTGATCGGCATTGACCCACGGGCCGGGCAGATCGTCGCCACCATCCCGCTCGGCGCCGGGACCGGGGCCACGCGCGGGGACAGCCACGTCAATGACGTGCGCGTGGACATGACGCACGGGGCGAAGGGCACGGCGTATGTCAGCGATACCTCCACCGCCGACCATCCCGCCATCATCGTGATCGACCTTGCCACGGGCAGGGCGCGGCGCGTGCTGGAAAACTCGCCCTCCACCCGCGCCGACCCGGGCTTTGCCATGGAGCTTGACGGGCAGATGCTGCAGTACAGCGCCACCAAACCCGTCATGGGGCAGGGCGGCATCGACGGTGTGACGTTGAGTGCGGATTCCTCGCGCCTGTACTGGCAGCCCCTGTCAAGCCGCCGCCTGTACAGCGCGCCGACGGCGCTGTTGTCCGATCCAGCCACCAAACCCGCGCAGCTTGAAAAAGCCGTCCGGGACGAGGGCGAGACCGCCGTGGTCGATGGCATGGCGACCGCACCGGACAATGCGCTGTACCTGACGGATATCGAACATCACGCCGTCATCCGGCGCGACCCGGACGGGCACCTGTCGATGGTGGCGCATGACCCGCGCCTGATTGCGCCCGACAGCATGGCGCTGGTGGGCAATACGCTGTGGCTGACGGTGGGGCAGTGGGTGCGCCTGCCGGTTTTCCACGATGGTCACGACATGGAACAGCGCCCCTGGCTGCTGGTCAGGATTTCCCTGCAGCAGTAAAGGCCCTTCGCCACATGGGCTGACCGCCTGCCTGCATATGTTGCTTACGCTGTCACGAAAGAAGAAGAATAATGGCGCAAGACACCAATACGGCCTCCACTCCCCCCATTGTCGGCCTGATCGCGGCCGTGGCGGCGACGGGGGGGCTTCTGTTCGGGTATGATACGGGCATCATCTCCGCCGCCCTGCTTCAGATCACGCCGGACTTCGCGCTCGATACACTGGGCCAGCAGGTCGTGACGTCGGCCATCGTGGCCGGCGCGCTGGGCGGGTGCCTGATTGCGGCCCCGCTGTCGGACAGGCTGGGGCGGCGGTACATGATCATGTTCGCGGCGCTGGTGTTCATATTCGGCACGCTGGTGGCGTCGTTTTCGCCGGGCATCTCCCTGCTGGTGTTCGCGCGCTTCATCCTTGGCGTGGCGGTGGGGATGTGTTCGCAGATCGTGCCGGTCTATATCGCCGAAATCGCCCCGCGGGAGAAACGCGGGCAGATGGTCGTCCTGTTCCAGATGGCGGTGGTGATGGGGATCCTTGTCTCCTTCATCGCGGGCTACCTGCTGCAGGACCAGTCATGGCGGCTGATGTTCGGGCTGGGCGTGATCCCGGCGGTGATCCTGTATGTGGGCATGTCGCGACTGCCGCGCAGTCCGCGCTGGCTGGCGATGAAAGGCAACCTTGAAAGCGCGTTCGAGGTGTTGCAGCGCCTGCGTCGTGACCCGACGGTGGCGCGGACCGAACTGGATTCCATCATCGCCATGCATGACGAGCAGGCGCCATGGTCTGCCCTGCTGCAGCCATGGGTGCGTCCGGCGCTGGTGGCGTCGGTCGGTGTGGCCCTGTTCTGCCAGGTCACGGGTGTCAACGCGGTGCTGTATTACGCGCCGACGATCTTTGCCGGGGTGGGGTTTGGCAAGAGTTCGGCGCTGCTGACCTCCATCGCCATCGGGGTTGCGATGCTGGCCTCCACCACGTTCGGAAGCTGGGCGGTCGATGCATGGGGGCGGCGCACGCTGCTTTTGCGCCTGATCCCCGGGGCGGTGGTGTCGCTGCTGGTGCTGGGGGCGATGTTTGCCATTGGTGCGACGCAGGGGATCAATACATGGATTACGGCGGCGGCGGTCGTGTCCTATGCCATCTTCAATGTCGGCAGCCTGTCGGTCGCGGTCTGGCTGGTGGGGGCGGAGGTCTATCCCCTGTCATGCCGCAGCAAGGGGATGAGCCTCGTGGCCGCGACGCACTGGGTGGCGGATCTGGTGGTGTCGCTGACGACGCTGTCGCTGGTGCAGGCGCTGGGGGCGGCGGGGACGTTCTGGATGTTCGCCGCGCTGAATCTCGCGGCGTTCGTGTTCGTGCTGCGTTACGTGCCGGAGACGCGCGGACGCTCGCTGGAGGAAATCGAGACGTCCCTGAAGAATGGCACGTTCAGCCAGATGAAATAAGGAGCAGAAGTTTTTGGTGAAGCTTTTTTTCAAAAAGCTTCGAAAGACGCCGCCTTTTTGAAAAAAGGCGGCACCCAAAAACTTTTATGACCTTATCCGGCGGATGTATCGTCCTTTCCCAGGGGCTGCGCGCCGCCCTTGCACAGGTCATCGAATGCCTCGTCCAGTGATCCGTCGGAGACGAAGCAGACCAGCACGTCGTCGCTTTCCTCCTTCTGCGCGCGCGCGGGCGTGATCACGGTGTCCCAGTCGCGCGACAGGGAATGGACGCGCCCGATCCGGGGGCTGAGGAATTCCCATGACCCGCCCTTGGCGACCGATCCCATGACGGTGGTCAGCAGGAAGATCGCAGGCTGGTCAGGCAGGTCCTGCGGCGGGCGCTTGAACTGGTAGATCGTGCCGGATTTGCCGAATTCGGTGAACGAGGTCCATGGTTCCATTGCGGATATCTCCTTTTCATGTCCCGTCTGCCATACTC
This sequence comes from Gluconacetobacter entanii, assembly GCF_003206495.1. Lineage (GTDB taxonomy): Bacteria > Pseudomonadota > Alphaproteobacteria > Acetobacterales > Acetobacteraceae > Novacetimonas > Novacetimonas entanii. Next base: position 5,750 of record NZ_NKUF01000044.1, on the reverse strand, counting down.
AGGCCCATTCTCTTTCAGAAAAAAGCGCATGCAACCAATGCGTACCGGGGATTGCGGTTGCATGCCGTGCCCTTAGCCACCATGGACCAGCGGCCCATCGGCCATCACCCCGCGCTGCCACACCTGCGCGATATGGTGGATGTCGCCGATGTCGTGGTCGGGGCGTCCCTCCACCACCAGCAGGTCGGCCCGCAGGCCCGGTGCGATCGTGCCCCGGTCGGGCAGGTGCAGCATGGCGGCGGCATTGCCCGTGGCAAGGGAGATCGCCTGTAGCGGTGTCAGTCCCGCCGCGACCGACAGGTACAGTTCACGATGTTCGGCAAATCCCGGGATGCGCGTGGGCATTGCGCCTGAATCCGTGCCAAAGCCCACATGGATGCCCGCGCGGTACAGCGTCAGCAGGTTGCGCATGTTCATCGCCAGCGCCTTGTGCGAGGCCGCCGTCAGCGGGGCGGCGAGGACCTGCGCGCGCCATTTCGGGTCCGCGAACTGCGCGCGCAGCGCAGGTTCGAGGCCGGCGGAGAGGAACGGATCCTCCAGCCATTCGGGATGTTCGGCGAAGATATAGTTGGCCTCGTCAAGGTCGAGGGTGGCGATATACCATGTGCCGCGCTGCTCCATATCCTCGATCAGGCCGGTATCCACCGGCATGTCGCGCACGCCATGGGCCAGGATGTCCACCCCGGCCTGCACCAGTGCGCGGGCGTCGGACAGGTCGTGGATGTGGGCGGCCACCCGCTTGCCCCGCAGGTGCGCCTGCGTGATGGCGGCGCGATAGATTTCGGGCGTCATCTTGGGCAGGGGTTTCGCCCCCGGCACGCCGTTGCGGAAATCATCCACCCACAGCTTGATCAGGTCCGTGCCCTCGTCCGCCATGCGGTTGACGGCGGTGCGGGCCTCATCGGGGGTGGTGGGGCGGAAGACCTCGTCAGCGGCAAGGTTGAAGCGTTTTTGTGGCGGCACGCCATCGGGTGCGCCAATCCCCTGGTCCACGCCAAACAGGTCCGCGCCGGGATTGCGCCCGGCATGCTGTTCGCGGCGCAGTTCATCGAACAGCGGCGAGCGGTTCAGTCCCAGCGCCGTGACCGTCAGCACGCCATAACGTTCATACTGGCGCAGGGCGGCAAGGATATTGGCGCGGGTATAGTTCCGCGCGCCATTGGTGGTGCCCGATACCTGTCCCACATGGCTGTGGTCCGAAATCAGTCCGGGCAGCACCGTGCGTCCCGTCATGTCGATGCGCCGTGCGTCGCGGGGGGCGTCGATATGCGGCCCGACGGCCATGATGCGCCCGTTGTCGATCAGGATGGAAGCATCGGCCTGCGCGGCGGCGCCGGTGCCGTCAATCACGCAGGCATGTTCCATCAGTACCGGGCGTGCGTTTGCCCCCGCACCCCACCCCAGCGTGGGGGGGAGGGCAAGGGCCGTGGCGAGGAGGAGTTTTCCGGCTGTCCGCATCTTTGCGTCCTTCATGGCGTGTGGGGCGGGTGTCATGACAGGCAAACGCATACAGGGCCCATCGTGCAAGCACCCGCCAAAAGGCCTGATCTCACGCAATGCTGTACGGCACGGTGGACGGCCGCGTGCCGGGGGAGCATCCCGTTCCCATCATGGCCGCACCGTGTCGCGCCGCCTCCATCGCCGCGAACATTGCTGATAGTGCTGGTGACCAGCGTTCAACCATGCGGAAAGTGATGATGCCGACACCTGTCCTTTATTCCCCCGATGACGTCCGCAGGCTTGCGGCCGGTGGCGACGCCATCCTGATCGACGTGCGTGACAGCAAGGATTACGAGGCCGGCCATATCCCCGGCGCGGTCAACATGCCCGACATCTTCACCTATCTGGCCGAAACCACCGAGGACGGGCTGAAGACGCTGCGCGATACATTCGCCAACCTGTTCGCCGATTACGGACTTGATGGAAAAAAGACCGCCATCATTTACGAAGACGCGCTGCATACGCGCTATGGCGCGTCATGCCGGGGATACTGGATCCTGAGCTATCTCGGCTATCCCCGCGTCGGCATCCTTGATGGCGGGCTGAGCGCATGGCGCAGGGAAGGGGGCGCGTTCACGGCGGAGGTCACGACACCCGCGCGCACGCAGTTCCCGCTGTCGATCAATGCCGGCCTGATGGCGACGTATGAGGACGTGCGCGCAGCCCTTGGGTCCGCCACGGTCAGGCTGCTCGACAACCGTGACCGGGTGGAATGGCTGGGGGAAAGTTCGTCGCCCTATGGTGTTGACTTCGCCCCGCGCAAGGGGCGCATACCCGGTGCGGTGTGGATCGAATGGTACGATTTCATGCACATCACCGACAATCATGCGGCCTTTCGCCCTGCGGAGGAGATCCGTGCACTTGCGGCGTCACGTGGCCTGTTCCCCGGCGATGACATCATCATCTACTGCTTCAAGGGCGCGCGTGCGGCCAATACCTATGTCGCGCTTGCCTCGGCAGGGTTTACGCGGATGCGGATCTATATGGGATCGTGGAACGAATGGTCCCGCAACCCGGCGCTGCCGATCGAGGATGGCCTTCCCAGGGCGGCGGCACCCTATCGTGTGGAACAGGGGACGGCCACGAAATAGGCCGTCAACGGGGTGGGCGTTCCAGGCGCCCCCCGATGCCCCTGCCGATTACGCCTGTTCCTTCCGCACGGATGGATAGTTCATGCCGCCCAGCAGGGTATGGTGTGCTTCCTCCACCGTGGCGGCGGCATTGCGGATTTCCTGCGCCGCATCCTCGGTCAGAGGTGTCGCGGGAAGGGCCGAGATGTCCTGCGCCAGGGCTTCAAGTTCACCCTGAAGCCGGGTTGCGCGCTCCCGTATGGCCGCAAGGCCGGGGGCATCGACCGCGGCCCTGCGCTGGGCGGGGGTCATGTCGTTGCGAAAGGACGTCACGCGGTCCCCCAACATCCAGAATGCCATCCTGTCCTCCTTCAAAAGGGACTATGTCGTCAGGGTCATGATATATGATCCGGCACGGTGACCCCATGACCGCGAAAGGGGCTTTTGCCGGCATGGCGTGCATCCGTCCTGCCGCATGACCATACCACCGGCCCCTCATCCGTGCCTGTGGTATCAGATACCCCGGATCATCTTGATTTTTTTTCCTTAGCGCGCGTTCCGCCCACCGCATGTTGTCCCCGCGCAGGATTTCCTTGCCGAGGTTATGCAGGATTTCGCGTTGCCGGGCCTGTATGACCTCGTCCGGGAGGTCGGGGTTCGCGCCAAAGGGATGGTCCAGCGCGGCCCGGGCACGTCTGAAAAGGGTGCATGTCATGCCGTAATCCACAAGGTCATCCGTCAGACCGGAAAATTCAAGGTAGCTGAGCAGGATGATCGCCATGGCCATGCCGAGCCTTGCCATATGTTCCAGCCCATACAGCAGCAGCGCGATCGCCCGTGACCCCGTTTCATCAAGAAAACCCGTCGTGATATGCACGGTGATGATGCACAGGCTGATGACGCTCAGGCCAAACATGCCGCGCGCCATGTTTTCAATCAGCTTCCGTTTCTTCGTGTCAGGTGCGATCTTGCGTTCTTCGTAATACGTGATCTGGTTTTCAAGCCAGTCCTGACGCACATAATCCAGCTTTGTCCCGTAATCGTAACTGATGGACGGGATCATGCATGCCCCCTGCTGGGCGCGCCGCACGAAGCCCATGAAATCCATCATGCCGCCACGCAGGCTGGGTGGATATTGCAGGAAGATCGCATCACGGATCCCGAGCACGTTCCAGTAATCCTGAATGCGTAACCCCTCGATCAGGATGCGCAGGTAGATCGTTTCTTCGCGCACGGTTCTCCAGTCCGTGAATTTGACAAAGGCAAAGATCAGGAAAAAGCTGAGCAGCGAACCGACCAGGGAGAATTTGACCCACAATGCCGGATCACCGGCAGCGCGGTTGGTCAGGATGACGGTCATCCCCATCAGCACGAACAGCCATCCGAAATTCTTGCGGACCTTGCCGGTCCGTTCGGTAATCATGTTGTCAAGGATCGTGCGCGTAACATAAACCCTTGTCCTGAATCCGTCCTTGCCGGGGGCTTTGACCTGCTGGCGCCTGAGGTGTTCCTGCACAACGCCATTCCAGTAGACGATCTTCATCAGGTCCCCGAAAACATCCTGTATTTCCGGTTTTTCTTCTGTCGTCCTGTCTTTCTGGAACGGGCCACGGCCCATGAGGCGTTTTCCGAATATCCCCCTGAAGCAGGCGATACCCGGAAATCCTTTCCCGTCCCTTGACCGCGCTTCGGCTGATTTCGTGTATTGATCGACCAGGTCATCGAGGGAGGTGCAGGTGTGCTGCCCATCGGTCCATTCCATCTCGAACGGGTGCCGGCCTGTCACGACGGGGCTTCCCTCCGCGCTGGCAGAGGTGCGTTTGCAGAACACCTTGCAGACCACCCCGATATCGGGTGGATAAAGGGGATGATGCGGGAGCAGGGTCTGGAGCATGTCAACGGAAAGCCCCGCAGGCATGCTGTCCCCGACCATGGGCTGGAGGTAGCCGGTCTCGCGGAACCTGACGACCTGTGCCGTGCCGCCCAGCCCCTTTGGGGGATTGCCGTCCCACAGGGCGATCAGGATATGGCTGCGCTGTGCGATGTAAATGCCCACGGCGGCGTATTGCAGATCCCGGTAGATGTTCTGTCCATCCTGCCGGATATACTCCTCCGAACCGGGAATCACGGTCTTGATCACCAGCCGCGTTTCAGCCGCGTGGTCATACAGCGCCCGGAATGTCTTTTTGCCCGCGTCGGAAAAATCATTCAGGTACTCGTCCGCCTCCAGCGGCAGGATGGCATGCACCTGCCAGCCAAGGTCATGCGCGACCTCGGCGAACAGACAGTCCGCCCCTTCTGCCAGCGCCGACAGGGCGTAAAGGGGGCTGTTGGGAAAATGCCTCTGGATCGCCAGCATCTGCTGTTCCAGGATTTCCCTGACCCTGTCGGGATCGAACAGGTTACGGTGCCCGGTGACGCCGATCGTGATGGGCAGGCCATCAGGGGGCGGGGGGATATGCGGCGTGTTTCCCAATGAAGCTGAAGGCGGCATGGCAGGCAGGCTTTCGCGGTCAATTCTGATGATTGGAATATACAGGGGGCCTTACTCCCGAAGCTGGCAGGCGGCCTTGATGCAGATAATGTGGCAAACCGCTGCGGAGCATTCTGATCCCGTCCGGTTGTACGATGGCGGGGTGCGGGGCTGTTCACATTCCTCACGATACACCGCGAACCGGCCGGCACCATCGTGCGCAGGCTGTCCAGTGCCTTGGCAAAAAGGGGGGCCGCCTTACTGTAGCGGCCCTGCGCCTGATAAACAGGCGGATTTCACGCGATATGACAGTGTTGGCTGGCATCAGGGCGGGGGCTTCCGGGTCAGGTGGCGGGATGGCAGATATTATTTGACCGGTCAGTAATAATTTATTGAAAATGGCCCTGCAAGCGACCTGCCCGCCCTTGGGGTTCGACTGGCGGATGGGTTTCGCTGCATGTGGATGGAAGAATTCGGGAGAACCCTTTGCCCTCGACACATGTGTTCGTGCGGGATGTATCGCGTCGATGGAAGGCTCAGACGTAACCGGCCGTTTGAGGCCGCCTTATGATTGAGGATTGTGACTGGTAACTTACCGTCGTTAACGACGTCGTTAACGACGTCGTTATTGACGTCATTTGAGAGGTAAGAATGACCCAGGAAATCCTGATTGGCGTTGAACGCCGCCGCCGCTGGTCGGATGAACG
>NZ_NKUF01000043.1 GCF_003206495.1 Gluconacetobacter entanii | reverse complement strand
CTACCCGTCTCTCACATCCTCAGATGGTCCGTCTTTCGACGAACGCATCAGGCCAGTGCTATCCGCGCTCACTCACGACACAAAATGCAACTGTAGTGCAAAGCTTCGTTGGGATATGCCCATGGTTTTTGGGGATTGCTAGCAGCTTGGGGATAATATGATGGATAATTATGCTCATATTTCACACGAACCCCAAATTTTTTATCAAGCCCATTGCTATCCCAATATATTCCCCAGCCTTTTCCTACGCTTATATCTGGTATTGTTTTGTGATTTACAGTTAGTCCTGAATTTATGAGGTCTACTATTAATCCCGTCGATTCATTGAATATAATAAAATATCCGTCTGGAGGAGCATTGTTTAATAACGTAACTCTGTCATGAAAATATTTCCACTTATCTTGCGGGGTATAGTTTAGCGCATCATATATGAATTTTCGGAAACCGTAAGTAGATAACCTTCTGTAATTTTTGAGTGCTTCAGAACTTGGTGTGCGGGATTCGAACGCATAATATTCCAGAATAGCCATACATACTACATCTGGATAAGCGTAATGAATAGAACCATCCTTTTGTATCTCTATATATAACTTGTTCTCTCTATATCCATTATTAAAAAGGTATTCTTTTATAAAAGATATTCTGTCTTTTGTTAATACTTCGTCTTTGTAATGGTCTTCCCATTCTTGGGAAATGGCAAAAATAGCACTTCTTACTGCTCCAGATATTTTTGCTAAGCCCGTCTGCGTTAAAAAAGGAGTGCCATCGTCAAGAACCCCCATTTCAATGCCGTTGACATCTTTCTGAATCTCTATCCCTAAGTCCAAAACAAACTGATTTGACGGTGCCATGAAAACATCCTTACACTTAACTAAGTTGCTGATATTTATGAAAATTACCCCTGCCACGACGCAGGAAAATTAGGGTAAGTACTACCTTAAATTTTCGTACAATCAGCATAACCCATATCCAAATTCCGTATGACAACCGCACGGTGCATGCTGCTATCGTTTTTTGAGAACGAAAGGGGAACTATGAACGGGAATGCAGCAAAAGACCTACGGGAATCAGAGGATGGGTCAGGCCGCATTGGTGCCGATAGCCTTCTCGAAAAGAGTGAGAAGAAGCTTTCTCTCGTCGTGATTGAGGGCGCGCCAGAAGCCGAGGAGGGCCAGTTCGTCAGGATCTTCGACCGCTTGCGGCGTCAGATCAGAATTAATCGACGGCGTGCCAGCTATATGGTCAACGGGAACAGCGTAGTACTGCGCTAAGGCGATCATCGTGTCTCGCCCTGGCTTGTCGTGGCCTTTTTCATAAGACGCAAGCGTGCTGCGCCCGATGCCGACAGCATCTGCCGCTTCTTGCTGGGTAATTCGTCGCCCTTCCTTCTTTCCTTTCTGCAATCGCAAGGCGGAAAGACGGGCACCCATGTCAGTCTCAAGGCTCATGGGCATCAGTATGGTTGATATTTCTAACCTCTGTGTCGGACCTGCCGACTTTTTCGTTGCACCTAAAAGTCGGAAATACTAACATTCTTGCATGACACCAGCAGAACTCATGAAGCGGGTAGGCGGAGCTGCAAAGGTCGCCCACGCCGCTGGCCTTCGGTCCCATGCGACAGTGCTGGGGTGGGGGCGTATTCCCGACAAGCATCTCATCACCCTTGAAGCCGCCACCGGCATCCCCCGTGAACAACTCCGCCCGGACCTGTTCGACGGCGTGACGGTCGTGCGGGCAGAGCAGGGGAGGACCGGCGGTGAGTGACGACACCTCGCGGATCGATCGTGCAGCAAATGCGCTCCACAACACGGCCCTGAATTATGGGGTGATCCTTACTCCACTTTCGGCGGGGTCTTTGTGCCCGCTGTCAACTGATATGTCGTCAGAACTTGAAGCAATGCTCTCTCGGCGAGTGTCTTCACTTCAAAAGATTTGTGAAGAACTAATTCTTGATCCGGGATCTGCAGTGTCAGAGTACCTGACCACGGCGTCTCTCCATCGTTTCCAGCAAGAGCTACAGTCAGTTCTGCATGGCCTGTTTCAAGGTTTTCGCCTGCACGACGTACGCCCAGAAGTTTTAATGACATGGTTGGCCGAGATTCAGTCACAGGCTTCATCCTCTGCACGGGGTGGGGAAAGCGGGAAGGAGGTTACGACTCCTTCCCGTGCTGAAACTGTAGCCACGTCTGGCGATGCGGCCCTACAGCCCGGTACGCATGGCACGGGTGAGGACGCCTGATGCCCCGCGCCACCTTTTCCTTAAACCACCCCGACATGCTGCAGCCCGTGGATCAGCCGGTTCAGTGGCTGGCTTACGACCGGCGCCATGGGAATGGTGGCGACCGGCAGCAGGGTGGGCGACAGGATCGCAGCGCTCAGCGCCGTGCACAGCTTCGCGGCCTGTATGTAATCATATGCACCTGCCTGAGCGCGCAACTGCGCCAGTCCCAGCAGGGCCACGTCGATGCGCGACAGGGCATCCGGCCCCGTCGCGGCATCCTTCCGTTTTCCAGTTTCCTCCATACGCTCCTTCGTCCTGTTGCTGCTTCCGGCCTCGACACCCGGAATCTAGCAACAGGAATTGTCCAATGGCGTGGAGTATTTCGTCCAAGCGCGTGGAGCATTTTGTCCAAGGGGCAAGAATGACAGCCGAAATCGCAGTCAATGAATTCGCCGATATCGTCACGGAAGCCGTCCGCGCGCGCAAGAGTGCAGGCGGGCTGAAGGCGGCCATCCACGATACCGCGCGTCTTCTTGGGCTGACGGAGCGGCGGGTCCGCGCTTGTATCTATCGCGAAATCAGGAGCGTCACCGCAGGCGAATGGCTGCGCGTGCGTGCCCGGTTCGCGGCCCACCTGGAGGCCGAGCAGCGACGACACATCGCCGAGGCCGAACTGCTAAGCGCACGTCTCGATGCGCTCAAGAAAGAGGCTGCATGATCTGGGAATGGTTTTGCCTGAAGATGGCCGACCGCTGGCGGTCTATCTGCCGCATCAACCTGCACAATGCCGAAATCGCCAGATGGCGGGCCGACCTGTGGCACAGGCGGTCGCGTCGATGATGGCGCGCGTACATCCCGCCATCGCCCCCAATGACATCACCCCGGCGGCCAGTGCCTGCCGGGCACAGCGTGGATTATACCGATGACCGTCATTCCCATGCCACGGCGTGACGATAACCGCCGCAATTTTCCCGAAGACCCCATCATGCGCGACATGCTGATGCAGGGCGGGCACAAAGCCGACCTGGCCCGCATGTTCATGGCGCGGCAGGAGCTTTCCCGCGCCTTTATCGCAGCGGTGCGATCGGCTCCGGATCTGGAAATGATGCGCGAGGAAGCAGCCATGACCGGCAAGGTCCTCGGCTATTTCTGCGCGTTCGAGGAGGCGGAGCGATAATGGCACGTATCCGAAGTGTCCATCCCGGTCTGTGGACTGACGAAACCTTCGTTTCCGTTTCTCCGCTGGCGCGGCTTTTCCTGATCGGCCTTTGGAACGAGGCTGATGACAACGGCATATTCCCGTGGAAGCCGTTGAAGCTGAAGATGCGCCTGCTGCCAGCCGACAATGGTGACGCGGCGGCTCTGCTTGCTGAACTGGAAAGGATCGGGGCCATCATGCGTTACGAGGCGGATGGCGATACCTATGGCGCGGTTCGTAATTTCAGGAAATTCCAGCGACCGGAACGCCCCAAGCCCGTCCACCCGATCACGGCCGAGGTGGAGCAGTTTGTGGCCCTTGCAACGAAAAGCCATACGTGCAGCCGCAAGAAAACCGGGCCGGTCGGTGGCAAGGCACCGCGTGGCAGTCGATCAGTCGATGATGGTTCGCAGGGTCAACATCAGGCAATCGATGTTCAAACACCGAATGAACATCGACAGGGCATCGAAACACAGGGGCCGATGGAAAGGTATAAAATACCCCCTATAATCCCCCTTCCGGGGGATGAACTTTTCGATGATTCTGAAAAACCATCCACCCCCAAACCCAAGACCCGCCGTGCTGTCAGGCCCGAACCTGACGAAGCAGCGTTCGAGCAGTTCTGGCAGGCCTATCCCCGCAAGGTCGGCAAGCCCAAGGCACGCCGGGCGTTCGCCAAGGCGGTTGGCAAGGCCAGCCTCGAAACCCTGCTCGCCGCCATCGCTGCAACGGCATGGCCTTCGGATCCGACCTACATCCCCCATCCTGCAACCTGGCTCAACAACGAGCGCTGGGCGGACGAGGGCGTGCTGGCGGCATCCGATCCGGGCTACGTCCGGACGCATGACGAGGACGCCTATCGCGGTGCCCTGCGGGAATGGGCACGGAACGGCTATGACGGCCTGTCGCCCCGGCCAGAGCATTTCCCGTTGACGGAAGCCGCCCATGGCTGAGGTCCTGCATTTCGAGCCGAAGCCGCAGGAAGCGCTGGCCAATGCGCTGGCCGAAGCCTGCGTGATCGGGTCGATCCTGATGAACAACGCGGCCTATGACAGCGTGGCGGACGTGGTGAAGGTGGAGCATTTCTACCACGCCGACATGGCCGAGATGTTCCGGATCGTGCAGGGCGAAATCACGGCCGGCCGGCAGGTGTCACCCGTAACGATCATGCCACAGGTCCGCTCGAACGAAGCCCTGGGCGTCGAATGGCAGGCCAAGCACCTGCCCGGCATCATCACGGCGGCCGATGTGCGCATGGCGCGTGAAGCGGCACGCTCCGTGCTGGCCTGCTGGGTCAAGCGGTCGATCCAGACCTGCGCCGACGAAATGCGCGCACGGGCAGCCAGTTCCGAAGCTGCGGCGGACGACATCCTGAACGAGGCGCTGGAGCATCTGGAAGCCCTGTCCAAGGGCAGCGACGCCAGCAGGCCGACGGTCACCGCATTTACTGCCGGACAGGCGCTGATGGAGGAAACCAATGCCCATTGGCAGGAAGGACGGTTCCTGTCTGGTCTCGATACCGGGTTCACGGGTCTGAACAACAGGATCCGCGGCTTTCGCCCCGGCGCGATGTATGTCGTCGCGGCACGCCCCAGCATCGGTAAATCGGGGTTTGCACTGTCGCTGGCGGTCAGGATGGCCAGGCTGAATGGCCGTGGCCTGTTCTGGTCTGGCGAGATGTCGGCCGAGGAACTGATGGGCCGTGCCATCGCAGCCAAGGTCCGCATGCCACTGGACATGGTGCTGACCGGCATGGACGACCGCGAAGATCAGCCGACGCGCATCAGCGAACGCGACATGGCCCGCATGGTCGATGCGTCCATCGCCCTGAAGGAAATCCCGCTTTCGATTGATGACCGCGAAGGGATCACGGTAGCGCAGCTTCTTGCCCGTGCGCGCCAGATGAAACGCGCCAAGGCGGGGTTGCAGTTCATCATGGTGGATTACATGGGGCTGCTGCGTGGTTCCACCGCGGCCCGCCGATCCGGCAACCGCACGCTGGAGATGACGGAGATCAGCGGTGACCTCGCCCGCATGGCGCGGGAACTCAAGGTTCCGGTCATCGCGCTGTCGCAGCTCAACCGGCAGTCCGAGAATCGGGAGGACCGGCGGCCGGTATTGTCGGACCTTCGTGATTCAGGCGCCATCGAACAGGATGCCCGGTGCGTCATGGCGCTCTATCGCGAGGAGTATGTCCTGCGCACGCGGATGGGCACGGATGGCCAGCCGGTCCGCAATACGAATGAATCCGACGTGACCTATGAAAAACGCCGGGTGGAGTTTCTCGATGCGCTCGATCGTTCACGGGGGAAGGCGGAAGTCATCGTGCTGAAAAACCGGGGTGGCCGGACGGGTATCGTGGACATGCTGTTCGATGGCCCATGCACCTGGTTCAGGGATGTGAATGATGGTGAACGGTCAGAAGCTTGGTGAAAAACAGTACCAACCGCCATATGCGCATACTAAAACGATCATGCAGAAATTTGTCTTTGGTATCTGGTGGAACGAGCGGACGAAATAAATCGCAGATCCATTGTCAGATACTTTCGGGATTACAGGTATGACAGTAGCGCAGGACGAGATTTACCGGGTCGGCAGACTGTCTCTCGATGTCGGGCGGCATGTGCTGTCCGGCCCGCGTGGTGAAGTCCTGCTGGCGCCTGTGCCGTTTCGTATCATGGAAAAGCTGATGCGTCGGGCGGGCGTGATCCAGTCGCGTGACGCCATCACGCAGGCGGTCTGGCCCGACCCGGATAATGAACCAGAAGATCCGGGACGCGTGATCCGCGAGAAGATCAGCAAGTTGCGGGGTCTGATCTGCCTGATCGGCACCGAAGGACCGAGCGGCGTCGAGATCAGGAACGAACGCGAGGTCGGGTATTACATCCAATCGAGGAAAGACCGATGAGACGCAGCGTTACCAACAGCGAGAACGATGCATACGAGAAGATGGTAGCCGGCCTACGCCATGCCGAGGAAGCCGCGGAGGAACTGGCCATGCACCGCAGTGACCCGATGTTCATGCAGATTGCCACCAATGTGGGGCAGATGCGTGAACGGATCATCAGGGTTGGGCACATGGCTGCGGTCAAGCGTGTGGGGATGGGGTGAGTAATGCGCGGTCGCGGCACACGTACGACAGGACAAACGCGCGCGTTTATTGAGGCCTTGCGTAATGCCGGTAATGTGACGGAAGCATGCCGCCTTTCAGGCATCAACCGCGGGGCGGCATACAAGCTACGCGACAATGATCCAGCCTTTGCCGCCGAATGGGACGAGGCGATGCAGATCGCCATGGACAGCTTGGAACTGGAGGCATGGCGCCGTGGCCGCGATGGTTACGACGAGTATGTCACCTGCAAGGACGGCCTGGTTTACGATCAGGATGGCAATCCGGTCCTGCAGCGCCGCTATAGCGACAGCCTGCTGACCACGCTGCTCAAGGCGCACAGGCCCGAGAAATACCGCGACCGCTCGACCGTGGACATGAACGTCAACACGGACATTGCGGCACTGATCGATGAAGGGCGCAAGCGGGCGCGTGGCGGCTGATATCGAAGCGCTGCTGGCGGAAGAAATCGCCAGCTACAGCCTTGATCCGCTGGGCTTCGTGCTGTTCGCGTTCCCGTGGGGCAAGGCAGGCACCGATTTGGCCAATGCCGCCGGTCCGCGCAAATGGCAGCGCGAGATCCTGCAATCGGTTGGCGACCGGTTGAAAGAGGGATACGCGCCCGAACATGTGCTGATGCCCGTGCTGCAGGCGGTCAGTTCGGGCCACGGCATCGGCAAGTCGGCACTGGTGTCCATGCTGATTGCGTGGGCGCTGTGCACCTGCCCGGACACCAAGGTCGTGGTGACGGCCAATACCGAGCCGCAGCTCCGCACGAAGACGTTTCCCGAAATCAGCAAATGGTTCCGGCTGCTGATCTGTTCGCACTGGTTCAAGGTGCATGGCATGTCGATCCATTCCACGTTGCCGGGGCATGACAAGACGTGGCGGGCGGATGCGGTCACGTGGTCCGAGACAAACCTTGAAGCCTTCGCCGGCCTGCACAACGTGGGGCGCCGTATCCTGCTGATCTTCGATGAGGCATCGGGCATTATCGACCGTGTGTGGGAAGTGGCCGAAGGCGCGCTGACCGATGAAGGCACCGAAATCATCTGGTGCGCGTTCGGAAACCCCACTCAGCCCGTCGGCCGGTTCTTCGAGTGCTTCAACAAGCAGCGCCACCGCTGGCATGGCCGACAGATCGACAGCCGAACGGTAGAGGGCACGAACAAGCGGCTGTTCGAGGAATGGGCAACGGCCTATGGCGAGGACAGCGACTTCATGCGCGTGCGTGTGCGCGGCCTGTTCCCGCGGGCTGGGTCCATGCAGTTCATTGGCACCGATTCCATTGAGGCCGCTGCCCGGCGTGATGTGGCGGCCATCCTGTCCGATGCGCTGGTCATTGGCGTGGACGTGGCGCGGTATGGCGATGACCAGTCGGTGATCTTTTTCCGCAAGGGCCGCGATGCCAGGCTGATCTCGCCGATCAAGCTTCGCAATGTGGACACGATGCAGCTTGCCGCCCGCGTGGCGGATGAAGCTGCGAGGTATGGAGCGGATGCGGTGTTTGTCGATGGCGGTGGCGTCGGTGCAGGCGTGGTGGACCGGTGCAGGCAGTTGCGTGTGCGTGGCCTGATGGAAGTGCAGTTTGGCGGTAAATCTGACCGGGTGAATTACGATATCCAGTCCGAAAGCTATGCCAACAAACGCGCGGAGATGTGGGGCACCATGCGCGCGTGGTTGCAGACCGGCGGCATCCCGGATGATGAAGAACTGCGCACCGACCTTGCCGGACCGTGGTATTTCTTCAACCCGCGCAACGAGATCATCCTTGAGCGCAAGGAGGACATGAAAAAGCGTGGGCTGGCATCGCCTGACGTGGGGGATGCGCTGGCGATCACCTTTGCCTATCCCGTCGCACCGTCCCGGTTTTCAGGCAGTCCCATCGGTCCTGTGGGACAGCAGGTGCAGGGCGATTACGACCCCTACGCCTGACGCCACACGCTACTAACAAACGGCCCGCACAGGGCTGGCATGGGCATTTTCAAATCTCCGAAGGTGATAACCCACACGCCTGCACCGGCGGCAGGGCAGACGGTGAACAACACCGTGCAGGGGTTGCAGAACTCCACCACGCAGGCCGCGCGTATGGCGGGCGGCATGGGTTCGACCATGCTGACCGGGCCGGGCGGCCTGAGCCAGACCGCGACCAGCGCCCCCAAGACATTGCTGGGCGGCTGACATGGCGCGCGCCGCACCGTCCGACGACACGAGCCCCGAACAGAAAACCCGTGACGAGATAGACCGCCTGATCGTGCTGATGCGCATGGACCGGTCATCGTGGCGGGAGACATGGCGCGAGATCACGTGGTACATCATGCCCACTCGGGGGCGGTATGCGGTATAATAACCTGCTCCCCAACCAGGGATCGCGCGGTCTGCCCAAGGGCACGCAGATCGTGGACCGCACGGCGACCAAGTGCGTGGGCGACCTTGCCGCCTTCCTGATGGCGGGCATCACCAGCCCGGCGCGCGACTGGTTCCAGCTTTCCACCAACAATGACCAGTTGAACGACGACCCGGACGTAAAGCAGTGGCTGGCCACCGTGCAGAAGCGGCTGCAGCGTGTGTTCGCCACCGGCAATTTCTACAACGCCATGGCCCAGCTTTACGAGGAAATCGCGGGCTTCGGCACGGGCGCGGTCATCATCCAGCAGGATTACGAGGACGTGGTGCGGTTCTACCCGCTCACGGCTGGCGAATACTTCATCATGCAGAACGAGCGAATGGAGATCGACACGCTGGTGCGCGAGTATGTGCAGAACGTGCGCCAGGTGGTCAGCAAGTTCGGGTATGACAACTGCTCGCCCACGGTGCAGGGCCTGTATGACAGCCGCATGCTGACACGCGAAATCCCGGTCGTGCATGCCATCATGCCCAACCTCGACCGCGTTCCGGGCGCAATCGGCTGGCGTGGCGCGCCGTATATCGGCGTGTATTACGAATACGGCAATCCCAGCGTTCCGGTCCTGCGCATCGAGGGCTATCCCGAAAAGCCGTTCATCTGCCCGCGTTGGCATGCCGTGTCCAACGATGCCTACGGCCACGGCCCGGCCGAAGACGCGCTGGGCGACGTGAAATCGCTGCAGCTTGCCCAGCTTCGATGCGCCGAGGTGGTGGACAAGTTCGCGCGTCCGCCCATGCAGGCCGACGCCGCGATGCAGAACGGGCTGGTCAGCCTGATCCCCAACGGCATCAACTTCATTCCCGGCCTGAACACCATGGGCAATGGCGCGGGCCTGCGTCCGGTGTACCAGACCAGCCCAAACATCGCGCCACTGGTCGAGCGCATACAGGCGTTTCAGGAAGCGATCCGCGTCACGCTGAAGAATGACCTGATCCTGATGGTCAGCCAGATGGACCAGGCGCAGCCCGTCACGGCGGCCGAGATCAATGTGCGCCAGCAGGAAAAGCTGCTCGCCCTCGGCCCGGTGCTGGAGCGGTTCCACAACGAGGCGCTGAACCCGATCATCAATGTCACGCTGGGCATCATGGAACGCGGCGGCCTGCTGCCCGTGCGTCCGCAGCAGATGGGGACCGGGCCGCTCAAGGTCAATTACATCTCTGTCCTTGCGCAGGCCCAGCGCGCGACCGAGACCACGGGCATCGAACAGTTCGTGCGCTTCTGTGGCGGACTGGTCAGCGTGGACCAGAGCGTGATGGACAATGTGGATCTGGATCAGGCCGTGGACATCTACGGCAACCTGCTCAGCATCAACCAGGCGATCATGCGCGATCCGCAGGCTGTGGCCCAGATGCGCCAGCAGCGTGAATATGCCCAGCAGCAGCAGGCCGCAGCCGAACAGGCCCAGCAGATGGCGGCAGGGGCCAAGAACCTGTCTGACACGGATGTGGGCGGCGGCCAGAATGCACTGCAGGCGATCATGTCCGGCATCGGGGGCAGCGGCTGATGTACGACCCGCACGATCCCGAACAGGTCCGCGAACGGCGCACGCGGCGCAAGGCGAGGGGCGCAACCGACCAGCTTGACCTTGCATGGGTGGCGTCCGACCCGCGCGGCCGGCGCGTGCTGCTGCGTATCCTCAACGAGACGCAGTTCATGGCCGGGTCATTCGTGCCGGGCGACCCGATGGCGACCGCCTTCCGCGAAGGCCAGCGCGATATCGGCATCAAGCTGCACACGGTACTAACAAACGCAGGTGAAGGCATCCTGAGCAAGATCCTCATGGAGAGCCTGAACGCGGATGAGTGATGAACCCACAAGCACTGGTGCGCCTGCTGATGCCCCTGCTGCTGTCAGCGCGGCCGATACCCTTCTGGGCGGTGGCGCTGACAGCACGACGTCCGAGACGCAGCCTCCTGCGGGCGGAGCGGCGTCCGAAGGTGCAGCCCCGAATGGCGAAGGGGCGCAGGAAGGCGGTGAGCAGGAAAAACCGCCTGAAAAGCCTGTCGTCCCGGAGAAATATGAATTCACGCCGCCCGAGGGTTTCAGCGTCGATGAAAAGGCGATGGGCCAGTACGAGGCCGAAGCGCGTGAAGCCGGCCTGACGCAGGAGCAGTTCAGCACCATCACGCAACACGGCCTGCAGTTTGTCCAGCAGCAGTTGGAACAGGCCGGGCAGCAGCAGCACGAACAGGCGATGAAGTGGCGGCAGGAAGTCCTGTCCGACCGCACGCTGTCCGATGGCAACGGTCTGAACCCGGATGCAAAGGCCGCGGCCGATCGCGTGATCAAGGCCTATGGCGGCAATGATCTTGTGCAGGCGCTGGCCGAGACGGGTGCGGGCAACAACCCCACCGTCATCCGCGCCTTCGTGCAGATCGGCAAGGCGATGGGTCTGGCCGAACCACCCGACAAAGGCAGGCCTGCGCCGGAAAAGCGCGGCGGCAGCAGTTTTGATGATATTGCCCAGCGCCTTTACGGCCAGTCGGCAAAAGCAGGAGCATAACCGGTGGCAACCATTTCCAGCACCACCTGCCTGACGCTGGCCGACTGGGCCGCGCGGCGCGAGGACGGCGAGATCGCGGATATCGTGAACCTGCTGTCCCAAACCAACGAAATCCTTGATGACATGCTGTGGAAGATGGGCAACCTCGCCACCGGCAACAAGACGACCGTGCGCACCGGGCTGCCCGCTGCCACGTGGCGCATGCTCAACTACGGTGTGCCGCGCGCCAAGAGCACGACCGCGCAGATCACCGATAGCTGCGGCATGCTGGAAACCTACTCGCTGGTGGACAAGGACCTGGCGAACCTTGAGGGCGACGTGGCCGCCTTCCGCCTGTCCGAGGACATGGCCTTCATCGAGGGCATGAACCAGCAGATGGCGGGCACGCTGTTCTATGGCACCGAGCAGAGCGACCTGCCGGCCTTCACCGGGCTTGCGCCGCGCTACAGCACGGTGGACGCGAGCAAGGCCGCCAACGCCGTCAACGTGATCGACGCGGGTGGCCGCGGCACCAGCAACACGTCGATGTGGCTGACCTGCTGGGGGCCGACCACGGCGTTCGGCATCTTCCCCAAGGGGCGTATCGCCGGGCTGCAGCGCAATGACGTGACGACCGACGCGCCGGTGCTCGACGCCAACGGCAATCCGTATCAGGCGTACCAGTCCCATTACAAATGGGATTGCGGCCTGACCGTGCGTGACTGGCGTTACGTGGTCCGCATCGCCAACATCGACGTGGATAGCCTGACCGGTGACAGCGCGGCGAACCTGATCTCCATGCTGGTCGCCGCCGTGCACAAGATCCCGACCATGCCGCGCGGGGTGACCAACGTGCAGACGGCCACGCAGGCGACCGGCGGCCAGCCGCTGTCGTGGGGCCGTCCGGCCATCTACGTCAACCGCACGCTTGGCACGGCACTGGACCTGCAGGCGCTCAACAAGACCAACGTGCTGCTGCAGATGCTGGAATGGGATGGCAAGCCGGTCACGGCCTTCCGCGGCATCCCCATCCGCACCTGCGACCAGATCCTGAACACCGAAGAAACGGTCCAGTAAGGAAACCGCCCAGATGATCATTGATGGACTGCTGCTGTTCAGCAACGCGCAGGACCTGACCGCGCTCGCGGCGGGTGTTGCCACGCCCTCGACCAACATTATCGACTTCTCGCAGAACCGCGATTTCGGCCCGACCGGACCGTTCAAGGTGTTCGCCGAATGCGGCACGCTGCCGATGGCCGATACCGAAACCGCAACAGGCACCGCGACCGAAGCCAGTGGGGCCGTAACCGGCATTGCGGTAGCATCCGGCGGCGCAGGTTATTCTTCGGCTCCCGTTGTCACCATCTCCGGTGGTGCAGGTGCCGAGGCAACGGCCACCGTGGAAAACGGTGTCGTCACCGGCTTTACGGTCACGGCTGGCGGCGCGGGCTACACGTCTGCGCCCACGGTTACGGTTGCGGCGCCCCCGGATCCCACGATGGACGTGGCCGTGCAGATTTCGCAGGACGGGTCCGACTGGGACACGCTTGAGGAGTTCCCGGGCATCGACCTGACCGCTCTGGCCCAGCGCACGCCGTTCCTCGTGCGCGCCAAGCCCGCGTTCTCCAACACGCTGTACCGCTACATGCGGCTGACCTATACGGCATCCGTGGCGCTTGATGTGGGCACGGTGACTGCTGGCATCAATCTGGATGTTCCCGCGAACGTCCCGTATCCCCGCAACTACGTGGCGTGAGGCGCATCATGGCGAAATACAAGGTTCTCACCCGTAGCTACATCGGCGGCAAGGTCGAGGAGCCGGGGGCCATCATCCAGTATGATGGCAACCCGAGTTCCAACCTGGAGCCGCTGGACGCCGCTGCCGAAAAGAAAATGGCGGAATACCAGAAGCAGGTCGGACAGCGTATCAGCGCGTCCGATCCCCGCTTCATCGCCAGGATGATCGAAAAGCAGGGTCAGTAAGGCGCGGCCCGTGACCACGCAGATCGACCTGTGCAATGCAGCGCTGCTGCGGGCGGGCACGCGCAGCACGATCACATCTCTTGACGATGGATCGGCCGAGGCAACCGCCTGCGGTGCGTTCTGGCAGATGTGCCTTGATACGCTATTCTCGGCCTATCAGTGGCGCTTCTGTCGTGTCACGGCCACAGGCACCGGTGCGGCCAGCACGGACCCGCAATGGGGTTACGAGTTCCAGCGCCCGTCCGATTGCGTGACGGTGCATAGGGTTCTGCCCGGCACGGCACCACGCCACCCCCCAATGGACCGCGAGGCACAGCATGCGCTGTTCCGCACCGGCCTGCCATTTGGTGAGGGGGTAGGGACGGCAGGCACCAATACGGCCGGCCCCGTCATCCGCACCAACCACGCCAGCGTGCAGGTGCAGTACGTCTCCAACGCACAGCCGATCGATAACTGGCGGCAGCAGTTCCGCGAGGCATTCACGTGGGCGCTGGCGGCCGAGATCGCCATTGCCGTCACCGGAAGCGGCGAGATCGCAGCCCAGATGCGCAGCATGGCGCAACAGGCGCTGCAGCAGGCCATGCAGGCCGATCAGGTGCTTGAGCAGCAGAATGCCGATTACGTGCCCGACTGGATCAGGGTGCGTGGCATGCCTGCGCTGCGCGATGAATGGCGGCCGATCCGCTCCGTGACCGAGACATTTCCCGGCGGCTTCATCGTGGGCGACAGCGCGGCGGCCAGCCCGACGCCTGCTTACCTGATGCCTGCGGATACGCTGAACGGCGTGCAGAACGCAGGACTGGCGGCGCGTGACATCGCCAACCGCGACAGCGTGTATATCCCGGCCAGCACGCCCGACAGCCGCATCGGCATCCTTGCGATCGGCGACAGCCCCATCGGATGGCGCAGGCCATATCACCGTGACATCAAGCTGGCGCAGCCCGGCGGTGCAGGGATCGAAGAATGAAAAAGGCCCTTCTTCTGGTCATGGCGATGTGTGCGTTCCATGCCCCGGCGCATGCCCAGTCCACACCGAACTGGCGACAGAACTACGTCCCCAGCGTAAAGGAATGGGAGGACTGGTGGTCCAGGAAAATGGACGCCCGCAACGGGTCGCTGACAAGTCCCTATATCGCTGGCGGCATCATGACCGGGACGGATGCCGGGGGCGCGCTGGTGACGCCATCGGGAATCGCCAACACGGTCGTGCGCAGCCTGCGCGCCAAGCTGGGGGATTTTCTAACCACGGCGGATTTCGGCGCGAAATGCGACGGAACCAGCGATGACACCACCCCCATCCAGAACGGGCTGACCGCGCTGGCGGGGACCGGGGTGGCGCTGCAGGTGCGCGGGATATGCGTCGCGGGGGCGCTGACGGTGCCATCGGGAACGCGCCTTGTCGGATCCAACCAGGGGGCAGTTCTGAAGGTGTCGGCCGCGTCCCCCGCATATATGCTGGTGCTGGCTGATAATGCGTCGGATGTCACGATAGAAGGGATCACGTTCGACGGGACGTATATGCCGGTGGGCGTGCAGGGAGCCCTGATAAACTCCCCGGCGTCCGCGTCGATAACGAACATTCATATCGAAAATAACCACTTCACGAACATCCCGACGACGGGTGGCCAGGTCTCGCACGCAACCGTCATGAACGGCGTGGATGGCCTGTTCATCTCCGGAAACGTTGTCGATCAGTCATCGGGGGACGCCATCAATGTGAATGGCGGCTATGCGATGGTCACGCACAACCGGGTGTCGAATGCAGGGGACGGGTGCATCGCGTTCAATAACGGCGCCCGCGGCAGCATATCCGATAACGTTCTGACGAAGTGCAACCTTGGGATAGGTGCAGGTCCCGAGGGAGAGACGACGGATACCGATATCGCGCAGAACATCTCCATCACCGCGAACACGTTCGACACGTGCCAGTATGGCGTCAACATGGGGGATTACGGATATGCTGGCCGATCCGGACCTGTTAACTGGCAGATCACGGGAAATACGTTCCGGGATACGGAGAACGTGGGGATCGAGTATGACATAAACCCCGCAGCACCCATAAACGGGACCATTACCGGCAACACGTTCTATGGGACAGGCTCCACGAATTATGACGGAACCGCATACGCGAACGCGCATGACATCCGGATAAACGGCGGCAGTAACATCAACATCGTGGGAAATTCGTTCATGTCCCCAAAGGGGACGGCGAATACGCAGACCGCTGTAAAGGTATACAACTCTACAAGCTATAATATTTCAAATAATACCATATACGACCCCGCCGGGGGGCATTACATATACACGCTGTATTCGTCTTACTCCACTAACGGCACGATTAACGGCAACACAATAACGAACGCCGGGACTGGCATCCTGTTCGACGGCGCGCAGGGAATGTATTATTCCACTGCGAGCAACAACGTCATGATCGGCATGGCAACCAACGGGATCGAGGTCGTCACCGAGGCGTATTTCTCCGTGATGATGGGGAACGTCATGTCCGTCAACTCGGCAGGGACGGGCATACTTCTGCCGTCCAAAGGACTTATGTTCTCTGTCGTGGGAAACGTAATCACCATGGGCAGCGGGACGGCAATCACGCCAGCGCCGTCCAGTGGATGGACGGATGTGACCATCTACGCAAACACCCCGGGCGGCAGTACTGTGCCTGCCGCAATCATCAATGGCGTGACGCAGTAATCCGCGATCATGAAGGTGCCATGGCAAAAAAGGAAAGGCCGAACAATGAAGGCGGTTATGCTGGCAATTCTTGCGTGTATTGCCATGGTTTCTCCATCAAGGGCGCAGTCCTTTCCGAACTGGCACCAGAACTATATCCCCACCGCGCAGGAATGGCGGCAGTGGTGGGCAACGAAGCTCGATACGAACGGCGACGGGGCGAACCTGACGTGGGATAATTACACGCTGCCCGACCTGCTCGGCAAAAAGGTTGACATGTCGTCCGGATCCTCGACCAACCAGGCGCTGACAACGCCCGCCATCACGGGGGGCACATCGAATGCGCAGTCGCTGCGCATGCCGGTCATCACGGGCGGCAGCCTGTCCGGAACGGCGGCGTCGGCCGCGTCGGTCATCGGACCCGACGCCACCGCCGTCAGCCGGAGCGTCCAGTCAAAGGAATACGACCGGAGCAGCGTCAAGGATTTCGGGGCCAAAGGCGACGGGGCCACGAACGATGATGCCGCAATCCAGACCGCACTGACCGCGCTCTGCGCCCGTACTGCGGGGAAGGGTGGCGAACTGTATTTCCCATCCGGGAATTATGTGATCTCCGCCGCGACCGGCCATTCCGTGCCGTGCGCTGGCGTGAGTATCCGTGGCGCGGGCGGCGGCGCGGTGCAGGCTGGCGGCACGCGCTTCCTTGTAACCGGAACCGGGAGCGTGGCGCTCTTTGATTTCGATGCGCCCGTGGTGTCAGGCGACCGTTATTTTTACGGCGGCCGGGTGACGGATGTGGCATTCATGTTCGCCAATACGACCGCAAGCGTGACACAGAAAGGCCCTGCGGTGAAGTTTACGCACTGCGCCGGATGCGTCGCCGACCATGTGTATTCCTACGGGGCGTATAACCTGTTTGAGGCGTATTCTGGTTTCAAGAACAGGTTCCGCGAGTTCTATGCAACGCAGATGATGTCCAGCGTGGCGCTTGGTGGCGGCTATGCGGTTTATTACCACGGGGACGAAACCGGGGCGAACTGCGCTTCGGATATCGGAAGCTGCCCGACACGCGGGGACGTGACGGAAGTCCTTGATTTCCACGTGGACGAAGCCCTGTCTTCCAGTAAGGGCTTCGTCCCCGGGAGCTGTGTGCACATTTCCGATTTCGCGGCCACCACGTGGATTGCGCATGGAACGTGCAATCAGGTTCACATCGCACTCAATATCGACTGCCCGACCAGCACATCGGCGGCTGCATGCCCGCAGTTCATACATCTTGATCGGCTGGAGGCAGAAATCAACGCGACAGGTGATGCCGCCGGGTCAACGTGCATTTCCGGGACCGATGTCACCCACCTGGAAGCATATTCGTTCCAGTGCTACGGCTACAACGAGCCTACAAACCTGATCCGGTTCATTACATCCGGCAAGTTTCCAAGCATCGGCCATGTCGAGTTTTATGGCGGGAAAGTCGAAGGCGCGGCGGAAGCCTGCGTTTCCTACGCCGCAAAGGATTTCAGGTTCATAGGCGGTGACATCATCGGCTGTAATCAGGACGGTGCCACCTATTCCGCAACCAACAGCACCTTCGGGATACTGCTGCAGGCCGCAGCGGACGGAAATAGCGCAGATGGCGGATCCTTCGTTGTCAATGGCGTGAATTTCTGTGACGGCGCCACGAGTGCTGCAGCACCGTTTGGGGCCGTCCGCATCGACCGTGGTGTCAGTTACGGCACCATTACCGGAAACATATTCCGGGGATGTGCGGCCGGTGTTGCCGACAATTCCGGCGAAACCGTCAATGTCGTTGCAAACAATTCAGGGCCGTAAGCATATGGCATCGCAGTATCCCGAAGGCCCACGGCCGTCCATCGCATATCGCCCGGCATTTGCGGCGGGCATCATCTCGCCGATGCTGCGCTTTCGCTCCGACATGGAGAAATGGCAGACCGGGGCGTGTGAGCTGACGAACTTCTTCGTGCATGTACAGGGCGGCGCCAGCAACCGTCCCGGCACGCAGTATGTCGGCGCGGTGAAGGATGCGACCAGCCTGCCGCGACTGGTGCCGTTCGTCTACAACAACACGCAGTCCTATGTGCTGGAGATGGGGAATGGATATATCCTCTTCATCTCCGACGGCGCGTACCTGACCAATAGCGACGGCAGCATCTATGAGGTCGCGACCCCCTATGCGGTGGCGGATGTATGGAATATCCGCTGGGTGCAGTCGGCGGACGTGCTGACCATCGCCCATCCTTCCTATCCGCTTTACAACCTGTCACGCAGCGGGGAGACGGACTGGACGCTGGCTGAAATATCGTTCGCCGCCGGCATTGATGCGCCCACGGGTGTCAGCGCCGTGGCCACGAACGGGAACGCAGGCAACACCGGGACCACGCCCGGCATTTCGTCCGTCACCGTCGTGCCGGAAGAAACCGAAAACGGGTGGTGGAAGATACTGCTTATTTCGTGGTTGAACGCACGATCAACGGGAAGACGGTCGCTTATGTGGAACGCCTGTCCCGGACGGATTTCCGCCGGGCAACAGCCGAACTTGTGCAAGTTCGCAAGTCGGGGGCTTATTTCGTTCATTTATGACCGATTTATGTTAACATTCGCGCATATGTGCGCGATAGCGTGGACATGGAAGCCGCTGATCTCCTTGTCCGTCTCCGCCGCCTCGCCAACAGGCATGGCTGGGACATGACCGAGCGTAAGGGGAAGGGGTCGCACATCGTGGTGCGGCTGAACGGCAATTCGACGGTAGTATCGAACCATCGCGGTGACATGGCTACCGACACGTTCCGCAAGATCCTCAAGGATCTCGGGCTGACCGAAACCGATCTGGAGGTATGAGGATGCTTTACGCTTATCCGGTCAATCTGGAGATCAATCCGGACGGCACCATCACGGTCTCATTCGAGGGGTTGCCGGGGGCGACTGACGGTGCAACATGGCAGGAGGCGCTGCGCGAGGCACAGGACCTTCTGGTCACGTCCTTGTCCATCTACGTGACCGATGGTGCGGCCGTGCCAGTGCCGCCCGCGGCCAATGGTCGCCCGCTGGTCTATGTGCCCATGCTGGAAGCGGCTAAGCTGGCGCTGCATACGGCAATGCTGGAGAACAAGATCAGCAACGTGGAACTGGCGCGCCGACTGGGCGTGGCTGAATCATCCGTGCGTCGGCTGCGCGATCTATTGCATGAAAGCAAGATCGGACGCGTCGAGGCCGCCCTTCATGCGCTTGGGCGGCAGGCGACAGTCGAGGTACTGGAGATCGCGTAGAAAGATCCTGTCAGATGAAGTCTGGCTTAACCTTTGGTGCGAGTTACTCCATGTTTATGTTGTCGTGGTGCTATCATCCCAGAGAATCTTCGCACCAACCTCTTGTGTGGGTTGACCTACGCAAATTGGACGTATTGTGGAAGAGAGATAATCTCTATGTCGGACCAAAAGGTTCTGGTGCCGGAAATTATGGAAAATACATGAATTTTGGAGAATGGATTAAGAAAGGGGAAGCAATCCAATATCCAATGCTACATGCCATCGAAAATGATGGAGTCGGTTTTACTGAGGGACGGCACAGGACCGCATGGCTCCGAGATCATGGAACCCGCGCTATACCAGTTTTAACAGACGAAGGAAGCGTAGAATGGCTGTTGCAGGAATGTGGGAGTGACGACAGAAAGTCCTTTCTGCCTCATTTCTAAGTCCAGATGGGTCTATGACGCCAACCTCATGTTATTCTAACCCACGGTCGTGCAACCGCATCGCCATATATAGCGTATGCAGCTTGAGGGGGACAGTAACCAGCAGGCCGATGAGAACGGTCACGCTGCCAGCACCGGCCATCACGCCCTTGAACGCCGACACGATCGTGTCCAGCGCGGACCGGGCGGTATTGGCGTTGGTCAGGTCCGCACCTGGACACCTTCGTGGACGCCCCGGTGATTGCGGCGGTCAGCCGAAAGCGCGCTGGCCGGGCTGCAATTGGCCCTGTCTACGGCGCAGACCACCACGACCACGGGGAACTGACACCATGGATGCAACCGAACTGAGCGCCATCGTCAACAGCACGAGCCTCGTCCTCGGCCTGATCGAGAAATATGGCCCCGAGGCATGGACCACGATCAAGACGGCGGTGGAAGACACCGTGTCGTCCGGCGGTCCGACCACCGCTGATATCGAGGCGATCTATGCCAGGTGCAAGGCTGACGACGCGGCGATCCAGGCATCGTGAGCATCTTCGTCGCGGGCCTGCTGGCCGGGTTCGCGGGCAGCCTTGTCTCGGCTGGTGCCGGGGTGGGGCTGTTCCTGTGGCGCAGACAACGGCGGGCATGCGCGGTGCGGATGGCGCTGGGACCACACACCTGATCCCGGGAGGCAAGGAGCGGCGACGGGCGCCGCGTCCGTCGTTACTGCATGGGCGCTGCCTGCTTTGTTCTCTGCTGATCGCTTGTTACCGGCTCCTGCCCTGCAGGTGGTTGGCCTGATGGATACTGCTCTGGCACGCCATGGGTTTTGCCATGCTGATGAGCCGATGATCCGGCCTGATCGTGTACTGGCGGTGGCGTCGTGGTAACCGGCTTCCCCGGGGAGGAGCGGGGCGCGGCAAACTGCGCATGTGCCGCCAGAGGATAGCCACAGACCAGCATGGCCATGCACGCCAGTCCCATCTTTTCGCGGTAAGACATCAAAGCCTCCTGATATTGGCCTGGGGGCAACGAATACATGGGCAGGACGGTTCCTCTGTCATATGCGCATGGGCCGCCGGAGACGAGACAGTGGGGGAGGCGTGGAAAATCCGGACTGCTGGTTTCGCTATCCACGCCCGTCCGGACTTTGCCCGCGCGTTATCGGACCTCCCGCGACGGGATGGGGACGTTGCACAGCGCGACGCCATGCGCTGCGTGAACAAAAAACGGATCCGTCCGCGCCGCGCGTGCCGCGAGATAGGCGTCAAATGAAGGACTTTGTGTTCGCATCGTCTGAATGTTCGGACGTGCCGCCGGCGGCAGGTCAGCGGCGAGCGTCATGCTTTTGATCGGAACGTCCTGGTGCGCGTCGGTATAAAAGCCCAGCGATCCCGTCCCGCGCGGGAGCGAGCCGAGCAGTTCCATCCACACGAGAACCCGTCCAACAACCGCGAGATTGCGATCAAGCTGTCGCGGGGCCTCACCATTGACGACATAAAGTTCCTGTCCGTCACCGGTATCCGGCGGCATGTCGCGCGCCACGCCCACGGTTCCATAACATTGCGCGGGACACACCCGCACGCCATCGCTTCCCACGGCCCAGTCCGCCGCGATCCCGGCCTGCGGTGCGTAGGAATCAGGATAATCCAGTGGGCGAAACCCGATACCCGCCAGGGGCCGGTCATATTCAGCGGGTGGGGTCTTTATGAAGCCTTTTGGCGGCGCCTTTTCGTCCCGCACACGCCACTGCACGACATAATTGTCCTGCACGCGGATGATGGCGCCTCCCTCCCACGCATGGGTCCGTGCAAGACGTACGACATTGGCCACATGGACGGGGGCGAAGTCCGATGCAAGTTCGATGATGATACGCCTGCCATCGGCTGTCGTCATCAGCAGGAGCCGTTTCGGGGCAACCGTTCGCCATGCGCTGTCTGGCGCATGCGCGACGATCTCCGCAGGATTTGGCGCGGCCGTACAGGCGGTCGCGTCAAGGAGCAGGAAGGCGAGCAGGGCGGGATACAGGCGCATGGAAAAAGGATGCCCGCTTTTTTGGCATGTGAACAGACGCGTTCCGCGCGGACGGGTTTTGAGATTGTGGACACCTCAATCAATGATGCTGACCACATGTTGCAAAAGACAGCGGCCGGCATGTCGCCGGGCGGACGGAGCCAGGGATGGGTCAGGATGTGATGTATTTTCTTTCCTGAAGTCCTGTTGTGGCGATATGCATGCCCGTTTCCTGTTCAGGAGATGGCTGCATCCGGAATTGTTGTTTATTTTTGCCCGACATGTCCCTGACAGGCTCCTTTGATGACGTTTTCTGCTTCCCGGTGTGTTCTGCGATGCCCGGTCCGTATGCTTTTTATCAATTCCGCGTTGGTGGGAAGTTTTTTTGCATATTCGAATGCCTGCGCGCAGGCACCCCAGACCCAGATTGCGCAGGACCGTGTACGGCTTGGCAACTCCACTCCGCTGATCGAGCAGATCGATCCCGCCAGCGTACTGGATTCGCAGCGTGCACAGGCCGAAACCGCGGAAAAGGCCGCAGAGGACGACAGGCCCGACACCAGCGGCAGTCTGCTGGGGAATATGTGGGGCGCGCGGCCATGGCTGTACAGACATGGCATTACCTTCGACATTCAGGACGTCGATGAGGTTTGGGGCAATGGCACCGGTGGCACACCCTCCGCCAATGACGGCGCGCATGGCTCCGGCACAGGCCCTGCCTATGATGGCGTGACCATGCCGACCCTGACCATTGATACGGAAAAACTGTTCGGCCTGAAGGGGGGACGGGACTATCCTGAATTTTGTGCGGTGTGGTGATAAATTGCTCGAAGAGGAGCCCCCGCATGAGCATTGATAAAGACCTCCTGGACCGCCTGATGGAAGG
>NZ_NKUF01000042.1 GCF_003206495.1 Gluconacetobacter entanii | reverse complement strand
GATCCCATCCCGAACTCGGCCGTGAAAAACCCCAGCGCCCATGATACTGTGCCTCAAGGCACGGGAAAGTCGGTCGCCGCCAGATCTTCCAGTCAGTCCCACCAACTCACCACCGCGGGGTGGAGCAGCCCGGTAGCTCGTCAGGCTCATAACCTGAAGGCCGCAGGTTCAAATCCTGCCCCCGCAACCAAACCGAACATACTGATATCTAACAAAGAATGCCGCCCTCAGAGGCGGCTTTTTTGCGTCCAGAATTCCTCCGCAGGAAACACATAGGAAACAGACGAAAAGACCGGGGCAAGTTTAGACAGTATCTGCTCGTCATAAATTGCTCCCAGTGACTGAACTCGAATATCGTTTATCGATGTTCTGCGGTTTTAGTGGTTTTTGTCGACTGGTGTATCGGTTCGTGTTGCATTGCCTCGTCCTTTAGAAGGATGATTAAGGCAGGAAAAGTAGAAAGATCCGCTGAAGATCAGTACCGGATATGGCATGGATTTACATCCATATTTAACCATAAAGTCCGAACAGAATGAATTATGGTGCGTAACTAAAGCCTCTTGGAATATCTATAGAGGAAGTCCAATGGCTGCCTGAAAAGCGATCCCCAGCTTCCACTTTACACTAGACGTTTTTTCAACGGAGCTTCTCATGACTGAGCAGGACGCCCCTTCTCATCCCCTCATGCGTCAGCCGGGCAAGGACAATGCCCGTGTCATGAATGAGGAGCTGTTTTTTGATCTGGTCTATGTGTTTCTTGTCACCCAGATCAGCCACGGCCTGTTGCATCATCTGACACCGATCGGTGGGATGCAGACCCTCATACTGTGGTTCGCGGCCTGGCTGGGATGGCAATATACGGGTTGGGTCACAAACTGGTTTGATCCGCGCGTGCCGAGCCTGCGGGGAGTGCTGTTTCTTACCATGGCGCTGGCGCTTGTATGCGGGGCGGCAGCACCGGAAGCTTTTGGTGCGCGCGGACTGGCTTTCGCGCTGTGCTATGCCGGCATGCAGGTCGGACGTTCCGCATTTATTGTGTTCAGCCTGCCGGCGTCCCACCCTCTTTCCCCAAATTACCGCCGTATTCTGGGCTGGGGTATTCTGGCTGCCTGCTTCTGGATTGCTGGTGGCCTGGCGTCACCGGAAGCCCGCGTTCCTCTATGGGCCATCGGAGTGGCATGTGAATATATTTCGCCCATGTTCGGCTTCTGGCTGCCGGGACTGGGACGCTCACACACATCGGACTGGACCATTTCAGGGAGCCATATTGTCGAACGCTGCCAGCTTTTTGTAATTGTGGCGTTGGGGGAAACGGTCATGGCTGCCGGTCTTTCCCTTGCGGAAAGCGAGCACTGGTTCTGGATCGAACTGAGCGGTTTTGCAGCCAGTTTTCTGTGCACCATTGCCATGTGGTGGCTGTATTTTCAAACCTCCAGCGAGGAAGCCGAGCATGCCATAAGCCATTCCTACGACCCGGGGCGAATGGGTGCGTATTTCCATTATCTGCATGTCATCCTGATTGGGGGGATTATCGTCACCGCCGTAGCCATGGACCTGCTGCTGGAAAACCCGCTTGAGGACGCCAAAGGTGCGCCCGCCCTGGTCATGACGCTTGGGCCGGTGCTCTATCTTCTGGCCAGTATCGCCTATCGATGGGTTGCCACGCGTCGTATGATGTCCAGCCAGATGGTTGGCGTTGGCCTGCTGTTGCTGACGGGATTCGCTGGACAGGCGCTTCCCATGTGGATTCTGGCATTCTGCGAAACGACGGTCTTTCTGGTTATCAGTATCTTCTGCGCCGGAAAAGACAGGTCGCGGTTGGCACGGGTGCCGTAAGCTGCGGCTTTATCCCCTGGTTAATGAGTGGAGCGATGCTTGCCTGCCGGGTCTCGTTTTGTGTCGTGCCCATATACATTCATTCTAACGGTTGAGGCGTGTGGAAAGAATCAGGGAAGACAGGGTGCGTTCCACACCATCAAGTGCCCCGACTTCATCAATGACGGCATCAAGCCGTTTGATGGAACAGGCTTCGACCATGACGATCATGTCGAAATTTCCGCTGACGGAATAGATGGTGCGTACTTCGGGAATGCGACGAAGAAGGCTCTGTACTGAGGCGGTATATTTGGGGCCGAGGGTTACCAGCAGGTGCGCCTGTACCTGATTTTCGGAATAGGACGGTGTCAGGCGCAGGAAATAGCCCTCGATAATGCCTTGCCGTTCCAGCTTTTCCAGCCTGCTTTGTGCGGTCGAGCGTGAAATGCCCAATCGCCGTGCAAGGAATGCGACCGGCATGCGTGCATTTTCGCGCAGGAGATTGATTAGCTGTTCCTCGGCCTGGCTTATCGTCATTCTGCCTAGAGTATTCATCATTCCGCCTAATATAAATGTGGTTATGGCGGATTTTATGATCCGTTTCGGCAACGATATGTGTCACTCTTTTTTCCTGCCTGGTGATGGATAGGAGATGCACATGACAGGACAGATCTTCGTTACGAGGATTCAAATGGTCGGAAGTGTCATGTCATCCTTGTGCATCCTCAGACAGAAAGGCAAAAATCCCTTGTTATTATAAGCGAGATCATGACTGTCCAAGTTTTGATGATCTGATTCAGAGGGAGGATCTCTGGTTTCGGGAGTGCTTGCCACATGTCTTCTGTTGCATGGGTTTGAGTAAATGCAGGGAGTGATGATGGAGAACTCACCCAAGGAACCATATTGCCTTTTATCAACGGATGACCGTCCCCATCCCGCCGACGCCTGCTCCTGACGCATACCAGAAGGTGCAACTCCTGCCTCCCACGCATACGTTGTTGTGAAAAACAGGGAGTTGAAAAGGGTGGCCATATTTCATACGGTAGGCTGATCAAGACATAATAATAAAAAGAAAACGTCGAAAATGAAATTTATATCATAATCTTACGTCTGTTCCGTTCCTTATCGGAAAGGATATGACGGGCGTCGGGCGGGCCGCCCTTTCGGTCCGTGTGGCCGGGTT
The DNA here is from genome assembly GCF_003206495.1 of Gluconacetobacter entanii. Taxonomy (GTDB): domain Bacteria; phylum Pseudomonadota; class Alphaproteobacteria; order Acetobacterales; family Acetobacteraceae; genus Novacetimonas; species Novacetimonas entanii. The sequence continues at coordinate 20,876 of NZ_NKUF01000042.1, read as the reverse complement.
TCCCTGATGTGTCAGGGGTAAAGCGCCTCATTCACCGCGATGGGTGGGGTTCCTTATGTTGCGTGCGAATCACCATGCATGTGTTGCGTGTTTACTTCCGTGGAAACGGGTGGTGGGGATCCTGCCTGCGTATGATGGCGGTGATGCTGGCCTGTTGTGGCTGGACCGCCGCCAGTCGCGCGGCGGATCCTGTACACGGGGCCGTATCTTCCGCCCCCCGGCTTACTCCCGTGACGACGCCAGGGGCTGTTGACGTGGCAACGCCCGCATCCACGCCTGCCGCGCCGGTGAAGAAAGCCAAGCGGCCCATTGCCGAGGAACGGCTTGAGGCGCTGTTTGACACCGAAAGCATTTAGGCGCTGCTGAGCCATAATGACGACGCCCTGCGCAAAAGCGACCTCAGCGCCGGGTATTTCGTCGCGGAACAGTCCTTTGGCAACCTCGTGCCGCAGATCAGGCCATGGCGGGAGTGGCTGAGCAATCGCGGCTTCACGTTCGAACTGACCTACAAGGGCGAGAGCATGGCCAATGTGGGCGGTGGCCTGTCAAAGGGCATCGACTATGTGCATGACCTGCGCGTCAGCATGCTGTTCGACCTTGGGAAACTGGTGGGGCTGAACGGCTGGTTCCTGCACGGCATCGTCATGAACCGCGAGGGACGGCAGGTGGGGTGGGACCATGTGGGCGAACGCAATGTCCTGCTGACGGAGGTGTGGAGCATCCATGGACCGGCGGCGGCGCGCCTTGCGGACCTGTATGTGGAAAAATCGTTCCTGCATCACCGCATCAACATCAATGTCGGCCGCATCGCGCTGACCCATACCTATGGCACGTCGGTGCTGCTGTGCACCTTCATGATGCAGTGCTCTGCCCCCATGGCCATCCGCGAGCCACCGGGATGGAGTGTCTATCCCAAGACATCATGGGGCGGGACCGTGCGGTTCCGTCCGACGCGCGACCTGACGCTGCGGACCGGGATTTACAAGATCGGGCCGAAGGCACAGGACAATACCGGATGGGCCTGGGGGAGCGAGACCACGACCGGCATCCAGACCCCGGTCGAACTGACGTGGGAGCCGTTTTTTGGCGCGCGCAACCTGCCCGGCCATTACAAATTCGGCTTCGGCCACGACACGTCCCCCTATCCCGACCTGATCGGGACCATCCCGGCCGCCTATCAGGCCTATATCCATGCGCACAAGGAAAAGCCGCGCGATACGTTCTATATCGAGGCGGACCAGATGGTGTACCGCAAGCATGGCGAACACCAGATGGCCGGTGGTTACCTGCTGGCGGGATATATCCACAATACGCCCAGCATCTCGACCTTTTCGGACGAGTTCTATTTCGGCGCGTCCCTGCTGGGACTGATCCCGCACCGGCCCTATGACCGTTTCGGGGTGATGTATTCCTATTACCAGATGAGTCCACGCCTGACCTATGGCCAGAGCCTGCGGCAGGCGGCGGGCATGTCGATGGGGGCATATGTCAACGGCCCGCAGACCCATTCCGCCGTGCTGGAGGCGTATTACGGCATTCCCGTCACCCCCGGACTGGTGGTGACGCCGGAATTCGAATACATGATGCGCCCCGGCGAGACCTCGGTCATTCCCAACGCCATGCTGGTCGGCCTGAAGGTCATTGCCAATCTTTAGAGACTGTTTGAAAACAATCCGTTGAAAAAAAATAGGGAAAAGTTTTTGGGTGTCGCCTTTTTTAAAAAGGCGACGTCTTTCGAAGATTTTTGAAAAAAGCTTCACCAAAAACTTTTATTATTTTCAGACAATCCCTTGGAATCTTCTGGTGAGGGTTTTTGAAAAATCGTTCAAGGGACGATGCATTTTTGAAAAAATTTGGTGCCGGGAAACTTCCGGCTTTCATCAGGTGGCCTTCCTGCCGACAGGTCACGTAATCGTTCCGGCGGTCGCCCCTTCGTGAAGTCCCCGGCGCATGGTTGCGATCCCCCCGGCATGCCACAGTCCGGGTCAGGAAATACGGACGGTACAGGGTATGGACACGAACAATAATATGGATGACCCGGCCATGCCGGCGGGCCTGCGTGATGGGGATATCGCCACGGCCCGTCATGTGGTTGCCGCCTCCCTCCTGGCATGGATGCTTGATGCGTGTGATTTCTTCATTGTCCTGTTCACGCTTGACGATGTCGCGCGCAGCTTTCACGTCTCGCTGGAGGCCGTACTGCTCGCGCCCACGCTGACGCTGCTGACACGTCCCGTCGGGGCGTTCGTGTGCGGGCGCGCGGCCGACCGGTACGGGCGCAAGCCGGTGATGATCACCACGATCATGGTCTATTCCCTGATCGAGGTCCTGTCGGCCTTTGCCCCCACGCTTGCGACCTTCCTGTGCCTGCGCGCACTTTTCGGGATCGCGCTGGGCGGGGAATGGGGGGTTGGTACCTCGCTCATCATGGAAAGCGTCCCGGCCTCGTGGCGGGGGATGGCGTCGGGCATCCTGCAGGCCGGGTATCCGGCGGGATACCTGCTGGCGTCGCTGGCGTTCCTCCTGCTGCCGGTCATGGGGTGGCGGGGGCTGTTCGTGCTGGGCGGCGGTGCGCTGTTCTCCGCGCTGTATATCTGGGCCCGCGTGCCCGAAAGCCCGCAATGGCTGGCGCGCCAGCGTTCGGGCGCGACCAATACTGCGGCGCAGGCAGGCCTGTGGCCTTTCATCCGGGGCAATTTCGCGCTGTGCGTGTTCGCCGTGACGCTGATGGCGGCGTTCAATTTCATGAGCCACGGGTCACAGGACCTGTATCCCAAGGTCTTCCTCGGGCTTGAACGCAGACTGCCCCATCCCACCATCACGCTGATTGTCGTGCTGTACAATATCGCCGCCATCATTGGCGGGATGGCCTTTGGCATCCTGTCGCAACGGATCGGGCGGCAGTACAGCATCGCACTCGCCGCCGTGCTGACGCTGCCGCTGCTGGCGCTGTGGACGCTGCCGCACTCGGCGGTGTGGCTGACGGTGGGGGCGGTGTGCATCCAGTTCTGCATCCAGGGGGCGTGGGGCGTGGTGCCCGCCTATCTCAGCGAGCTTTCGCCCCCTGCGGTGCGCGCGACCTTTCCCGGCCTTGCCTATCAGTGCGGAAACCTGATCGCGGCGAGCAACGCGCTTTTGCAGACGGGCATTGCCTCCTTCCTTGGCACGGGGCTTGCGCCCGCGCTGATGTTCACGGTGGGCGGGGGTGCGCTTGTGGTGCTGGTCTTGACCCTGCTCAACGCGCGGCGGCATCGTGCGGCCATGCAGGGGACGTCATGCCCGTCATGATGCGGGTGGCCTGCGGTTTTGCGGAAGGGATTGCATGCACCATCGTGACCTGAACCTGCTCGTGGCACTTGACGTCCTGCTTGAGGAAGGCAGCGTGGCCGCCGCCGCGCGCCGCATGAACCTCAGCCCCCCCGCCATGAGCCGTACCCTGTCACGTATCCGCGTGGCGTTTGACGACCAGATCTTCGTGCAGGCCGGGCGGCGCATGACACCGACGCCACGCGCGCTGGAGTTGCAGCAGCAGGTGCATGCCGTCGTGGCGCAGGCGACGGGCCTGTTCCGCAATGACGCGCACCTCGACCTGTCGCGCATCCGCCCGGTCTTTACCATACAGGCCGATGACCTGTTCCTTGGCACGCTGGGGGCGGCCCTGCTGGAACGGCTGCGTGCCGAATGTCCCGGCGTCACCCTGCGCTTCATTTCCCATGACCGCCATGATGATGTCAGCCTCAGCCTGCGTGAACGCCATGCCGACCTGTTCATCGGCGCGCCTTTGCCGTTCAAGCCCGAAATCCGCACGCAGAGCCTGTTTACCACCGGCTTTCGCGGTTTCGCGCGCAAGGCCCATCCCATCTTCCGCCAGCCCTTGACGCTGGAGCGGTTCGTGCAGTTCGACCAGATCAGCATCTCGCGCCAGGACCGCTACAGCGGGGCGATTGACGAAATGCTGGCGGCGCGGGGGCTGACGCGCCGGATTGTCCTGATCGTGCCGACATTTTTCACGATGATCGAGACGTTGCGCAGCTATGACCTGATCATGCTGATGCCCGATATCGTGATCGAGACCCTGCCCCATCGCGAAATCGGCCTGCGTGCGTTCGAACTGCCGTTTCCCAGCGCCCCGCTGACGGGACTTCAGGCGTGGCATCCGCGCAATGACAAGGACGCGCTGCATCGCTGGCTGCGCCGGACGGTGCGTGAACTCTGCCTGCAGATGAAAAACAAGCACCCCGCGTTGAGTGCGCCAGACGCACTCAACGAGTGAGGCAATTGCAATTTATTTATCCAAACGACACCCATAGATTGACCCCGCGATCAATGCGAGGTCTTCATGTCATCCACCATAGCCGCGGGATCGCCCGGGGAACTGCCGGGTGGCGCGCCGGTCGTGCATGCGCCGCCGCCCATGCCGTCCTATATCCCGCCCTTTGGCCTGCGCACGGTCATTGGCTGCCTTGGCATGCTGCTTGCGGTGCATGTCGCGGGCTTCAATGAACATGTAACCGAAATCGGCCTGTCGGACATCCGGGGCGCGATGCATATCGGCCACGATGAAGGCACGTGGGTGATCTCCATCTACGAGGCATTCAATATTGCGGCCATGGCGTTCACGCCATGGTTCTACATGTCGTTTTCCATCTACCGTTTTTCCATCTTCATGACCGCGACGATGGCGCTTTTGTCCATTCCCGCGCCGTTCATGCCCGATGTGACGTCGCTGTGCATCCTGCGCGCGGCGCAGGGCCTGACGGGCGGGTGCCTGCCGCCGGTGCTGATGACGGTCATGCTGAAATACCTGCCGCCACAGATCCGGGTGTTCGGCATCGCCGGATACGCCATGAGTGCGACCTTCGGCCCCAACCTTGGCGTCCCGCTGGAGGCCTTCTGGTTCGAGGATGTGGGCTGGCGGTGGCTGTACTGGGAAATCGTGCCCATGGCGGCGGTGGCGGTCGCGATGATGGCCTATGGCCTGCCGCGCGATCCCATGCACCTGGAACGGTTCGAGAAGTTCAACTGGTTCGGCCTGCTGGTGGGCCTGCCCGCGATCTGCGCGCTGGTGACCGTGTTGTACCAGGGCGACCGGCTGGACTGGTTCCGCTCCCCGGTGATTACGAACCTGACCTTCTGGGGTGGTGCGGCCTTTGTCGTCTTTGTGGTGAACGAGGCATTTCACCCCAGCCCCTATTTCAAGATCCAGTACTGGAAAAGCCGCAATATCCAGGCGTCCCTGCTGTCGCTGATCGGGATCCTGGCGATCTGCGCGCTGATGACGGATGTGCCTGTCACCTATCTGGAGGCGGTGCGTGGCTATCGCCCGGTGCAGGCCGCGCCGATCTCGCTGGTGGTGGCCCTGCCGCAACTGCTGATGCTGCCGCTGATCGCCGCGATCTGCAACAACCGCAAGGTGGACTGCCGCTATATCCTGTCTGCGGGGATGCTGTGCCTTGCACTGGCAAGCTGGCTGGGCACGTGGCTGACGGTGGACTGGGTGCGCGACAATTTCTATCCCATCCAGATCCTTCAGGTCTTTGGGCAGCCAATGACCGTCATTCCCACGCTGATGCTCGCGACGATGGCGCTGGGGCCTGCGGACGGTCCATTCATTTCCGGCATGGTCAACATGCTCAAGGGACTGGCGAATGCGGTGGCCTTCGCCCTGTTCTCCGCCCTGTCGCGGCGGCGCGAACAGTACCACTCCACCATGCTGCTCGACCATCACGGCACCCATGCCACCGCGCTGGCGGGGCAGGGAAACGCGATTTCGGGGCAGCTTTCGGCCACGTCGCCCGATGCCGGGCATGTCGCGGCCAACACGCTGCAGGTCTTCCACACCTATGTGCATGAGCAGGCGCTCGTGCTGGCGCTGGTGGACATCTATTTCCTGCTGGTCTGGGCGTGCCTTGGCTATGCGGTGATGAACCTGCTCCTGCCGCATCGCGTCTATCCCCCCCGTGCCCCATCCCCTTCTCAGCGTGCTGGCTAGGCACGACAGGAACAGGTCATGATCTACAGGAAACCCCTCCTCATTTCCGGTGCGACGGCCATTGTGCTGGCGTGTGGCGCGTATGTGGGCGCGCGCCTCGTCAACGGTAACGGCGTTGATGAATACACCAACGATGCCTATGTCACCGCCGATTTCACGACGGTCGCGCCCAAGGTGTCGGGCCGTATCGACCGCGTGGTGGCGCAGGACAACGAACATGTCCGCCCCGGCGAGGAACTGGCCCATATCGAGGATGACGATTACCGCGCGGCGCTGGAGGTCGCGCGGGGCAATGTCGCGGCGTCGGAGGGGGAGGTCGCGAACCTGACCGCCGAACTCGCACGCCAGCAGGCGGTCATCGCGGGCGCGCGCGCCGCAGTACAGGCGGACCAGGCGGCGCTGGTGTTCGCGCGGCAGAACGCGGCGCGGTACCGCAACCTGTCGGTGGGGGGCGCCGGCACGGTGGAGCAGCGCCAGTCCTCCGACGCGCGGCTTAGCGAGGCGGAGGCCACGGTCGCGCGCGACCAGGCGGCCGTGGACGCGGCGGTGGGGCAGGTGTCCGTCCTGCAGGCGCAGTTGCAGCGCGCACAGGGCAACCTGCTGCGTGCAAGGGGCGAGGAGCATCAGGCCACACTGAACCTGTCGTACTGCACCATCCCCGCCCCGGTGGAGGGCGTGGTGGGCGAACGTGGCGTGCGCGTGGGGGCGTATGTCCATCCGGGCACGGGCCTTCTGGCGGTGGTGCCGACGCAGGCGGCCTATGTGCTGGCGAATTTTCAGGAAACGCAGTTGACGCATGTGCAGACCGGGCAGGCGGCGGTCATCTGGGTCGATACCTTCCCCGGGCATCCGCTGAAGGCGCATGTTGACAGCCTTGCCCACGCCACCGGCGTCGCCTTCGCCCCGATCCAGCCCGACAACGCCACCGGCAACTTTACCAAGGTGGTGCAGCGTATTCCCGTGAAACTGGTCTTTGACCCCGGGCAGCCACTCGCGGCGAAGGTGCGTGTCGGCATGTCGGTGGAGGCACGGATCAATACCGCCTCCACCCCCGACGGGGCACATGCGCATGACGAGCGGTACATATGGCAGTGAACCCCATGACCCCCTTTCGCACGATGTGCGCGCGCCTGTCGGGCGGTGTGGTCCTGCTGGCGCTGGCGGGATGCGCGGTCGGGCCGAATTACCACAAATCGCGCAACACCGCCCCGCATGACTGGCACCAGAGCATGGCGCCCGCAGACAGCACGGTGGTACAGACCGGCATGGATGCGCAGTGGTGGTCGATCTTCCACGATCCCACCCTGAGCGCGCTGGAGGCGGAGGTCGTGCGCGCCAACCTTGACCTGCGCGCCGCTGCCTACCGCTTTGCGCAGAGCATGGCCGAACGCCGCATCGCCAGTGCGGCGCAGTTCCCCCATGCGGAGGCCAATGCGTCCTACGCCCGCGAACGCGCCAGCACGAACGGCGTGCTCGGCCTGCTGGGCACGATGGAACAGCAGAACGCGGGCAGTGTCGCCAGCGGGACGCAGGGGTTCGGCCCCACCGCCTTTCCCGGCAGCGTGGGCAACCCGTCATTCAACCTGCCGCAATATGGCATGAATGCCTCGTGGGAGGTGGATTTCTGGGGGCATGTCCGCCGGCAGGTGGAGGCCGCGACCGCCGCCATGCACGCGACCGAGGACATGCGCCGCGACGTCCTGGTGTCGTTGATGGCGGAAACGGCGCAGGATTACATCGACCTGCGCGGGGTGCAGGCGCAGATCGCGATTGTCGAACATAATATCGACATCGCGAAACACAGCGTGGACCTGACGACCCAGCGGTACACCCAAGGGGCGGCGACCCGTCTGGACGTGGCGGATTCCACCGGGCAACTGCACACGTTCGAATCGCGCCTGCCAGTGTTGAAAAGTCAGGAAGTCCATCTGGTGAACGCGCTCAGCTTCCTTGTCGCGCGCGAACCCGGCGCGCTGACGGCGATGCTGGGCAAGCCGGGGGCCATCCCGCCGGTGCCCGATTCGGTGCCCGTGGGCCTGCCGTCGCAGCTTGCCGATCGCAGGCCCGACATCCGCATGGCCGAAGAACGCCTGCATGCCGCCACCGCCAATATCGGCGTCGCGATTGCGGATTTCTTCCCCCGCGTCACCCTGTCGGGCAGCCTCGACGTGCAGGCGTTGCAGTTCAGCGGACTGGGATCGTGGGCGTCGCGGCAGTATGGATTCGGCCCGACCGCGACCTTCCCGATTTTCGAGGGCGGACGCCTGACCGGGCAGTTGCGCCTGCGCAAGGCGCAGCAGAAGGAGGCCGCCGTCATGCTGCAGCGGACCATCCTGAAGGCGTGGCAGGAAATCGACGACGCGATGGCCGATTTTGCCGCGGCACAGGGGCAGCGTGACCGACTGGCCGAAGCGGTGGCGGAAAACCAGATCGCGGTCGATACGGCGCAGGCGCAGTATGTGCAGGGGGCTTCGGACTTCCTCAACGTGCTGACGATGCAGAACGCCCTGCTGGCGACGCAGAGCGAACTGGTGCAGGCGACGACGCGGGTCTCCACCTCGGTCGCGCGGCTCTATCGCGCGCTGGGCGGCGGGTGGGAGACGACCTATCCCCTGCCGCCCGCAAAGCACGCGCATGTGTCACAGGCCGCCAGTGGAGGGAAGGCACGATGATCGAGATCCGCAGGGCCGCAACATTCGGGTGCCTTACTGACGCCGGTGTGACGCTGCGCTGTCACTTTGCATTTCGCACCTGCGCGGATGCGGGGCGGGTGCATTGGGGACGGCTGCGTGTCGTCAATGTCGCCACCATGGAGGCCGGTGCGACCTTTGCGCTGGGGGCGGAGGAAAATACCGAAATCCTGACATGGACGGGTGCCCGGGCGCTGCATTTCACCGGTCCGGGCTTTGCGCCCGCCACCCTGCCGCCCGGCAGCGTGCAGGCGCTCGGCACCGGGGACGGGGTCAACGGTCTGGCGTGGCGTGCGGGGGCGCAGGGGGGCGGCTTCGTGCAGTTCTGGTTCCTGCCCGATGACGAAGGCGGCAACCCGGAGGCGGAAGTGCGCGAGGCCTGTCCCGCGCAGGAAGATGGCGGGTTTCGCATCCTTGCCTCCGGCTTTCCGGAGGACGACCCGGAGGAGGAGGCCGACATCATCGATGGCGCGCCGCTGACCATCCGGGCGAGTTCACGGCTGCTCGACGCCACGCTGCGGGCGGGGGAGGGGGCGGCCTATGCCACCGTGCCGGGGCGGGCGCTGTATCTGCTGGTGGTGTCGGGGCAGGTGGCGGTCGATGGGCAGGTGCTGGGTGCGGGGGATGCGGCCGCGATCAGTGCATGCACCAGTCTGGAGGTTACGGCGCGTGAGGTGGCCTATGTCATGCTGGCGGATGTGGGGGTCTGAAGCTTTTTGGAAAAAGCTTCACCAAAAACTTTTGAAAGTCTGGGAATTTCCTGACTGTTTGGAATAATTTCCAGAATGGATAAGAGTTTTTGGTTCTTTTTTGCAAAAAAGAACATCTCTCCCTTACCCGTCATTTACAACCCTGCGCCCACGCGGCCGCCATTCCCCCACGACCACCCCGGCAATGATGAACACCGCGCCAAGCAGCGCAAGCGGCGGCAGCCGTTCGCCCGCGATACGCCCGATGATCCCGGCCCAGACCGGCTCGCCTGCGTAAATGACGGTGGCGCGCGTGGGGGAAATCGCCTTCTGCGCCCAGTTCATCGTCAACTGGATCAGTGCGCTGGCAATGCCCAGCCCCCCGCCACAGACCAGCCACACCCATGAAAAATGCGGCACGGATTCCCCGCCCAGCGGCATCGTGGCAAACGCCAGCACCCCGGCCGCCAGAAGCTGCACCACCGTGACGCGCCTGCTGTCCACCTGTGCGGCGAAACGGCTGATCAGGATGATCTCGCTTGCGATGGCGACCGTGCCCAGCAGGGTTGCGGCCTCGCCGCGGCTGAACGTCCCGGCCCCCGCGTCCGGTCCCGCCAGCAGGAGCAGCCCGACAAAGGCGAGGCCGATGCCGATCCAGTTCATCAGGTGCGGCATGCGGCGCAGCACGACCCATTGCAGCAGGGGCACCATGGGCACGTACATCGCGGTGATGAAGGCGGACTGGCTGCTGGTGATGGTCTGCAGGCCATAGGTCTGCAGGCTGTAGCCCATGAAGATGCTGATGCCGATGGCAATGCCCGCGCCAAGTTCGCGCAGCGTGAGCGCACGCATGGATTTATGAAAGACAAGCAGGCTGGCGCCCCCGGCGGCAAGGAAGCGTATGGCCACAAAGAACAGCGGGCCGCACGACTGCATCGCAAGGTGGACGATGAGGAACGTCGTCCCCCAGATCATGGTCACGCCAATCAGCGCGGCCTCCTGCCGGGAAAGCGCGAATGACGTGGGGCGAAGGGTCGGGGTCACATGCTGCATGCGCCGTCTATACACATGCCATACCGCCGCGCCCACCCATTGCGACAGTTTTATGGGATGGAACGGGATGAACATTTTATGAATCATCGCTGATGCAGGCAGGATGTTTCGGAACCGAAAACAAACCGCCCTTCATGCGCCGGCTGCAATCGCAAAAAGTGTTTGGTGAAGCTTTTGATCTGAAAAGCTTCAAAGAACGCCGCCTTTTTGGATCAGAAGGCGGCACCCGAAAACGTTTAATCCTTATCTATGCCTTCCGGCACGCCTGCGGGATTGTCGCGGATGTGCATTTCATGGGCATAGGTGTCATTGGCACGCTTTATCAGGAACTGCCGGATCTGTTCGGCCTGCCAGTCATCCAGCACGCTTGCGAAACTGCCCATGCCATAGGCCGTCAGCGCTCCGTGCAGGACGACATTGCGGAACCCCTCTGGCGTGCGGATCGCCCCGGACCAGCGCAGGTCAGGCAGCACGCCACCCGATTCCGCGTTGTCGCCATGGCAGGCGATGCAGAAATTCTGGTAATGGACATACCCGGCCCCCGCCTGTTGCGCGTCATAATCCACGGGTGGGGCAACCGGCAGGAAACCCTTCTGCCCCGAGGGCGGCAGCGTCGCGTCACCATCCAGTGCAAAGGCAAGGATGCGCGAATGATTGACGGTCCATCCGCCCGTCCGCGCCATGCCCCCCACCAGCAGCGGATAGATCCCGCCCCATCCGACCTCCACCGCGACGAACTGCCGGCCGCCGGCCATATAGGTCACAGGTGGCGCGATGACGCCGCTTTGCGCGTTGAAGCGGAACAGGTCCTGCCCGTTTGTGGCGTCATAGGCATGGAATTCCCCGTTCGCCAGTCCCTGGAACACCAGATCGCCCCAGGTGGCGAGCAGGCCGCCATTCCACGGTCCCCTGTGATCGACGCGAAAGCGGGCTTTCTGCGCCACGGGATCCCATGCCAGCAGCCAGCCCTGCAGGGCCTTTGCCGCCTGCGTACGGGCGGCGGGGTCGTCGGGCGCGCTGCCTGCCGCCATTTCCGCACCGAGGTTCAGGCCCACGGGATGCAGCCGGACCCTGTCCGGGGTCTTGTACAGCGCCGGGATCTGCTGCGCCGGGATATAGACCAGGCCCGTACGCGGGCTGTAGGCCATGGGCTGCCAGTTATGCGCGCCCAGTGCGCCGGGGATGCCCACCCATGGCCTGTCCGTCAGGGACCACATCGCCTCCGGCCGGATGCGCGGGCGTCCCGTCACCGGGTCCAGGCCATCGGCCCAGTTCTGGAAAACATAGGGCGTGCCCGACAGGAATTCGCCGCTGCGCGCATCAAGGACATAGAAAAACCCGTTCTTTGGCGCATGGACGATCACATGGCGCACCTGCCCGTCAATTGGCAGGTCAAGCGTCATGATGTGCTGGCTGGCGGTAAAGTCCCACTGGTCCTTCGGCGTTTCCTGAAAATGCCAGACATATTCACCTGTTTGTGGGCGCAGGGCGACGATGCTGCCCAGAAACAGGTTGTCGCCCACCCCGTTGGAACGGAAGCGGTAGTTCCATGGCGATCCGTTCCCCACACCGATATAGAGCAGGTCCGTCACCGGGTCATAGACGATGGAATCCAACACCGTTCCGCCGCCCCCCGACCGGGTCCAGCCGCCATCGGGCTGCCATGTCGGCCATGCGATGCGTGACAGCGTGGCATCCGACGCGGCATGGTCGGGCCGGTTGCCCGGTGCGGGCACGGTATAGAACCGCCATTTCAGCGCCCCCGTGCGCGCATCAAATCCGGAGACGAAGCCGCGTGCACCGAATTCGGCCCCGCCATTGCCGATGACGACCACGCCATGGGCGATGCGTGGCGCGCCATCGACGGTGTAGGAACGGATATCGCCCAGCGTGGCGTCGGCCGGGATGGTGTTGACCGACCATACGGGCCGCCCGTTGCGCGCATCGAGTGCGATCAGGCGGCCATCGAACGTCCCGACATAGACCTTTCCCTCCCAGTACGCAGCGCCCCGGTTGACCGTATCGCAGCATCCGCGCAGGGCGATGTCGCCCGGTGTGCGCGGGTCATATTCCCACAGCACCCGCCCCGTCGCGGCGTCGAGCGCCTTGACCCTGCTCCAGTTCGTGGTGGCGTACATGACGCCATTGACGACAAGGGGCGTGCCTTCCTGCCCCCGGTTGGAATCAAGGTCCAGATACCATGCCAGCTTCAGTTGCCCCACCGTGCGGCGATCGATCTGCGACAGGGGGCTGTAGCGCTGTTCGGAGGGGGTACGCCCGTAGGAGGGCCAGTCGCCGGGCTGTTGTTCCTCCTGCGCGGTGGCGACGGGGGGCGTGTCCGAGCGCGCGGCGGACGCGGGCGGCGCCACCAGCAGGCACAGCAGTGCCATCAGCCAGCGGGCCGGGGAAAAGATGCGCAGCGTCATGGGACGTTCCTGACCGTGTGGGACCACGGCTTCTGGTTGTTCTGGTGTCGTGTGTCCGCCCTTCTGCCGGGGCGGTGATGATGACGTGTGGCCTGTCGCGCGGTTCAGTGGCGGATGCAGATGGATTTTTCCTCGGTATAGGCATGCAGCCAGTCCACGCCGAAATCGCGCCCCACGCCCGACATCCTGACCCCGCCAAAGGGCATGTTGGGATCGATGCCGACATGGCTGTTGACCCAGACCGTGCCCGCGCGCAACTGCTGCGGCAGCGCCATCGCCGCCTTCAGGTCGCGGGTCCAGACACTGGCCGCCAGCCCCATTTCCGTGTCATTGGCGGCCGCCAGCGCCTCTGCCGCGTCCCGGACACGGGTCAGGGAGACGACGGGGCCAAAGACCTCCTCGCGCGTCAGGCGCAGGTCGGGCGCGGGGTCCACGATGACCGTGGGGCGGACGTAATATCCCTGTGACGGCACGCCCGGCCCCTGCAGGACGTTCGCCCCCCGGTCGATCGCGTCATGCAGGTATTCCTCTACCCGGTCGCGATGCGTGGCGGAGACCAGTGGCGTGACCTGTGCCGCAGGCTCCATCCCCGGCCCGACGCTCAGGCTGCCGAGGGCATCGTGCAGGCCCGCCGCAAGCTGGTCGAAGACCGGCCCCTCGGCATAGATGCGCGCGCAGGCGGCGCAGACCTGCCCCTGGTTGAGGAAGGCCGCCCCCATCAGGCCCGCGACCGTATCCGCCACGTCGGCATCGCGCAGGACGATGGCCGGGTTCTTGCCACCCAGTTCCAGTGTCACGCGCGTCAGGCGGTCGGCAGCAACCCGTGCGACATGCTGGCCAGTGGGGATGGAGCCGGTAAAGCTGATTTTCGCCACCAGCGGATGGCGGATCAGGGCATCCCCCGTCACACGGCCCGATCCCGTCACGACGTTGAACACGCCCGGCGGCACGCCCGCATCAATCGCCAGTTCCGCCAGGCGCAGCAGCGTCAGCGGCGTGGTTTCCGCCGGTTTCACCACGATCGAACAGCCAGCGGCCAGCGCGGGTGCCACCTTCCAGATCGCGATCATCAGCGGGAAATTCCATGGCACGATGCCCGCCACCACGCCGATCGGTTCGCGGCGGGTAAAGGCGCTCCACGATGCGCCGGGCGGCATGGGGATGGAGACGTCAAGCGTGCGGCCCGTCAGCTTGGTGGCCAGCCCCGCGGCATAGCGCAGCCACGCCGCCCCGCCGCCGACCTCCACCGCGCGCGACAGCCAGATGGATTTTCCCTGCTCCAGCGTCTCAAGCTGGGCCAGTTCCTCGGCATGGGAGTCCACCAGGTCGGCCAGACGCAGCAGGATGCGTTCGCGCGTCCCCGGCGGCAGGCCGCGCCAGCGCCCGTCGGCAAAGGCCACATGCGCGCGTTTGACCGCATGGTCCACATCCCGCACCGAGGCGTCGGCCACCGTTGCGATCACCGTGCCGGTGGCGGGGTCATGGACCTCCATCCGGCCCTCCTCCCCGGAGGAAGTGGGGCGGCCATCGACAAAGATTGCGTGCCTGCGGGCAAGGAACGTGCTGACTTCTGGCAGGAGGGCAGGGGCGGGGGGCTGGGTCATGGCCGGTTCCTGTGTGTGTGGGGCATGTGTTTTCATGTCCACGGTTTTGTATCCGCGCGGCATCGCACATGCGTGCGGCAGGGGATGTCAATCATGAACGCGCGCCCGGCCGGGCATGTGTTGCGAAAACGCGGACATTCCTTGTGGTTTCAGCAATTTTTTGCGTCGCACCATAATACGCTCCTTGACCCAGCGTGCCACCCACGTCGCCCGTCCACATTCCCATGACGATTGTTTGATGGAAAAGAGTCCTGTCGCATGCGTCATATTGTGCAAATCGAAGAGCTTCCGACACGATGGAGTGACAGGCGCGGTGCAGGCATTGGGCGCGCAGGCGGTATTTGCGGGACGTTTCGCGACACTGTTCCCCTCGGTTGGTCGCCATGTGGCCGTCGGGGCGGGGGGATGGCATGAAATCAGCGCCGTGCAGGCCGATGGATGCCGTTTTGTCTGCCTGTCCGACGTGGCGCGCACCATCCGCGGCGCGGGACAGGGCGATGTGCTGAAGATGATCCTGATGGAACACGGGACGGATCATTTCACGCAGGACGGGTTTCATGCGATGCTTGATCCCCGGTGCTTGCTGCTTTACCGGCCGGAACGTCCCTTCATTTTCACCTCTGCCGCGCGGTGCGGCAGCATGATCTTCCAGGCCCCGATCGACCTGTTGCCATCGGGCCTGCGCGGCGCATGCGACCGGCCGCGCGTGCTGGGGGATGATGACGGTCTGGCCGCGCTGGTGATGGACATGATGCGACGTGCCGCCCGCATGCAGCGTATGGCGTGTGACAGCAGGGCGGAGGGGGCGCGTGCCGTGCGACTGGACGCATTGCGCGATGCGATGGGAAACCTGATCGGGACGTTGCCCGACCTGTCCGTAACCGGCAGGCGGCAGGCGGTATCGCACGGATCCGTCCTGCATCGGGCGGAGGCGTTCATTCTCCGGCACCTGTCGGATCCCGCGCTGGACGTGGGGCGGATCGTCGCGGCCCTTGGCTGTTCGCGCCGGGGCCTGTACCGCGCCTTTGCCCTGCGTGAGGAGACGCCCGAACGCCATATCCTGCGTTGCCGTCTGGAGTGTTGCCATCATGCGCTGCGGGATCCGGGGTTTGCGCATATGACGCTCGAAGGGATCGCCAGCCTGCACGGGTTTTCGTCCGCCGCACATTTTTCACGCAGTTTCCGCATGCGCTATGGCCGGACCCCGAGTGAGGTGAGGGCGGGAAGTATTTCAAGAAAAGTGATTGATAAATAATAAAAGTTTTTGGGTGCGGACTTTTTTTAAAAAGGCGGTGTTCTTTGAAGCTTTTTGAAAAAAGCTTCACCAAAAACTTTTATTCATGATGTTTCCTGAATCGTCGTGCGGTCCGGTGCATCAGGCGCGATGCGGCCCGGTTCCTGATATGGCGCGCCATCGCCATGGCCGCGCATGTGTTCGATCTGGCTTTTGCGCCACCGGCCGGGTGACACCCCGGTATAACGGCGGAAAAAGCGGGAGAAATAGGCCGGGTCCTGTGTGCCGACCTCGATCGCGATGTCCTCGATTGACCTGACGGTAAACAGCAGAAGCCGCTTGCTTTCCAGCAGGCGGCGTTCATGGACCATGTGCATGACCGACAGGCCGAACGCCTGTCGTGCCGCACGTCCCAGAAGGTAGGGCGTGCTGCCCAGTTCGGTGGCATAGCGCTCAACGGACCATTCCTCGCGGAAATGGCGGTTGATCGTGGTGCGCAGCCGCCGTGCCAGGACCGTGCGCGCGTCCTGTGGCGCAACCTGCGTATCATCGGCCAGGCGCCATGCCCGTTCCAGCAATGTCGCGGCAAGGCCGGAGATGGCCGGACTCGCGGCGGTTGGCGCATCGTTATAGCATTGCTGCATGATTTCCATCAGCGCGCCAAGCCGCCGCCATTCGGGACGGTCGGTTGATCCCTCCACCATCAATGGCGTGTCGAGTGGCCGGTGGATCAGGGTGGAAATGGCCGTCAGCGCCCCGTCGGCAATCGACAGGACAATCGCATCCGACCGCCCGCATACGTTGAACCCGTGCACGACATGGCTGGGCATGAACGTGATCGCGGGGGCGGCGAAACGCAGGGTCCGGTCCTCCATGTAATAGGTGCCGCCGCCGGTGGTCCAGAACGTCAGTTGTCCCATCTGTTCATGTTTGTGCGGTGCGACATTTCCGTTGTGCATGTTGCGTCGCGCCATCACGGTTTCGACATGGACGAACCCGATATCGACCAGCCTGTCGGGAAGTCCGTAAACAAAAAAGCTTGGTATGGGATCAGGTGTTTTCATTTTTTGGAAAAGTCCATTTTTTTTCCTGTTCCGTCCATGGCGCGTGGTGGCCTGTCAACATAAAAATTGCGGAAAAACGGGAGGAAAAGAATGACGACCCCCATTTCCGCCAAGGCGGCCACCACCGACACCGCCATCCCCGCATCCCGCGCCACGCATGCGCCGGTCCTGCCCTTTACCGGGGCGGAGTACCTCGAATCCCTGCGTGACGGGCGCAGCGTCTTCATCAATGGCGAACGCGTGACGGACGTGACCACGCACCCGGCGATGCGCAATTCGGTCCGTTCACTGGCGCGTCTGTATGATGCATTGCATGACCCGGCGAAAAAGGAAGTCCTGACCTCCCCAACGGATACGGGATCGGGTGGGTTCACCCACAAATATTTCCGTGTCGCCCACAGCGTCGATGACCTTGTGGCGCAGCAGGGCGCCATCGCCGAATGGGCGCGTATGTCCTATGGCTGGATGGGGCGCACGGCCGATTACAAGGCGGCGCTGATGAATACGCTGGGCGCCAATGCCGACTGGTACGGGCCGTTCCGCGACAATGCGCTGGCCTGGCACAAACGTGCGCAGGAACGTGTCCTGTTCATGAATCACGCCATCGTGAACCCGCCGATCGACCGCCACAAGGAAGCGCAGGACATCAAGGATGTCTTCGTGCATATCACCAGGGAAACGGACGCGGGCATCTACGTCTCGGGGGCGAAGGTGGTGGCGACGTCGTCCGCGCTGACGCACTGCAACTTCCTTGCCCAAGGGTCGGCCGCGGTGACCAGCGACCCGTCCATGTCGGTCATGTTCATCGTTCCCATGAACGCGCCGGGCATCAAGATGATCTGCCGCGTTTCGTACGAGGAAACGGCCAACCGCGTGGGGCAGCCGTTCGATTATCCGCTGTCGTCGCGTTTTGACGAAAATGACGCGATCCTTGTGCTCGACAACGTGTTTGTCCCGTGGGAGGACGTGCTCGTCCTGCGCGATGCGAAGAAGATCATGTCCTTCCACCCGGCGTCGGGCTTCATGCATGGCTACTGTTTCCAGGGCTGCACGCGTTTCGCGGTCAAGCTTGATTTCCTTGCGGGCGCGCTGGCCAAGGCGTTGCGCTGCACCGGGGGCGATGCGTTCCGCGGCAACCAGGCGGCATTGGGCGAAGTCATCGCATTCCGTCACATGTTCTGGGCTTTTTCAAACGCCATGGCGCGCAATCCCGTCGAATGGGTGAACGGCGCGGTCCTGCCCAACCTGGAGGCGGCGCTGTCCTATCGCGCCTTCATGTCGGAGGCCTATCCCCGCGTGATCGACCTGATCCGCCGCACGGTGGCGTCGGGCCTGATCTACCTGCCGTCCTCGGCCAGGGATTTTGATAATCCGGAGATTGATAAATACCTGTCGCAATATGTCCGTGGGTCGAATGACATCGGCCATGTGGAGCGCATCAAGCTGATGAAGCTGTTGTGGGATGCAACGGGTACGGAATTCGGCGGGCGGCATGCGCTGTATGAACTCAATTACGCCGGCGCGCCGGAGGAAGTCCGCCTGCAGATCCTCAAGGGGGCCGAACGCAACGGCATCCTGCGCGACATGGAGGCGCTGGTGGATTGCTGCATGAGCGATTATGACGAAAAAGGCTGGACCGGCGACACGTGGCTGCCGCCCATCGGCTGTGCATGAGGTGTGTCATGGATACCCCCTTCGCAAAAGATATCCCTGTCTCCAAAACCGAATTCCGTAACGCCATGGCCCGGGTCTGCGCGCCGGTGAATGTCATCACCACGCGCGGGCCTGCGGGTCGGTGCGGGTTTACGGCCACCGCGATGTGTTCTGTCACCGACGAACCCCCCATGCTGCTGGTGTGCATGAACAGCATGTCCGCGCAATGCGACCTGTTCCTGAAAAACGGGCGTTTCTGCGTCAATGTGCTCAGCCATGACCATCGCGACCTTGCCGGGCATTTCGCGGGCCGGACCAGCGACATGGAAGCACGCTATGCCCATGCACAGTGGGAGGACATGCCCTCTGGCAACCAGGCGCTGCATGACGCCATGGTGTCCTTTGACTGCGTGCTGGCCGACAGTCGCCGCGCGGGGACGCATTACATCCTGATCGGGGAGGTCGTGGGCATCCGTGTCCGTCCCGACGGAAATGCGCTGCTGTATTTCGACCGTGATTACGTCCATGTCCCCACCCGGATCGGCAGTTTCGGGGGATAGGGCGCGATCAGTCGGCCTGTTCAGCCAGTTCGTTGAGCAGGTCGAGCAGCGCTTCCGTCCGGTCATGGCCAAAGCGTTCCTCGATCAGGCGGTAGATGCGCGCGCTGTCAGGGGCCACGGCGCCGATCTTTGCCACCCCCTGCGGCGTCAGTCCCAGCAGGGTGCGGCGGCGGTCATGCGGGTCGGTGGTGCTGTGGATCATCCCCTCCCGCTCAAGGAAGGCAAGGATACGCGTCAGGCTTGGCGACAGGATGAAGGCCAGTCGGGCAAGGTGTGACGCATCGAGCGAGCCATGTTCATCAAGGATGCGGATGACACGCCACTGCTGTTCCGTCAGGCCATGGGCGGCAAGCATCGGGCGGAAGCGTGACATGATGCTTTCACGTGCGCGCAGCAGGGCGATGGGCAGGGACCGCAGCGTGGAGCCGGGCAGGAGGCGCGTGTCATGTCCAGTCGTTGCCATTTTGAATCCTTCCTTGAAATGCCACAGATGTGAAGAACGTACGGACGCTGTCCCCGTTATGATACTTAACAGGTTAAATAGAAGCACGAACCCCAAAAGGAGGAAGCATGCCACACCTTACGATGGAATATTCAGGAAATATCGAAAATGAGGTCGATATGCAGGGATTGTGTGTCGATGTGCATCGCGCGATCCTGTCGAGCGGCCTGTTTGAAACCGGCGCGCCACGCGTGCGGGCATTCCGGGCCGATGCATGGGCGATTGCCGACCTTGATCGTGAAAATTCATTCATAGACATGAGCTTTCGCATTGGCGCGGGCCGCAGTGCCGAGGAAAGGAAACGTGTGGGCGACATGATCTTCGCCACAGCGCGCGACGGAGTACGCCACCTGCTGGCGCGCCCGTATTTCGCACTGTCGCTGGAGATACGCGAGATCGACCCCCGGCTGAGCTGGAAGGAGAACACCATGCATGCGCGCCTGCGCAATACCGGCGCACCTGCGGCATAAGTCCCGTCAGCATCAGGAAAAATATGGATCCGTCATGAGGGGGAAAACCCCGTCATGCGCAAGGAATGGAGTGGCGTGATGTCCGTACTGCAGGACAATATCGACAAGGTTGGCCGCTATCTGGCACAGTTTCGCGAACATGGTGTGCGCAACCATATCGGGGGGAAGGAATGTCCCGCCATCAGTAACAGGACGTTCGAGACGATTTCCCCCATCGACCTCAAGCCCCTGGCGCAGGTCGCGCATGGGGACGGGCGG
Organism: Gluconacetobacter entanii; assembly: GCF_003206495.1. GTDB lineage: Bacteria > Pseudomonadota > Alphaproteobacteria > Acetobacterales > Acetobacteraceae > Novacetimonas > Novacetimonas entanii. Next base: position 681 of record NZ_NKUF01000042.1, on the reverse strand, counting down.
GATGTGGACCTTGCCGCGCGTGCCGCACGTGATGCGATGGCGGAATGGGCGGCCTATGGCGGGGAGGCACGGCGCAAACTGCTGCACCGCATTGCCGATGCCATTGTGGCGCATGCGGAGGAAATCGCCCTGCTGGAATGTGTCGATACCGGGCAGGCGCTGCGTTTCATGTCCAAGGCCGCCCTGCGCGGGGCGGAGAATTTCCGTTTCTTTGCCGACCAGGCCCCTACCGCGCGCGATGGGTTGAGCCTGCGTGGACCGGGGCAGGTCAACATGACCACCCGTGTACCGATCGGACCGGTCGGCGTGATCACGCCATGGAATACGCCGTTCATGCTATCGACATGGAAAATTGCGCCGGCATTGGCCGCAGGATGCACGGTGGTGCACAAACCGGCGGAATTTTCTCCCCTGACCGCAAGCCTGCTGGTGCGTATCGCCGAAGATGCGGGCCTGCCGAAGGGGGTGTGGAACCTGGTCAACGGGTTTGGCGAGGATGCGGGCCGGGCGCTGACGGAACATCCCGACATCAGGGCCATCGCGTTTGTCGGCGAAAGCCGCACCGGATCACTCATCATGAAGCAGATTCCATGAGGAGTGGATAGCGAGCCGCGCCGTGTCAGAGTGTGCTTGCTGAAACTCTCTGGAGGGCAGAACCATGCTCGAGGCATCTGATCATCC
>NZ_NKUF01000041.1 GCF_003206495.1 Gluconacetobacter entanii | reverse complement strand
TAATTCCAGCGTCTCTTCAACAGACGTACCGCCACTCATCATATCCTGAATCATGGTTACCCATAGATTCAGAACTCAACACAAAATGCAACTGTAGTGTTTGGCGACTTTCCGAGAGTGGTTTAGGCATGAATATCTTCCAACTAGATTCCCTCGGTATATTTTAACTAAGGCAGGTGTCTTGCCTGGTGGTCGAGATGAGGCAAAGAAAATTGCTGCTATCTATGAACCGAAAAAAATAACATCCAAATGAATAGCAACCCCGCTCCGGCGGGGTTTTCTTTTGCCTACTCCTCCATCTCCGGCACGTCACCCACGCTCTCAAGTATCTCCGGCTCACTGTAATCTCCCGCATCCTCGTCCACTTCCATGCGGACCAGAATAGCCCCAGCCATAGACGTGCCGCCAGCGGCGACCTTATCGGTCCTGCGCCTGCCCTCTTCTACCGATCGACATGCGATGGGCGTGCCTGGCTCAAGCTGCGCACCGGCTCGCTTGGGTTTTCCCCACGTGTACGGCTGGAAGATGATTCGTTCGGTAACTGCCATCGATCTCTCCTTTAAGGACGTTCATATTGTGTTCCTCCCATAAAAAGGAAAGCGAATTCAGCATGAATAATATTTTGTCGGTTATTCTAACTTTTCTCTTGCATTGAATGTCGGAATATCAGACTTTGTTGACGTGATCTGCTGATGGAGCGGCTGAACCCACGGAAATCCCGTGGCAGATATACCTCCTGACGCTGGTTAGACATTCATTTTGAGTCGGGAGAGGCTTATATGTCAGGACGACACGGACGGATCGCGGGTGCCCGCGTGAACTTCCGCCTGCCGCCAGACCTCAAGCGGTGGCTTGAGGACCGCGCGGCAGGCCGGGTCCGGACCATGACCAGTGAGCTGGTCGATATTCTTGAAAAAACACGCAGCGCCGAAAAGGATCCGCATAATGTGCGGACCCTTGGCAGGAAGCAAACTGGCCCTGCTGACGCTTCCCCTGCCCTCTGCCGTGAAGGACGCGCGGCATGAGCAACGTCACGATTAATGGTCGGCCAGTCTCCATTCTGGAATATCGCGGGCAACGCGTTATCACCATGGCGATGGTGGACAACCTGCACGATCGCCCGAAGGGAACTGCGCGCAAGCGGTTCAATGAAAACCGTGTTCGCTTCATTGAAGGCGCGGATTTCCACGAAATCAGGCAAGCGTCCGAAATCCGGACGCTTGGCCTGCACCACCCCCGGTCCAGCGCCGGATCATGATTATTGAAGATGTGCAGGGAGGGTCGATCCCTACCCCGTTTCCCTGAACAGCCTGCCCTGTAAAAGTAATCAATCCCTATCGGCTGGGAATACCAGCCTGACACAAGTATCCAAGGAAATCGAAAATGTCCGAAACCCTCTCACGCCCGAATTGCGTCCAGACGCCTGCGCCCACCATTGTTGTGGTGGACCAGATCGACCGGGTTCTGGAACAGGCTGCGGCCTCGGTTCCTGCCGATCTGCCTGCCCTTGCCACGCCGACCCAGATCGGGCGACGGCTGGCGGCAGTGCGTCATATCCTCGATGAACTGGAAAAGACGGAAGGTTGCATGGGGGCCACCTTTAATCGTTACGACAAAGAGCGCGATGCTCTCATCGACCTTATTTCCACAAAGCAGCCCAACAACCTGCATGACGTGGCCGCCATCCTAAGCGCCATGATTGATCCTTTGGGAATGCTGGAGGGCTTCAATCTCAGTCAGGAGGATATCGACAAATATACGGCACAGATACAGCGTGGCGTCTGCGGCACGCTGAAGCATCTTATTGCCCTCGGTATCAATGTCGATGCGCTGGCGCCGGTGGACCCTATTTATGAAATCCAGCGCATTCTCGGCACGGAAGCCGAAGTCCCGGCGTCACCCCTGCGCGATCTGGCCGATACGATGGAGCGGCAGTTTCACGAGATCAGGAATATTCCTGATAACGAATGGCCGGACGACCATGGCCCGCAGGTTCTCATGGAATACTGGGACAATGTGGACGCCGCGCAGTGCCAGGTCGTTCAGTCGGCCGAAGATGTGGTCAGTCTGGCACGGATCACGCGCACGCTTGAAGACTCCATTGCCGATGGTGACGAATGTCCTCCTCTGGAAAAGATCCATGGCATGCTGGTTTCGGCCATCCTCGACGGATATCTGCCCTCCCCGGCTGGACGGGATGCGTCGATCATAGCGAAGGCGACGGCGGCCACGGCTTTCGCGCGGCATGTTGATGCAGCATATGCACAAGCCCCCAATACCAAAGCCAGCAATGAAGCAATGGACAAATTGTTTGGAGAATGGGGAGACAAGATCAAAGATCTTATGCTCTGCAAGCCCACCACGCTACAGGGTTTTGCCTCTATGGCGCAGGCAATTATCGAGGACGATGGTGGTCTGCGGTCTGGTGGTGAAATGGAAGGCGATCCCGACAATCTGGTGACTCTTGCCCGCCACCTGGCCGCAGTCGCCCCGCAGTCAGGGGTAAGCCCCGATATCGCGCTGATCAACGACTGCAATCGCTTCTGCGTGCTTGAAGCACTCTATAACAGCCGCGTTGAAGCAGCTCACACCATTGCCGAAGAAGAAGCCGCAGACGCGCTGAATGCGGTGAATGAGGCCGAGCGAGAGGCCCTGATGAAACGGATCGCGGCGCAGGAGGCCCATACACCAGCGGGCAACGTCGCCCGTGCCCATGCCATCAAGTTGTTTGCCGAAGACCTCATCACTCCCTCCGAACGTATGAACTTTGCCCCGAACATGCTGGCCGCCCTCGCCCGCGACACTCTGGCGATGGGGGCGCGGGCATGAACGACGATCTCGACAATATCTCTATCACGCCGCGTGGCATCGGCGCGCTGGTCGCGGAACTCGGGGCCGGGGATGGTGACGGCGCGTTCATACGGCGGCTGGCACAGAGCCTGACCAACATGGGCCGCAGCTACATGCAGCGGGGTTACCCGGACGAGGACACCGCGCGGTTCCTCCACGAAATTGCCGAAGGGGCCGCCTTCCGCCGGAAAGAGATGCAACTGGCCGCCCATATCCATCACCAGCCCGGGCATGCGTGATGGCCGGGCGGTCCTCCCGTCGTCTGGGCGCGCGCAAGCCCGACCGTCGCTATACCGCGCAGGACGATGCCCTGATCCGCGCCATGCGGGCCGAGGGGCGGCATTGGGCGGAGATCGGCAGGACGTTCGGGGTCCATGGCACGTCCATCCGGCAGCGCCTGGTCCGCGTTTTGCAGGAAGACGACCCGCACCCCGATGCCGAACTCCTGCGCGCCGAGGCCCGCCGCAGGCTGGCGGCAGAGCAGGCAACGACCGCAGGCCGGCGGCCGTTGGCGCTGCGCACCCGCGATGGCGCGTTCAGCGTCGCCGCCCTGCAGATACTCCAGCAACAGCGGGCCGCAACCGCCGCCCATGTCCGCGCCACCATGCAGGAGATCGCGGCATGGGCGCGCACCAACCGCCTGCCGCCCGCCTGCCGGGACACACTCGCCCACATCAACGCATGGCGCACCCGCGAGGGTCTGCCGCCCTTCATGCTTCAGCAGGAGAAGACACCGTGACCGACCTCAATATGGACGAAGAAGATCCCCAGCCTGAGCCCGAGCGTGAACCCCACGCCTATGACTGCAAGGTGCGTTCCATCGAGATGTCCGAAGCCACCATCAGCCGCAGCCTGCTCATGCTGGCCCGCATCTGGGCCATCCTGAACCCGGGCGCCTCCGTCGAGCAACGGCAATACCTCGCAGCGATCGTGGCTGCGGAACTGGCGGGGCGGTAGGGGGTATGGACGAGACATTGCCAGACCTAATGACCATGCAGGAAGTGCTGGACCGCCTGCGCGGGCGTGTCGGGCGGGCCCGCCTGCTTGATCACCTCCGGCAGCATCCCGAACATGATGGCGGTCCGACCCACAGGCGGTGGGGCCGGAAATACCTGTTCTCGCCCGAGGACTACAAAAGGCTGCTGGAAAGTATAGAATGCCCCTCAAGATCGTATCAGTCCGCAAATCGCAAAACCTCTATCTCCGCGGCACTGTCTCCGGACAGAGCGTATTCGAAAGCACAGGAACTTCTGACAAGAGAATTGCAGAAGAAATCCGGCGCAAGCGCGAGGCGGAACTCTGGCAGGAAACCATCTACGGCAAGCGGGCGGTCATAACGTTTGCCGAGGCCCTGTCCAGCTTCCTCACGGCACGGCCGCAGTCCCGCGCAACCATCGCATATTACCAGAGGCTGCTGCCCCACCTTGGCATGCATCGGTTGAGTGAAATCGACCAGAACGTGCTCGAAAGCCTGTATCCGCTTGTCCTGCGTGACGGCCACGACGCATCGCCTGCGACGAAGAAGCGGGCCATCAGGACGCCGGTGCAGGCCGTGCTTGAATTCGGGGCCATCAGGAAATGGTGCGACCGGCCCGCGTTCGAGGTAATCCCGATCATCAAACGTCCACGGAAATTCCTCAGGCCAGAGGAAGCGACGCGATTGGTGGAGGCTGCCGCCCCTCATCTGCAACCGCTGCTGGTCTTCCTGCTGGCGACGGGGTGCCGGATGTCGGAAGCCCTCGATCTGGAATGGAGGCAGGTTGACCTGCGCGGTCGACGCGCTGTGGTGTGGCAGAAGCAGGCGCGAGAACGGCATGTTGACCTGCCGCCGGTCGCGTATGAATGGCTGTCGTCACTTCCCTATCGTGACGGGTATATCTTCCGCCCCCTCGTCAGGACGCGATATGGAATGGACCTGGGTAAGCGATATCAGGACACCGGACGCCAATATGGCGGTCAGATCAAGGCGGGTTGGTCCGGCGCGTGCCATCGGGCGGGGCTGCCGGGGCATGTGCGGGAATGGGTTCCACGCGGGCAGAAAACCGCACGCCGGTTTTTCGTGCCGGACCATACGCCGCATTGCCTGCGCCACACATGGGCGACATGGCATTACTGCGTTCACAAGGATCTGCTGAGGCTTCAGGCAGATGGTGACTGGAGCGAGATCAAGACCGTCACCGGCTATGCCAAGCTGATGCCTGACGCCTATCGGGACGAGATTGTCAGGTGGTGGTCGTATGGCCCGGAAATTCCGCGATCAGATCCCTGAAATGCTCCACGGATTTTCCACGGATCAGGGAAATTTTTCACGCGTCGGGATGAATTCTGACAGATTTTCCGGGGAAAGAGAACAAACCCGGAAACGTGCGATATATGGCAGTTTTCCGGGGGTTCTGACCGAAGCAAATGGTGGGCGCAACAGGGATTGAACCTGTGACCCCTACCATGTCAAGGTAGTGCTCTACCGCTGAGCTATGCGCCCATTTGCTTCGGTGAGAAGGCTTCTAACTGCCGTCAGGGTTTCGTGCAACCCCCTTTTTTCAGAAAAAATCAGATTGACCAGCACTGCGCCGCCTGCACCTATGCCCGGCATGCGATTTTACCCCGTCCCACCGGCCAAAAGTTACGTTTTGTGTGTGTTCCCATGCCACTAGCCCCGTTGCCACCGTTCGAGATTCTCTCTCCCACTACCCCTGCGGCGCCGCTGGTGGTGGCCTCACCGCATTCCGGCCGGGATTACACCGATCATTTTCTCAGCCTGTCCCGCCTGTCGCCTGCCGCCCTGCGCCGCAGCGAGGACTGCTTTGTGGAGGAACTTCTGCACTCCGCGCCGTCGTGGGGGGCCCCCCTGCTCCATGCCAATTTCCCGCGTGCCTATTGCGATGCCAACCGGGAAGCATGGGAACTGGATCCCAGCATGTTTCGCGGCACGTTGCCCGACTGGTGCAATACCTCCAGCAGGAAGGTACAGGCCGGGTTCGGCACCATTGCCCGTCTGGTCGGAAATGGTGGACCGATCTACTGCCGCCCCCTGGACTTTGAGGAAGCGGAACGCCGCATCCGCACCTGCTGGTATCCCTACCACGCGGCACTGCTCAACCTGATCGAAACCAGCGTGGCGCAACATGGCCTGTGCATCCTGCTTGATGGACATTCGATGCCGCGGCAGGGACAGCGCGACAGTGCCGATTTCATTCTTGGAAATGCGTGGGGCACGTCATGCGCGCCCGAAATCACCGCCACGGTCGAAAACATCCTGACCGGACATGGATATCGCGTGGCGCGCAACATGCCCTTTGCCGGGGGATATGTGACGCGCCATTACGGCAGGCCACGCAAAGGCGTGCATGCCCTGCAGATTGAAATCAGCCGTCATCTGTATATGGATGAAGGCACGCTGGAACGTCATGACGGTTTTTCCAGCGTGCAGCAGGCCCTGTCCCGCGTTATGGCGGAACTGGCCGATCTGGCCCGTCACATGGCGCGCCAGACCTGACAAGACGCAAAATCAGGCTTTTGCGGGCACCTCGCCCTGCGGGGTCTGCGCATTGACGGCAACCGGAAGCAGATGCGCCAGAACCGGCAGGATCGTGGCGGCGGGCAGGCCGGTATGATCCACCATCGCCTGCACCTGCTGGCTGCTGAGCAGCGAGCGCAGTTCGTCGGTGGAAATCGGCAGGTTTTCGCCCGACCCGATCCATGACTTCACCTTATCCGTCAGGCCGGCTTTATCCGCCTGATCCAGCAGCGAAGAAATCGTGGCGGGGGTCAGCAGTTGCCCCAGATAGGAATGGACCTGCTCCGCCAGCCCCGAATTGGCCGCAAGATCGGTCAGCTTTCCCATTACGTCGTCGAAAATACCACTCATGATCATGTCCCTGATGTTAGCCTAGCGCTTTTCAGCATAGGCGATCTTGGACAATTATAAAAAAAATATATAAGCCCGGACAAAAAAAGCGGTGCAATCGCACCGCTTGAGTTTAGGGAGGAAACGTCCAAGAAGAAGGTTGCCAAGGCAAATCTGCTTCCCGACTTTATGATGTCCCTCACGCTTATGTGTCAAGGACAAAATCACTATACGGCTTTATCCTTCCTGTCCCCACGCGCCATGTACAGGTGGTAGGACAGCAGCGTCTTCGCATCGGTCCGGCCAATTGCGGGCAGATCCGCAAGCGGGAGGACATGCAGGTGTATGTTTTCATGCTCGCTCGACAGGCCGGTATGCCGCCCCTCCAGCGCATGCAGGACCTCGGGCGAGACCGGGATTTCGGCGTAATACAGGGCGATGGCTTCATCCGTGCCACCGGGCGAAAGCCACACGGTATCCAGCAGCACCAGGTCCGCCTGCCTGACCTTCAGGTCCGCCCCGACTTCCTCCGACAGTTCGCGCAGGGCCGTGCTGACGAACTCCCCCCCGTCCAGCATGCCCGCAGGCAATGCGAGAAGGTCGGGACGCGCGATGGGAACGCGGGCTTCGCGCGTCAGGACCGTACGCGGTGCCTCCCCCGGGCATTGCAGCACCAGCAGGATGGACACCGAATCCCCACGCAGCATCGCGGCCCCGGGAACGGGCCTGCCATCGCTATAGGCATCCGCCACGGCAAGGATGAACCCCACCCGCGTACCGAACATGACGACGTCACGCACATCGATGCGGCGGACATCGAAACGCGCCAGCAGTCCGTCGCGCCAGCGCACGAAATGGGGGGCTGACAGGACCCTGCCCTGCAGTTCCACGGGGATGGCAGGGCAAAAATGAATCAGGTCCGGATCGGGCATGTCGCATACTCCTGTTTCACGGCCACGGAAACATACGCCGGCATGCCCGGAACCTTTCATCACATTAAGGGACTGTTTCAGGCGGCCTGCCCGCGAACCCTCCCTAACGCAGGATCCCGGTATGCCCGATCGAATAGCGTCCCGGCTGTGGCCAGACCGTCAGGCCATGCGGCTCCAGCCCTACGGCAACCTTGCGCACCGCGCCACTCGTAGTATCAAAGGCATAGACCACATCGTCAAACCGTCCCGACAGCCACAGCGTCTTTCCATCCGCACTGACATTGCCCATGTCCGGGCTGCCGCCACCGGGAATGGGCCACTGGCTGACCACCTTTTCGGTTGCAAAGCTTATGACCGACACGCCACCGGCCTTGCTGTGGGGCGTTCCATGGATCTTGTGCGACCCACGGTTGGCCACGTACATCATCGTGCCGTCCCTGCTGGGATACAGGCCGTGCGTGCCGATCCCGGTCGGGATGAAGCCGGTTTCGCGGAAACTGTCGCCATCGATGATGAACACACCATCGGCATGCATGTCCGCGACATAGAAGGTGTGCCCGTTCGGCGCCGTCAGGATATCCTGCGGCATGCCACCGCTCGACAGCTTGAGATATCCGAGCACCGCATGGTTGACGGTATCCACCTTCGCCAGATAGCCGCCGAACTCACATGTGAAGATGGCATAGCGCCCATCGATCGAGAAATCGGCATGGTTGACGCCCTTGCACTGCGGCACCTCGACCGATGTCTGCAACTGCATCGTGTGGGGGTCACGGAAATCGAGGCGTTTGCGCGCTTCGGCCACCGTAATGGCCGATTTGCCATCGGGCGTGAAATACATGTTGTACGGATCATCGACCGCGACTTCCGGTCCCGGCAGGGTGGTGCGCGGGTCAATGGGCGTCAGGCTGCCGTTGGTCGTGCCCTCGGCATTGTTGGTGACCCACAGCGTCCGCAGGTCCCATGACGGCACGACGTGCTGGGGACTCTTGCCGACCGGAAAGCGGTTGACGACCTTGTAGGTCTGCGGGTCAATGACATAGACATTGTTCGACCGAAGGTTGGGAACATAGATCCGTGCCGGGTCCTGCGCCACTTCCGGCGCGATATGCGAAGGCGTCGTTTCGGTATAGATATTCTGCGGGTCCACGACCGGCGGCATGCCGGGAATGGTCTGTACCTGCTGTGCCCGCGCCCCGGACAATCCCGCACATCCCAGGGCCGCAACGCACAGCCCCGACATCAGAAACAGTTTTTTTACGCTCATGCGATCCAATCTCCTGGCGCCCCTATAGCACGCGGCAGAAATCTGGCAATCACGGAGAAATCGGACCATTCCGGTCGGTCTGGAGCGCCCTGACCGCCGCCGCAACCTGCATGTCCGCCCCCACCTGTCCCAGTGCCGCGGTGGCCGGACGCGGGTCGCCACCATACACCCCCTGCGACGGACCCGGCAGGGTCGCATGGCGCAGGGCATTTTCGCGCACCATGTCCGGCTGGATCGCCAGCATCAGCGAGGTGTCGCTGATATCGGCATGCATGCCCACATCCGCCCCCAGTCCGCGCCTGCGCAGGAAATCGGCGTAGCTTCCGGCGACCACGTCATAATACGCCCCCAGATAGACCACGCGCGCGCCCGTGCCCGCCCATTTATGGTTGAGCGCCAGCGCCACGGCCTTCAGGTCCTTCTGGTATCCGCCATGGTCGCCCAGCAGGACGATACGCCGGAACCCCTGCACACGCAGGCTTTCGGCCGCCCCGGAAAGCAGTTCACGAAAGACAGCCGGCGGGATGCTGAGTGTCCCGGCAAAACGCATATGCGACGTGCGTGGCGACGTCCCGCCTTCGGGAACATAGGCAATGGTGGGCGCGACCAGCGTGTGGCCGACCTGGCGGGCGATACGCTGCGACAGGACGGTGGCGCGCACATTATGCTTGCCCACCGCGATGAACGGGCCGCTCTGTTCCGTGCCACCCACGGGGATGATGACGCTGGTCCATCCCTGCGCCAGGGCGTCGCGGATTTCCGTCCACGTCAACTGCTCGAACACGACATCGGGCGGCGCGGCGGCGCGGGCAGTCCCATGACCCGGGGGGATGATCGCCACGCCACACAGCACCACACATGCCCGGACCATCGCGCGGCCCCATTTCAACATCCGTCGCATCACGCCTTCATCCTGTCCCCGCCACATGCCCACGCCGGAACCATCAGGCGGACATCCCGTTATGTTACCGAATATTTTACCCCGGACCTGCCATGACTGGCGCGTCGGTATAAAGGAGAAACGGCCATGAACACCAGTGCCAGCCCACATCCATCGCATACCACCACGGGTCAGGGGGGAGAGACACACCAGAGTGCGGATGATGCTGGCATTCCCACCATGACCACGCAGCAGGGGGTACCGGTTTCCGACGACCAGAACACCCTGCGCAACGGTGCGGGTGGTCCGGCCCTGATGGAGGATTTCCATTTCCGCGAAAAGATCTTCCATTTCGACCATGAACGCATCCCCGAGCGCGTGGTCCATGCCCGTGGCTATGGCGCGCATGGCTATTTCGAACTGACCGATTCCCTTGCCGATGTCTGCCATGCCGACATTTTCAAGAATGTCGGGGAAAAGACCCCGGCCTTCGTGCGCTTTTCCACCGTGGCGGGCGGGCGTGGCTCATCCGACGTGGTGCGCGACGTGCGCGGCTTTGCGGTGAAGCTTTATACCAAGCAGGGAAACTGGGACATCGTCGGTAACAACATCCCGGTCTTCTTCATACAGGACGCGATCAAGTTCCCCGATTTCGTCCACGCCGCCAAGGAAGAGCCAGACCGTGGCTTTCCGCAGGCGCAGACGGCGCATGACAATTTCTGGGATTTCGTCTCCCTCTCGCCCGAGGCCACGCACATGGTCTGCTGGGCCATGTCGGACCGGGCCATCCCGCGCTCCTTCCGCTTCATGGAGGGGTTTGGCGTGCATACCTTCCGCCTGATCGATGCGAAGGGGCGCTCGACCTACGTCAAATTCCACTGGAAACCGCGTCAGGGCCTGCAGTCGGTCGTCTGGAACGAGGCGCTGAAGATCAACGGCGCGGACCCCGATTTCCATCGCCGCGACCTGTGGAACGCCATCCATGCGGGCGACTACCCCGAATGGGAACTTGGCGTGCAACTGTTCGATGACGAATTCGCGGACAGCTTCGATTTCGACATCCTTGATCCCACCAAGCTGATTCCCGAGGAACTCGTCCCCGTCCGCCGTGTGGGGCGCCTCGTGCTCAACCGGGTGGTGGACAATTTCTTTGCCGAGACGGAGCAGGTCGCCTTCTGCACCCAGAACATCGTGCCGGGCATCGACTTCACCAACGACCCGCTGCTGCAGGGGCGCAACTTTTCCTACCTCGACACCCAGACCAAGCGACTGGGCGGTCCCAATTTCACGCATATCCCCATAAACGCGCCCAAATGCCCGTTCCATAATTTCCAGCAGGACGGGCACATGGCGATGCACAACCCGAAGGGGCGCGCGAATTACGAACCCAATTCATGGCCACAGCCGCAGGGTGGCCCGCGCGAAAACCCCGTCACCGGCTACCGCTCCTTCCCGCAGGAACAGTCGGGGGAGAAGGTGCGCCAGCGCTCCGCCACGTTTGGCGACCATTACAGTCAGGCGCGCCAGTTCTATATCAGCCAGACCCCGGTCGAGCAGACCCACATGAAGGACGCCTTCGTCTTTGAACTGAGCAAGGTGGAGACACCGGCCATCCGTGTGCGCATGCTGACACACCTGCGCAACGTGGATGAAGCGCTGGCCCATGGCGTGGCGGAAGGGCTTGGCATTTCTCCCCTCCCCCCTGCCGCCCGGCCCTTCCTGCCGGTGCGCACCGACCTGCCGGCCTCCGACGCGCTGAGCATCCTGAAAAATGGGCCCGACAGTTTCCATGGCCGCAAGCTGGGCATCGTGGTGACCGAGGGCACGGATGCCGACCTGCTGACCGCCGTGCTCGAGGCCGCCCATAATGTCGGCTCGGAGACGGAACTGGTCGGCCCGCGCATCGGCAATATCTGCAATGACAGGGGCAAGGTCCTGCCGGTCATGCAGAAGATCAATGGCGGGCCGTCGGTCCTGTATGACGCGGTGGTGCTCCTCCCCTCCGCGCAGGGCAGCAGGCTGCTGCTGGGCGAGGCGACGATGCGCGATTTCATTGCCGACGCCTTTGCCCATGCGAAGTTCATCGGATACGGGACGGACGCCGAACCGCTGCTTGATGCCGCAGGCGTCACGTCCGCCGTGCGCGACGATGGTGTCATCCGGCTTGGCGGCGGCGGGGATGCGACGGCCTTTGTAAAGGCCTGCGCCGCCCTGCGCTTCTGGCCGCGTGAACAGCACGTGCACGCGGTCTGACCTTCACCTCCCCCTTTTTCGCGGCCTGCCCTTGGTCCATATCAGGTGACAGGCCCGATGAAAGGGAACGGAGGATCCGGCATGGATGAAAAACCGACCATTACCATCCACTACTGCACACGCTGCAACTGGCTGCTGCGTGCCGGGTGGATGGCGCAGGAACTGCTGTCCACCTTTGGCGAGGACCTTGGCGGCGTGACCCTTGTGCCGGGCAGCGGGGGACGGTTTGAAATCCTTGTCGGCCCCCACCTCGTCTGGGAACGCAAGCGCGATGGGGGGTTTCCCGGGCCAAAGGAACTCAAGCAGCGCGTGCGTGACGTCATCGCGCCCGAACGCGACCTGGGGCATACCGATCGGTAAAACTTTTGAAACTTCCCGATCCGCCTGTTTCCACCAGACATCTGCTGACGATCATGCCTCACGGTATTGTGCCGTCATCTTCCCCGCACCATATGACCGGGTATGGCACACACCGCTTCATCTTCGTTCACGGACCGTCCCTCGCTGGATGGCACGGACATCAGGCGTCGCATCATGCGGCTACGCCGGCTGGCGACGCTGCTGGATGCGGCCTTTGTCGTGCCCGGCACACGTTTCCGCTGGGGGCTGGATACCCTGATCGGGCTGCTGCCGGTGGCTGGCACGCTGGTCATGGCGCTCCCCTCGCTCTACATCATATGGGAAGCCCACCGGATGAACGTGCCGGGCAGCATCCTCGTCAGGATGATCGGGAATGTCGCGGTCGAACTCCTGGCCGACTTCGTCCCGGTCCTCGGCGACCTGGTCGATACCGTCTACAAGGCGAACCTGCGCAACATCGCCCTGCTTGAAGATCATTTCGGCATGACCGTGGACGGGACCGCACGCGAAGCCCCGCCCCCACGCTGACCTTGCGGCGGGACGGATGTACGGATAACCCGGAAGGAAGGATTACTGCCTGATGGGACCGTCGTTCATGTTCTCTTCCCTCCCCCCCGCCATTGCGGACGTCGCCCGCATCCTGCACCAGCATCTGGGCGAGCGGGTGACGACCAACGAATCGATCCGTGAACAGCACAGCCATGGCGAAGGCTGGAAACATGCCAGCCTGCCAGCGCTTGTGGTCTTTGCCGAAAGCACGGCGGACGTGGCGCTGGCGCTGCGCACCTGCCATGAACATCAGGTCGCCGTGGTGGCGTTCGGCGGCGGCACCTCGGTGGAGGGACACGTCACCCCCGGCAACGACGCCATCAGCCTCGACCTGTCGCGCATGACCCGTGTCCTCGCCGTCAATGAAAATGACCTCGACTGCCGGGTGGAAGCAGGCGTGACGCGGCAGTCGCTCAATGCGCACCTGCGTGACATGGGCCTGTTCTTCCCCGTCGATCCGGGTGGGGAGGCCACGTTTGGCGGCATGTGCGCCACGCGCGCATCGGGCACCGCGGCGGTCCGTTACGGCACCATGCGCGAAAACGTGCTGGGGCTGCGCGTCGTCATGGCCGACGGGCGTATTGTCGATACGGGCGGGCGGGTGCGCAAATCCTCCACCGGCTATGACCTGACGGGCCTGTTCATCGGATCCGAAGGGACGCTGGGCATCATTACCGAGGTGCAGTTGCGCCTGCATGGCATCCCCGAAACCATTGCCGCCGCGACGTGCCAGTTCGAAAACCTTGGCGATGCGGTGCGCACCGCCGTGTCCACCATCCAGGTGGGCGTGCCGATCGGGCGTATCGAACTGCTCGACGATGCGCAGATGCAGGCCTGCATCACCTATTCCAAACTGGAAGACTACCGCCCCATCACCACCCTGTTCTTCGAATTCCAGGGATCACCGGAGGCTGTGCGCGAACAGGTCGAGATGGTGGAGGCCATTGCCGCCGACAATAACGGCCTCGGCTTCGTATGGAGCACAAACCAGGAGGAACGCACCCGCCTGTGGAAGGCGCGGCACAGCGCCTACTGGGCGGCGCTTGCGGCCTATCCCGGCCATAACGGCATCGCGACCGACGCCATCGTTCCCATTTCCGCCCTGACGGAACTGATTACGGGCGCCAAAGCGGATATCGAGGCCTCGGGTCTTGCGGCCCCCATTGTCGGGCATGTGGGGGATGGTAATTTCCATACCATCATCATGGTGCCCCCCGAACCCGGCGGATACGAACGCGCCATGGAACTCGACCGCAAGATCGTGCGCCGGGCGCTCGCGCTGGGCGGATCGTGCAGCGGGGAGCACGGGATCGGCACCGGCAAGCTGGAATTCATGGCTGCCGAACATGGCGAAAACGCCCTGCAGGTCATGCGCGCGATCAAGCATGCCCTCGACCCGCAGAACATCCTCAACCCCGGGAAACTGCTTCCCCCCGCCAATACGCCCACCGGCGCGGCGGCCTGACCCGGATCCCGGACAACAACTAAGGCGGACGGTACGGATCATGTCTGGCACTGAACCTGCGGGTACGGACGAAGCCACCCGCACCGAACGGTTGCGCGGGGCCATGCGCTGTCTGGAAGGCGGACAGTTCGCGCAGGCCCGCGCCCTTGTCGAACCCCTGTGCGATGACAGGCGGGCCGATGTGATCCTTGCCCATGCCCTTGCCGGCAGCGGCCGCAGCACCCGTGCCGCACGGATGCTGTGCCGGCTTGCGCATGACAACCCCACGGCCCGGCACCCTGCGCAGGACATGATGACGCTGCTGCTGCGTCATTCGCGGCTTGAGGAAATCGAGGCCACCCTGCAGGCCACCCTGCGCCAGACCCCCAATGATATCCGCCTGTATGACCAGTTGGGGGAATTCCTGCTGCTGCAGGGGCGCACGGATGAAGCCATCGAAGTCCTGATCGAAGGATGCAGGCGTCACCCTTCGGCCCTGAGGACGGGGAACCTGCTGGCCGTTACGCAGAACGAAACCGGCGACGCGCAGAAGGCGCAGGCCCTGTTGCGCCATCTGCTGACATACCATCCGCAAAGTGCGATGACGCATGCGAACCTTGCGCACATCCTGACGGTCGATAACAGGGTGGACGAGGCCCTGCATCACCATGCGCAGGCGCTCGAACTGCGTCCCGAGGACCCGCATATCCACCTCAACCACGCCATGACCCTGCTGAAGGCAGGGCGGCATGCGCAGGGGTGGCCGGAATATGAATGGCGCCTGCGCATACCCGGACGCCTGAAATACCCGGCCGAACGCCTGCTGCCGACCCTGAAGCAGGACAGCGACCTGAGCGGGCAGCGCATCCTGATCCTGTCGGAGGCGGGACTGGGCGACATGCTGATGTATCTGCGCTTTGTCCCGGCGCTGGTCCGGCGCGGCGCACGCGTGACGCTTCAGGGCCCGCGTGAGATCCTGCCGCTTGCCGCGCGCATTTACGGGGTGGAACGGGTGATCGACCCGCTGCGCCCTGTTCCCGCACATGACTGGCACTGTCCCTTCGGCAGCCTGCCACGCGTACTGGGGCAGACATCCGACATCATCGGCGCGCCCGTTCCCTACCTGCATGCCGACCCGCACAAGGTACTGGCGTGGGAGGACTATATGCCGTCCCGCCCCGGCCTGCGGGTTGGCGTGGTCTGGGGGGGCGCAAGCCGCCCGGGTGTTGCGCAGGCGCAGGCCATCGACCGCAAGCGTTCGATGAACCTTGCGCAACTCGCCCAGCTTGCGACGATACCGGGCCTGCACCTCGTCAACCTGCAACGCGGGCAGCATGCCCGGCAGATGACCGACATCCCTGATGGCATGCAGTTATACGATCCCATGGATGACGTGCGCGACATGGATGATACCGCCGCGATCATCATGAACCTCGACATCGTCGTGTCGGTCGATACCTCGATCGTGCATCTTGCGGGGGCGCTGGGCAGGCCCGTCATCATGATGGACCGGTATGACAATTGCTGGCGGTGGCAGTCCGGGCGAGGCGACAGCCAGTGGTATCCCGACCTGCGCATCGTGCGGCAGCCCCGGCCCGGCGCATGGAACGAGGTTGTCGCACGCGTGCGCGACATGCTGGCATCAGCCACCCGCCCATAACCAAGGGACTGGAAAACAAAAGTTTTTGGTGAAGCTTTTTGCAAAAAGCTTCAAAGACACTGCCTCTCTTGAA
Source organism: Gluconacetobacter entanii (assembly GCF_003206495.1). Lineage (GTDB taxonomy): Bacteria > Pseudomonadota > Alphaproteobacteria > Acetobacterales > Acetobacteraceae > Novacetimonas > Novacetimonas entanii. The sequence goes on along the minus strand of NZ_NKUF01000041.1, from coordinate 7,899 downwards.
AAAACCACACGAAAAGACTTCAAGAAATTACCGCAATATCACGACATAGCGGTAATCAATCCCTCCACGGCCGCGCGCGCGGCCTGTTCCGCACCGGGTGCGTCCTGCCTGCGGATCGCATCGAGAATGCGCTGGTGCGCCGCAAGGTCCGGTTCCGGCAGGGTCGGTTCCGCCACTGCCGTATGGGTGCCACGTCGCACTTCCGATACGAAATAGCGGTAGAGTTCACTCAACGCCGTATTGTGCGATGCCTGCGCGATGGCAAGGTGGAAGGCCGTATCGCGCGCGACGAAGGCCTCCATATCCATGCCGGGGGTCTTTTCCCCACGCGCCTGCAACAGCTTTTCCAGATGCTTCAGGTCACGTTCCGTCCGGCGCAGGGCGGCAAGGCGGGCGGCCTCCGCCTCCAGCACGACACGCAGTTCGAAATGATCCCGCAGGCCGGAGCGACTGATGCGATGGATGACATCGGCGGGGTCGGTGCGCGAACGGACATAGGTCCCGTCCCCCTGCCGTACCTCCAGCATGCCGGCATGCGACAGGACACGCACGGCCTCGCGCACGGTATTGCGCCCGACCTGCAGCAGTTGCGCCAGTTCCGTTTCCTTGGGGATACGCTCCCCCAGCGCCCATTCCCCTTGCGTCACGCGGTCACGCATGACGGCAATGGCCTGTTCCACAAGGGAATGTCGCGGGAGCGGAGGAAAGGAAGACATGGGCCGTTTCATACCCCAAAGTCCGCATGCGCAACAGAGTCACGCCAGCGAATGCACCGCCACATGTTCAGTCAAGCCGTACCGCAGGCCGGACAAACACGTCGAGCCAGTCCACAAGGCACGACACCATGCCACGGAACGGTCCATAAAGTTCGAACTGGTGCTGGCGATACAGCATCAGGTGCACCAGTCGCGCGGACAGTCCGTGCAGCCATCCCCCACCAAAGACCGTACCACCGGGGAACGTGCCCCAGCCATTGTAATCACCCAGGGCGACAACCGCGCCCTTGTTGTTGAACACGAAGGGCGGCAGCGGACGGCCGCCGATCCATGCAGGCAGGTGGCGCGCCAGATGGTGCGCCTGCTGGCGCGCCGCCTGCGCGGTGGGGGCCACCGGCTTTTCCGCGATGAAGGCGCAGTCCCCCATGGCGAAGACATTATCGTCCTCCAGCAGTTGCAGCGTGGGCCGCACCTCCATCTGGCCCGAACGTGACAGTTTGATGTCCCCGAATTTCCGCGTCACGTCCGGCGCCTTCACCCCTGCGGCCCAGACGCGCAATGTCGCGGGGATACGGCTGCCATCCTTGAGCATGAAGCCATTTTCATCCGCGCCGCTGACCATGGCGGAGGTCCTGACGGTCACCCCGATGGCCTGAAGCTGCTTCATCGCGGCCTCGGACACTGCTTCGGGGAAGGCCGGCAGGATGCGGGGACCGGCTTCGAGCAGCGTGATCTTCAGTTCCGGCGGCTTCTGTCCGAAGCTGTACAAGGCCGCAAGGCCCAGCGCCTTGTGCAGTTCGGCGGCCAGTTGCGTCCCGGTCGCACCACCGCCGACGATGGCGATGTCGAGTTCGCGGTGATAGGCAAATGCCTTGAGCAGTTCCGTGCGGAAGCGGTCATTGAAACCATTGGCATCGACCAGGTTGTCGATGAACATGCAGTGTTCGGCCACGCCGGGGGTGCCGAAATCGTTGGCGCGACTGCCGATCGACAGGATCAGCGCATCATATTCCAGCGTGCGTTCATCCAGGATGACCTCGCCGGTGGGTTCGACCACGGGGGCAAGGGTGATGGTCTTCGCCTTGCGGTCCATGCCGGAAATCTCGCCGGGCCAGAATTCGAAATGATTGCGACTGGCCTGCGACATGAAACTGATGCGGTCATTCTCGTTCGCGGCGGTACCCGCGGCGAAGCAGTGCAGCATCGGCTTCCACACATGGGCGAAGCTTTTATCGACAAGGGTGATTTCCGCGCGCCCGGATTTCCCGACCGACTTGCCAAGACGGGTGGCCAATGCAAGCCCGGCAACCCCGCCACCAACAATCACGATCCGAAACTTCTGCGCCATCTCACTCTGCTCCAACCCGTTCGCACGATCGGTCGGACGCCAGTATGGCGACCACCGTCTTTTCCGCCCCCAGTCCATCAGGCATGAGCCTTCGTACTTTAGTCAAAAGCACGCCGGGGACAATGCCGTGCCCTGAGACCCCGTCAACCTATACCCCATTACCTGTGACCAAAATCAAAAAACGGCGCGTCCTTGCGGCCCACGGGGCCGGATATTGGCGACGCGTCCCCCATGCCAACGCCCATCAGGCAATGTGCACGATATCTTTACATGCAGCCGTACGGGACAAGGTTGCATGCCAACCGGCACCATGACCTGACATGGCATCATATGGAACATTGCAGACATGATCACGTCACATACGGGACTGCTCGACACCGTCCTGCCGCGCTACCAGTTCGTGGAAACACATCGCCTGCCCATGCGTGCGTCACCTGCGCGCATCATGGCGGGCATCCGCGCCTATCGCGCCGGGCATGACCCGCTGGTCCGCATGGCAATCGCGATGCGCGAACTGCCCGCACGCCTGCTGGGTCACAGGGCGGGGCGGATGCTCGACCTTGATGATTTCAGCGTTGTGGGACAGGAGGGCACCACCGAGATTGTCTTTGGCCTGATGGGCGCGTTCTGGAAGCCCGATTACGGCCTTGTGCCGATTGCGTCGCCGCAGGCCTTCCTCTCCGGCAAACGCACCGACCTGTGCCGGCTTGCCATGGGGTTTCGCATCCTCACGGATGCATCCGGTTCCCACGCAATGGTCGTGACACAGACGCGCGTGGATTGCCCGACCGCCGCCCTGCGCCGCCGTTTCGACCCCTACTGGTACGCCATCCGTCCCGTCAGCGGCCTGATCAGGCAGCGCATGCTGGGCCGAATTCGCAACATGGCGGAGCATTGACCGGCCCCGGATGGAGAAGGTAGGCGACAGACCTGTATGCGAATATCATATCAAGGTGCGATAATAACATGGCGTTGCGACATGAAAAACCGCCTTCCCGGCATAAAATCCGGCCAGCCCTCAAAGGTTTTTGGTAAAGCTTCAAAGAACGCCGCCTTTCCAGATCAAAAGGCGGCTCCCACAAACGTCTGTATTGTCTCGACTGACTGCTCCGAACCCGTATTTCAGGAACGTCGCGTCGTTTTCACGCCGGCATCCTGCGCGACATGCACCTGCACCCCGTTATCCTTCAGGATCTGCCTGATGCGCGCAGGCGGCGGGCGGTCCGTGAAAAAGCCATGGATATTCGACAGGTGCCCCAGACGCCCCATCGGACGGCGCCCGAATTTGTCCTGATCGGCCAGCAGGAAGACCTTGCGCGCATTGCGCATCATCGCCTGGGCGATATTGATCTCATCCGCGTCGAAATCCAGCAGGGTGCCGTCTTCCTCAATCCCGCTGATGCCGATGACGGCGAAATCGGTCCTGTACTGGTCGATGGACGTACTGGCGGTGGAACCGGTAATACCACCATCGGAAAACCGCACCTGCCCACCGGTGACAATCACCTGAAAATCCGTGCGCGAAGACAGGGTGGAGGCGACATGCAGGTTATTGGTGATGACCCGCAGGGCCTTGTGCTGGCGCAATGCCTGCGCGAACGCCTCTGTCGTGGTGCCGATACTTATGAAAAGGGAGGAATTGTCGGGAATGGCGCGTGCCGCGATCAGCCCGATCGCCTCCTTGGCATTGCGGTTCAGGACCTGCCGTTCGGCATAGGCAATATTTTCAACCGAGGAGGCAAGCCCCGCGCCACCATGGTGCCGCGCCACCAGTCCCTGCCGTGCAAGGGCATTGACATCGCGGCGGATGGTCTGGACCGCCACATTCAGACGCTGGGCCAGATCCTCGTTGGAGACATATCCCTGAAGGCGCACGAGTTCCATGATCTCGCGATGCCGTTCTTCCGCCGATATGCTGGCCATAAATCCTGGATCCCGCCCCTGCCATTTTTCACCGTCCCGAACCCGTGGGAAAGTGTGATCCGTAATCTACAGCAATTCAGGAACATGCAAAACCACAGGCGGGGCTGTCGGAAATGATCTCCCGACAGCCCCGCCCTGAAACCACGTCATCCGATCACGGGGACGCAACCGTCTTGCCGGTCGCGCCGAGGTCGGAGAAGGTCTGCTCCAGGCGGGAGACGATGCTGCATTCGCCCACGCGCAGCCATTTGCGCGGGTCATAAAGCTTCTTCAGCGGCCTGCCCGTCGTGGGTGAAATCTGGTGGCGGAAGGCCTCCGGATTTTCAAGCACATACCCCCCCACACCTTCGGCAAAGGCGAACTGGATGTCGGTATCGATGTTCATCTTGAACACGCCATAGGACACGGCCTCGGCGATCTGGTGCTTTTCGGAACCGGAACCGCCATGGAAGACCAGCGCCAGCGGACGTTCCCCCTGCCCTGTCGCCTCCGCCACGGCCTGCTGTGAATGCAGCAGGATTTCAGGCCGCAGCTTCACGTTGCCCGGTGCGTACACGCCATGCACATTGCCAAAGGATGCGGCAATCGTGACGAAGCCAAGTGGTGAAAGTTCGTTATAGGCACGCAGCACATCGGCAGGCTGGGTATAGAGATGGGCATTGTCCGCCCCGTCATCGAGGTCGTGGCCGATGCCATCTTCCTCGCCCCCCGTGACGCCGAGTTCGATTTCCAGCCCGATGCCCAGCTGGGCCATGCGGCGCAAAAAGCGCGCGCATTCGGCAATGTTGTCATCCAGGGGTTCGGCCGACAGGTCGATCATGTGCGACGAAAACAGCGGCTGTCCCGTTTCACGGACCGCGACCGCACTTTCGTCGATCAGGTCCGAAACCCAGGGCAGGAGCTTACGGTCGGCATGATCGGTATGCAGGATGACACACACGCCATAGGCCGCCGCCAGCGTATGGACATGCCGCGCCGCCGCCACCGCACCAAGGACACGGGCACGATGCTGGTCCTTCATCCCCTCGCCCGCGTAAAAACGCGCACCGCCGTTCGACATCTGGATGATGACGTCGGAACGGTTGCGGGCGGCGGCCTCCAGCACGGCGTTGATGCTGTCTGTGCCCACGACGTTGACCGCAGGCAGGGCATATCCCTCGCTGCAGCAGGTCGCGACCAGCCTGCGGTAGTTTTCCCCCGTGACAACCCCCGGGGGAAGGGACGGACGTGCGGAATGAGCCATGGTCAAACCAGCCTTTCGTTGTTCTTGTTATTTTATCGCCAGGTCTTGGTGGTAAAGTCGTGATGCCCCTCGACGAAACGCAGCGTGCCGGACTTGGAACGCATGACCAGCGAATGGGTGATGGTCCATCCATTGTTCTGCGTGATCCCGCGCAGCAACGTGCCGCCCGTGACACCGGTTGCGGAAAACAGCACATCGCCGCTGGCGATATCCGTCAGGTCAAGCTTGCGCGACGGGTCGGCGCCGGGGTTCATCTTCTTTGCACGCTCAAGCTGGGTTTCGTCCTCGAACAGGAGGCGTCCCTGCATCTGCCCGTGCACGCAGCGCACGGCGGCGGCAGCCAGCACGCCTTCTGGCGCACCGCCTGAGCCGAGATAGATATCGACCTCGTTATTCTCCAGGCATGCGGCGATGGCGGCGGCGACGTCCCCATCGCTGAGCAGCGTCACGCGCGCGCCCATCGAACGCGCCCGCCCGATGATCTCCTCGTGCCGGGGACGGTCCAGCGTGCACAGCATCAGGTCGCGGATGTCCTTGCCCTTTGCCGCGGCCAGCGCCTTCAGGTTGGCTTCCACGCTGGCGTCAAGGTCCACCACGTTTTCCGGCAGGTTCTGCCCCACCACGATCTTGTCCATGTAGATGTCGGGCGCATGGAGGAAGTGCCCTTCCTCCGCCAGCGCCACCACCGTCAGGGCGTTGGGCAGGTTCTTGGCGCACAGGTTCGTCCCCTCCAGCGGGTCCACGGCGATGTCCATCGCCGGGCCACCGGCGCCGACATGTTCGCCGATGAACAGCATCGGGGCCTCGTCCATCTCGCCCTCGCCAATGACGACGGTGCCATTGATGGCCACCGTGTCAAAGGCGCGGCGCATCGCTTCGACCGCCGCGCCATCGGCCTCGTTCTTCTTTCCGCGCCCGGTCCACGCGGACGCGGCGACCGCCGCCGCCTCCGTCACGCGCACCAGTTCAAGGGCGAGATTTCGGTCAGTAACCTGATAGGGGTTCGGCGTGACGGTCATTAAAACAGTCCTTCCTGTATGATTTTCTTGTAATCGCTTACGACGCGACGGTGCTGGTCAGGGTACGCTTGACGGCCTGGTGCCACCCACGGACCAGCTCCTCACGCTGTTCCGCCGGCATCTGGGGCTGGAACAGACGGCCCTGTGTCCAGGTTCCAGCCAGTTCGGGGATGCTGTCCCATACCCCGACCGCAAGCCCCGCCAGGAATGCCGCGCCCAGCGCCGTCGTTTCCACCTGCCGCGGGCGCTGCACCGGGGTCTGGAGCATATCGGCGAGGAACTGGCAGAACCAGTCATTGACCGACATCCCGCCATCAACACGTAGCGCGCTGAGCTTCCCGCCGCCATCCTCGAACATCGCGCTCACAAGGTCGAGCGTCTGGTACGCCACGGATTCCAGCGCCGCGCGCGCGATATGCGCCGCCGTGGCATCCAGCGTCAGCCCGCAGATCAGGCCGCGCGCATCGGGATCCCAATGTGGCGCGCCCAGCCCCACGAACCCCGGCACCATATAGACGCCGTGGCTGTGCGGGACACGTGTCGCCATGTCATCGGTCTGCGACGCATGGGTAATCAGGTTCAACCCGTCGCGCAGCCAGCGGATCGCGGCCCCCGCGACGAAAATCGACCCTTCGAGGGCATAGGTAATCCTGTCGCCAATGCGGTAGCCGATGGTTGTCAGCATGCGATTGTTCGACATGACCGGACGATTGCCGGTATTGAGCAGCGCAAAGCAGCCCGTGCCATAGGTCGCCTTGACCATGCCCGGTTCAAAACAGGCCTGCCCCACCAGCGCCGCGTTCTGGTCCCCCGCCATGCCCGCAACCATGATCGGATGGCCGAACAGGGCGGGATCGGTTTCACCGAACGGTTCGCTGTTGCCCTTGATGACCGGCAGGATCGCGCGCGGGATATGGAACAGCCGCAGCAGGTCGTCATCCCATTCGCCGGTATGGATATTGCACAGCAGCGTGCGCGAGGCATTGGTGATGTCCGTCGCATGCACCTTCCCCGCCGTCAGGCGCCACAGCAGGAAGCTGTCGATGGTGCCGCAGGCAAGTTCCCCTGCCTCCGCGCGCGCGCGGGCACCGGGGACGTTGTCAAGGATCCATGCCAGCTTGGTGGCCGAGAAATAGGGATCGAGCAGCAGGCCGGTGCGTTCACGCACCAGGGCCTCGTGCCCTTCGAGGCGCATGTGCGCGCACTGCGCCGTGGTGCGCCGGTCCTGCCAGACGATCGCGCGATGGATTGGCTCGCCCGTCCTGCGGTCCCATACGACAATGGTTTCACGCTGGTTGGTGATCCCGATGGCCGCGATCTGTTCCGCGCCGCCGACCTGCTCCATCGCTTCACGCGCGGTAGAGACGACATTGCCCCAGATCTCGATGGCGTCGTGCTCTACCCAGCCATGGTTCGGGTAATGCTGCTGGAATTCGACCCGCGCCGTGGCCAATGCCGCGATCTCACGATTGAACACGATGCTGCGTGTCGATGTCGTGCCCTGGTCAATGGCGAGAATCTTGTTCTTCTTGTTCATTGTCGTTTCCTGTCGAGACTGTGTAGAATTTTGTGCGGTGGCACTTTTTCAGGCCATTGGGAAACGATCATCGAACATGATGGCGAGCTGGCATCTGACAGCATACCATTCGC
>NZ_NKUF01000040.1 GCF_003206495.1 Gluconacetobacter entanii | reverse complement strand
GCAATACCAGTCCATGTCACCATTCACTCCATCTCTTCGCAAAGACGGATGAATCACAACAGGCTGGTATTGTTCAAAAACTTTCGGATCGGGCTCTTACATAATCATGAAGGTTCATAAGGTCATAGGGTGCGGGTATGCGCAGTTGTCGTGCCAGTTCCGACAGGACGGGCGAAGGTGGCGCCTCGTTTTCGAGGTAGCTGAGCAGGGGCTGGAATTTCAGCGCCCGGACAAAGGGGCGTGCGCTTCCCCTGTGGGAAGGCCCCCCGGCGGGAGGCTGCCTGTCCCGTCTGTCGGATCGGTTATGCACCGGCCTGTTTCCCTGTCGTAATCGGTCAAAAACAAGTCATGCCTGACCTTGTGAGGCAGCATATCGTGTCCGTTATGGTATCGGAACAACAATATTCATGGGAAAATATCCGGATGAGCACATATTCGTTGGTCGATCCAGAATTGCTGCCTCTCCTGACACGCTTCCCCGCCGAGGACATGAGCGAGGCAACCCTCATTCAGGCCAGGCAGCAGTTCGTCGGGATAGCGGCCGCCCAGTGCGCGCAGTCAGAACATGATACCCTTGTGACAAAACATGAAATCCATGTCACCGGTTGCGATGGCAACACGATCCGTGCGGTGGTCTATGCCCCCGTGGGGGGACGGGCACGCAAACCGCTGCTCCTGCACTGCCATGGCGGTGGATATATGGTGGGCCTGCCGGAAATGAGCGAACTGCGAAATCGCGAATACAGCCATAAATACGATATCGTTGTGATTTCAGTCGATTATCGGCTTGCTCCCGAAACGCCTTTTCCATGGGGGATCGAGGATTGCTATGCGGTGCTGCGGCATGCCGTGAGCCATGCCGGGCAGTTTGGCATTGATCCCGAATGTGTGGGGGTGTGTGGTGAAAGCGCGGGGGGCGGCCTGTCCGCGTCCCTCGCGCTGCTGGTCCGCGACCGGCAGGAAATGTCTCTGGCGTTCCAGATGCTGTTCTGCCCCATGCTGGATGACAGGACGGCGACGACCTCGGACCCGTCGCCCATGACGGGGGAATTTATCTGGACGCGCGCATCCAACCGTTTTGGATGGTCCTGCCTGCTGCCCCATGCGCCGGGCGGCAATGCCACCTCGCCCTATGCCGCCGCCGCGCGTGCGCGCTCGCTTGCCGGACTGGCGCCGGCATTCATGGCGATCGGGGCGCTGGACCTGTTCGTGGAGGAAACGACATCCTATGCGATGCGGTTGATACAGGCTGGCGTGCCGGTGGAACTGCATGTCTATCCCGGGGCCATGCATGCGTTTGAGATCCTTGGGGAATCAAGAATCTCCTGTCTGGCAAACGATATTGCCGGAAATGCCCTTGGGCGGTTTACCGACCGCCGTGGCGTGGCGGCAGGATGAGTGACGTATTCTAACGATATTTTGGCGCAAAATATCGTATCAATTACGAAATGACATGTTAAGTATATACATGACGAAATAGTTGCCATGTCTTGTTTGGCTGCTTTAGTTGCGGAATTTAATAAAAATCATGTTCCACATATAAAACAACGTAATATCTGGAGTATCCTGATGTCTTCGATCATTGCGTCTCGGACTTTGTTACTGGCTTCATCCGCCATGCTGTTCGTCGGGACTGAAGGAGCATGGGCAAAGGCTACTGGGAAAACTTCCGTCACGGGGCAGTCCAGCAAGACCGCTTCCCGCGCCGCGTCCCACCAGATGGCCCGGCCCGAAACCGGGGGCGTCAATGCCAGCCAGAGCCAGGCCGAACATATTTCCGTCACGGGCGGGATGTCATCGGCCAACGGGCGGATCAATACCACGCCGGGGGGCGGCATGATGATCGTGCAGGACGCCCCGAAGGCCCGCAGTGGCGTTTCAAAGGACTACATCGCCAAGCAGGCCCCGATGTCCAGCGCACAGAGCCTGGTCGCCGCGATGCCGGGTGTCGCCTATGCACGGACCGACCCGTTCGGGCTGAGCAGTGCGAGCATGACCATCCGTGGCCTGGACCAGACGGAAATCGGCTATCTGGTGGAAGGCATTCCACTGATGGACAGTATCTACCTGCAGCCGGACGCCAGTGTATCGCCCGACACCGAAAACCTTTCCTCCGTCCAGTTGAGCCAGGGATCGCCCGACATGTCGTCGCCTGCGTACTGGTCGGTCGGTGGCCAGATCGATGCGACACTGCGCGACCCTTCGCGCAAGGCCGGGGGATATGTCAGTTCCAGCTATGGGTCGTGGAAAAGCAAGCGTGAGTTCATACGCCTCGACAGTGGGGAAATCGGACATACCGGAATCCGTGTGTTTGGTTCATATTCCTACACATTTGGCGATAACTGGTTTGGGCCCGGTTCGTATGATCGCCATCATGTCGATGCAAAGGCGATCAAGGAATGGGGACATGGCAACAGTGTCGGCCTGACCCTGTTCTGGGGACAGTACCAGTCGTACCAGAGCGGGACGTCGCTGACATTGCAGGACTGGCGCGAGCACGGGACTTCGGCGCTGTATTACAGTCCCACCTACACGCCGGGTTCAGCCAATTTCTATGGCCTGCAGCGCCAGAACCTGTCCACATGGTCGCTGATTGCACCGATGAAGTTCAATCTTGGCCATCAGGTGAAGCTGAATGTGCGTCCCTATTTCATCGACTGGGGGGCATATCACAATTATGGTGAATCCATCCCGCAGGATGGTGCCTATTTCGGCACGGAACCGGTGGGGCACATCAATACCCCCTATGCCGTCAATGGCTCGATCGTGACCGAAGCCATCGACCCCCTGTTCGAACATACGCTGGGTCTGACAAGCGATGTCAGTTGGACGCGGGGACATAATACCCTGCGCCTGGGGGATATGTACGCCTATCTCGACATGACGGAACAGATGGGGTTCGCGATTGCGGGGCCGCACGGTTTCCCGGCCAATGCCTGGGGCAGCACCGACATCATGACCCCGTATGGACAGTTGTCGGGATGGAACATTGCCTTTCGCCAGCAGACCAACAGCATCTGGCTTGATGATACGTACCGCGCCCTCGATGACCGCCTGACCCTTATGGTGGGCTTCAAGGAAGTCATGATAAGCCGTGTCGTGACCAACGATATTCCGGGGGCAAGCACCTACAAGAACGGGGGAAGCTATGCCGAACCCCTGCCGCAGGCCGCGATCAGTTACCGCATCACCCCGCATGACCAGATCTATGTCAACGGCACGACAAGTTTCAAGGCACCCGGAAAATCCGAAGCCTATATCGATATCTATGACCCGAACGCCAAGGGACTGATTGTGCAGGGGCATCCCCCCAATGAACGGGCCGAATACGCGATTGGCGAGGAAATCGGGTATCGCCATACCGGCCTGTTCAATGTCTCGGCCGCGCTGTTCAACTACAACATGACCAATCATCAGGTCGGATCGCAATCCTACGTGGACGGGACCTATGTTTCCGCGACAATCAATGTTGGTGGCGAAACATTGCGTGGCGCGCAGCTCGAACTGAGCATGCGTCCATGGCACCATTTCAGCCCTTATCTTTCGGGGTCCTACATCCATGCCACATTTGACAATAATTACCCCGTCTATGCAGCAGGACAGCCGACGCAATACCTGCCGACGGCGGGAAAGACTGCGGTCAATACGCCAACATTCACTGCGGCGGCGGGACTTGCCTATGATGACGGGACGTATTTCGGCAACTTCAACCTCAATTATGTCGGCCGTCGCTATACGACCTTCATGAATGACGAAAGTGTCCCTGGCTATATCTGGACATCGATTACCGTTGGCTATCGCATGCATAATGTCTGGCGACTGAAGCGGCCGCAGTTGCAGCTTAATTTCCAGAACATTGGCAACAACATATATTTTGCGGATGCCAGTGGCGTGACGTCCAATGCACATGCACAGCGGAGCATGAGTGGCACAACCGTCAGTGGTACCGCACCACAATACACCATGGGCGGGGGATTCGCCCTGATCGGCACGATTTCGACCGGGTTCTAGATGTATTGTTACGATAAGGAAAGGAACGGCACATGAAGCGGACTGGTTTCTTCACGGATGAGCGGTGTTTCTGGCATGTGACCAAACCGCATATCGGTCCCCTGGCGATTGGCGGATGGGTGCAGCCTTCCGCCGGGTCGGGCACGGCGGAATCCCCGGACAGCAAGCGGCGCCTGAAGAATCTTGTCAATTTTTCCGGCCTTTCGGGTCGCCTGCAAAATCGCGGCGCCCGGGCCGCGACCAGGGAGGACCTGCTGCGGGTCCATCCGGCCTCCTATCTTGAACGTTTCAGGGCGATGAGCGAGGCCGACGGTGGCGAATTCGCCGCCGATACCCAGGCGAGTTTCAGCAAGGGCAGCTATGATTTCGCGTGTGTCTCATCGGGACTGGCGATTGCCGCCGTCGATGCCGTCATGCGTGGCGAACTGGATAACGCCTATGCGCTGTGCCGTCCCCCGGGGCATCACTGCCTTCCTGACATGCCGATGGGGTTCTGCTTCCTTGCGAATATTCCCATTGCGATCAGGGCGGCGCAGGCGGCGCATGGCCTCCGTCGTGTCGCGGTGGTGGATTGGGACGTGCACCACGGCAACGGGACCGAGGCGATTTTCTATGACTCTGCCGATGTGCTGACCATCTCCATCCATCAGGAAAACTGCTATCCGCCCGGCAGTGGCGGGGTGGAGCGACGCGGTGAAGGGGCCGGCGAAGGCCATAACCTCAATGTCCCGCTGCTGCCCGGCGGAGGGCACGAGGCCTATGTCGGGGCGATGGAGCGGATCGTGATGCCCGCGCTCCTGCGCTACCAGCCGGAACTGATCATCATCGCCTGCGGGTATGATGCGGGGGCGTTCGATCCGCTGGCGCGCATGATGCTGGGCAGCAATACATACCGCTACCTTATCGGCTGCATGATGAAGATTGCAGATGCCTGTTGCGGCGGCCGCTTGGTCGCCATGCATGAGGGCGGATATTCCGAAGCCTATGTCCCGTTCTGTGGCCATGCGCTGCTGGAAACGCTGGCGGATACCACCAGCGACGTGGTCGATCCCGTCGCGCCCTTTATCGCGATGCAGCAGCCTGGCGCACGCTTCGTCGCATTCCAGAACATGCTTCTTGATGAACAGGCGCAGGCAGCGGGGCTGAAGACATGACAGTAACGCTGTCCGCGGCGGATCAGGCGCTTCTTGTCCGCCGCAGGCGTGTCCTTGGTGCGCATGCCCCCCTCTTTTACGATACGCCCCTGCATATCGTGCGCGGGCAGGGGGTCTGGCTGGAGGATGCCGATGGTCGCCGGTATCTGGATGTCTACAACAATGTCGCGCATGTCGGTCATGCCCATCCCCGGGTGGTCGCGGCCATTGCGGAACAGGCGGCGACACTGAACACGCATACCCGTTACCTGCACGAACGTGTGGTCGAGTATGCGGAGCAACTGCTTGCAACGGTCGATGCCCCCCTGTCAGTGGCCCAGTTCTGCTGCACCGGGACGGAGGCCAACGAACTCGCCCTGCGCATGGCCCGCTTCGGCAGCGGCAGCCAGGGGGTCATCGTCAGCGATTTCAGTTATCACGGCAATTCGGCGACGCTGGCGGCGCTGACGACCGGCCTGCCCGCGCCGGAAAGCCTTGCGCCATGGGTGCGGACATTACGGATCCCCGATACGGTGGGTGTTCCTCAGGAACGGCATGCAGCGATTCTGGATCAGGCGCTTGCGGAACTTGATGCCGCGATCGCCTCACTGCAGGACGCGGGATACGGTGTCGCCGCCCTGCTGGTGGATACCATCTTTTCAACAGAGGGGCTGGTCGAACCGCCTTCGGGCTATCTCCGTGGCGTGGCGCAGAGAATCCGGGCCGCCGGTGGCTATGTGATCGGTGATGAGGTCCAGCCGGGGTTCGGGCGCATGGGGGATGCCATGTGGGGGTATCATTCCCATGGCATCGTGCCGGATTTCATGACCATGGGGAAACCGATGGCCAATGGCCATCCGGTGGCCGGTGTCATTACCCGGGGGGATATCCTTGAAGATTTCGGGGAGCACGCGCTTTATTTCAATACTTTTGGCGGCAATCCCGTCTCCGCCGCCGCAGGACTGGCGGTACTGGACGTCATACGTGACGGGGGGCTGCTTGAACATAGCCGCATGATGGGGGCGAATATCCGCTCCGGGCTTGGGGACATGGCGCGGCGGCATCCGGCCATCGGCAGCGTGCGGGGACGTGGCCTGTTCTTCGGTCTGGAAATTGTCCGGCCTGATGGGACGCCCGATGCCGCGCGGACGCGACGCATCGTGAACCGCATGCGGGAGGAAGGCGTGCTGCTGAGCCGGACGGGACGGGATGATAACGTGCTGAAGATGCGGCCGGCGCTGGTCTTTGACCAGGCCTGCGCGGATCTGCTGCTCGAGACGCTCGATCAGGTTGTGGGAGAGGAATGATGGCCGTGCCCGTGCCTGATTTCTATACGGCCTCGGTCGCGGAGCAATCGCATCGGTTGCGGGACATGGCATGTCGCGCCGCCGTGCTGTGGCCCGGACGCTGGCAGGTGGATCGGCTGCTGAAATATCGCGAAAATGCGGTATTCGCCCTGTCATCGGCCACGGATGGACGCGTGGTGCTGCGTATACATCGCCCGGGATACCATCAGGTCGCGGCCCTGAAGTCGGAACTGGTCTGGATGCAGGCCCTGTCGGAAGCGGGATTCTGCGTCCCGGTGCTGCGCACGGGGCACGATGGCGGGGTGCTTCAGGTGGTGGAGGCCCCCGGGATCCCCGAGCCACGCTTCGTTGACATGCAGGACCACATGCCCGGCGTGCCGGTCAGCGAAGTGACCGATATCCGCACCCTGGAAAAGATATATGTGGATGTCGGGCGCCAGCTTGCGGCGATGCATGCGCATTCGATGCGTTGGGTCGCGCCGGAGGGGTTCCATCGCCCGTCGTGGGATAGTGATGGGCTGATCGGCCAAAGCCCCCTGTGGGGCGATTTCCGGCAACTGCCCGCACTCAGCGGTAATGACGCCCGGCGCGTGGCCGAGGCCGTGGCGCAGGCCGAAAGGGACCTTCGGGAATTTGGGGACGGGCGCGACAGGTTCGGGATGATCCATGCGGACGGCATTGCGGACAATATCCTTTATGATCCGCATGCAGGCCCCCGGCTGATCGATTTTGACGACTGCGGTCATGGCTGGTTTCTGTTCGATCTTGCAACGTGTCTGTTTTTTCATGAAGATCATCCCGGATACCCGGTTATTTCGGAGTCATTTCTTGGGTCCTACGCACAGGCGGGAAAGCTGGATGCCCCCATGCGCAGGGCCATGCCGTTATTCATGTTTCTTCGTGCCCTGACCTATCTGGGGTGGGTGCATACCCGGGCAGAGACCGTGACCGCCCGTGAAATGACATCATTTTTCGTGGAACGCGCTGCCCGTCTGGCAGACAGTTATCTGAAAGGTCGGCCGACATCGTTCGGCGCCGGCATATCCTGACAGGAGAAAGCAATGACCCGCGTCACGCCTGCTGTCCCGTCTCTCCAGATTGCCGCGATTGTCGCCCTGTCCGCGGTGGGTGCGATCATGCCCCTTGGCGCACCGGCCATGGCAGGCGTGCTGATGAAGGATTTCAACCTGTCACCGGTACAGACAGGGACATATTTCACCATAGAACTCGGGTGCGGAAGCCTTGCAAGCCTGCCGGCCCTGTGGTGGCTGCCGCGTGTCTCGATGCGCCGGGCGCTTTATGCGGCAGTCGTGCTCTATATCCTTGCCAATGTCGCGTCGTACATGACGCATGATTACCATGTGCTGCTGCTCTGCCGGGCGATCGGTTCCCTTGGCATGGGGACAATCATGGTGCTGACCATGACGCTGGCGGGACATATGGCCCGCAAGGAATT
This sequence comes from Gluconacetobacter entanii, assembly GCF_003206495.1. GTDB lineage: Bacteria > Pseudomonadota > Alphaproteobacteria > Acetobacterales > Acetobacteraceae > Novacetimonas > Novacetimonas entanii. The sequence goes on along the minus strand of NZ_NKUF01000040.1, from coordinate 16,523 downwards.
CGTGTTCGGCCTGTGGGTATCGGGCCAACTGCTGCTCAGCGCCATCGTGATCATGCTGTTTCCGTGGCTGGACGTGCATGGAGGGATCGGGGCGATTTACCTTTCCGTTGCGTTCCTGATGCTGCTTGCCGGACTGCTGGCGCCCGCCTTTCCCGATATCCCGGTGCCGGAACGCACGAAACCGACGACGATATTGCAGGCAGGATCGCGCACCGGATCGGTCATGCGGATCATGGGGGTCCTGCTTTTCTATCTTGCGATTGGCGGGATATGGACCTTCATGGAACGGATCGGGGCGCAGGCCAACCCGAACCCGGTGGGGGTTGACGCGGCGCTGGCCATTGCCGCCCTGTTCGGGATTGCCGGGGGCATGACGGCATCATTCGCCAGCATGCGCCTCAAGGGGGCGGGCCGCCTGATGCTGGGTGGCTACGCCGTGCTGGCGGTCTCTCTGTGCATGCTGCTCAACGCCCCGGCATCCGCACGTTTTGTCATGGCGGCCGTACTGTTCAAGTTCGCATGGACATTTACGGTGCCCTTTGTCCTTGGGCGGGTGGCGCAGGCCAATGCGTCACGCCTCACCATGGCGCTTGTCAATCTGACGATTGGCGGGGGATTTGCGTTTGGCCCCCCAATTTCCGGTTATGTCATCGAGGCCGCAGGCATGACCCCGCTTCTGCTGCTGGCCGGTGCGGCGCTGATCGTCTCGTTCCTCTTCATCTGTAATCCGGCGATGCAGGGGCGCAGGCAGGAGTACACGGCCTAGTTCCCTGGACTTCCCTGAAAGATGGAAAGGCGATGGCACGATGATTTCACCAGGCAAAGGACATGTGGTGCGAAGGAGGGGACGTCCCGCGGCGCAACCCGTACCGGCAAAGGCGGGGCATATGCCTGCTGGTCGCCTGCCGTCGGGCCTTCGCCGTTCGGACATGCAGTTCATCCGTGCCTCCGTCCTGACACCCATTTTGAACTATCTGCGCAATGAGGAGGAAATACTTCAGCGTGTAATGCTCCGTCACTTCAATTCGGATGTGAAATGCATTGATTCCTATGACCTCATACCGCTTCATACCTATGTCAGGTTTCTGGAGGGCATCGCGAAGGAACTGAAGACCGAACATTTCGGCCTGAAAATGGGACAGTCATCGGAGGCGGAGGAAATCCTTGGCCCGGTCGGCCTGCTGTTCAGCAGGGCGCCGACACTGCGTGTCGCGTTCAGGCAGATGATGCGCTACATCAACACATGGCAGACCGCGACGCATACCGCGCTGATCTGTGAAAATGAATATGCCGCCATGGAATACCAGATCGTGGACCGCACGATCTGGCCACGCAGGCAGGATGCGGAGTTCAGCATTTCCGCAACCTGCAAGATCATCCGTGACATGATGCAGCATCAGTGGCGGCCGGTGGAGATCTGTTTCGAGCATGCGCCGCCGGAAAACCCGAAAATCTGGCATGACATCCTGCGATGCCCCGTAAGGTTCAATCAGGGAAGCAATCGCATCGTCTTCTGGGCCGCCGACCTTGATCGCAGGATCCGTGGGCATGATCCGGGGTTCCTGAAATACATGGAACGCCACGCCGAAGATCTCGTGATCGGGCAGAACCGCAACTCCGTCGTTGAGCAGGTGGAATGGTATGTCGAACAGCACCTGTCGAGCGAAGACCTCAGCATCGTAAGCATTGCGCGCGCCTTTGGCCTTTCGGTCCGTTCGCTGCAAAGGCGCATGGCGGACAGTGGCGTCAACATGCGTGAACTGATCAAGGGCAAACGCCTGACGATGGCTGCGACGCTGATCCTGAATGGTGACATGCCCTTCAGTTCCGTGGCGCAGATCGTGGGCTACAGCGATTCAACAACCTTATGGCGTGCCTTTCGCGCCTGGAGCGGCGTCTGCCCAAGCGCCTTCACCGTTGCGGACATGGAGCGTCTGCAGGGGGAGGCTGAGGCGCATGGGTCCATGCATGGGGATATAACCTATGAAGAAAATATTTCTCCCGATACGAATTTTTGATGATCACGGCAGGAAGGTTTTCGAAAATTCCCTGTTCTGCCTGATGATCTGCGATGTTTTTGTATCCACCATCATGTTGATGGAAACTGTCTCGTGCATGGCGGGCATGGATGACATGGATGGCATGGACATGGGGGAAACCGCCGCGGCCGACTGGATATCCCCATTCCTGCAGATGAAGTTGACCTATGCCGCCATGCTCGTCGTGGGGATGCTGGCCTTGAGCATCGGCATCAGGACAGGGCGGACCGGATGCGCCATCAGGATCCTGACGCATCTGAGCGGAATGGTCGTGCTGATGCTCCTTGGCGCGCTTCTTGTCGCCCCTGTGCTGGGACTGTCCTCGATGGTCGCCATGTGGCTGACGATGGCCTGCGGCATGGCGCTGTCCTACGCCATTATGGTTGGCAGACAGTGCAGATCGTGAAATCCATTCCTGTCTGTCAGGACGTGAGGTCTGCATGACATCCGGATCAGATACGCGCATGTCACGGCGCACCGTGACGCAGGCGGCCTGTGCATGGATCGGCCTGAACATGGCTGGCGGTGGCAGGGCAGGGGCGGCTTCGGTTTCGCCGCGACCGAACATTGTCTTCATAATGGCGGATGACATGGGCTATGCCGATGCTGGCTGTTATGGCAATCCTGTGATCCGTACCACCGCGATCGACCGGCTTGCGGCCGGAGGTGTCATGCTGACGCGGGCCTATGCCAATTCAGCCGTCTGTTCGGCGACACGCACCGCCCTCATGACGGGACGGTATCAGGATCGTCTGGCCTGCGGTCTGGAAGAACCGATCGCCACCTATGACATCGGCCTGCCACCCGGTGAACCCACATGGATCAGGCAACTGGCTGCTGCGGGATACTGGACGGCGCTGGTTGGCAAATGGCATCTGGGTGGCCTGCCGCATTATGGCCCGCGAAAAAGTGGCTACAGGCATTTCTATGGTATTTCCGGTGGGGCGGCCGATTATTTCACCCATCAATTGATCCCTGGGACAGACCAGTTTTATCAGGACGAGGCCCGTATCCATGACAAAGGATACCTGACGACGCTGCTTGGTAATCATACGCTTTCCCTGATTGCCGCACGCGCGCGCGATCAGCAGCCTTTTGCCATCAGCCTGCATTTCAATGCCCCGCACTGGCCATGGGAAGGGCAACAGGACGAGGCCGAGTCACGACGGCTTGCGCATGCCAGCAGGGAGGCGTCAGGCGGCCTTGCCGATTACGATGGCGGCAGTCTGGAGACGTATGCGGCGATGGTCGGGGCGATGGACAGCCAGATCGGGCGTGTGCTCGATGCGCTGGAACATCATGGGATGGCCGACAATACCATAGTTGTCTTTACAAGTGACAATGGGGGGGAACGATACGCCGATACCTATCCCTTCACGGGCATGAAGACGGAACTTATGGAAGGGGGACTTCGCGTGCCCGCCATCATACGCTGGCCCGCGCGCCTGCCGCCCCGGCGCGAGGATGAACAGGTCGTTGTGACGATGGACTGGGTGCCGACCCTGCTGGCGGCGGCGGGAACGGCCATGCCTGCGGATTACCCACCCGATGGGCAGGATCTTATGGCGCAGATGGCAGGGCAGGCCGCAGCGGTCCCGCGCAACCTGTTCTGGCGGTATCATGCGCAGCAACAGCGCGCGCATCTGCAGGGTGATTACAAATATCTGGAAATTCGCGGCAATGAATATCTGTTCAATGTCCGCCATGACCCGAAAGAACGGGCAAACCTGAAGCAGCGCGACCCGGAGCGTTTTGAACGGATGCGCGCGCAATGGCTGGCATGGAACCGTACGATGCTGCCATTTACCCCGGGTAACTACACCGGCAGTCCGCATGGCCGCTATTATGTCGATCATTATGGGCTGGAAGATGACGGACTGGGCACGGGCTAGGGGCGTATCCCCGAAAAGCCCTGTCCCTGTTCCCGGAGGCCGGTCGCGATCCCGCCCCGAACCGGGGCAGGACGCCACAGGCGCCTGTCATGCGCCCTGATCCATGAGGGCGGCAGGCCCGGTGTCCCCGGGCCTGCCATGTGGTTTACGGTTTTGACGGTGTCATCAGGGTCTGCGCGAAAAAGTGCGTCATCCACAGATATCCCTGCAACCAGTCCTGGGTGCGCAGGAAGGCATGGCGTTCACCGGGGAAGACGTGGTCCTCGTAAGGGACACCCTGCGCGGTCAGCATGCGTGCCAGCAGCGTGGACTGTTCGAACTCCACATTACGGTCATCATCGCCATGCACCAGCAGGACGGGCGCGCGCCAGTGCCCGATATCCGCGATGGGGGAAGACCGCCATTCCTGTTCGTGTGCGTCACGGTTCTGCTGCGGTGACAGGCCCGGATGGTCGGGTTCGGTCATGTCGTGGACACCGTGGAAATCCACCCCGGCGGCAAAGATGTCGCTGTTGCGCGCCAGCGCCAGTCCCGTCAGGTATCCGCCCCAACTGCCGCCCCAGATCCCGATCCTGTGGACATCCACATCGTCGCGTTTCTGCAGGTAGGCCGCTGCCGCCTGCACGTCGCGATATTCGCTGGCCCCGGCGCGCCCGGTTTCCGGCGCATTGCGGAAGGCCTCGCCATAGCCCGAACCGCTGCGGTAATTCACCGACAGCACCACATATCCCTGTGACGCCAGCGTCTGGTTCATCAGGTAGGCATTGGAATAATACCCCATCGCGTTGAACGCAGGCAGCATCTGGCGTTCCGGGCCCCCATGGACAAACAGCAGCGCCGGATGCCGGTGGGCCGTATCATCGGGTGGCGTGAAAAGCTGTCCATGCAGGTCAAGCCCGTCGGCACTGCGGAAACGCACGCTCTGCGGCGTGACGAAGGAGATGCCCGACGGCAGCGCGGGTGTGACGGGGGTCATGGCCTGCCCGTTTTCCAGGACAACGGGATGCGCCGTCTGTGTCACGCCGGTCGCCATGACGGCAATGCCGGGACCCGCCGTGACAAGGGTGGAGATCTCGTCATTGCCCGGCGTCAGCGCGACGGCGTCCCCACCGCCCGCGACGGGCCGCGACCAGGCCCGCCATTGGTCCAGGTCGCCGGAGTTGGAAGTATAGAACAGGGTTTTTCCATCCTGCGACAACTGGTAGGCCGAAACTTCCGCACCGTCGGGTGTCAGGCATTCCGGCTCACCCTGCCTTGTCATCGGCAGGGCGCAGATGCGCATCCATCCGCTGCCTTCCCACGGGAACAGCAGCCTGCCATCGGCCGCCCAGTACGGGACGGAGCCTTCTGGCGCCGCGAACCGCGATCCCTTGCCCGCCGGCGCGGTCCAGACGGTATGTTCCGTCCCGGAGTTGAGGTCATGGACATGCACGGACCAGAACCGTCCCTTCTGCGGGTCCGTCCCCAGGATCGGGTCCTGCGTGCGGAAGAACGCCACCGATTTCCCGTCGGGGGAGAAAACCGGCTGCCGGTCGTTCGACAGGCCCGGCGGGATGAAGGTCAGGCTGTTCGCCTTCGCCCCCACATCCCACAGCGCGATGACCCCATGCGACCCGCGATCGATTTCCGCCGCGATGTGCCGCCCGTCAGGTGACCAGCGCAGCCCGGTGATGGAACCCGGCGTGGTAAAGGCGGCAGCAGGCATGGCCCCCGTGCGCGCGATCATCAGCGTGCCGCCACGGCTGAAGGCCAGGACTGTCCCATCGGGGGAGAATGCGGGCGAATGGCCTTCGCCCATGACGGTATCGCGCCCCGACGGCCCGATCAGGTGGACCGTTTCCTTGCCCGCGAAGGTCGCCTGTCCCGCGTTGGGCGGCGCGTCGTTCGGATATTCGGGATCGCCGCCCTCGACAAAGGCAAGGCTGCGCCCGTCGGGCGTCAGGGCCAGGCCCCACAGGTCGGTGCCGTCATCGCGCGTGTAATGGGTGATGCGGCGCGGGGCCTGCCCATGGTCGGACACCATGATGTTGCGCACGCCCGCGCGGCGTTCCACCCATGCGATGCGCGGGGCCTGCGCCGCTCCGGCCAGCCCGTTGGCATAAGGCATCGCCAGCAGGGAGGACAGGCGTTTTTCCAGTGACGTATCACCCGGTGTCGCATCGCCGCCGGGGGCCGCCAGCGCGGAGGACGCCAGCAGCGCACTGCCCAGCAGGCCAAGGCCCGTACGGCGCAGCAGGAAGGATATGTGAGGCATCAGGGTACGGCTCCGGCAAGGGTCGTGAAAATCTGTTCCTCCACCCGTGTGAAGGAAGAATAGGCACCCGGCGTTATGGCGTCCTCATCGGGATAACCGTCCGCGGCGAACACGAACGCGTCCCCGTTGGCGGTTTCGTACCAGAACCCCGAATGCAGCCCGTAGGCATCGCCAAGATGCCCGCGCAGCCCCCCGTGGTAGCCACGATAGGGTGCGCTCGGCCGTCCGTTCGGGTCAGGCTGCCCCGTCAACTGGATCATGCCCAGCCCATAGCTGGCGATGGGATAGGGGCAGGTCCCGTCATGACAGTCATACCGCCATGTCGGCGTTTCCATCTGCTGCACACTGTGCGCGGACAGCAGACGCGTGCCGTCAAGCGTCCCGCCCTGCTGCATGAAGCGCGCCAGACGGGCAAGGCCGGCAACGGACACCCGCAGGCCGCCCTGCGGCGAAAACGCGGTACCGTTGGAGCCGACGACATAGGAGGCAAGCTGCGCAGGCGACCATCCCTTGGGCGGTTGCGTATCGACCTGCGGCACATAACCCGACGGCATGTCGCGATACAGCGTCGCCAGCCGGTCGGGATGGCGCAGTTCCGCGATGTTGTAGCCACCATCAATGCCCAGCGGCCCCAGCACATGCGCCTGCTGGTAACGGTCGAAACGCTCCCCACTGACCCGTTCGATGATGGTGCCAATCAGGCCGTAGCACAGGTTGCAGTATTCGAACCACGTCCCCGGCGGGTGCCCCGCGCCATGCGCGAAATGGTAATCCGGCTGTCCCACGCGATGGGCCGGGCCGAACAGGTCCGCCACCTTCTGCTCCGGCGGCAGGGTATAGCGGTCGGCATCCACGATGGTCGAGGTATGGTTGAGCAGCATCCGCACCGTGATCGGCTGATCCGCGAAATCCGGGTTGCGCAGGCGAAAGCCGAGATAGTCCGAGGCATCCGCATCCAGCGACACCCGCCCCCGTTCCACCAGTTCCATCAGCCCGATCGTCGTCACCAGCTTGGAGACGGAGGCAATGCGGAACAGCGTATCCGGCCCGGCCGGTACGCTGGCGTTATCGGTGCGGCGCGCAAACCCGCCGTGGTAGCTGTAGGCGACACGTCCCCTGTGCAGCCGCATGGCGACGATCGCCGCCAGCGGGCGCGACTCCCCCTGCGTCAGGATGGCGTCCATGGCCGTGTCCGTGGGGTTGGAGGCCGGTGTCGCCGCGACAGCGGGGGCGATGATCCCCAGCCCCAGCGCGCATATCGCGGCAAGGATGCCATTCTGCCTCATGGTGTGGCCCCCGGCTGCAGGCTGGTGCGCCGGACCGCTGCGGCCCGGACACGATGGGAGGAGAAGGGCAGGGGCTGCATTTTCCCCCTGAGCCAGTCAGCCATGAAATCCGCGTAATGGGGTGAGCGCGGATCGCCGCTCTGTCCGGGGAAGTTCAGAAAGACCGAATTGTCCCATTTGCCCACGTCGCAGACCATCAGGTAACTCGCCCCGCCCGTGGCGACATAGGGATCATGCCCCTTCGACAGGGGATTGTACCACCGCGCCATGACGGTATAGGAATCCCCCCCCGTGCCGGTCCGCGCGCCGCCAAGTTTGGGGAACCGCGCCGCCACGCCGGGCGCATGCGCCAGCGGGTGCTCCAGCGTGATGGTATGCAGCGTCCCCCACCGCCATGCCGCCATGACCGGACCAAGGCGTTCGCGCAGTTCCGCCTTCGCCCCGCGCAGGGCCTCCACCAGCATGGCGTCGCGCGCCCTGGCCGGGTCCGCGCCGAAACGGGCGTCGGGTGTGTGCAGCAGCGTCTTCTGCACCGTGGCGTTGATGGGACCGGGCAGCAGGTCGTGCAGGTCCGCCGGGATCAGCAGCGCATGCAGCGCGCGTTCCAGCCGCGACCACCAGACTTCGTAAAGGGCCGCCGCCGCGCTGTCGGCCTGCACCCGGCCATCCCAGCGATGCAGCAGCGCCGCCGCGTCCGCGACATCGGGCGGCACATCGCCCAGCAGCGCCACCATGTCCAGCGCAAGCTGGGAGAACGTGTCATGCTGCAACGCCGCGCAGTCCGCGATGGTCGCGCGCGGCGTCGTCTCCAGCACATGGGCGACGCGGTTGTAGCGGAAGCGGTCGCGCCATTCGAAGCTGACGCGGCGTTCCTGCGCGGGATAGCCGGGGGGCAGGTTCATTTCATTGGACGTGCCGAACCAGCCACAGGCGGGATTGAAGGTCGAGGGCAGCATCTCCAGCGGCTGCAATCCCTTCCAGTCGTAGCGCCCGTCGCCCGGCACCGGCAGCAGCCCGTCATGTCCGTCCACGCGCGACGGCAGCCCGCCCGCCGCCTGCCAGCCGATATTGCCCGCCGTGTCGGCATAGGTGAAGTTGGTCGGACTGGTATGGACGCGCAGCGCCTTGCGGAAGCTGTCCCAGTCATGGGCAAGGTTCAGGCCGATATTGACCAGAAGCCCGTTCGCCCCCGGATACAGCCATGTCGCGCTGACCGCCGTTGCGCGGCGGCGCGCGGGGTCGGCGGACACGACCGGCCCCTGCGCCGCGTAGCGCAGTACGACGTTACGCCCTGCCTCCCCGCGTACCGCGATGTGGGTGGGGACGGTTTCCATCTGTTTCCATGCGCCATCATGGAAATAACGGTCGGGATGGGACGGGTGGGTGCGCAGGATGAACAGGTCTTCCTGGTCGATGTGGAAATTCGTCCGGCCAAAGGCGATGTGCGCATTGTGGCCCTGCATCACGCCGGGCATCCCCGCCGTGCCGCCGCCAATGACATCCAGGCCCGGCGCGCTGAGGTGGATGACGTAACGCGGCCCCGGCACGCCAAAGCTCAGGTGCGGGTCGTTGGCAAGGATGGGGCGCCCCGTCGCCGTGCGCGTGGGCGCGACAACCCAGGCGTTGCTGCCGGAATTGGTGCGCCGGTGTTCCGTGTCCCCTGCATCGCGCACGCGCCCCAGCGGAAGCGACGCCTGCAGCACGTCGAACAGGCCGAGGTCGGCTGCCGATACCGCATGGACATCAAGGCCGTTGGGCACGCGCAGGTCATGCGCCGGTTCCAGCGGGGTGGTCAGCGTGTCGTAGGACAGGCCCCCACGCGCGGCGAGGCGGGCGCGGCGGATTTCCGCGCGCGTGTTGCCCGTGACCTCGGCCCGCACGCGGATCAGGTCCAGCACGTCCCACGCCATCGGCGCATAGTCGAAGATCGTGAATTCGGGGGGCAGCAGGTCGGGGTTGGCCCGTACCTGCGCCAGGCGCGCGTTGATCCCCGCCACATAGGCCCGGGCGCAGTCCTGAACCTGCGCAGGGAAGCGCGCCAGTTCGGCGGCGGCATCCCCACGGAACAGGAACAGCCGGTTGGCCGTGTCGGAGGGCACGAAGTCCGGGCCGAAGACTTCGGCCAGGTGGCCCAGTGCCTGCCGGTGGCCGAAATCCAGTTCCCACAGGCGGTCGCGCGCCACAAGGTAGCCGTTGGCGAAGAATGCGTCGGCAATGCTGCCCGCGCGGACATGGGGCACGCCCCAGTGGTCCTCCAGCACGTCCACCGGGGCCGACAGCCCCTCCAGCCCCGCGACCACGGTGCGGTGGCGCGCGGCGCGTGCCGTGGGGGACAGGGCGATGAGGCCGGCAGCCGCCGCCCCGCCCAGCAGAACCTCGCGACGGCTGCACCCGATGTTGCGCATGTTGCGGTTTCCTTATGTCGCGTCGGTCAGGGAGGCGGCGGCCGTGCCGCGGATGAGGTCACGGATCCGCAGCGCCGATCCCACCGACAGCGTGAAGCCAAGTGCGCCCTGCCCGACATTGAACAGCAGGTTGGGATAGCGTGTGCGTGCGATGATCGGCACCCCGCTCGGCGTGGCCGGGCGCAGGCCCGCCCATGGCCGCGCGGTGTCATACGGCCCGGCCTGCGGCAGCGTTTCCGATGCAAGCGCACGCAGTCGCGCGATGCGGTGGGGGTTTATGCTGGCGTCACGCGCGCCGATATCGACCATTGCCGCAATGCGCAGCGCATCGCCAAGGCGGGCATAGACCACGCGGTTGTCGTAATCGGTGACGCTGACATCGGGCATGGTCCCGGCGGGGGAATTCGCCGTCAGGCTGTAGCCCTTGAGCCCGTAAAGCGGCAGGTCGAAGCCAAGCGGGCGCGCCATCTGCTGCGATCCCACGCCTGCGGCCAGCACGACAAGGTCGGTATCGTGCGCCCGGCCATCGACCATCACGTCGCACCGCCCGTTCGCGCCCGCGCCCAGGCTGGCCTGCCCGCGCAGCAGCGTAAAGGAGGGCATGGCCGTCATGGCATCACGCAGCGACAGGCAGAAGCGATAACAGTCCGCCACCTCGTCCGCGGGCGAGAAGATGCCCCCCGCAAGCTTCGGCGCAAGGGCGGCGAAGGCCGGTTCCACGCGCGCGCATTCCGTGGGGGAGAGGACCTGCTCCAGTTCCGGGTTGCTCACGCCCGCCGCCGCCTTGCGGAATTTCGCGGCGTTGCGATAGACCACCAGCTTGCCCGGCTGCCGCCACAGGAAATCCTTTAGCCCCTCACGGCGCCAGCGGCCCAGTTCATCCTGGCTGCGCAGGGCGAGTTGCAGCAGCACCCTGCTGTTGCGGGCGTTGGTGGTGCTGTTGCACGCCCGCAGGAACGCCAGCATCCAACGCCACTGGTGCGGGTCGGCGCGCAGGCGCAGCGAGATGGGGGACCCCGCCTGCAGCAGCCATGACAGGCTTTCACGCGGAACCCCCGCATCCGCCAGGGGATGGACATAACGATAGCTCAACTGCCCGCCATTGGCGAAACTGGCTTCCTCCCCCACGTCGCCATGCCGTTCGAGAAGCGTGACCGCATGCCCGTCGCGCAGCAGAGCGTAGGCCGTCGCCAGTCCCGTGACGCCGCCACCGATGACCGTAATATTGCGTTGTGCCGGCATCGACCCTAGTCCCCTGTCCTCACCATGTATTACGTGATGGTAATGTTTTCATGACGTTATTTCGACCTGAAAACCTAGGAACAGATATCTTCGCAGGCCAGAGTAAAAACGCTGCCTTCCCATAACCCATGGTTAAGGGGAGTGGGAGGCGGCATCCTGTGGACAGGTATCATGGGCGATCCGGGTGGTGACGCGCCCGCCTTCGAGCAGCAGTTCATGCGGGTAAAAGGCGCATGGCCCGTCGTGATGGCTGATGCTGATGATGGTTGTGCGTGGCAGCGCGGCAAGCAGGGCCGCATGGACGCGCCGCGTATTGTCCGCATCAAGGGCGGAGGTCGCCTCGTCCATGAAAAGCAGGACCTGGCGTTGCAGCAGCACCCGTGCGATGGCGATGCGCTGTGCCTCCCCGGGGGAGAGGATGGCGTCCCATTGCGCCGTCTCGTCAAGGCGCGCGACATGGCGGTCGAGGTTGACGGTACGCAGGACCGCCGCATACCGGGCGTCCTCATGGCTGTCCGCCGCGCGGGGATAGGCCAGCACCGCGCGCAGGCTGCCGGGCGGAAGGTAGGCGCGTTGCGGCAGGAACATGCTGTCGCCGATATCAAGGGCGATGGTGCCATGCCCATGTTCCCACAGCCCTGCGATGGCACGCAGCAGGGTGCTCTTGCCGCTGCCTGATGCACCGCGCACCAGCCAGCGTTCCCCCCCGCCGACATGGAGCGCGGGGATCTGCACAAGGCGGCCGCCATCGGGCCGGTCCAGCACAAGGTCATGGATGTCGAGGCCGGGGGCCTGCGTGTCGATGCGGGTGATGCGTGTCCGGGAAGGCTGGCGGACGGTGCGTTCGAATTCATGCAGGCGCTGCAGGACCGAACGCAGGGTGGCGAGGTCGGTATAGTTGTTCATGAACCATTGCAGGCTGCGCCGGACCTGCATGAACGCCGCGTTGATGCGCGAATATTCCCCAAACGTCAGGGCATGGGCGGCAAGCCTCGGCAGAAGCAGCACCCACAGGATGATCGACGCGGTGCCATTGAACAGGTCGCCCACGAAATTCGCCCGCCATGTATAGGTCACGACGCTGCGCCAGTTATGGGCGATAGTGCGCAGGTTGTGCGAAAGGCGCAGTTTTTCCGCGTCCTCCCCCCGGCAAAAGGCGATCTGTTCGGAATTGCGCCGCAGATCCAGCAGGTCCGCGCGCAGGTCCGCATCGAAATGCTGCTGCCGGTAATCGGCCTCCACCAGCGGACTGCCCAGTCTTTCCATGACCACCGACGCGCCAAGCGTCGCAAGCACGGTGCCCAGCAGCAGGTAGCCCGAGACATGGATGTGATGGCCAAGGCAGTTAAAGTTGATGCTGCCGCCGATGTCCCACAGCACGATGGAAAATGACAGCAACGTGGTCACGGCTTGGATGCCGTCAAGGCCCATGCGCAGGCTCAGCACCGTCATCTGCGACAGGTCATCGGAAATACGCTGGTCGGGGTTGTCGCCCGTCGCCGCGCCATGTTCCATCCGGTAATACGCGGTATCGGACAGGTACTGCCGCAGGTAGACCCGCGTGTTCCACAGGCGCCAGCGCATCGACAGCACCTGCGTCAGGTACGTCTGCAGCACATAACAGCCGCTGGAGAGGATGCAGACCCCGATATAGGCTGGCAGCAGCCACAGGCAGGTTTCCACCCGGTAGGCGAACATGGCGTCGAAGAAATGCTGGTTCCACCGGCCGAACCAGACGGCCGTGCGGACATAGACGAATGACAGCCCCACGATCGTGGCCAGCATCGCCAGCGGCACCCATTTTTCGCGTGAGCGCCAGTAGGGCAGCAGCACCGCCCAGTCGGACAGGGAATAGCGGATGGAGTGGCGGGCAGGGGGATCAGTACGTCGCACGCAGGGTCGCCATGAAGTTGCGGGGGGCGGCGGGGAAATTGAACTGCCACACGCCGCTGGCCCGTTCGTAATAATAACGGTTGGTCAGGTTATTGGCATTGATCTGCACGCGCAGGTGCCGGTTGATGACATAGCCTATGACACTGTCGATGGTCATGTACCCGCCCTGCACCGTGGTGGGATAGCCGCCGCGCAGGTTGCTGCTGGCGTCGATGCCGGCCCCGAGGCTCAGCCCCTTCAGGCGGCCTGCGGGCAGGGTGTAATGCACCCACGACTTGAACATGTGATGCGGCGAATACGCCCCCCCGAAATCCGCCGAGGACGGGTTGGAGAGTTTCGTGTCAAGGTAGGTATAGCCGATCGAGACGCTGAGGTTGGGCAGGATCTCCCCATCCATCTGCGCCTCCCATCCCTGCCGGCGGATGGGGCCGGTGGTGATGTAGAAGCCGACATGTTCGGGGTCCGACAGGGGCTGGTTGACGCTTTCCATGCGAAACAGCGCGGTCGAGACATTGAGGCGGCCGTGGAAATACTCCCCCTTGAACCCGGTCTCCACCTGGTTGCCGAGTTGTGGTGCAAGCCCGCCGCCGCGATAGCGCATGTCACCCACCGACGGGGTGAAGATGCTGGCGTAACTGGCGTACCACGACAGGTTCGGGGTGATCTGGTACACCGTGCCAAGGTAGGGCGTCAGTTGGGCATGGATATCGGACTGCGTCGCCCACGCCCCGCGTGGGGAGGGGGCGGCATCGCGTTCATGTTCGTAAAAGCGCGAGATGCGCCCGCCCAGCACCAGCGAAAGGTTCCGCACGGGTTGCAGCCGCAACTGCCCGTAAAACCCCCACTGCCAGGCATCGTCGTCGCTGCCCTCGGCCCCGCCGGAAGAGCGGGCGTAGCTGATGCTGCCGGGGGCGGGGGCCGGCACGGTGGCGGTGTTGTTGATGCTGACATTGTCATAAACGCCGCTGCCGGTAATGTCGGGATAGGCCACGTACTGGTCATATGAATTGTAATTGAAGCCGACCAGCAGGTGATGCGTGTGGTGGAACAGGCGGAACGCACCCGTGGCGTAGATATCGGCCGAGCGTGAAGAATTGGTGCCCTTCTGCGCGGAAATGCCCTGGTCCTCGTAGGTGAGCAGGCCGCTTTTCGCATCAATGGTCGTCCATGGCTCGTTATAGAGCATGTCATAGCTCTGGTCATAGAACGTCCCGCGCGCCGTCAGCGTCCAGTCCCGCCCGATCTTCTGCGACAGCGACACGGCGGTCTGCTGCGTCATGTAATTGCTGTAGCCCCATGGCTGCGACGGGTTGGCCGACCGGCCGCCATACCACAGCGTCCTGTCCGTCGTGACCGGCAGCCCGAAATAGGGCGCGGTGATGTCCTGCTGCTGCGCCGCGTGGGAGACGAGAAAGGTCGTCGTCGGCGTGATGTCCCATTCCAGCGCGCCATAGGCCTGCCATTTGCGCGAATGGGAATACTGGTAAAAATAGCGGTTGTCCTCGAACAGGTCGGCGGTGCGAAAGCGCAGCGTCCCCGAACGGTTGAGCGGGGTGCTGAGGTCGATGTCCGCACGGTAATGGTCGAAGCTGCCGATGCCTGCCGCGCCACTGAGGGCGAAGTCGCGGCCGGGCTTCTTCGTCACCTCGTTGACCACGCCGCCCGCGCCGCCCGCCCCCTGCAGCAGGCCCGCCGCGCCGCGCAGGACCTCGATCCGGTCATACATCGACAGATCGAACGTGGCGTTGTTGAGCGTGCCCGCCGCGTTGGGCGTACCATCGAGCGATGTCGTCAACTGGTAGCCGCGGGAGTAGAAATTCGAACTCGCACTTGACCCCGGCAGCACGCGGATGCCGTTCACCTGCCGCATCGCGTCAGTCATCGTCAGCATGTTGGAATCCTGCATCCGTTCCTGCGTGATGACGGAAATGGAATGCGGCACGTCCTTCAGCGCCGCGCCGGATTTGGCCCACATGTCGGTCGCGGGCACCGTATAGGACCCACGGTTGGCCCGGACCTCGATCGTCTCGGGCGCGTGCGCGGTGGCGTCGGGCCCGGGCTGTGATTTTGTGGTGGCATGGGGGGCATGCCTGCCCGTGGTGGCCACCGGCGGGGCAGGGTGGCGGGTGCGGTGCGGGACCGCACCGGCAGGGGGTGCGATCAGGCATCCGCACAGGACGATCCCTACAGGCGGGAACGCCTTGGAAAAACGCGACATGGGTTGCGATCCTGAACTGACATGAAACCAGCCAGCAGGACAGGGGCGCGATCACGTGTTTCCCGCACCATCAGGCAGGTGGGGGATGTCGCGCGGGGCGGGGCCTGTAGTCCATGCTGGCGCCAGGGTTCACGCAGCAGGGGGCGGCCCGCGGGAGGGAGGGATGCCGGGGGAAATCGCCGGTGGCGCGCGTGGCTGCCACGGGCGGACACGCGCACGCGCCCACGCCATGGGGGGCAGCGGCATGAACGGCAGCGCCGCAAGTGCGATGGCGGGCAGGTGCAGCAGCGGGCACAGCGTACACGACCCGTCATGGTCATGGTGGGCCGTGTCATGCTGGAGGCCGTGGCCGAGGGCATGGGCAACGGCATGGCCGATGGCGGCAGGGGCTTCGCCCATGGCCATCGTGGTGTCGTCGCATCCGGCCATCGGGGCGGGTGGCGCGATATCGATACCGGTCAGGCGTGCGATCGTGGCGCGCGGCATTTCCCCCGGCAGGGCGCGGCCCAGCACCAGCAGTTGCCCCACAAAGCCCAGCAACGTGCACGCGACAACCAGCCAGCGGAGGGCGGTTTGGCCTGTCACAGGGTGGGGGATGCGTGCCATGGACCGGAAAGACGTGCCTGTTTTTTCACGAATGCGCGACAATGTCGGCCACGTGGCAACGCTTGTCAAATCCGCAGGCGGGTATAATGTGTCGAACCCGGAATGGTGCAGCGGCCCGTCCGCAACGAATCTTCCGCCATGCCCGCCAGGCGGTCATGGCGTCTTCAAGCTGCATGAATGGCGCGGCCCGACAGGCCGGCTTACAAAAGGAATGGTCATGTCCGGACTCTTTGCAATCCTGCGACGCGGCGCCGTGACCGCAACCGTTGCGCTGGCCTGTGCCGCAGCCCCCGTGCAGGCCGCGACGCTGGCCGATGGCGTGGCGAAAACCGTCGCCGGGCAGCCGGGATATTTCGCCGTCTATGCCGCGATGTCGGGACAGCGCCCTCAGGTCTGCCTGAACTGCAGGGAGTACATCAACGCCGCCAGCACCATGAAGCTGTTCGTGATGGATGCGGCCTATGACATGTTCACAAAGGGTACCCTCCATCCGGAGGAGACCATCGTCGTGCATAACAGCTTCCATTCGCTGGTGGGAACGCGCAGCTTCGCGCTGGAGCAGAAGGAGGATTCCTACGACCCGCTCTATCACTACAGTTGCATTTTGTGTTGAGTTCTGAATCTATGGGTAACCATGATTCAGGATATGATGAGTGGCGGTACGTCTGTTGAAGAGACGCTGGAATTA
>NZ_NKUF01000003.1 GCF_003206495.1 Gluconacetobacter entanii | reverse complement strand
GTCACCCAATCCAACCGCACCTCCACCGCATCTACTCAACGCAGACACAGCAAAACGCCGCCAACATATCCCTTCCAGTCTCTATTCTATTGTCAATGAACCCCGGTCACCTAAACCGTCAACCCAACCGGGCCAAACACTCTAGAAAACCAGCCCGCTAAACTCAAGAACTTTCTGCCCCCGAAGCGGTGAACGGGGATATAGGCCCCTCACCAAAAACCGTCAATCCAAAAATGAAAAAAAGCGGCTTCTTTTTTCACATCGCCAGACAAAATCAGGAAGAAACAGCGGGAAACCGCCATTTCTTTTGATTTTCATAAAGTTGGCGAATCAGGGGGCGGCGTTTTTCGTATCTGACAGGGCGGCAGATTCGACCTTGTCCCCCACAACGATTCCCAGCTTTTCCGTCAGGCCACCCTGCAGTTCCAGCGTCGCGCGCACCGGCCCATGGCTGCTGATATGCGCAAGGCTGAGCGGGACGGCATTTTCAACGATGGAGGAAATCTGGTTATCCGCGCCGATAAAGACGATGTCGAGCGGCACAAGCGTGTGCTGCATCCACATGTCGCTCTGGCGTGGAAAGGACCAGACAAAGATCATGCCGCCATCCGCGGGCACGGATTTGCGATACATCTCCCCCACCTGCTGTTCGCGTGGGGTCATGGCCTTTTCCACTGAAAAGACATGCCGCACATTGTCATGGCCCGTGATGGTCAGTGCGACCTTGGGCAATTCCGCCTGTGCGTGGGTGGGTTCGCCCGTTTCCTGCGCATGCGTGGCAATCGGACCGCACAGCAACAGCCCACACAGACACGCGCCGACAATCCGGGCGGGCGTCATCACGGATGACTTCATCAATTCTCTCTCCAGCAATCGGTCCCTCCCGATCAGCGCAGAAAGAGGTTGCCCTGCCGTTCCGCCCCGATCGTGGTGGTCGGTCCATGACCGGGCAGGATCGTGACATCATCGCCAAGTGGAAGCAATTGCCGCACGATGGCTTCCTTCAGCACATCCGCATCGCCATAGGGGAAATCGGTGCGCCCGACCGATCCCTGGAACAGCGTATCGCCGACAAAGGCGAAGCGGGTCTGCGGATTGAAAAAGACGACATGCCCCGGCGTATGGCCGGGCACGTGCAGCACCCGGAATTCATGCCCGAGCAGTTCCAGACGTTCCCCATCGGTGACGAAACGATCGACATGGGCGTCATGCATGCCCTCCACGCCAAAGCGGGCGGCCTGCTGCGTTATGCTTTCAAGCAGGAACTGGTCGCGTGCATCCGGCCCGATCAGGGGAACCGTCTCCCCTCCCTGCCGCTCGCTGAGGGCTTTCCGCAGGGCATCGGCACCACCGGCATGGTCAAGGTGACCATGGGTCAGGATGATCGCATCGACCGTCAGGTTCCGGTCCGCGATCACCTGCAGCAGGCGGGGCACATCCCCCCCCGGATCGACGACAACCGCATGGCGCGAGCGCCGGTCCCACAGGATGGAACAGTTCTGGGCAAAGGCCGTAACCGGGACGACCTCCAGCGCAAGTGACGATGGCTGCGACATCTCGGGGCTACTCCTGTGGATCCATGTTGAGTGGATGGTCCCGTCATTGAGCCATAAACAGGCCGACGGGACCACCGTTTATCAGCGGATCTTGGGCAGCGGCCACCCCGTTGCGGGAATATCGAAGTGGGACGCCAGATTGTGATCGGGGATGTTGGTCAGATCCTTCTCCAGCTTTGCGACCACGGCGGGACGCGCCTCGACATCCAGATGGGCGATGATCTGGTGCATCACTTCGCCCGGCGCGGCGATGGCGAGGCCCGGGGCCTCCTTCTTGCGCACGGCGTCGTTCAGGTACGCCGCGATCACATTGCCATAGGCACCGTCATGGGGCGCCGTGGGGCCTTTCGCGTCATCGCTCTTGAGATGGGCGATCGTCGCAAGCCCATGTTCGCCATGCTTGAGGATACGGGCATGCAGGCTGTCGGCGACGACGTACCAGACGGGATCAACATAATTCATGAAATATCAACTCCTTGATATGGAACAAAACGCAGAGGACATGAAACCTCACGCCAGTGCGAGCGCACAGGCACGAACATGGAGACGAACGCAGGATATTTCCAGCAGGTGACGCCCCCGTATCCGTGCTGATAGAGTAGCCCTGCCATGACACAGACCCTCACCTCCCATGATCCGCTGGACCTCGCCATTGCGTGGGCCCGCACCGGACAGGCCACCGCCCTTGCCTGCGTCACCTCCACCTGGGGCAGTTCCCCGCGCCCCGCCGGCAGCATGATGAGTGTCAGCGCCACCGGCCGCATCGAAGGATCGGTCAGCGGTGGCTGCGTCGAAGGGGCGGTGATCGAGGAAGCGCGCGAGGTCATGCGCGACGGCCTGCCGCGCAGCCTGTCCTATGGCGTCAGCAGCGAGGACGCATGGTCCGTGGGGCTGGCCTGCGGCGGCCTGCTCGACGTGTATGTCGAATCGGTACGCACGCCCGAACATCCCGTCGGCACCCTGTCGCTCGACCTGCTTGAACAGATTTCCACCCTGCGCCGCGCGCGCCGGTCCATCATCCTTGCGACACGCCTGTCGGATGGGCGGCACATCATCCTGACCCGCACGGCCGATGGCGTGGAGGCACCCGATGCGTTGCCTGAGGATGCTGGTCATG
The DNA here is from genome assembly GCF_003206495.1 of Gluconacetobacter entanii. Lineage (GTDB taxonomy): Bacteria > Pseudomonadota > Alphaproteobacteria > Acetobacterales > Acetobacteraceae > Novacetimonas > Novacetimonas entanii. The sequence goes on along the minus strand of NZ_NKUF01000003.1, from coordinate 169,313 downwards.
TCGCCTCCCTGCGTGAAACAGCACGGCAGGCCTTCCACGCCGGCCGCAGCCTGCGTCATACCGACGCGCAGGAGGAGGCATGGTTCCTCCACCTCATCCCGATGCAGCCGCACCTGATGATCGTGGGCGCGGTCCATATCGCGCAGGTGCTGGCCCCCATGGCGCAGGCGGCGGGCTTTGCCGTGACGGTCATCGACCCGCGCACGCAACTGGCTACAGTGGAACGCTTCCCCGGCATCGCGCTGGATACACAATGGCCGGACGAAGCCCTCGACCATCTGCGCATCGACAACCAGACCGCGATCGTCACCCTGACGCATGACGCAAAGCTCGATGACCCGACGCTGCGCCATGCCCTGCGCGGGCCGGCCTTCTACATAGGGGCGCTGGGGTCGCGCAAGACACAGGCATCGCGGCTGGCGCGGCTGAAGGAAGACGGGTTTTCCGAGGACCAGGTCCGCCGCATCCATGGTCCCGTCGGGCTGGCCATCGGGGCGATCGGGGCGGCGGAAATCGCGCTGTCCATCCTGGCGGAAATCGTCGCGGTCCGCCGCAACGCGCCGCTGGGCCGTCATCCCGGCTGGGCATGATCGCCGACGCGCCCTGCGCCACGGACGCCGTCGTCCTTGCCGCGGGGCTGTCACGCCGGACATTTCCACGACACAAGCTGCTGGCCCGCGATGCGAATGGCCGCCCCATGATCGCGACGACCATCCGGCGCATACAGGCCAGCACCGTGCGGCGCATCATTATCGTGCTGGGCCACCGCGCGGATGAAGTGCACGACGCGCTCATGCCATGGCTGGATGCGCACCGTCCCCTCCCCCACCTGATCCATGCGCCTGATCATGCACGCGGCCTGTCCGCCAGCCTGTGCGCCGGGATCGAAGCCGCGCAGGCGGGCAGGGCGGATGCGGCGCTCATCTGCCTTGCCGACATGCCGCTGGTGCCGACGGGACTGCTGGACCGCATGATCGCGACCCATGCCGCCTGCCATCCATCCGCCGTCACGGTCATGCATGACGGGCGGCGCGGCCATCCCGTCCTGTGGGACCGGCGGATGTTTCCCGACCTGCTGCGGATTGATGGAGACCGTGGCGCGCGCGACCTGCTGCGCCGGATGGGCCACGGACTGCTGCAACTGGAGGCCGGGCCGGAAATCCATGAGGATTTCGACACGCCCGCACGGCTGGAGCGATTCTCCACCCTGTCGCCCGTTTCCTGAACACCCCGCTGCTCTCTTGACCTCGGGCGCGCGCATGGCACACAGGACGGGCGAGCGGGCGGCCATTCAGGCGATCGCTCCTTCACCACCCAGGGAACAGAACCATGAGCAAGATTATCCGCAGCGATTCGAACGACATCCTGTCCAAGGTCGTCGAATATCACGGCTTCCTCTTCACGCAGGGATTCGTGGCGCGCGACCTGTCCGCCGACATCACCGGGCAGACCAAGGACGTGCTGGAACAGATCGACGCCGCACTTGAGGCACACGGCACCGACAACACCCGCCTGCTGCAGGCCCAGATCTGGGTGAAGGACATCACCGAGCGCGACGCCCTGAACAAGGTCTGGAGCGCATGGCTGCCCAAGGGTGGCGCCCCGGCCCGCGCCTGCGTCGAAGCCAAGATGGCCCATCCCGACGTGCGCGTCGAAATCATGATCATCTGCACGAAATAATCCGTTCCGGCGGACCATGGCGAAGGGTGGCGGGGCACGAATCAAGTGTCACATTTATGCCACTCTTCGTCTCTACATGCTGATCTTCCCGTAGTGCGAATCAAGACATAAAGCCGTGAAAAGTGGCGCTGAAAGCAGATGTTTTTAGTCCTGTTAAGGAATATGTTCCTATTTTTTGGTTTCTGAGAGGCTTTTCTGCGAAAACTTGCGCACTCGTGATCGAGATGCGCCGCACAGGCTTGTCAGGATTGCAAACAGCTTGCTACTTCACATGGGCGGGATGCAACGACCCCTACGGCATAACCCAGAGGCGGAGACTTTAAGAGAATGCGGATCGGCAGTCTGAAGCGTGGCTTTTACCTATCCGCCTTTACAGCCTCTTTCGGGTTGCTGATATCGGGCACCACACAGGCCCGCACCGTTCGCCATGCCGCATCCCATCACACGGTCCCGCATGTCACGCATGCCGCAACCACGCATCGCAGCAGCATGTATCATGCGACCTACCGCACCCACCGTCATGAAACCGGCCACGTCATCCAGTGCGTTGCCTTCGCCAAGAGCGCGTCCAACGTCATGATCCGCGGCAACGCGGCCGACTGGTGGCGTAACGCCGCAGGCCGCTATGCCCGTGGCAACACGCCCGAGGAAGGCAGCATCCTGAACTTCCGCGCCACGCGCCGGATGCCGCTGGGCCATGTCGCCGTTGTCCGGCAACTGGTGGACAGCCGGACGGTCATCATCGACCAGTCGCATTGGGGACAACGCGGCGTCAGCCGGAATGTTTCCGTCATCGACGTCTCCCCCAACAATGACTGGTCCGCCGTGCGCGTTGCACTCAACAGCCGCAACGGCGCATTCGGCAGCATCTATCCCACCTATGGCTTCATCTATGGCCGCCCCGAAGGCAGCGGCCGTGGCAACACCAGCCAGCAGGTCGATATGATGACCGCCTACCAGCAGGTTGACCGCCAGCCCATCGCCACCAGCCGCAAGGGCCATCATGCGGTGACCGAAATCGCGGAAGCCCCCGAACCCGTTTCCACGGATTCGTCCTCCCTCGCCTTCGAAGACGACGCACCCAACCGTTCCTGGGAATAACCGGGAACGCGGCAGCGCTGGCGCGCCGCACTTCGACGTCGGGTCAGGATATAGCCTGAAGTCATGAAAGTTTCTGGATGCCGCCTTTTTTAAAAAAGGCGGCATTCTTTTTAAAGCTTTTACGACGTCATCAGCCGAATCAAGCGATGGCTGTCACACACCGGGCCGTCCGGCCCGGTGATAGGGATGGCCGGTCGCGATCGCCCGTGCACGATACAACTGCTCCGCCAGAAGCCCCCGCACCAGCATGTGCGGCCATGTCATCGCCCCCAGCGACAGGGTTTCATCCGCGCGTTCGATGACGCAGCCATCAAGCCCTTCCGCCCCACCGATCAGGAAACAGATGGGACGTGACAGGCCCATCCAGCGTTCCAGCGCCCGGGCGAAGGACAGGCTGTCATAGGTGCTGCCGCCCTCATCCATCGCCACGACCTGCGCACGCGCGGGCAGCGCCGCCAGCAGCGCCTGCCCCTCACGTCGCTTGGCCTCTCCCGCCGCACCACGCCCTTCGGGCACTTCCGTCAGCTTGAGGCGCGGGGAAAGACGTTCGGCATAGCGGTTGAACAGGTCCTTTTCGACCCGGTCCTTCATCCGCCCGATGGCAATCATGTGCAGCAAGGCTGTATCAGCCCAGCGGATCGACAGGCTCTTCGGGGGGGGTATCGAGTTCCTTGCCCCACATCCGTTCCAGGCCATACATCTCGCGCGCTTCGGCCTTGAACAGGTGGACGATGATGTCGCCTGCGTCGATCAGGACCCAGTCGGACCCGTTGGCCCCCTCGATCAGCACGCGCTTGAGCCCGACTTCGCGCAGCTTGCGCTCGATATGCGACGCCATGGCCGTGATCTGGCGGTCCGCAACACCGGTGGCGATCACCATGCGATCGGCAAAGGCCGCGCGCCCGCGCAGGTCCAGCACGACGATATCCTCGCCCTTGTCATCGGACAGGCTGTTCGTGATGATCTCCAGATAGGTCTCGACCTTCGGGTCGATCACCGGTTCGCGCTGTTCCGATGCGGCAGGGCCGGCGACGGCGGCTTTCTTGCGCGGGGTGCCCGGCGCGGTGACCGCACTGCCCAACGGGGCGACGGATGCTGCTGCGGTCTTGGTGCCCGTACGGCGTTTTGCACCCGTTTCGGCTGAAGGCTTCCTGATGATGGCTCTCACTCCTGTCGGGGTGCCCGCGCATGCCCGGCAGGCATGGTCAGGCCGGGCGGTGGCCAGATGCACGTATTTCTGTCGCTGATATAGCGTTCTGCGGCGCGGGAAGAAAGACCCATGCGCATCCGCCATATCGTGTCAGGACCGGCGCTTCACGCGCGGGACGGCGCGCCGACGCCATATAGCGCGCGACCAGCCCCCGCAATGCCGCCGGATTATAGCCCGGGCGCGGCAGGATCGCGACCGGCACAAGCTGCATGATCCGCCGCCACTGCCGCCAGCGCGCCATCTGCGCCAGGCCATCCGCCCCCATCAGCCAGACAAAGCGGGCACAGGGAAAACGCCGTCTCAACTGCGTAATCGTATCAACCGTGTAACGGGTTCCCATGCGGCTTTCGATATCCGTGGCGATGATCCGCCGCCCGAACGGGGCGACACGCCTACGGGCCTGTTCCAGCCGCTGCTTCTGCGGGGCCATGCCCGCCACGGGCTTCAGCGGATTCCCCGGCGACACGAGCAGCCAGACCTGATCAAGAGCCAACTGCCGCAGCGCACGGCAGGCCAGTTGGATATGTCCCTCATGGATGGGATTGAACGACCCGCCCAGCAGCCCGATACGCGTCCGGCGACGATCCCCGCGCACGGGTATGGTGGAAGAAGCCTCCGTCATGCCACAGACATCGCGCGTTTCAGGGACGGACCTGTCCGGTGCCGATCACCTCGTAACGGAACGTGGTCAACTGCTCCAGCCCGACAGGGCCGCGGGCATGGAAACGCCCGGTGGCGATGCCGATTTCCGCCCCGAACCCGAACTCCCCCCCGTCACAGAACTGGGTGGAGGCATTCCACATGACCACCGCGCTGTCGGTTTCATTCAGGAAACGCGTCGCGACAGCAGCATCTTCGGTAATGATGGCCTCGGTATGGGAACTGCCATAACGCACGATATGGGCCAGCGCGTCATCAATCCCGTCCACCACGGCAACCGACATGACCGCATCGAGCCATTCGGTGGCGAAATCCTGCTCCGTCGCGGGCGGCAGGTCGGGCACGATGGCGCGTGCGCGTGCATCGGCACGGAACGTACAGCCCTTCGTCGCCAGGTCCTCCACCAGTCCGGGCAGAAGCATCGGGGCGATCGCGCTGTCGATCAGCAGCGTCTCCGTCGCACCACAGATGCCCGTGCGCCGCATCTTGGCGTTAAGCACGATGCGCCGCGCCATTTCAGGGTCGGCGGCGGCATGGATATAGGTATGGCACAGCCCTTCGGCATGGGACAGGACCGGCACGCGGGCTTCGCGGCACACGCGCTCCACCAGTGACTTGCCCCCGCGCGGGATCAGCAGGTCGATCAGGCCGGATGCCGCCAGCATGTCGGCCACATGGCGGCGGTCGGCATCGGGAGGGATCTGCACCGCATCCACCGGCAGGCCGGCCGCCCGCAGGCCCGCCTGCATCGCAGCGTGGATCACGCGCGCGCTGTTGAGGCTGTCGGACCCGCCGCGCAGGATCACCGCATTGCCCGACTTGATGCACAGGGCGGCGGCATCGGCCCCCACGTTGGGGCGGCTTTCGTAAATCATGCCGATCACACCGACCGGCGTTGCGACACGGCGTATTTTCAGCCCGTTGGGGCGGCTCCATTCCGACAGCACGCGGCCGACCGGATCAGGCAATTGCGCGACATCTTCCAGCCCCTTTGCCATCGCCTCGATCCGTGCATCATCAAGGGTCAGGCGATCGCGGAAGGAAGCCGCGCCGGAAAACGCCGCCACGTCGCGCGCATTGGCCGCCAGCAGTTCGGCGCGCGCCGCACGCAGCGCCGTCGCCGCATGGCGCAGGGCCGCATTACGCTGCTCCGTCGGGCTGTGGCCCAGCATACGGCCCGCAGCGCGGGCGCGCCGGGCCATGTCGGCCACAACCGTGGGCGCGCTCTCGGGAACCGGGGCATGATCCATGGATGTGGACGTGGTGGAAGTCGTCATGCCCGTGGGTTTCCCTGTCATTTACTGCAGGATGCGGATCACCGGACCCCCATCCCACCCTGCCTCAGACGTTGAAGCGGAACAGCAGGACGTCGCCATCCTGCACCACATAGTCACGTCCTTCGATTCGCAGCTTGCCGGCCTCTTTCGCGCCAGCTTCGCCATTGCACTGGATATAGTCGTCATACGCAACGGTTTCGCAGGCGATGAAGCCACGTTCGAAATCATTGTGAATGACGGCGGCGGCCTGTGGCGCGCGCATCCCGGCCGTAATCGTCCACGCCCGCGTCTCCTTCGGGCCGACCGTGAAGTACGTCCGCAGGCCCAGCAGGCGGTACCCCGCCGCGATCACGCGATCCAGTCCGCTGTCACTCAGGCCCAGCCCTTCGAGGAATTCGGTGCGGTCCTCGGCGCCCAACTGGCTGACTTCCGCCTCGATCGCGGCGGAAACGACCACCACGGCCGCCCCTTCGGCCTCGGCACGGGCGCGGACGCTGTCGGAAAATGCATTGCCGGTCGCGGCCGATCCCTCGTCCACGTTGCAGACATACAGCACCGGCTTGGACGTCATCAGGTTCAGGCGGCGCACCGCTTCTTCCTGCCCCTCGGGGATGGCGCTGCGGGCGGGCCTGCCCTCACGCAGGGCGGCGATCAGCGGTTCCATCAGTTCGACCTGGGCCGCCGCCTCACGGTCGTTGCCGCGCGCCTTCTTCTGCAGCGCGACGATCCGCTTTTCCAGCGACTCGAGGTCGGCCAGCATCAGTTCCGTCTCGATGATCTCCGCATCGCGCAGCGGATCGACCCCGCCCTCGACATGGGTGATGTCATCGTCCTCGAAACAGCGCAGGACGTGGATGATGGCGTCAACCTCGCGGATATTGGCCAGGAACTGGTTGCCCAGCCCCTCGCCACGCGATGCGCCACGCACAAGGCCCGCGATATCGACGAATTCAAGGCTGGTCGGCAGGATCTTCTGCGACTTGCCGATACGCGCCAGTTCCGCCAGCCTCGGGTCGGGCACGGCGACACGCCCGACATTCGGCTCGATGGTGCAGAAGGGATAATTCGCCGCCTGCGCCGAGGCCGTTTCGGTCAAGGCGTTGAACAGCGTGGACTTGCCGACATTCGGCAGCCCCACGATCCCGCAGTTGAAGCCCATATCCCCTATTCCCCCGTATGGCTGGCCATTCTGGTCATGAACAGTTCCGGCTGCCCGTCCGCAAGCAGCGCCGCCGTATCCGACAGCGCATCAAGCATGGGGTCGAGCCACAGCCGGTCATCGCGCGAAAAATCGCCCAGCACATGCCCCGTCACCCTCTCCCGGGAGCCGGGATGGCCGATACCGATCCGCACACGCCAGTAATCCTGTGTGCCAAGCATGCGGTCCATGGACCGCAGCCCGTTATGTCCTGCCGCCCCGCCACCGCGCTTGACGCGGATACGGCCGGGGGCAAGGTCAAGTTCATCATGAAATGCCGTGATGGCATCGGCCGACAGCTTGTAGAAGGCCGCCGCCTGCTGAACACTCTCACCCGAGAGGTTCATATAGGTCTGCGGCTTGAGGAGCATGACCTTGTGGCGGCCGATATGCCCTTCGCTGACCTCGCCGCGAAAGCGCTTGCGCCACGGGGAGAACCCGTGGCGCTCGGCGATCCGGTCAACGGCCATGAACCCGACATTGTGGCGATTCCGGCTCATCCCCGGTTCGGGGTTCCCCAATCCGGTCCAGAGGAGCATGGCGTCTCTCCAGTCGTGTCAGGTTCGCGTTATCAGCCAGCGGCTTCCGGGGTCTCGGCTTCCGCAGCCTCTTCCTCGACATCGACGGTCGGCGCGGCGATCGTGGCAATGACGAAGTTCGGGATGTGCTGGACCGGCACGACATGTTCCGTGCCCTTGAGGTCTTCCCAGCGCACGTTGTCATGGATGTCGAGCTTCGACAGGTCCGCGCTGAAGCCTTCGGGCATGTTGGCGGGGTCGGCCACGACGTCCACGGTGTGACGCACGATGTTCAGCACGCCGCCGCGCTTGATGCCGGGGGAGGTTTCTTCACCGGTGAAGGTGATGGCCACTTCGACATGCACCTTCTGCCCTTCGGCAAGGCGCTGGTAGTCAACATGCAGCGGGGCATCGGACACCGGGTGCAACTGGATTTCGCGCAGCAGCGCGTGCTCCGTCTTGCTGCCGTCGATGGAGATGTCATAGATGCGCGAACGCCAGCCCGGCTTGTGCAGTTCGCGCGCCACGATGCGCGGATCAAGCGCGATCAGCGCGGCTTCCTGCTTGCCACCATAGATGACACCGGGAACAAGCCCGGCACGTCTCGTCGCCCGCGCTGCCCCCTTACCAGCCTTCGCGCGCGAAGAAACATCGATTTTCGTGAATTTGGTCACTTGTCTGCTCCTGAAACACAAGGCGCGCCGGCCTCCAGGGGTGCCAGCGCGTGCGCGGCCTTTAACGGAAAAAGCCGCCAGATGCAACGCCAGCCCGCATTTTCACGCCATCCGGCCGGGCAGTGCGTTTCAGGACATCTTTCAGACCAACCACTTGATAAAAATAACAGTTTCCGGGCACCGCCTTTTGATCGAAAAAGGCGGCATTCTTCGAAGCTTTCTGAAAAAAGCTTCACCGGAAACTTCTTTACGATTTATCGGGCCTTCAGGAAAACGCCGTCAGTTCCCACGGCTTTCCCTCGCCCTCGGGCTGTGCCCACATCGGCGTGGCGTTGGGCAGGCGCACATTGGGCTTCAGCCCCATTGCCGCGCGCAGGGCGCGGAACATGCCGCCATGACACACGACAAGCGGCACACCGGGCGCCTGTGTGGCGCGATTGATGGCCGAGACCGCGCGTTCACGCAGTTCGGCAAAGCTTTCGCCGTCGGCGGGGGTATATTTACCGGCAATCCAGCTATCGTACCAGTCCCCCATCGGCTTGCCTTCCTCCGCGCCGAAGCAGACTTCCTTCAGCCCGTCGTCAAGCTGCACCTCGAACCGGGGTGCGCCATGCTGCGCCAGCACCTCCGCCACGATTTCGGCCGTGCGCCGGGCACGGCCCAGCGGGGAGGAAACGATACGCGCGATCGGATGTGCGCCCAGATGCCGCGACAGCACCAACCCGGCCTGCCGCGCCTGCTCCACCCCCCGGGCATTGAGCGGGATGTCGGTCCGGCCCTGTGAACGCCCTTCGGCATTCCAGTCCGTCTCCCCATGTCGCAGATACCAGTAGGGCCGTGCGAGCAGGTCCGTCATCAGCAGGTTCCTTCTTGAGTGGCTCTGTGGGCGATAGCCTCCACATGGCTGGGGGTCAATTCAATCCCCCGACACACTATGAAATAAATCTGTCCCGGTCAGTGACGCCGGTCAATGGCGGCATCAGTCGAACAGCGACGACACCGAACTTTCATCGGACACCGCGCGCATCGCGCGCGACAGCAGGTTGGCGGTGCTGATCTGGCGGATATTGTGCGACTGGCGCACGTCTTCCGTCTTGGCGATGCTGTCGGTCAGGGTCAGCATCTGCAGCGGCGACTGCCCGATGCGGCTGACCGCCCCCCCCGTCAGCACGCCATGGGTCACATACGCCTCCACCGCCGCGGCGCCATGGCGCATCAGCGCTTCGGCCGCATTGCACAGCGACCCGCCGCTATCGACGATATCGTCCACAAGGACGCAGTACCGGCCGCGCACGTCACCGATCACGTTCATCACCTCCGACACGCCCGCGCGCTCACGCCGCTTGTCGATGATGGCAAGATCCACGTTCAGGCGCTGCGCCAGCTGGCGCGCCCGCACCACGCCGCCCACGTCGGGGGAGACGATCATCAGGTTGTGCGGGCCGCCGGGGATGTTGAGATCCGGCGCTTCGTAAGGCAGCGGCGCCTCCTGCCCCATCCGGCCCTTGATGTCGCGGGTGAACAGCGGGGCGGCATACAGGTTGTCCACGGGAATGTCGAAGAACCCCTGGATCTGCATGGCGTGCAGGTCCATCGTCAGGATGCGGTTGGCCCCGGCTTCGACCAGGATGTTGGCGACCAGTTTCGCGCTGATGGGGGTGCGGGGGCCGGATTTGCGATCCTGCCGGGCATAGCCGAAATAGGGCATGACCGCCGTGATGCGCCGGGCCGAGCCACGACGCAGCGCGTCGAGCATGATCAGCAGTTCCATCAGGTTGTCATTGGTGGGCGAGCAGGTGCTCTGGATGACAAACACATCCTCGCCACGCACGTTCTCATGGATCTCGACAAAGATTTCCATGTCGGCGAAGCGACGGACGGTCACGTCGCACAAGGGCATCCCCAGTTCGACCGCAACTTTTTCAGCAAGGGGCAGATTACTGTTACAGGCGACGATTTTCATCTTGCGACGTTCCCGGACGACGTGAGGCGAAGCGGCCGTGGCAGGCCACTTCCGTTTTCATGGATCGGCCGGGTTCTAGCAATCGCGCCAGTCCCTGTCACCACCGCACCCCCCGAAGATGGGCCTGAACACATCAACGCGGACCTGCGTCGCGAACACGCCTGTCCATCGTGGCGTGGCGGCCACACTCCGCCCGCCATTACCGCGTGGGCGGAAGCGTGACCCCAGGCAGGCGCCGCGCGGGCGCGGCCTGGGTGGGGGCGGCCGGGGCGGGGGCGACCGGGGCGCTCGGGGTGGTAACGGGGACTGTCGTGGCGGGCGCTGCCACCGCAGGCGGCGTCGTGACGGTCGGGGTAACGGGCGCGGGGGCCACCGGCATGGCAGGTGCAGGCGTCACGGGCGCAGACGGCATGGCGGGCGCGGGTGTTGCCGGAGCAGAGGCCACGGGTGCTGCCTTTATGGATGTGGGCGATGCGGAAGCAACCGGGGTCGTTGCCACCGGGACCACGGGCGGCTTTGGCGCGACCGGGGCGGAAGCCGCCGGCACGGTGGGCGCGGTAGCGGGCGCCCCTGCCGTGACGGGCGGAACGACGCGCGTACGGCGCGTCACGGCGGGATGTGTGGCAGCACCCGCCGGGGGGGCACCAACGGGGACGTTGGCTGGCGCGGCACTGGCCGACAGCGGCGCATTGTCGCGCCCGGAATAACGCGTGATGATCTGCCGCACGCCACCGGCCGCTTCCTCGCCCGCAGCTTCGGCGGCGTCGCCCCATTTCCCGTCGAGCGTATGCGCGGCGATATCATGGATCTGGGTCGCCGCCCCGGCTTCCTTGCCGTGCGGGTCGGTCACGCGCCATGTCAGCGTCAGGCGCTGGCGTGCCGGGCCCGTGGCGGGCAACTGGGTCACGACCACGGTGCACAGGACGGTGAAATCGGCACCGCCCTGCGTATGCTGGACCTGGTCATGCGCATCGCGCAGGGAGGCGGAAAAGGCACGCGCAAGGGCCGCATCCCCATCGCCCGGCGCGCCCCGGACCCCCTGGAAGAACACATGGGCGGGCCGGTTCTTCAGGCTGTTGGGATCCTTCTGCATCTGGGCGGCCTGAATACCGGTCAGCAGGGCCGCAACCTCCGGCGCGGCCTGTGCCGCGGACGTCTGCATCACCGCGTCGGACCCGGCGGACCATGACGCGGCGGGCACGGGCGCGCCACTGGTCTGGCCCCGTACTTCGCCCTTGGGGGTAATCACGGCATAGGTCGGGACGACCACGTTTCCCTGCAGGCTCGCGGTCATGCGCAGCCACCAGTCCCCGGCCTTTGCAGGTTGTCCCACGGCGGGAACCGACTGGTCCAGCATGGCGGCGACCATGTCCTTCTGCCATGTCTGCGCGGCCATGTTGACCAGCAGCGCCTGCGTCGGCAGCGGTACCGCAAGGCGCGCCGGCGGTGCATTCGCAAGCTGCGACTGGCCCGCGCCACGGAATGGATGCGGCACGTCGAGACACCCGGCAAGAAGGCACAGGCCCGACATCGTCAGGGCCCTTACGCCATGCCTGAAAAACTTTACCCTCATGACGGCATCATACATGGGGTATGGTGATTACTGAAATCTGGTGCCCGATCTTTCCCCCACCGGCCAGCGTGCGGCGGCGATGGCTGAAGAACCGCGCCTCGTCCGTCAGGGTATCGATACCCAGCGCGTCGGCCTGTCCCACACCCGCACGGTGCAGGCGCGCCACGCAATAGCCGGCCAGGTCGAACTGGTAATGCCCCTCCCGCCGTGCGGGGGTGAAGAACATTTCCCCTGCGCCATCAAGCGCCAGCACGGCGTCGCGCATGTCCGCGCCCACCTCGTAACTGTCACGCGCAATGCACGGGCCGACAACGGCGCGGATGTCCATGGCGCGGCTTCCCAGCGCGCACATCGCGGCAACCGTCGCCTCCAGCACGCCTGCCGCCGCCCCGCGCCATCCGGCATGCGCCGCCCCCACCACATGCCCCCGCGCATCGGCGAACAGCACCGGCGCGCAATCGGCGGTAATGACCCCCAGCGCAAGGCCCGGGCGGGCACAGACCATGGCATCGGCCCGCGCGCCCTGCCCTTCTTCCCATGGGGCAGTCACGCTGACGACGTCATTGCCATGCACCTGCGTCACGCCGAGGAGGTTTTCGGCCGCGACCCCGACCGTACGGGCGACCCGCGCACGGTTTTCACGCAGGGCGGCAGGATCGTCACCGCTGCGCATGGAGCAGTTCAGCGATGCATACGGTCCCGTCGAAACCCCGCCAAGGCGGGTGAAAAACCCGTGCGGCACGTGATCGAGCAGTCCGGCACGCACGACCGGCCCATCCAGTTGATCCTGTCCCAGTTGACCTTCCCCCTCCATGCGCGTCATCCGCCCTTTCCCATGTCCGCAGGCGACGGCGCAATGGGCGCGCATCCCTCGAACCCCGCCAGTTCCGTCATGCCGGGCGGTGTCATCGCCATGACGCGGAACAGGCCACCCATGCGGTCCGGGGCGGCAAGGCGCTGCGCGGCCTCGCTGACCTGTCGCGCGACCTCGGGCGACTGGTTGCGCGCAAGTTGCGCCGCACGGGGAAACAGGCCCAGCGCGGACAGGAACGCACCCTGCGTCACGCTGCCCCATGTGGCGCACCCGCCCGCGCGGGCCGCTGCCCCCAGCGCCGCGAAATCGACATGCGCCGTCAGGTCCGCCATGCCGGGGCGGGCCAGCGGCCAAGCCGGACGCCCGTCACGCAGCGCCTGCAGCGTATCGCCCCATCCCGGCCCGTCATATCCGTAATCGATGAACAGGGCGGCACCTTGCCCCTGCGCCAGCCGCCGTCCCAACTGGCGCGCAATCACCAGCGCGCCTTCGCAGGTTTCCAGCACCTCGCCTTCCGGAACGTCGCGTGTCGCAAGCGGGCCGCCAACGGGCAGGTCGGTGGCCGGGGCGGTGACGAACACCTCGCCCACAACACTGCGCTCGTCCCATCCCTGTGCGGTGCGCACGAACTGCCGGATGGGCAGCGCGTCAAGGAACTCATTGGCCAGCAGGATCATCGGCCCCGGCGGCAGGTCGGCCACCGCGTCGCACCAGACAGGGGTGACAGCATCGGCATGGGGCGCCAGCGCCGTCGCCTGCGCGTCACGCAGGCGGGGGGACGTTTCGACCATGTGCACCCGCGCCGCCGCGTAACAGGCCGGGGCCACGCGCGCCAGCAGGCGCAGCGCATCGGCCATCAGCGTCCCGCGCCCCGGCCCGGCCTCCGCCAGCACGAAGGGCGCGGGCGCACCCATGCCCTGCCATGTCACCGCCACCCATGCCCCCAGCAGTTCGCCAAACATCTGCGAGATTTCGGGCGCGGTGATGAAATCGGCAAATGGGTCGCACCCACTGTAATAGGCCGCATTGGCGCGCGCCATGAACCGGTCCAGCCTGACAGGCGTGGCGGGGGCGGTCATCGCGCGGTGTCCCCGTCCTCCAGTTCCGGGGCATCGGGGGGCATCAGTTCCGTGCGCGCGGGACGCAGGCAGGCATTGAGCATCAGGCCCAGCCCGCCGATCGCCATGGGCACGCACAGGACCTGCCCCATGGTGACGCCAAATGGCAGGAATCCGATGAAGGAATCCGGTTCGCGGAACAGTTCGCACACCGTCCGCGCAATGGCGTAGCCGAACAGGAACAGCCCGGCGAGGAAGCCGGGATGCTCACGCACCTTCTGGCTGCGCGAGACCAGCCACATCACGCTGAACAGCACCAGCCCTTCGGCGAAGGCTTCATACAGTTCGGAAGGATGGCGTGGGATCGGGCCCGCGTCGGGGAAGACCATCGCCCATGGCAGGGAGGCCGGGGCCTCGCGTCCCCACAGTTCGCCATTGATGAAATTGGCGATCCGCCCCAGCCCGAGCCCGATGGGCACCACCGTGGTGATCCGGTCCGAAAAGCCGAGGAAGCTGAGATTGTTGCGCCACGTAAAGACGATCAGCGCGATAATCACGCCCGCCGCCCCGCCATGGAACGACATTCCCCCATGCCAGACCTCCAGGATCGCCTGCGGGTGGGTGATGTAATATCCCGGCTGATAGAACAGGATGTAACCCAGCCGCCCCCCCAGCACCACGCCCAGCGTCGCCCATGTCAGGAAGTCATCGACCTGCAGCGCCGTGGCCGCGCGCGGCGGCAGCGCGACAAGGCGGCGCGCCACCCGCCATCCGACCACCAGCGCCACGATATAGGCCATCGCATACCAGCGCAGGCCGAACGGCCCGAAATGCACCATGACCGGGTCAAATTGCGGAAACATCAGGACAGGCAGCATGCAGCGACTTTCGCGATCAGGAATTGACGGGCGCGGGAGGTGACTACGCCTTAAGGCTTTGAAATAATCCGCCGATCAGAAATTCCAAAAGTTTCGGGGTGCCGTCTTTTTTCCAAAAAGGAGGCGTCCGCTGGAGCTTTTTGAAAAAAGCTTCACCAAGAACTTTTATACTCTTCGGGATGTCATTGTGGACGACTTTTCAGGCAGTCTCTTAAAGATAGGGATCAGCGGCGGCAAGATAGTCGCGGACATAGTGTTTCACCCCCTGTGCCAGCGGTGTGAAGGGCTGCGCATATCCCGCCGTGCGCAGGCGCGTCATGTCGGCGCAGGTATAGGACTGGTACTGTCCATGCAGGGCGGCGGGCATGTCGATGAATTCGACCCGCCGCGCGACACCTGCGGCATCGCACACCGCATCGACAAGTTCGAGGCAGGTCCGCGCCACCCCGGTCCCGCAATTGAACAGCCCATGGACATGCTGATGGTCCAGCAGCCACAGCATGACCGACACCACATCGCCCACCCATATGAAATCGCGCGCCTGATGCCCGTCGGCCACCTCCGGCCGGTCGGAACGGAACAGTCGCGCCGGGCCACCTGCATGGATCTCGGCATATTTGGCATAGACCAGCGAGGCCATGGCCCCCTTGTGATATTCATTGGGACCATAGACGTTGAACAGCTTCAGCCCCGCCCATGACAGCCCCTGCAGATCCCCCTGCGCCAGGCGGCGCTGCAGCAGGCAGTCGAAGGCATGCTTGGACCATCCATACAGGCTGGTCGGGCGCAGCGTGGCCAGGTGCGCCGGGTCATCGGAAAACATCCCCGGCCGGTCCGCCGCGCCATAGGTCGCGGCGGAGGAGGCATAGATGAAACGCGCTTCCTCCCGCGCGCACCATTCCAGCAGCCGCAGCGACAGGTCCACGTTGGTGCGCCATACCCGATCGCCATCGGCGGCAGTGGTGTCGTTGATCGCGCCAAGGTGGAAGACCGCCGTCACGTCGGGGCGACTGTCGAGGAAAGCGTCAAGCTCCCCCGGCGCGATCAGGAAATCCGGCACGTGCTTGCACAGATTATGCCACTTCCCGCCATTTCCCAGCGAATCGACAATGGCTGTCTGTTCCCCGCGCGCCTGCAATGCCTGATGCAGGCACGACCCGATGCACCCCGCCCCGCCCGTGATGATGATCATTGAACCACAAAATCCCATATGCCCGCGAACACCGCGACACCATGCCACAAACCGCAACAAAGACACCCCCCATGTCGGCATGGCGCGTTCCCCGCCGCCATGGCGCACGGATGACTTCGCGGCGGGTATGGGTCTATACTTGTGCCCTGCACGCCGCGACCCGGCGTGCCCCACCCATCCGGCCCATGCCTTAGGAGTTACGCGCGATGTCCGCCAGACCACGCATTTTTGATGATCTTGCCGGTGTTGCCGGCGGTGCCTTTTCCGCCCTCTCCGGCGTGCGCGAGGAAATCGGCGCCATGGTCCGCGCCCGCGTTGACGAGGCGCTGGCCAACCTGAACCTTGTCCGTCGCGACGAATTCGAGGTCGTGCGTGAAATGGCGACCCGCGCGCGAATCGCACAGGAAGCCATGGAAAAGCGGGTCGCGACCCTTGAAACCCGTGTCGCCGACCTCGAAGCCAGCATGACCACGCCCGCCGCCACCTCCTATCGCGGCTGAGAGCGACCGGCCATCCGACGTGGTACGCGCCATCGCGGGCGGCGCGGCCCCGCGCGGCGGTTCCCCACGGGCCATGCGCCCGGCCATGCACACGCCGCCGCGTCGTCACAGGCTTGCCACCACGCCCATACCGGCAATAGGGTGAAAAGACGTCCCCGCGCTTCCATTGTGGCGGGGGACGGGTTGCAGACGCTCGGGATCCAGCAGAGATGCCGGATTCCCTCCACGACGGCTTCGGGGAGTCCCACAATGCCTGCCTTGAATTTCACGACAACGCCCAAGGACTCCAACCCGCTCGATCTGATGGAACAGATCGTCGGCGGGTATGAATGGGCATTCGACCGGCGCAATGATTCGGAAATGGCGGCCGAGGCACCGGGCAAATGGTGCGATTACGGCCTGTTCTTCTCCTGGTCGCGCGAAGTCAGTGCGATGCATTTCACCTGCACCTTCGACCTGAAGGTGCCGCATGCACAGAGGCGCAACCTGTTCGAACTGGTCGCGCTGGCGAACGAACGCCTGTGGATCGGGCATTTCGGCATGGACCTCGACAATGGCATGCCCCTGTTCCGCCATGCGGTGCTGCTGCGCGGCGCGCCGGGTGCTTCGGTCGAAAGCCTCGAGGACATGATCGACATCGCCCTGACGGAGTGTGAGCGTTTCTATCCCGCGTTCCAGTTCGTGCTGTGGGGGGGCAAGTCCCCGGCCGAGGCGCTCGAGGCGGCGATGCTCGACTGCGCGGGAATGGCGTGATGGCGGACGCGCAGGCCCCTTCGCTTCCGCCGGTCCTGCTGGTGGGATGCGGGAAGATGGGCGGTGCGATGCTGGAGGGATGGCTGGCGGAGGGGCTGGCCCCTTCCGTCGTCGTCGATCGGCATCGCGACACGCTGCCCGCGCCGCACCGCCTCGTCCGTGACGTGGCGGAGCTGCCGGCGGATTTCCGCCCCGGCCTGATCGTGCTGGCCATGAAACCGCAGAAGGTGGCGGCGGCAATCGCCGCCATCGCGCCGTTCGCCACGCACGCACCGGTGCTGTCGGTGCTGGCGGGCAGGACGGTGGGCGGCCTGACGGACGCCCTGCGCGCCCACATGCCCGCCGGGGCGCAACCCGTGGTCATCCGCGCGATGCCCAACACCCCGGCGGCGGTGGGCGAAGGCATGACCGTCTCCTATGCCCCGCCCTGCGCCACGGCGGCGCAGCGCAGCCTGTGCGACCGTGTCCTGTCGGCGATCGGCCAGACCGCCTGGGTCGAACGTGAAGACGAAATCGACGTCGTGACCGCGATCTCCGGCAGTGGTCCGGCCTACATCTTCCTGCTTGCGGAACTTCTGGAACAGGCCGGCGTAGAAGGGGGACTGCCCCCTGCCCTTGCCCGCCAGATCGCGCGCCAGACGGTTTCGGGAGCGGGCGTACTGATGCAGCGCAGCGGACTCGACGCGGAACAGTTGCGCCGCAATGTCACCAGCCCCAATGGCACCACGGCGCAGGCGCTGTCGGTGCTGATGGCCCCGGACGCATGGCCCGCCACGCTGCGCGCGGCGATCCGGGCGGCAAGCCAGCGGGCGCGTGAACTTGCATCCTGAGACACGCGCAATATAACGACGGCAACCCGGCGGAACCTTTCGCCATTTCAAACCGGCGTCCGGCCCGTACCGTGCGGACATGGCGCGCCCTGGCAAACAAGACATCCGGAAGATCGTAATTTCCATGGACAACGACCAGTTTGACGATGCCCTTCTCCGCTCCGCGATGGAGCGTGCCGCCCTTTATGGCTGGCGGCGACTGACGGTTGTCGATGCCGCACGCGATGCGGGACTGAGTCTGGATGTCGCGCGCAAGCGCTTTCCGTTCAAGGCGAATATCCTGCTGACGCTGGGCCGGCTTGCGGACGAGGCCGCGCTGGTGGATGACGGGTCAACCGGTACGCCGCGTGAAAAGCTGTTTGACCTGCTGATGCGGCGCATCGACGTGTTCCAGCAGTACCGCGCCGGTGTGCGTGCCGCGCTGCGCGCGCTGCCGTTCGATCCGCCACTGGCGCTGCTGCTGGGTGGGGCGACGGTCGAGAGCATGAAATGGATGCTCAGCGCCGCGGGCCTTGAGGTCGGCGGACTGGCGGGAGCGCTGCGCGTGCAGGCGCTGCTGGGGGCATGGACCGTGACGCTGCGCGCATGGGACAAGGATGACAGCATGGACATGGGCACCACCATGGCCACGCTGGACAAGGCGCTCGACAAGGCGCTGCGTTTCAGCGCGCTGCCCGGTGGGGCGAAGGCCGCAGGCGCGGCGGAAGGCCTTGGCGGTCTGGGCGGACAGGATTTCTCCACGGATCCCAGCGTGGACCTGCCGCTGGAACCGTCTGTCTGAAACCGCTCCTGAAACGCCTTTCCTGTGGATGTATGCTGTTGCCCCTTTACGCGAACCCGCTTCGCGCTCTAGAAGGGCGACAGCACTGACGAATCGGTCGTAACGATTGGGGCGTAGCCAAGCGGTAAGGCAGCGGATTTTGATTCCGCCATGCGGAGGTTCGAATCCTCCCGCCCCAGCCAGCCGGTTTTCCATGAAATGAATATCCCCCGCAGGATCGGGGATACGCGCCCTGCCTGCCATGGCCGGATCATGCTGACCGCAGGCTGCCTCCTCATCAGGACGGCGGCGTTTTTGAAGCTTTTAAAAAAGCGTCACCAAGACCTTCCCCGTAATTGTGCGACGCCTTCCCTGCCCCAGTCCGCCATCGGGCCGCACGATCCATCCGCAGGGTAGCCAACCGTATGGAAAACGCGGGCGGCGCTGTTTGCGGTCCCGTATCGAATCGCGCGCAATGGCAGGCCATCGCCACTTCGCTTTGCGGCGCAATGCCATTGGGGATGCAGGAAACAGGACTTTTCCGGTACCAATTTTCTTATGTCTGATATGCACCTACCGCATTGATCTTACAGGTGTTCATATTTCACGCTGCCCCACATACACGATCGGGACAGGCAGAAAATATCCCACAAGACTGCCGCCCATCCATGACATGCCCGTCCTGTCCGCAGGCATCGTGCGGTCATGTCCCGGCCATGTGCAGCAGGATATTCAGGACATGATGTAACAGCGTCACAAGATTGTGATTTAATCTGCCCGGAACACTTATTAAGCTTTTTTAAACTTATAAAGCAGATCATAAGTTTTTGATATTATTTCACGAATTTACAAGTCTACTTCTGGTGCCATGACAAAATCAGACTGTTGGATGCCGCTTTACGGCAATCAGTATCTTATTGGCCTTTTACAGCACCATGACCGTCCGTGCCGGGTCGGGTCCTGCGACCTGGATACGGACCCATGATGGCCTGCCCTTGAACAGACCATTCTGGGGGTCGTCCTTATTGATGAGACCAACACGGTCACATTCTTCAACAGCGCGGCCGAACGGCTGTGGAACTGCACGCGCGCGGATGTCCTGGGCCGCAACGTCAACGTGCTGGTCCCGCGCAAGATCCGCTCATCCCACGACGACCTGATCAAGCATAACCGCGACACCGGCATCAACAAGATCGTCGGCACCTCGCGCGAAGTGCAGGTGGAACGCTTCGACGGCACCAGTTTCTGGGCGGAACTGTCGCTGTCGCGCACCTCCGTCAGTGGCAAGATCGGCTACATGGCGCTGATCCGCGACATCTCGCAGGAGGTGGCGGACCGCGAGAAGATCCGCCTGCTCTCGCTCGTGGTACGCGAAACCGACCGTGGCGTGGTCATCCTCGATCCCGAATTCCGGCTGATCTACGTCAACCGCGCCTTTACCGACATGTTCGGCTATGAACCCAGCCACGTCATCGGCCATGGGCTGTCGGTCATCCTTGCGGGGGACACGACGGACATCAGCACGCTGAACCAGCTTCATAGCGGCGCGCAGAATGACAAGGGGTTCAACCTCGACATCCGCGCGCGGCACAAGAACGGGCGCGACATCTGGGTTTCGGCCACGATGAACCCGGTGTTCGAGGACCACGGCGATATCGAGAACATCGTCGTCGTGCTGACGGACATCACGGAAAACCACTTCCTCGAGACGCTGCAGCGCGATGCGCTCGAGGCGATCTCCAGCGATCTCAGCCTGCGCGAGATCATGGATTTCATCTGCCGCCGCATCGAAAACAACGGCCTCGACGTGATGCCCGCCATCTTTACGGTGGACAACAATTCCAAGCTGAAATGCGTGGGCCGCGCCAGCCTGCCGATGTCGCTTGTCGAACTGTTCGATTCCCTGGAAATCGGGCCGGATGTCGGCAGCAGCGGGGTCGCCGCCTATACCGGCAAGAGCATCACCTCCCCCGATATCGAGATCGACCCCAAATGGCTGACGCTGCGTTCGGCGGCGATGCGCAATGGCATCCGCGCCGCATGGGCCACGCCCATCGTGCTGCGTGGTGGCCGGGTGGCCGGGGTGTTCACCCTGTATTTCCGCACCAAGCGCCAGCCGCAGGCCTGGTGCCAGAAGGCCGTCAATGCCAGCCTGCATCTGTGCACGCTGGCGCTGGAACGGTACGAGGCGAAGGAACATATCGCCAAGCTGTCGCATTTCGATACGCTGACGGGCCTGCCGAACCGGCTGTGGCTGCGCCAGCACCTCGACAAGATGCTGCGCCGTCCCACGCGCGGCAATTTCATGCTGCTGTCGCTGGGGCTGGATAATTTCAAGAACATCAATGACGTGTTCGGCCATGCGGCGGGCGACGACCTGATTTCCTACATCGCGACGCAACTGCGCGATGCGATCGGCATTGACGACACCATCGTGCGCTCTGGCGGGGACCAGTTCACGATCATCACCAGCGGCATCCAGCAGCATGCATCATCCCTGTCGGACATGATCCTGCGCCTGCTGTCACAGCCGATGCAGGTGGGTGATGTCTCCGTCACATTTTCCGCCAGCATCGGGATCAGTGTCTATCCCGAAAATGGCGAGACGGGGGAGACGCTGCTCAAGCATGCCGAAACGGCGATGTTCCAGGCAAAGGCGCATGGCGGGGGCAATTACTGCTTCTTCAGCCCCAAGATGAACCAGCAGGCGACCGATCGTCTGATCCTTGCGGCGGCGCTGCGCGATGCGATCGCCCATGACCGGCTACGCCTTGTCTATCAGCCACAGGTGCATGCCCGCACGGGCAAGATGTACGGGGTGGAGGCCCTGTCGCGCTGGAACGACCCGACGCTGGGCTTCATCTCGCCCGCGCGCTTCATTGCCGTGGCGGAGGAAACCGGACAGATTGAGGCAATCGGCAAGTGGTCGATGCGCGCGGCATGCCGCCAGATGGCCGAATGGATCCGCAACGGGATCGACATTCCCACCGTGTCGGTCAACCTGTCGCCGCTGCATTTCCGCGATGAGAAACTGCCCGAATTCGTGGCCGAAGTGCTGGAGGAAACGGGAATCCCGCCGGCACGCCTGATGGTGGAAATCACCGAAAGCACGATGATCGACAACTATGACCGCACCATCAAGGCCGCGCAGGCGCTGCGTGAACTGGGGGTGGGCATGTCGATGGACGATTTCGGGACCGGGTTCTCCAGCCTGTCGAACCTTGCGGGCCTGCCGGTCAACGAGGTGAAGATCGACCGCAGCTTCATGAACGGACTGGAAACCGTGGACAAGGTCCGCTCGGTCGTCACTGCGGTGATCCGCATTGGCCAGAGCCTTGGCATGACCGTGGTGGCCGAAGGGGTGGAGCACGAGGAACAGCGCCAGATCCTCGTCAACATGGATTGCGATGTGCTGCAGGGCTACATGTTCTCCAAGCCCCTCGCCTCCGAAGACCTCATCACATGGCTTGCCAGCTATACGCCCAAGGAAATCGCCCCGACCTGAGGGGAACTGGATAACGGATCAAAGTTTTTTGGGCGCCGCCTTTTTTCCAAGAAAGGCGGCGTCCCGCCGGGGTTACTGCGCCTGCCCCTGCGCCATGCCGACCGGCATGGGGGCCGCGGGCCAGTACGCCTGCACGATTTCCTCCTGGATCTGGCGCAACTGGCACTGGATCCATTCCATGTATTCATGCAGGCCGCGACTGATGATCTCCTCGGCGGTCTGTTCCGCCAGGGTCACGCGCAACTCCTCCACCCGTTCAAGGATGTGGCTGCCATGGCGCAGGCGGTATTCCCCCGCCAGCAGGCCCAGCGCGGAATGGACCTGACGCAGGCTGGTGGATAGCGAGCGCGGGAACCCGTCATTCTTGAGCAGGAACCCCACGATGTTCACCGGCGTCATCCCCGATGGCAGCACACGGCGGAATGCGTGGTAGGCCGCGGCCGACCGCAGGACGGAGGTCCACTGGCTGATATCAATGTCCGACCCGACATCCGCCCCACGCGGCAGCAGCGTGTGGTATTTGATGTCCAGCAGGCGGGTGATCTGGTCCGCGCGCTCAAGGTGCTTGCCAAGGACATAGAACAGCCACGCCTGATCGCGGTACAGCGTGCCTTCGGTAATGCCGAAATGGGTCTGGCATTCCTGTTTCAGGCGCGTGCAGATGCCAGACAGGCTGCCCGCACGGATGTCGGTCGGCGTCAGGTCACGCACCCATTGCGTAAAGACGTTGAGGTGCATCCACATTTCGGTGGAAATCAGCGGCCGCAGCGCGCGGGCATTTTCGCGCACCGCATGCGCCATCCCGGCGATGGAGCCGGGATTGTCGCGTTCGGTGATATAGAACCCCACCACCGCATGTTCCGATGCCTGTTCATGCATGGCGAAGAACCGGGCTTCGTCCGCGTTGATCTGCAGCACGGAATCCCATCCCGCATGGCCATTGCGCGGGCGGACAAAGGTGCCCGTGACCTCGATCAGGCGGGCAAGGTTTTCGATGCGCTCCATATAACGCGCCATCCATGTCATGCTCTCGGCATAACGTGACAGCAGGTTATGCAGCCCTGGCAGGACGGGCGTGGGAAAAACCGAAAGATTTGTCATGACGCAAGCACCCATGTGTCCTTTGACCCACCCCCCTGGGAGGAGTTGACCACCAGCGATCCCTTGCGCAGCGCCACGCGCGACAGGCCACCGGGCAGCACCCATGTCTCCTTGCCCGTCACGGCGAAGGGCCGCAGGTCAACATGTCGCGCCTCCAGCCCCGCCGGGCACAGCGTGGGGGAGACCGACAGGTTGATGACGGGCTGGCTGATGTAATTCGCGGGATCGGCCTGCAGGCGCGCACGGAAATCCTCAAGCTCGGCCAAGGTGGCGTGCGGGCCGATCAGCAGGCCATACCCACCGGATTCCCCGACCGGCTTGACCACCAGTTGGTCCAGATTCGCCAGCGTGTAGTCCAGTCCCGCCTTCTCCGCACAGATATGGGTCTCCACATTGTCAAGGATCGGGTCCTGGTCCAGATAGTAGCGGATGATGCGCGGCATGTAGGCATAGACCGCCTTGTCATCGGCAACGCCCGTCCCGATGGCGTTGGCAATGGTGACGTTCCCCCGGCGATAGGCGTCCACCAGTCCCGGCACGCCCAGCAGGCTGTCGGGATTGAAGACCTGCGGGTCGAGGAAATCATCATTCAGGCGGCGATAGATTGTATGGACCGGCGACAGGCCGGCGACCGTGCGCATGAAGACGCGGCCCTCGACCACCACGAGGTCGCGCCCCTCCACCAGCGGGATGCCCATTTCACGCGCAAGGAAGACATGTTCGAAATACGCGGCGTTATAGATGCCCGGCGACAGCAGCACGACCTGCGGGTCGGCCACGCCATCGGGCGCGGTCTCCGCCAGCGCGCGGTGCAGGCGCAGGCCGTATTCGTCAACCGGGCGGATATCCAGCCCGGAGGCAAGGTCCGGCATCATGCGCAGCATCATATGCCGGTTTTCAATGACATAGGACACACCCGACGGCGTGCGGGCATTATCTTCGAGGATCAGGAAACGCCCGGCCGGATCACGCACGAGGTCGGTGCCGTTGACATGGACATAGACCCCGCCTGGCACGTCAAGCCCCACCATCGCGTCGCAGTAATTGGCGTTGCCCAGCACCATTTCCGACGGGATGATCCCGTCACGCAGGATATGGCGGTCATGGTAGATGTCCCACAGGAACAGGTTGATCGCCTGCACGCGCTGGCGCACGCCGCGTTCCACATGGTCCCATTCCGCCGCCGTCAGGACGCGGGGCACCACGTCGAAGGGCAGGATGCGGTCGATGGCCTGGTTGTCGGTATAGACGGTAAAGGTGATGCCAAGGCGGTAAAGCTGCGCCTCCACCGCTGCGGTGCGACGGCGCAGTTCATCGAGGTCGAAATGCGCCAGCCGGTCACGCACGCAGCGCAGGCCGGGAGTGGCAAGGTCGGCACGGTTCATCAGTTCGCAAAAGGACGATGGCACGTCATATGTCGCAAACAGCCCGGCACCCCGTGTCTGGGTGCGTCCTACCGTATCATTCATGCCCCTGCTCCCGTACCCATGGCGGAAGGAGGATCAGGCGTGACGGAAACATGCCCACCCACCTGCCATTTCGTTACGCTGGTGACTTAGCGGAGCAAGAAAACACGTCCTTGCCAAGGTAAAATCTGCATTCCATTTTCTTTTTCGCCATTCCATCGACGAAATGACCGCCGCGTATGGCGCTGGCCGCAAACTCATGCAATGCATGGGGATCGCATGCCTGATACACGGTGCATGGCGGCCCGGGAACATGATGCCTTTGCTTGCACGACCTGCTTTCATGAAAGCACCCCTGTGATGAACCGGCCCGTTACGCTGGTTCACCGGACAAGCTACCGTTACGACCGCCCGGTTTCCCTTGGCCCGCAGACCATCCGCCTGCGGCCGGATGCGACATGCCCGACACCCATCCTGTCCTATGGCATGGACATCCAGCCCCACGGCCACCAGCGGACATGGCGGCAGGATGATTTCGGCAATCACGAGGCCTGCGTCACGTTCGACCGCAAGGTCCGGCATTTCGACATCACGGTACGCCTGACGGCGGACCTTGCCCCCGTGCCCGCACCTCTGCACACCGATGCGCGCCCCGCCCCGCCCGTGGCCTTCACACAGCCGCTTCCCGCAGGCCCGTACCTGCGCGCCCTGCTGGCCGAGATGGCAGGGATCCGGCATCCCGACCCGCTGGCGCGGCTGGAGGCGATCAACCGGATGATCGCCGCGCGCATCACCTACCGCACCCGCATGGAGGCCGGTGTCTGGGATGCGGAGGAAACCCTGACCCGCCAGACGGGGTCATGCCGTGACAGCGCGTGGCTGTTCATACAGGTCCTGCGCCATATGGGCATCGCCGCGCGCTTCGTGTCGGGATACCTGATCCAGCCCGATATCGACGACGCGACCTGCGACCTGCATGCTTGGGCACAGGCCCATGTCCCCGGCAGGGGATGGGTCGGATTCGACACCACATCGGGACTGCTGGCGTCACAGGGGCATATTCCCCTTGCGGCGGCGCTGGAGCCGGGACAGGTCGCCCCGGTCTCCGGACTGCTCGACAGTTGCAACGCGACACTCGACGTTTCAATGACGCTCCATCATGGCGACGACACGAAGATCACTGATCTTAAAGGTCAATGAGATATAAGGGCTGTCAGGACCCACACGGGAATGCCATATCCTGACTTTCCCCATGGGGGTATGGCACATGCCCCCTTCGCGTTACGGAAAGCAAACAGCCGTGCAACTCTTTTCCTGCCAGTCCTGCGATCAGGTCCTGTTCTTCGAAAACACGGCCTGCGAACGCTGCGGGCACAAGCTGGGCTATATCCCGACCATCAACAGCCTGTCCGCGCTGACACCCGCCGATGATGGCCATGCATGGCATGCACTCGACCCACAGGCGGATGACGGCCCCTACCGTTTCTGCGCCAACCATGCACATGACGCCTGCAACTGGCTGATCCCCGCCAGCCAGCCCGGGCAGGAATTCTGCATCGCGTGCCAGTTCAACCGCACCATCCACAACCTGTCGGTGCCTGGCAACCTGGAACGGTGGCGCAAGATCGAGGTCGCGAAGCACCGGCTGTTCTACACGCTGCTGCGCCTGCACCTACCGATGCACACCCGGCGGCAGGACCCGCGCGACGGTCTGGTCTTCGATTTCCTGGATGATGTTCCCGACGGCGCGCCGGTCATGACCGGGCACCAGAACGGCCTGATCACCATTGCCCTGCGCGAAGCCGATGATGCGCAGCGCGAGAAGATGCGCATGGAAATGGGGGAGCATTACCGCACGCTGCTGGGCCATTTCCGCCACGAGATCGGGCATTATTACTGGAACCTGCTGGTGCGCGACGGGCCGTGGCTGACGGAATGCCGGGCCATTTTCGGCGATGACCGCATGGATTACCAGCAGGCGCTGCAACGCCATTACGAAAACGGGCCACCGCAGGGATGGCGCACGCAGTATGTCAGCGAATACGCCACCTGCCACCCGTGGGAAGACTTCGCCGAGACATGGGCGCATTACCTGCACATCGTCTCCACGCTGGAGACGGCATGGGCCTATGGCATGACGGTGCGCGAACAGCCCGGCAATCCGCAGTCCCTGCGGGCGATGATGACCGACAACCCCTATGACGTGGCGACATTCGACATCATCGCGCAGGGATGGCTGCCGCTGACCTATGCGGTCAACAGCCTCAACCGCTCCATGGGGCTGGCGGATTTCTACCCGTTCGTGCTGACACCGGCCATCCTGCGCAAACTGGCGTTCATCCACCAACTGGTACATGCCGCCCGCACGGAACAATAGAATGGGACCATTAAAAAAAACAGGGCAGGAATATCTGCCGTGCATAGCTAAGAGCCGCTATTGATGTCAGATTTATTAAAATAATGTGAAAGCAGTTTTTTGATTGCATCCATCTGTAACATTTGTACACATTAAAGACACTATAAGGTCGCGTTCGCAATGCCTTATTGTGTCGTAAACAGGAGGTACATTTTATGAAGTTCACACGTTTTCTGATGATTGCCGGTGTTGCTGGTGCCCTCGGCGCGTATGGCGTTCCCGCAATGGCGCAGGACAACACCAACAACAACGATCATCATGAATATCATCATGACGAGCAGGGTGATCACGGCGAACATCGCGATCATGAAGGCGAAAATGGCAATGAACACCGCGAAGGTGAGCACCATGAGGGTGAACACCACGAAGGCAAGCATCGCCATGGCCACCATGGTCACGACGAAAACAAGAGCAACTGATATGGCATGACCCCGCCCACCGGCGGGTCATGACTGACGGTGAAGGGGGAACTTCCTTATGGGGGTTCCCCCTTTTGCTATTTCAGGGACCGGTTTCATCCCCGGCAGGCAATTGCATGTCACGGCAGGCATCGCGCAGGATCGCCACGAAATGCGAAATCAGCGGGGAATGCTGCCCCGCGCGCATGGCGATCGCCAGGTCCGCCTTTGGCGCCTTCGGCCCGAGCGAGTGATAGGTCACCCCCCCCGAATGGATCTGGTGCAGCGATTGCGGCACCACGGAAATGCCAAGCCCCGCCGCGACAAGCGGCACGGTGGAGGCGATCTGCGGCGCCTGCTGCCCCATGCGCGGGGTGAACCCCGCATTCTGGCAGGCCGACAGGATGGCGTCATGAAATCCCGGCCCGAGTTCACGCGGGAAGATGATCAGCGGTTCATCGGCCAGCATCTCAAGCTCCAGACGCGGGCGGGAGGCCAGCGCGTGCCCCTTGGGCAGCGCCACGACCGTCGGTTCCGCCAGCAGGGGGGACACGATCAGTCCCTCCCCCCCGTCGGGCACGGGCGGGCGGACGATCGCGATATCTATGGCCCGGTCATGCAGCGCCTTGCGCAGGGCAGGCGTATTGCTTTCCTCCAGCGAGATGGTGACATCGGGCCATTCCTCGCGGAAGCGGCGCACGGTCTGCGGGATCAGCGGCAGCAGCGACACCGCCCCCGCCAGTCCGACCCGCAGGTGCCCGCGCTCACCACGGGCAAGGCCGGTCGCAATGGACAGGAACTGCTGCTGCATGCCAAGAATGGCCTTGGCCTGGTCCATCAGGACAACCCCCACATCCGTCAGGCGCACCCCGCGCGTCAGGCGCTGGAACAGCAGCACGCCAAGTTCATTTTCGAACTGCTTGATCTGCTGGCTCAGGGGGGGCTGTTCTATGCCCAGCTGTTCCGCCGCGCGTGTGAAACTGCCGTTTTCCGCGACGGCGACAAAATAGCGAAGGTGTCTTAGATCCATTTGGCATATAAATAATATATGGAAACCTAGTTCAATATATATTTGACGCCATAACATACCATGCGCCACGTTCCCCCATCTGCTAAGGATGAGTGCTCCCTGATGAAGATTGGCCTGTTTATCCCCTGTTATATCGATGCTTTCTACCCGCAGGCCGGCATTGCCACGCTGGAGTTGCTGGAAAAGCTGGGACAGGATGTCGAATATCCGCTGGACCAGACATGCTGTGGGCAGCCGATGGGAAATTCCGGCTGCAATTCCGATGCCGCCGCCGCCGAAGCGCTGTTCGTGCGCAACTTCGCCCGGTTTGACAAGATCGTCATGCCGTCCGGCAGTTGCACACATCACGTACGCGACAATTTCGACGCCATCCCCCAGACCGACGAAGTCCGCCATGTGCGCGAAAACACCTATGAACTGGTGGAATTCCTGCATGACATCCTGAAGGTGGAGGAATTCCCGTGGGCGGAATTCAACCACACCGTCGGCCTGCACAACAGTTGCGGCACCCTGCGCGCGCTGCGCACCGCAAGCATGTCGGAACTGGGCGAAAAGCCGTTCTCCAAGCCGATGGACCTGCTGACGAAGGTCAAGGGCATCCGCTTCGTCACCCCGAAGCGGCCTGACGAATGCTGCGGCTTTGGCGGCACCTTCTCCGTCACGGAAGAGGCGGTGTCCGCACGGATGGGCGTGGACAAGGTGCGCGACCATTACCAGGCGGGCGCGGATTACATCGTTTCGGCGGATTCGTCATGCGTCATGCACCAGCAGGGCTGCGCCGAACGTGCCGGTATCCCGATCCGCTTCATCCATATCGCACAGATCCTGAACGGAGCACGGTCATGAGCAACAGGCCGGTCAACCACGCCAGAGCCGCCGAAAAGTTCCTGGAAGACGCCCCCCACCTGAAGTTCCATGACGAACGCCTGTGGGACATGCGCCAGAAGCGTGACGACCAGATGCACATGCTGCCCGAATGGCAGGAACTGCGCACCGAGGCGTCACGCATCAAGGAACACACGCTCGCCCGCCTGCCCGAATACCTGGAGCAGTTCGAGGAAAACGCCAAGAAGAACGGTATCCACGTCCACTGGGCGCGTGACGGGGCGGAACATAACCGCATCGTGGGCGAGATCCTGCAGGCGCACAATGCACGCAGCCTGATCAAGAGCAAGTCGATGGTCACCGAGGAATGTGACATGCGGCCCTATCTTGAAAAGCGCGGCGTCACCGTCACCGAAACCGACCTTGGCGAACGCATCCAGCAGCTTGACGACCAGCTTCCCAGCCACATCGTCGTGCCCGCCGTGCATAAGCTGACATCGGATGTCGCGCGCATCTTCGCCAAGGATTACAAGACCGATCCCGGCATCCGCGACCCTCACCTGCTGGCCGAGGCACAGCGCCAGGCCGCGCGTCCCGTGATCCTGCATGCCGATGCGGGCATGACCGGCGGCAATTTCGTCGTTGCGGAAACCGGCACCTTCGTCGTATGCACCAACGAAGGCAATGCCGACCTCAGCGCGACCGTGCCCAACCTGCATATCGCGACCATCGGCATCGAACGCCTCGTGCCGCGCATGGCCGACCTTGGCGTGTTCATCCGCCTGCTGTCACGCAGCGCGCTGGGTTCGCCGATCACGCAGTACACCTCCCACTTCCGCGGGCCGCAGAAAGGCGGGGAGATGCATGTCATCCTCGTCGATAACGGGCGTTCGGCGCGACTGGGGATGAGCGAGTTCTGGACCTCGCTCAAATGCATCCGCTGCGGGGCGTGCATGAACACCTGCCCGGTCTATCGCCGTTCGGGCGGCCTGTCCTATGGCGCGGTCTATTCCGGGCCGATCGGGGCGATCATCGACCCGACCTTCAACGAACGCAAATACAGCACCCTGCCCTATGCCTCCACGATGAACGGCAGTTGCACCAATGTCTGCCCGGTCAAGATCAACATCCACGAACAGCTTTACAAATGGCGCCGCGTGCTGGTGCAGCACCATGAAATGCCGTTCGTCAAGCGTGAGATCATGCACATGGCGGGCAAGCTGATGGGGCAGCCGAAGCTGTACCGCGCCGCCATCAACGCCACGGAAACATCGCTGAGCACGCTGCCGCGCTTTGCGCTGTACAACTGGCTCAACCCGTGGGGCAAGCACCGCGAAAACCCCCATCCGGTCAAGCAGACGTTCCATTCGTGGTACAAGGCCAACCGGACGAACAAGGCCAGCAAGACCGAGGAAACACGATGAGCGCGCGCGATACAATCCTTCAGGCCCTGCGCACCAACCGCCCCTCCCCCGAGCAGTATCCCCTGCCGCCGGTCGCGACCCTTGGCGACCTTGACGCCAGCAGGGAACGCTTCATCACCTCGCTGAAGATCCTCGGCGGTGACGTGCTGGAACGCCAGGGAGATGAAACGCTCGACGCGGCGATCGCGCGACGTTTCCCCGATGCGAGGAATGTCTGCTCCGCCGTGCCGGAAACCAACGGCACGATGCGCGCGGAAACGCTGAAGACCCCGCAGGACGCCAAGGATGTGGACATTGCCGTCGTGCGCGCGGCCTTCGGCATCGCGGAGACGGGATCAATTTTCCTGAGCGAGAAGCAGTTGCCCCTCAATTCGCTGGCCCATCTGGCGCAGCATATCGTCATCCTGCTGTCGCCGGAGGAAATCACGGCGAACATGCACACGGCATATCAGAAGCGCCCGGAATTCCGCAGCGCGAATTATGGCGTGCTGATGAGCGGCCCCTCCGCCACGGCGGATATCCAGGGGGTGCTGATTCGTGGCGCGCAGGGCGTGCGCAGCCTGAGCGTCTGGTTCTGCTGAACCGGGCGTCCGGCCCTGCCGGAAGGAACATGACCGCCCGCCGGTTCCCCATTACGGGGCAATCGGCGGGCGGAACTGTATTCAGACAGCCTTTTTCAGGTTGGGGCTCGCCTTGAACCGGACGGTCTTGCCCGCCTTGACCTTGACCGGTTCACCGGTGCGGGGGTTCAGCGCCTTGCGCGCCTTGGTTTTCTTGACGGTAAAGGTACCGAATGACGGCAGGGTGAAACCACCTTCGCGCTTCAGTTCCTTGATAATGGCTTCCATCAGATCCGAAGCAGCCTGGTTGGCGGCCACGCCAGTGCAATCGATCGAATCCTGAATCACGGCGGCAATAAAGGCTTTGCTCATCGAGACTGTCTGCTCCTTTCAAACCATGCTGTATAAAATTAGGACATATCCTGATCCCACCCGTAACGGTGCATGAACCATCAGGCCGGGCGGTCGCGGCTTGTAACGCAGCAGATAAACTTACGCCAGCGAATTTTTGTCATTACATGCCAAATCTTGCTGTCCAGATCAGCAAAAGCTCCGTCCCTTGCCTAAGTGGCCGATATGATACCAACTTTGGCGAAGATGGAATGTTTTATATCGAATCTGTATCATTATTTCACATGCCTGTCATCTTCGCCGGCATGAAAACCATCGCAAAAGCCCTGATATGACGGGCAGGATGGCGAAACCGTTTTACCCGCCACCTTACCGGATCACGGATATGAAAAATCCGCCCCGGCCACATCCGGGGCGGATCATATATGGATCGGCGGACAGGCGCGGGGCCGTGTCAATCGCCCCTATGCCTTGAAATTCTGCGCGCCGAGGTCGGTCACGCCCACGAATGTCACGCGCGTATGGTCCGACAGGGATATTGTCGTGTTGCCGCCCGTCACGGTAGCGTTGGCAAGCATGTCCTGCAGCGACGCCTGCGTCATGTTGTAGCCGCTGAGTTCGACAACATTGGCCGAGGACTTGCCAAAGTCCTTGATGATGTCCTGGCCGCCCGCATGGCCATTGATGAAGATGAAATCGTTGATGCCATTCGCACCGGACAGGGTGTTGTTGCCAC
Source organism: Gluconacetobacter entanii (assembly GCF_003206495.1). Classification (GTDB taxonomy): domain Bacteria; phylum Pseudomonadota; class Alphaproteobacteria; order Acetobacterales; family Acetobacteraceae; genus Novacetimonas; species Novacetimonas entanii. The sequence continues at coordinate 136,922 of NZ_NKUF01000003.1, read as the reverse complement.
TGCCACCGATCAGGGTGTTGTTGCCGCTGCCACCGACGGCGTCGATGTCGCCCGTCGAATTCGCGCCATCGAACACCTCGTTGCCCGATCCCTGGCTGCCGTCGAAATCGGTATAGGTATCATCGCTGGCGGTGATGTTCAGGTCATCCGTCCCCGCGGAGCCATAGATGGTGCTGCGCCATGCGCTGACGGTGGCGGTGCCGCGGGCATTGAGGAACCGCAGGCAGCCATCGACACTGACATCGCCGCCGGTCGGGTCATTGATCGTCACGAATCCGGTGGCGGAAATCGTATCGCCCGCCTCGCTGTTCATCGTCTGCGCCTCCAGCAGGTCCTCAAGCCCGTACAGGCCCTGCTGGTTCATCAGCGTCACGCTGTCATCCGTGCCGCCGGTCACCGTGCTGCCACCATGCACGGTCATGCTGTTGCCGCTGCCGGTATCGGTCACATGCGACTTGGCGCCGAGGTCGAGGCTGGCGCTGCCGGAGACCGAACTCCTGGTCTCGAGCGTGACATCCTGCGCCGCACGATCGGCGCCATAGACCGTATCCGCGCCCTGCAGGTCCAGCGTGTTGTTCGCGGCGGCGAGGTAGATCGCGGCGGCGCCGATCCCGGCATTGATCGTGTCCTGCCCGGTCCCGGTGCTGATGGTATCGCGCCCCGCACCCGTATTGATGACGTAATCGCCCGACCCGCCGGAAAAGACATTGTTGCCCGCTGCCGCCGTGAAAACCCCGGACTCGCTTCCGGCGGTATAGGTGACGCCGCCAAGGTCGCCTGCAATCACGTTCACCGGCGTCGTGACGCCCGTGGCGTTGACCGACACCGCCTGGCTGAGTGACTGGCCATTCAGGCCGCCGATGACGATGCCCGTATCGCTGCCATCAAGGGTATAGGTCCCGCCCGACGTGATATCGACAAAGGTGCGCGCGGCGCTGGACTGGTCCGTGCCGGGCGTCCCGGCGACCATGGTGTCGCTCGACAGCGTCGCGGTCACCTGCTGCGCATACTGCTGGGCAAGGGTATTGGTAAATGTGCTGTCCGTGGCGATGGATACGGTCGTACCTTGCGCACCCGTGATGCTTACAGCCTGCATGCTTTCCGCTCCCTGTTCCGTGTTGCGGACATGGGCCATGCGCGCCCCGCCACCAACCAGTTCCAACCTGCGGGGGGCCTGCATGCGCCGTGGACCAACAACCGCCTGCATCCCACCATGGAAGGGACCGCCGCCATCACCGGCACGGCACGTCCGATCCCGCACGCAGGAATAGACAGAAGGAAGTTAACAATTCTCCAAGACGGGCGGCCTGCGCGATGGATTACGCGCATTGTCCGCCATGCGTCACTTCAGGGGCACGGACCGCTCGATTTCCTCGATCCACAGTCGCGCATTCCCGTCCGATGGCGCGCGCCAGTCCCCGCGCGGCGACAGCGCGCCGCCCGCCAGAACCTTGGGACCGTTGGGCATGGCCGAACGCTTGAACTGGCTGAAGCCGAAGAAACGCTCGACAAAGACCAGCAGCCAGCGGCGTATCTCCTCCAGGGGATAGGCGACCTTGCGCTCCTCGGGGAATCCGGGGGGCCATGCGCCGTGCGCCGCGTCACGCCATGCATGATGCGCCATGAACGCGATGCGCGACGGGCGGAAGCCGTGGCGCAGGACGTAATACAGGTTGAAATCCTGCAGGGCATAGGGGCCGATTCGCGCCTCCGTGCTCTGGACCGGGTGGCCTTCATGCGCGGGGATCAGTTCGGGCGAGATCTCGGTCTCGAGGATATCGCGCAGGATGGCGCAGGTCCGCGCCTCCTCCCCGCCACTGGACATGACCCAGCGGATCAGGTGCTGGATCAGCGTCTTGGGCAGGCCCGCATTGACGTTGTAATGCGACATCTGGTCACCCACGCCATAGGTGCACCACCCCAACGCCAGTTCGGACAGGTCGCCGGTGCCGATCACGATGCCGCCCGACTGGTTCGCCAGACGGAACAGGAAATCGGTGCGCAGCCCGGCCTGCACGTTTTCAAACGTGACGTCATAGACCGCCTCCCCATCTGCAAAGGGATGGCCCATCTGCTCCAGCATCATCCGCGCGGTCGGGCGGATGTCGATTTCCGCCGCCGTAACGCCCAGCGCCTCCATCAGCGCCAGCGCGTTCGTGCGCGTCCCCGCCGTGGTGCCAAAGCCGGGCATGGTGTAGCCCATCACCACATCACGCCCCAGCCCCAGTTCATCGGCCGCCCTGACCGCGACCAGCAGCGCATGCGTGGAATCCAGCCCCCCCGAAATGCCGATCACCATGCGCCGCGCGCCCGACGTGCGTATCCGCTGCTTCAGGGCGGACACCTGGATGGCGAACGCCTCGTAACAGTCCTGCTCAAGCTGGGCGGGGTCTGACGGCACGAAGGGAAAGCGTGCGATGTTACGCCGAAGCCCGAGGTCGCGCATCGGCGGGTCAAGGACAAAGCCCACGCGCCGCCATGCCCCGTCATCAGCCGTGGCGCGGCGGTTGTCGCCAAAGGTGCCCATGCGCATGCGTTCCTGGCGCAGCAGGTCAAGGTCGATATCCGCCACCGCACGGACGGGACCGGTCGGGAAGCGGTCGCTCCGTGCAAGGACGACGCCATTTTCAAACACCGAGACCTGACCGTCCCATGCAAGGTCGGTGGTCGATTCCCCCTCCCCCGCCGCGGCATAGACATAGGCGCACAGGCACCGCGCCGCATGGGCCTGACACAGCAGGGTGCGGGTCTGCGCCTTGCCCACGGTGATGTCGCTGGCGGACAGGTTGGCGATCACGCTGGCCCAGGCCAGTGCGGCGCGGGTGCTGGGAGGCTGGGGCACCCACATGTCCTCGCAGATCTCCACCCCCAGCGTCAGGCCCGCGACGTCGCGCGCCTCGAACACAAGGTCGGTGCCGAACGGCGCCTCCTGCCCGCCCACGCGGATATGCGCGCCGCGCACGCCCACACCGGGGGCGAACTGCCGTGCCTCATAGAACTCGCGGTAATTGGGCAGGTAGGATTTGGGCACCACACCAAGGACCTGCCCACGATGGATCACGACGGCGCAGTTATACAGTTCGTCGCCATGCCGCAGCGGCGCGCCCACGACCAGCACCGGCAGCAACCCCGCGCTGCCCGCCGCCAGTTCGGCCACCGCCGCGTCCACACGTTCGAGCACGACATCCTGCTGGCGCAGATCCTCGATGGCGTAGCCCGAGAGGCCGAGTTCGGGGAACACGGCAATCGCAACCCCGTCCGCATCGCAGACCTGCGCCTGCTGCAGGGTGCGCAGGACATTGGCCTGCGGGTCCGCCAGCGCCACCGGCAGCGTGCAGGCCGCGACCCGCGCGAACCCATGACGATAGAGTGCGTCAAAATCCGTCATGAAACTGCCTCCGCCTGATGTCGCGACCCGGCCACGCATCGCCCCCGGGGAACGCCGCATGCACGGATCGCCTGATGGTCAGATGTACTCCCACATCCCGTCCGCCACAAACCCCGCACCTTCACGATCTGCCCATCGCGATGAACTTCGCCGGACGTGAAACATTTACATTACACGCATGGACGCCAGCGGCCGACAGGCCCCATGCGACACACCAACTGAAGGAGCGCAAGATATGGACCTGTTACGCTGGACCATCACCTTCCTCGTCCTGGCCCTGATCGCTGCGGTTTTCGGGTTTGGCGGGATTTCATCGACCTTCGCCTATTTCGGGAAGGTCCTGTTCTTCATCTTCATCATACTGTTCGTCATTGGATTGTTTTTCGGCCGCGGCCGCGGAAGCGTCCCTTGACCTTCAGCCCACGTGGCACAAGCCACAGCAGCATGAAGGCATAAAGGCCGCTTAGCGCGGTCATGGAGACCGGCAGCCATACGATCAGGTAGGTCGGGGCGTCACATGGCTTGGCCGGGCGTGCAGGCATCGAGGCCAGCCGTTCGGCAAAGGTGCCGCCGTGGAAGGTGGGGGCCCGGCATTCCGGCAGCGGGCTGGGCCACCATCCCTGCTCCACCCCGACATGCAGGACCGACAGCCCGCATGAGACCAGCAGCACCGGCATGCAGCACCACAGCACGGGACGGGCGGCGTCACGGGGCAGCACCATCGCCCCGATCCCCAGACCCACCAGCACGCGATAGGGCCATCTTTCCCACAGGCACAACCCGCACGGGACATGGCCCAGCGCGTGCTCCGTCCACCATGCCAGAGCAAGCGCCAGCGAACCCGCCAGCGCCATCACAAATCCCGTGCCTCTCATCATGCCTTACGAAGAGACAGAAACGGGTGCCCCGTCAAGCGCCTGAAGGAAATCATTGGCCCAACTGACCGCTGTCGTGCGGCTGACTTCCTTCTCCAGCGCGATCCAGCGGGTCTGGCGTTCCGGGCGCTGCATCGTCAGCGCCTGGTGCAGCGCATCGGCAATTTCGTCCGTGTCGTAGGGATTGACCAGAATCGCCTCGTCCAGTTCGGGGGCGGCGCCGGCGAAATGCGACAGGATCAGCACACCCGGGTCCGCCGGGTCCTGGGCCGCGACATATTCCTTGGCCACCAGGTTCATCCCGTCACGCAGCGGGGTGATCAGCGCGACATCCGCCATGCGATAGAACCCGGCCAGCACATCGCGCGAGATCGGGCGGGTGATGTAGCGGATCGGCGTCCAGTCGAATTCGGAATAGGCCCCGTTGATCCGTCCCGTCAGTTCGTCAAGCTGGCAGCGCAACTGGCGGTATTCCTCCACATTCCCGCGTGAGATCGGGGCGACCTGCAGGAACGTGACCCTGCCGCGATGTTCGGGATAGCGCGACAGCAGCGCCTCGTACCCCTTGAAGCGTTCGGGCAGGCCCTTAGAATAATCCAGCCGGTCCACACCCAGCACCAGTTGCGCCCCGCGCAGGCTGTCACGCAGGCGACTGACCTCCGGCCCTTCCATGCTGGCTTCGGCCTGCGCGCGGAATTCCACCGGGTCGATGCCGATCGGGAATGCCTGCCCGCGTTCGGCCATGTGGTTCATGCGCAGCGCGTGGTTGAGGTTTTCCGCATCCTCGGGCGTCTGCACGCCGACAAGGTCATAACTCTGCATGTCCTCAAGCAGCAGTTCCGCACCCGGCAGGGCGCGCACCAGGCTCCATGGCGGGAACGGGATATGCAGGAAGAAGCCGATCCGGCACTTCACCCCGAGGTCACGCAGCGCCTGCCCAAGGGGGAACAGGTGATAGTCATGGATCCAGATCGTGTCGTCAGGCCGCAGGAGCGGCCGCAGCGTGCGCGCGAACATCGCGTTGACGCCAAGATACATTTCCCAGTCCATGCGGGAATAGTTCATCAGCCCGACACGGTAATGGAACAGCGGCCACAGGATGCCGTTGGAGAAATTCTGGTAGAACCCGGCATGCTGCGCGCGGGTCAGGTCTATGGTGGCATAGGTGACGTTCTTCACCTGGTCGATGCTGGGTGTGGGATCGCCATCCATATGGTCCACCTGCCGCCCGGACCAGCCGAACCACAGGGCGTCCCCTTCGCGCAGCGCATCCTTCAGCCCGACGGCAAGGCCCCCTGCGGGCTGGTTGCGATCACGCGGGGCGGGAACGCGGTTCGATACGATAATCAGGCGCCCCATGCGTCATCCCCCCCACATGCCAGCGTCCCGAGCCACGCCCGCACGGCGGCGGGGTCGGCAAAGTCGCGCGGGATGCGCAGGCCGATCCCGCCCAGCGCAACCGCCGCGCGGATCCCGTCCTCGTCCGTTACGTCATCGCCGATGAACACCGGGTAACGCCCCGCGAACGGCGCGGCCTTCATCAGGTCGCGCACCGCATGGCCCTTGTCGATGCCGGCGGGACGGATTTCCCACGCCATCTTGGCCTCCTGCACATGAAAGCGCGGGTCCGACGCCACCCAGCCATCGGCAACCTCACGCAGGGCCGGGCCGGCATCGGGCGCGCCCCGGAAATGCAGGACGACGGCCGCCTTCTTGCGCTCGATCCGCACGCCGGGATATTTCGCCGCCAGCGCATCCGCCTGCGCCAGCCACGCGGACGGCACGGCGGGCAGGTTGGCGCGGTGGATGATGCCGCCGGGACTGCGCCGCACGGCGATGCCATGTTCCCCCGCCACGGCATAGGGCACATCGCCCAGGAAAAAATCGATCTGTTCAATGGGGCGGCCCGAAATGACCGCCACCGCGTCCGCGCATTTCGCCCGCAACCGCCGCAGGCTCGCCAGCAGCCCGGCCTGTACCTTCACCGATTCGGGCGTTGGCGCGATTTCCACCAGCGTACCATCGAAATCCAGCAGGAACGCGGTCTTGTCGGGAGGGGGCATGTCGCCGTGGCCAGGCAGGGAAGACATCAGGCTCATAATGGTTCAGACCTCCGGGAAACCGAACGGGCAGGGATATCGACGCAAGGGCGGGGAACGGCGACGCCGGTTCCCCGTTTTACGTGGCGTCGGGGTATGCTTGCATATCAATGCAGCAAGAGTGGGGCAGCGGCCGAACCATCCTCGGCCGCCGGTGGCGGGGCGGGTACCGGCGCGGCCGGACGCGCCACGGGCTGCGGTGGCGGCAGCATGGGTGGTGGCGGCGGCAGGGCCGTCGTCCCCTGCGGCGGCGGGGCGGCCGCGGTCACGGGGGCCGGTGCCGTGGACTCCGCACCGGGCGTCACGGGTGGCGCGGCCTGCTGCTGCTGCACCACGGCAAGCGGCGGCGGGATGGGGGCGACATCCGCCCCGCCACACCCGACGACCTGCACGTCGTAAAGCGGGTTCTGGAAGACGCCGAGTGCCGGTTCCTGACGCAGCATCCAGCCATCGAACGGCATCATCCCCTCATGCGCATCATGCACCGAAAGCCACGCGGCCGTGTCGGCGGCCAGCGTCGGCGGCCGTTCGAGGCAGGCGCGCGCATGCAGCGTCAGGCTCTTGTAGGTCGCATCCTGCCCGGCGGGGATATCGAGGACCTGCACATGGGCATCAAGCTTGTCGAGGATCCGCACCACCGCGCTCCCGCGGCCCTTCCACGTGTCGGGCGGGTACATCGCGGGCGGCGGCAGCCATTGCGGCGCATCGGCACGGGCAACAGGAACCCAAGGGGCCGCAACCCCGCCCAGCAGGGAAACGGCAAGGGCCGCGGCACGCATCTGTCGCCTCATGCGTGGGGACTCCGCATCCTGTGGACCAGTTCGATCAGGATACGCCGCATCTGCGCCTCATCCACACCCATCAGGATCGCATCCTCGAACGCATCGCGCATGACATCATGCAGTTCGACATAGTTTTCACGCAGCACCAGCAGTTTCTCACGGCACGACACAGGCTCCCCGTCGCGCTGGGGCCAGATCGTGGGAATGGCGTCGTCCTGGCTGTCACCCTGTCCCATCCTTATGGCTCCCTGCCCGATGCGGGCGCATCAGGTGGCGCAAGGGGCGCCGGGGCTGGCGCAGAAGCGGGGGCGGGCGTCGCCGGGGCGTCCGTCGCGCCGGACTGCTGCGCATGGGCGCGGGCCTGGTTGGCCTGCGTCAGGGTGTCGGTGACGGAGAAGATGAACTTGCTGAGCAACTGTTCAAGGCTGATGGAGCCCTGCGTCTCCCCGATCGTGGCGCCGGGTTTCAGCATCCTGTCATCCCCACCGGGGGAGAGCGCGATGTATTTCCCTCCAAGCAGGCTGTCGCTGGTGATGATGGCCGCCGTATCGTCGGGCAGCTTTATGTCCGGGCGCACCGTGAACGTCACGCCTGCGGCGAACGTCTTCGGGTTCACCCGTTCATCGACGACCTGCCCCACCGTGATCCCGGCAAGGCGCACGTCCGAACCGACGGCAAGCCCGTCGATATGCGCGAATGTCGCATTCAGGCGGTATCCGCTTTCGGCCGGGCGTCCCTTGTCGATCACGGCATAGGCCAGAAAGCCGCCCAGCAGTGCAAGGACCGCGAACCCGGCCAGAAGATCCGCCGGTTTCCGTTCCGGACGTGCTGAAACCCCAGCAACCATGACGCGATGCTTTCCCAAAATCGATCAGCATCACCCATAACAGGTTATGCCGTGCGTTTCACCCTTCGGGGAACCATGCATCATAATCGCTGGTGGTTGAAGCCCGCTGTCCCCCGCGATAGTCGCTGCCGGGCGGGCGATAGGCGTCGGGGGTCCCGGTCTGGTTGGGCTGGTACGGGATCTGCCACGACCTGCGCGCGCTTTCAGGCAGGGGGGCGTCGTCGATATGGTGCAGCCATCCCCACCATTCCGGCGGGACGGCGGACGCATCCTCCCCCTTGTGATAGATGACCCAGCGTTCGTGCCGCTTCAGACCTCCACCGGTCCGGTTGGCCGTGCGGGCCTCATAATAGCACCGGCCATCGGCATCCTTGCCAACCAGCCGGCCCTTGAATCTGGTATAGATACGGGTGCCGAGATTTGCCATGGCCCGCAGCCTAGCGGCATTTCGCGCGAACACGGCGTCACATCTGCGGGATCACGCCCATATCGCGCAAGTAACGTCGCGACCTTCGTGCCCGTGACGGGCAACCGCCATGCCCGTTACCATCACCGGCGGCGTCATGCGCGCCATTCACACAAAGTTATCCCCCATATCCACGATATACAGTGGAATGTATAGTTGCGACTCCCCTCCGTGCGGGTTCCGGGGCGGTGACGCGCGGGGATAGACTGCCCCCATGACAGCACGAAGCCACTGGAACGGCGTTCGCATGCGTACCGTGCAGGCCGCCGCGGACCCCGACGATGCCCCCCGCACCGTCACACTTCCCGCCGATTGGGACGATACGGCGGCGGAGGCGCTTGCGCGGCTGACGCCGGGCCACCGTCCCGTCGATCTGGCGCACGAGGCGGCGCGATGGGTCGATGACCTGTGCGCGGGCGAGATCGCACGCCCCGTCATCGAACCGGTCGCGCGCTCGCTCTCCTGCCTGCTGCTGCTGCGCCAGGCCGCCCCGACGGAGGCGCTGTGGCACGGGCATTTCGACCGCAGGCCTGGATTCATCGTCAACCTCGCCGCGTTCGTGCATCCGGACATCGGCTTTCGCGCCGATGATTTCGTCGCGGCCCTGCGCCTGCTCGCCCGGGTGCTGCGCACCATCGCGCAGCAGAAGGCGGCGCTGCGCAACGGGGAACTGCCGCTCAACGACCCCGCCGCCCCGCCCGCCGCAGCCAGCGTGGACGACATGGCCGGCACGCGCACGATGGTCGCGGGGGAAATCCTGCTGACCAACCTTGACGCCTGCCTTGCGGGGCTGGGCCTCGATTATGACAGCGAGGGCGGGCGTGACGCGGCGTGCAGCCTTGTCGCGCTGGCAACGCTGGTGGCCCATGCGGGCGAGGGCGCGGACGCCCTGCCCCTGCCGCCCGTGCGCAGCATCGTCCCCGGCGTGAACCAGATCGCGCGTACCGTATGGCAGGATGCGGCGGTGGAAACCGAACATCCCATGGCGCGGGTGGAAACCGGGTTTTCCGCCCCCGGCCCGATCGACGCCCTGCTGGGGGTGGAGGCCTGCGGACTGGCCCCGGCCTTCTCCCCCCTGCGTCCCGACGGACGGCTGGCGACCAGCACGCTGTCGCGCCTGGCCTGCCGTGGCCTGACGCTGGAGGCCGCGTTCGCCGCCATGCTGGCGGGTGAGGTCGTCCTCCCCCTGCCCGATGCGTCCTCCCACCAGGCGATGTATCGCGCGCTGGCCGGTTTCATCGACCGCATGCCACCGCGCCCCGATTCCATGCGCGACACGCTGCAGACCCGCGCGGTGCTGGAACGTGGCGTGCGCCGCGCCTTGCCGCCGCGCCATGGCGGCTTCACGCAGAAGGCCAGCGTGGGTGGCCACCGGCTGTACCTGCGCACCGGCGAGTATGAGGACGGGACGCTGGGTGAAATCTCCATCACCCCCACGCGCGAAAGCCCGATGACGCGCGGCCTGATGGACAGCCTGGGACAGGCCGTCAGCATCGGCCTGCAATATGGCGCGCCACTGGAAATCTATGTCGATGCGTTTGCCTACAGCCATTTCGGCCCGGCCGGGACGGTGGAGGGCGACGCGGTTGCATCCTATGCGACATCCATGCTGGATTATGCGTTCCGGGCGCTGTCCGATGCCTATCTTGGCCGCAGGCTGCCTGATGCCCCGCATGAGGACAGCCTGACGCCGGCGCCATCGCCCATGCTGCCGCTGGACCTTCCGACACGGGACCAGCCGGCCCACGGGCGTTCGGGTGGCGACAATGACGAAACGCCGCCGCCGCGACGCGGCAGGCTGCGGCTGGTTGTATGACGGCGCATGCGCGCCATGGAAAACAGGAACTGAACCGATGTCCGCACATACCCCCGAAGACCGCCTCAAGCAGCTTGGCATCGTCCTGCCGACGCCCGCCGCACCGGTCGCCAACTATGTCGCCGCCGTCATCAGCGGCTCCTCCCTTGTCGTATCGGGGCAGCTTCCGCTGGTGGACGGGAAGCTGTATGCCAGCGGCAAGCTGGGCGACAGCGTGGCGGTCGAACTCGCGGTGGAAGCCGCACGCTACAGCATGATCAACGTCATCGCGCAGGTGAAGGCCGCCATCGGCGACCTGTCGCGCGTCAGGCGGGTCGTGCGGCTGGGTGGCTTCATCGCCTGCACGCCCGACTTCACGCAGCATGCCAGCGTCATGAATGGCGCATCCGACCTGTCCGTTGCCGTGTTCGGCGATGCGGGACGCCATGCGCGCTCCACCGTGGGCGTGCCGTCCCTGCCGCTGGATTCGGCAGTCGAGGTCGAGGGCCTGTTCGAAATCGCCTGATCCGTCCTCCCATCCCGGCCGCGCGCCTGTCTGCCCGTGCAAGGGGCGGCGGCACACCGTCATGGGGATCGTGCGATGCCTGACACCGACCCATCCGCAGGGCTGAGCCTGAGCCTGCACCGCCGCATCGCGGAAATCCCCGCGGCGCAGTGGGACCTGTGCGCGGGCGGGGACAACCCGTTCGTCAGCCATGCCTTCCTGTCCGCGCTGGAAGATAGCGGGTCGGTCGATGCGCGCACCGGATGGCTGCCGCAGCACGCCGTCCTGCGCACGGCGGACGGGTCGGTGGTGGCGGTGGCCCCGATGTATGCGAAATCCCATTCCTTCGGCGAATATGTGTTCGACCAGCAATGGGCCCGCGCGTTCGAGCAGGCGGGCGGGCAGTACTACCCAAAATTGCAGGTCGCCGTTCCCTTCTCCCCCGTGCCCGGCCCGCGCCTTTTGCTGCGCGCGGACCGGCGCGATGACCGGCCGCTTGCCCGCGCGCTGGTCGGTGCGCTGCGGCAGGCCTGCGGCGAACTGGGCCTGTCCTCCACCCATGTGACGTTCTGCGAACAGGGCGAATATGACCTGATGGGGGACGAAGGCTGGCTGCGGCGACTGGGGGTGCAGTATCACTGGGACAATCCCGGCTATGCCAGCTTTGACGATTTCCTCGACGCCCTTGCCTCGCGCAAGCGCAAGACGCTGCGGCGTGAACGGCGCGACGCCAATGGCTGCGGCCTGACGTTCGATGTGGTGCGCGGCCCCGACATTACCGAGGACCTGTGGGACCATTTCTACCGCTTCTATCTCTCCACCGTGGACCGCAAATGGGGCAGCGCCTATCTGCGCCGCCCGTTCTTCTCCCTCCTGTCGCAGCGGCTGGGCGCGCGGGTGGTGCTGATGATCGCGCGCCAGGACGGGACACCCGTGGCGGGCGCGCTGAACCTGATGGGGCGCGACACGCTGTATGGCCGCAACTGGGGCTGTGACCGGGGCGACTGGCCGTTCCTGCATTTCGAACTGTGCTACTACCGCGCGATGGACTTCGCCATCAGCCACGGCCTGCGCCGGGTGGAGGCGGGCGCGCAGGGGGAGCACAAGCTGCAGCGTGGCTATCGCCCCTGCCTGACCCATTCCGCGCACTGGATCGAACATCCCGGCCTGCGCCATGCGGTGGCGGAATTCCTGGAGCATGAACGCACCGCCGTCCTGGGCGAGATGGAGGTGCTCGACGCCATGACCCCCTACCGCACGCAAAGCTGAACATCCCCTGCGCCCCCACGGGTGATGCAGGTCATGCGCACGCCCGCCCCATGGTGATAGGATACGTCCCTGCGACCGCGCGTGCCCCGCACGCACGGACCTGACGATGAGGGAGGAATACCCGCCATGCATGCCATGAGACTGAACGCCCCGCATACCCCGTTGCAATGGACGGAACTGCCGGACCCCGAACCGGGACCGGGGCAGATCCGGGTCAAGGTCGGGGCCTGTGGCGTGTGCCGCACCGACCTGCATGTCGTCGATGCGGACCTGCCTTTCCCCGGCCATCCGCTGACACCGGGGCATGAGATCGTCGGGCGCATCGATGCACTCGGCCCCAATGTCACCGACCTGCATATCGGGCAGCGCGTCGGCATCCCATGGCTGGGCCATACGTGCGGGCACTGCCATTACTGCGACACCGGGCGGGAAAACCTGTGCGACCATCCGCTGTTCACCGGCTATACCCGCGATGGCGGTTACGCCACGATGGCAGTGGCGGATGCGCATTTCACCTTCCCCCTGCCCGATGGCACCGATGACGTGGCCACCGCGCCGCTGCTGTGCGCGGGCCTGATCGGGTGGCGTTCGCTGGTGATCGCGGGCAAGGACGCGCAGACCATCGGTCTGTACGGCTTTGGCGCCGCTGCCCACATCATCGCACAGGTCGCACTGTGGCAGGGGCGCAAGGTCTATGCCTTCACCCGGCCGGGCGATACGAAGACACAGCAATTCGCCCGTGACCTCGGCGCGACATGGGCGGGTGGATCGGATGAACTCCCGCCCGAGCAGCTTGACGCCACGATCATCTTCGCCCCCGTGGGCGCGCTGGTGCCTGCCGCGCTGAAGGCCGTGCACAAGGCCGGGCGCGTCGTGTGCGCGGGCATCCATATGAGCGAGATCCCGGCATTTTCGTACGACCTGCTGTGGGAGGAGCGGCAGCTTGTCTCGGTCGCGAACCTGACACGGCAGGACGGGATCGACTTCCTTGAACTCGTCCCCCGGGTGGGGGTGCGTACGACAACGACCCCCTATCCCCTGCGGGACGCCAACCGTGCGCTTGACGACCTGCGCCACGGGCGCTTCGAAGGGGCCGCCGTCCTGGTTCCTTAAGAACAACTCCCTGATAAAATAAACAAAAGTTCCCGGACGCCGCCTTTTTCCCAAAAAGGCGGCGTGCCCTTGGCGCTTTTTGACAAAAAACGTCACCAAAAACTTCCATTCATCAGCTTTCCCGGCCTGCACGACCTCCCCGCGCGAAAGGGGTGTTCGACAGGCTCCATCATTATTGCTGGCATTTCAGGCCATCTTTCTTTATGCACCCCCATTCCCCCATGACGCATGAAGGGCCGGCGGCCTCTCCTCCTGCGTCGCCCTGAATTTATCTGCCCGGATTGCTTCATCACATGTCGTTTCCTGAGACCCATCCCGCACTTCAACGCGCGCTGGACGAGCGGGGGTATGAAAACCCCACGCCCGTACAGACCGCAGTCCTCGACGTTGCCGCCGACGGGCGTGACCTCCTCGTCTCGGCCCAGACCGGGTCGGGCAAGACGGTCGCCTTTGGCCTGGCGATGGCCGATACGCTGCTGGGCGGTGACGAACGCCTTGGCCCGGCGGGTCCGCCGCTTGCGGTCATCATCGCGCCCACGCGCGAACTGGCCATGCAGGTCACGCGCGAACTGACGTGGCTTTATGCCCCTGCCGGCGCGCGCATCGTATCGTGCATCGGCGGGATGGACGCCCGGCGTGAGGCGCGTGCCCTGCAGATGGGTGCCCATATCGTCGTCGGCACGCCCGGACGCCTGTGCGATCACCTCTCACGCGGGCGTCTGGTGATGACGGACCTGCGGGTCGTCGTGCTCGACGAAGCGGACGAGATGCTTGACCTCGGCTTCCGCGACGAACTCGAACAACTGCTCGACGCGATGCCCAAGACGCGGCGCACGCTGCTGTTTTCCGCCACGATCGCGCGTGAGATCGCCTCGCTGGCCAAGCGTTACCAGCATGACGCCCTGCGCATCGACACCCTTTCGGGCAGCAAGCAGCACGCGGACATCGAATATCGCGCGCTGCTGACGGATGCGCGGGAAATCATTCCCTCGGTCGTCAACGTCCTGCGTGAAACCGACAGCCCGACGACGATGGTGTTCTGCGCCACGCGTGAACTGGTCCGCCACATGCAGTCGGCACTGGTGGAACGTGGTTTCTCCTCCGTTGCGCTGTCGGGCGAACTGGGGCAGGCCGAACGCACCCGCGCCATCGACAGCCTGCGCAAGGGGCAGGCCAGCGTCTGTGTCGCGACCGACGTGGCCGCGCGCGGCATCGACATCCCGGCACTTGCGCTGGTGGTGCATGCCTCCCTGCCGACCGACCCTGCCACCCTGCTGCACCGTTCGGGCCGGACCGGCCGTGCGGGGCGCAAGGGCGTGTGCGTGCTGATGGTGCCCGTCTCGCAGCGCCGCCGCGCCGAACGCCTGATGATGGGGGCCAAGATTTCGGCCACATGGTCCGCCGTGCCCAGCGCGGAAGAAATCCGCGTGCTCGACACGCAGCGCCTGCTGGCGGACCCGGCCCTGTCGGAAGAAGTGCCCGAGGCGGATCGCGAACTGATTTCGCGCCTGACCGAAGCCCATTCGCCCGAACAGTTGGCCGCGGCCCTGCTGCGCACCTATCGCGCGCACCTGCCGCAGCCGGAAAACGTGCGCCAGATCACGCCCGACAGCCGTCCGCCCCGCGCCGAAGGCCCGCGTGCCCCGCGTGAAAGCCGCGATTACGCCCCGCGCGAACCGGGGGAATGGTTCTCCATGAGTGTCGGGCGGCAGGACAAGGCCGACCCGAAATGGCTGGTGCCGCTGATCTGCCGCCTTGGCGGGGTGCGCAAGTCCGATATCGGCGCGATCCGCATTGCCGATACGCAGACGCTGTTCGAGATCGCACCGGATACGGCGGAAAAGTTCCGCTCCTGCATCGCTGCGATCGATAATGACGAGGTCCAGGTCGCCCCGGCCTCTGCGCCCGCCGGTGGTGCGGGTCCGCGCCGGGCACCGGGGCCGCGCGGTCCGCGTCCGCCCGCAGGTGGCCGTCGCCCGCGTCCCTTTGGCGGTGGTGGCGGGCATGGCGGCCCGCGCGGTGGCGCGCATGGTTCGTCGCGCAAGCGCAGCGCCCGCCCGGCCTGATCCCGCACATGACCGGTCCGGCCTGACGTCGGATCGGTCAAAAAAAGAAATGGCGCGTGTGCCGGTTTTTCCCCGGTACACGCGCCATTGTCATTTCAGGCCCCGTAACGTGCGGCCCGCCCCTAGCCCAAAGGCAAGGGAGGCAGGATATTACTGCCCACCACCCAGAAGGCTGTCCACGTCGGAACGCGTCTGGTTGCGCATGTTGTCCCAGTTCTGCCGCTCCGTATTGCCGGCATTGCGCAACTGGTCCATCTTCTGCTGTGGGGCATTGCGGATCGCATCAAGGCGATCGCGGCCAGCCTGCAGCTTTTCCTCACCCGCTTCACGGGCCCGGTCGAGGCGGCCGGTCGTGTCGTTGCGCAACTGGTCTTCCTTGTTCCGCAGCGCCTGCTCACGCTGCTGCATGCGCTCGTCGCTCTTCTCACGATAGTTCTGCAGACGGTTGTTCGCGCAATCCGTCGCATTCGCCGCACGACCGAGCACGTCCCAGCCCGGCGTGGAGGAATTCTGGCTGCAATCCGTGGCGTGTGCTGCAGGAGACATGGCCAGAACAGCACCGGACAGACTCGCTACAAGAAAAAAACGATTGAAATTCATTACTATCCTCATCAACTGCAAGATAAGCTGACCCGACAGGAAACAACCATGGACTTATGGCCGCATTTGGACGGAGTTGTGACAAAATCCCTTCCCGTCCCTTTTCACCTCACATAATCCTCCCCATCCCCCGATGGGAGTCCTCCTGACACATGGCTGCCTTTTCCGGGACACAGGGGGCGCAAAACCGGCCTGATCCGGTTATATTGAAAAATAGCATATTCATTAAAATATTGTGATGATATATACTGCGCATACGTTATTGAAAGTGACACATTTTCTTATCGCCATTCATGATGTTACGTCCTTCATGCGGCCACGGATGCGGATTTTGCGTCCACGGGCCATGCCGGTCCGGCCACAGCCACGTGGCCATGCCCGGTGTTATGCCCATGCGATGCGGTGACTGAGGCCATGTGGGACCAGCCCTACCTCGAGACGTGCTGCCGTTCGGCGCTGCACCGCCTATGCCTGAGCGCACAGGCAGGCCGCCCGGCGGACGTGCCCGACGCCCCCTGCCTGAAACGGATGGCGGGGATGGGCCTGGCCCTGCAGCGCGATGACGGACGGTTTGTAATTTCAGCAACGGGGACCACACGGCATTGCAGCGAAATCCTGAAACGGCCCTGACATGATCAGCCACGAAGACATCTGGCGGGCGCTGGATCTTCTGGCGACAGAACGTGGCATGACCCCATCTGGGCTGGCCCGCGCGGCAGGCCTGGACAGCACGACCTTCAACCCGTCCAAGCGCATGACACCCGCCGGGCGGCCACGCTGGCCCGGCACCGAAAGCCTGGCGCGCACGCTGTCGGCCACCGGCATCTCGCTAGAGGGGTTCGGGCGGCTGATGAACGGGCATGGGGACAGGCCGGGCGGGGCGCATCACGCGCATCTCAGGATCGTGCCATTTTCCGAGCTGGGACAGGCAGAACTGTTTGATGAATCCGGCCTGCCCTGTGGCGATCGGTGGGAGACATGGGATTTCCATGGCCTGGCGGACCATCACTCGTACGCCGTGCTGGTCGATTCCGACAACATGGAGCCTGTCTTTCGCAACGGGGCCGTCCTTGTCGTCTCCCCCACCGCCGCGATCCGGCAGCATGACCGGGTGCTGCTGCATGGCCCCGATTCCCACCCGTTCTGCGGGATCGTGACCGACCGCTGGCACGACGCCCTGCCGAGTGCGCCGCTGCATGAACGAATCCGCATCCGTGGCGTTGGGCGCATAGAGGGGGAAACCATCGAAATGGATGGCGACACGCGTGTTCACCGCATTGCGATGGCCTGCCTGTAACCCTTGTCGCCGGATCGGGCACGACAGCCGCGCAAAACAGGATGAATTCATGATCTTCCGGCTGACTTTTGGCAATTTTTACCTTATGTCTCGCGCATGACCGACACGCCCCTTTCCCTGATCCGCAATTTCTCGATCATTGCCCATATCGACCATGGGAAATCGACGCTGGCCGATCGCCTGATCCAGGCCTGCGGCGCGCTGACGCAGCGCGAGATGACGAACCAGGTCCTCGACAACATGGACCTTGAGCGCGAACGCGGCATCACCATCAAGGCGCAGACCGTGCGCCTGACCTATCCGGCGAAGGATGGGAAGACCTATGTCCTCAACCTGATGGACACGCCGGGCCATGTCGATTTCGCCTATGAGGTCAGCCGGTCGCTGGCCGCGTGCGAGGGATCGCTGCTGGTGGTCGATGCGTCACAGGGGGTGGAGGCGCAGACGCTGGCCAACGTGTACCAGGCCATCGACGCCGATCATGAGATCGTGCCGGTCCTGAACAAGGTGGACCTGCCAGCCGCCGACTGCGAACGCGTCAAGGCGCAGATCGAGGAAGTCGTGGGCATCGACGCCGAGGACGCGGTGGAAGTGTCCGCCAAGACCGGACTGAACATCGAAGCCGTGCTGGAGGCGCTGGTCACGCGCCTGCCGCCGCCAAAGGGCGATGCCGAAGCGCCGCTCAAGGCGCTGCTGGTCGATAGCTGGTACGATCCCTATCTCGGGGTCATCACGCTGGTGCGCGTCAAGGAAGGCCGCCTGAAGAAGGGCATGCGTATCCGCATGATGTCCACCGGCGTTGTCCATAATGTGGACCAGGTGGGCGTGTTCGCCCCGCGCCTGACCCCGGTGGAGGAGCTTGGCCCCGGGGAGATCGGCTACATCAACGCGGCGATCAAGACGGTGGCCGACTGCAACGTGGGCGATACCCTGACCGACGACCGTCGTCCCGCCGACAAGCCGCTGGCGGGGTTCAAGCCGTCCGTGCCGGTCGTGTGGTGCGGACTGTATCCCGTCGTCGCCGACGATTTCGAGAAGCTGCGCGACAGCCTTGCCAAGCTGCGGCTGAACGATGCGTCGTTCCATTACGAGGCCGAGACCTCGGCCGCGCTGGGCTTCGGGTTCCGCTGCGGGTTCCTCGGGCTTCTGCATCTGGAAATCATCCAGGAACGCCTCAGCCGTGAATTCAACCTCGACCTGATCGCGACCGCCCCCTCGGTCGTCTATCGCCTGTGGCGCACCAATGGCGAGATGGAAGAGTTGCACAATCCCGCCGACATGCCCGACGGTTCCCTGATCGAACGGATCGAGGAGCCGTGGATCAAGGCGACCATCATGGTGCCGGACGAATATCTGGGCGCGGTGCTGACGCTGTGCACGGAACGGCGTGGGGTGCAGCAGGACCTGACCTATGTCGGCAACCGTGCGATGGCGGTCTATCGCCTGCCGCTCAACGAAGTGGTCTTCGACTTCTACGACCGGCTGAAATCCGTCTCCCGCGGGTATGCCAGCTTCGACTACCAGATGGACAATTACGAGGAGAGCGACCTTGTGCGCATCTCCATCCTTGTCAATCAGGAGCCTGTGGATGCGCTGTCCTTCATCGCGCACCGTTCGGCGGCGGAAACGCGGGGACGTGCAATCTGCGCGAAGCTGAAAGACCTGATCCCGCGCCAGTTGTTCAAGATCGCGATCCAGGCCTCCATCGGCAGCCGGATCATCGCGCGCGAAACACTTGGCGCGATGTCGAAGGACGTGACGGCCAAATGTTATGGCGGCGACATCTCGCGCAAGCGCAAGCTGCTGGAAAAGCAGAAGGAAGGCAAGAAGCGCATGCGCCAGTTCGGCAATGTGGAAATCCCCCAGAGCGCATTCCTTGCCGCGCTGAAGATGGACCAGTAACGACGGGTGCGACATAGCGCGATTATCCCGCAAATGAAGGGGATAATCGTGCTGTTCCCCCTTGCGCTTGCACGAATTGCTGCTATGTTCCGCATCCGTCAGGCAGGATTTCAGTCCCGCTCCTGACCGGCTGGAGAGATGGCCGAGCGGCTTAAGGCGCACGCTTGGAAAGCGTGTGTACGTTAATAGCGTACCGTGGGTTCGAATCCCACTCTCTCCGCCATGTTCTATTTTCCCCTATAAAATCAGTCACTTAGCGACCTCTGCCGTTACAGTCTTGTATGGTGCAGTTACATGTGCAGCGTGAGTGCCGCACGGATGTTGGCAGGGCTTTCGGTGCCACGAGTGGGCATAAGGCGGACGTGGTCAGGACGCTGCACACAATCGACCGCAATGAAGCGATGGGCCGCCGTGCAGAGGCAATCGGGCAGATACGCCGTGATATAGACACGCTCCTGCAAGCCATCGGCCTGCCGTCCCCCGTATGATGGCTGATAACCCGAATGGGCCTTTGCATGGGCGGTAAAAGACAATGCGGACCAGTAAACGGATCTGAAAGATCAGCGATATGTCCGGACAGAATGCTGGCCCATATATCGACCTGTTCAGGTCCGTTGCTCTGGGCGAAGTGACGCCTCTGCTTCGGGCGTCAATCCCTGACACGACGCGACCACGGGCCTGAAGCGCACCCGGGCAACACGGGGCTTGCCGGTTTTCATGGTCCTGCAACCCCGGCATGGATGGGGTGTTCTGTATCCACGACTATCTGCGGGCCCGTGGCGCGACAGCCAGAAATGGCCCGCAATCACACCATCAATCGCCAATCATCATTCATCACCAGTCCCCATTGTAACTGGCATGCCATGAATTTCCCTGCATAACCGCCGGGACGGCCCATCCCGCATTTCCACCCGAATATTACTGGTCTGCCAGAGTGGAATTCGGATGTTTGTCCATTTTAAGATATATGTTATTGGCAACAATCATGCGGTATATTTTGCCCCCCATGAAGCACCGGATATTAACACTTTTTTCTGTTGCTTCTATTGCCATTTTTTCTTTGCCAACAACACTTTGCCGGGCCGCCTGGACTTTGGACCCTTCGACCCCGGCAGATGAGGTGGCCATGGCTGTGCCCATGCAGGGGGGGCAGGCAGCCCTGCTCCATCCGCTTTCCCCCAGCGATGCCGCCCGTATCCGTACTGCCCTGGCAAGCCAGTCCGCAGGCAATTTCGACAGGGCCGATGCCCAATTGCAGCAGGTAAGGGATGGCAGCCTGACCGGCACCGTCTTGGCCGAACGGTGCATGTATGCGTCGTACGCCTGTTCCACGCCCATGCTGGAAAACTGGCTGGCACATTACCCGGACCTTCCGGCAGCACCCATGATGCAGGCATTGCTGGAATCCCATAACGATGTGCCTACGAATGTATCGGCAGGATACCCGATAACCGCCTCCACCAGCGCAAACAGGGCCTCTGGTGGCGCCATCACTGCCGTTGATGCGCAGAACCTTTATATACAGGGCCGGGACCAGTTCCTCCTCGACAGGGCTTTGGCCACGCCCGTATCTCGGGATACCGACGGCAAGGTGGCGTTTTACGCGGGCCTGTCCGCCTGGCGGTTGGGTGAGATACCGCAGGCACAACTCCTGTTCGCGTGGGCCGCCAGTGCTGACAGGGGATCGAGGGACCAGCACAGCGCGGCCGCCTGGTGGGCGGGCCACGCCGCAGGACAGGTTGGCAACAGGAAAGATGCGTTGCGCTGGCTTGTGCAAAGCGCCCGTTGCCGGGACTGTTTTTATGGGGTGCTCGCACGCCATACCCTCAACAGGAACGACGGACAGATACATGATGCCGGCGTACCGACGGCCACGGACATCACGACAGTGTCCGCCCGGCCCGCAGGCCACCGGGCGCTGGCCCTTCTTCAGGTCGGTCGTGTGGATCTGGCGGAAGCGGAACTGCGTAGTGACTGGGCGGATGCAGGCAATCCCGATGCGCGCCAGTCCATAGGCGTTGTCGCGCACGCGGTCGGGGACGTGGCCGAAATTTCGGATGTACCAGCCAGTCGCACGGAACCTAGCAGGCTTGTCCACGGCCACACCATTGACCTTCCGCAGCGCTTTACGCCACGCGGTGGGTTCGTGGTGGACCCGGCACTCATATACGCAATCATTTCCATTGAGTCGCGTTTCCAGCCAGGGGTCGTCTCCAGAAGCGGCGCAAGGGGACTGATGCAGCTCATGCCGCGTACGGCAGCGAATTTCGCCGGTGGCCGAAAGGAGGATTTAAGCAATCCCTCCGTCAATCTGCTGATCGGACAACGCTACCTGATGGCGCTTGCCCAGGATGAGCATATCAACAATCATCTTATCCGTCTGCTGGCGAGTTATGCTGTCGGCCATACTGCGGTCGCCCACTGGAACGCTTCTGCACAAAGCGAGAATGAGTCCCTTGCTTTTCTGGAGGCCATTCCCAACCCGCAGGTCCGCAAATGGATCGAGACAGTTCTTCTGCATAGCTGGATGTATTCAGAAAAACTCAACCGCCGCCCTGTAAGCCTTGACCTGCTTGCCGAGGGCAAGAAAGCCCAACTTCCCTTGGAAGCGGAAACATCCCTCCAGTAAAGAAGGCACATCCTTTCAGGAGTTTTCTGGCGCCCCGGGAATTCCTGCCCGATGGAACAGGCAGGCCTTTGCTTTAATCTGCATGTCGGGAATAAATTCCAATTTTTATCATGCTATTTTTCTGTGCATCTTCGTGCGGATGACGGCCTGCATCCGCCCCCAGCGATTACCAGAAAGCGGTCAAGATACTGGAACCTCCGCCTACCTGCCATCAACCCGGTCAGATCAGGGCCGCACCATCTTCGACAACAGCAGCATCTCTCTGCGCCCCTACCCCGGCCAGAAAATCCCCGAAAGTTCATGAGATGCATGCAGCATGATGCTCCCCATGAACCATTTTTGAAAAAAGCTTCACCAGATCTTTCATCTGGCAGACAGGCGGGATGCAGGATCAGGCGAAAATCCGCTCCATCCATGCCTCCACCGTATCCCCACTGCTGATCGCAGGATCAATCAGGCCATCGACCATGAAGGTGGGCGAGACATGGATGCCGTTCTGCCGTGCGTATTTGCAGTGCCATTTGATGGCCTTCTGCAACTCCGGCACGGCAAAGGCCTGCGCCAGCGCGACGCCGCTATACTGTTCCATGCGCCGGATGATGTCGTTGGGCGTGGCATCCATGTTGGGGCCGGCGCAATGATTGGTGAACTCGAACTCCTCGCGATGCGCGCCAACGGCATCCATGACCCTGCGCGCCGTTTCCTTGCCCCCTTCCAGCGTGGAGGCGGCGAGGATGGCCCGCACGATCACGCCCGAAAACATGTGCCATGGCTGGGACTGGAACCGGATCTTGATCGTGATCCGGTCTTCCCCCGCCTGCCGCAGCAGCGCATCAAGCTTGCCAAGCGCCCGGACCGAGAACGGGCATGTTGGCTCCACGAAAATCTCGAACACCCGGGGGCCATGCCCCCAGACAAGGGGATCGACATGATAGGGCGTGGATGGACCTGACATATGTGGGACTCCCTAATGTTCTGGACGTGTCCGATGGCGCACCGATCAGGCACGCGACTTTTTTTACCGCCTGTTCCCGCCAACCAAAAGCCTGCCCATGAAACATCGTGAAATTCAAAGAAGTTTTTGGTGAAGCTTTTTCCAAAAAGCTTCAGAAGACGCCGCCTTTTTGGAAAAAGGCGGCACCCAAAAACTTCTGTTCATCATCATGGGGCCGGTTTACAGCCGTCCCTGTCATGCACGACTGCTGGCATGTTGCTGCCATGACGGCTTTTTGCCGGGGTCATGTGCAATGCATGCGCCCCGTGCGTCACTTCCAACATCTTGTTTTAACAAAAAAATCTGGTGCCGGGTGAGGGATTTGAACCCCCGGCCTTCGGTTTACAAAACCGCTGCACTACCACTGTGCTAACCCGGCAACTGGCCCCTTTGGAAGGAGGCGGCTTCTGGAGGAAACGGGCCATGGAAAGCCCCATCCCCGGCCCGCCATGGGGCCATGGTTTTTCTTTTGCCCATATCCCCCCGCATGGTCAAGCGGGGATTCCACCCCACCACGCATCAGTGCGACGCCTTCATGCGCGCGGCCCAGACCGACCGGATCCGGGCGCGTTCAGCGGCACTCAACTGCCCTGCCCCCGTGGCCTGTGCGGCTTTGCCATGACGGGCGGCACCATGATGGCGGCGTGGCTGCGGCCGTCCCGCAATCGGTGCCTGACCGGATGCGGGGTTATTCTGCATATCCCGGATGGCCTGCGCACACAGCGACTGCTTGCCCACCCCGGCCTCGATCGTTGGCAGCAGGGCCACCGGCGTCACCACGCCGAGCAGGACGGATCCCACCGCCCGCGCGATCGTCTCCGTGCTCGGCGTGATGGACGGTTTCTTCAGCAGTCCCGTGATATGCAGCGTCCCCGGAAAGGACCCCACCGCGAAATGCCGTGAATCCGTCATCAGCGCGTAATCGATCGTGTTGTTGCGGAAATCGAGGCTCCCCTTGCCAACCGTGCGGGTATCCCCCGTCTCGATCAGGAAGGTGCGCGTATCCAGTATGCCCTGGCGCAACGGCATGTCCGCGATCATGCATTTCAGGTCCGTCTTGCCCGGCAGGCCAAGGATCGACAGCAGCGCCTTGCCAAGTTCCAGTCCCAGCAGGTCCGGCAGCACGGCGGAGATATCGCCCCCCTGATCCAGCGCGACCGTCATGCCGCCATCGCCATTGGCGACGATACCGGCCAGGGACGTGCCGGTGCCATGGATCGCCAGATGCCCGCCAAAGACGCCATTGCCCTCGAACTTGCCCGCGGCCTGCATCAGGCGCGAAAGGTTGATGCGCACAAGGTCGATCCCGATCTGCGCCTCCACCGCGTCACCATGGGGCGTGAACGTGCCATTACTGGCCAGCGTGCCCGACCCCACCGCGAAATTCAGGTGATGGACATCAATCACGCCATCGCGGATATCGGCCAGCACGTCGATATTGTCCAATGGCGTATGGCGGTTTTCGATATGGTCCCCGTGATAGGCGAAATGGACATTCGTCGCACGCAGCTTCGGCATGTTGATCGGCGTGCTGGGCAGGACGGCGTTGCTGTTGGCATGGGCGCGGGCTTCGGCCTGCTGCTGCGCGGTGGAAGGTCTGTCCCCCGGCGTCGCGCCAAAGAACCCGCCAAGGTCGGCAAGGTCCACACGCCGCGAATGTAGTTCCGCATCCACGAACGGCACCGCTTGGTGCGGGTCGATCGACAGGTCACCGCCAAGGTCGCTGGAGCCGACATGCCCGTCAAGGTCACGGAAACGGACATGCGCCGCGCTGTAATCAAGGTTCCCCACCACGCGATAGGGCGGGGTCTGCGGGATGACCACCCCCGTCAGCGGATAGAGCAGCGACATGTCCGGCCCCGCCAGCGACAGCCGCAACCGCGCCCCGGCAAGGGTCAGGGGATCATCCACCGTCCCGCGCAGCGTCAGGCGGGTCGCGCCATGGCGGATGTCGAGGTCAACCGGATAGGGCTGCGTGCGGTCCTGTAGCGAAACCAGCGTCCCGCCGGAAAAATGGCCGACGATCGCCTGCCCGACATAGGTGCCCTTTGCATCCATCAGCAGGCGTGCATCCTCCTTGTCCGTGGCGTCGGTCGTATGGACCTCGCCGCGCATGTCGGTATGCAGCCTGGCATGCGCGACATGCAGTTGCCCGCTGGCGATCCGTATCGCACCGATGCGCGGCATCGTCGTGGTGGCATCATTGGTGGCGGCCGATGTGTCCTTTGCTGCCGTGGCGTCCTGCGGCGCGGGGTGCTTCGCGTCCGCTTTCCTTACCCTCGCCTGCTGTGTCGCCGGGGTCGCCTTGGGATCGGAAAAATCGTAATTCGTGCTGCCATCCGCGCGTTCGCGGAGTTCCACGACCGGGGTGTCGAGCGCGATCAGCGGCAGGTCCAGCCCACCACCCGACAGCAGCGGCCACCAGCGGATGGCGACGTCAAGCCGCCGCACGGTGGCAAGTGGCGGCAGGTCGCCAAAGCCCTCGGGCTGTTCGATCCGAACATCATCGGCCCCGATCGTAATGACCCGGCCGGGATGGACATGCAGGTGCGCGATCGTGACCCTGCGATGGATCGCGGCCCCCGCCCTGCGCTCCACCAGCGGAATGAACCAGTCCCATGACCACAGGATCACCAGCGCAAGCACCGCGACACACAGCGTACCCGCCACGATCGCGCGCACGGGCGGAACCGCGCGTCCCTTGCGTGGTGGGGGATCCTGCCTGCGTACGATTCCCCTGCCTGTCTCGGTCATGCCTGCCCTTTCTTCCGGATTGATGCGAAACGCCTGCCATTGCACGAAGTTTCGACCCGCGTCCCGCATCCCCCGTCCCCATGGCCCTGCATGACCCCGGCATGGGGAACCCGCATGGGCGAAACAACGGGGTGGCGTGGAAGGATGCGGTCCTGTAATTGCCGTGTAGTCATACCCATATCATCACTGGCTGTCCCAGTTACCGCAGAAAGGTTTACCGATGCCTGCCTATCGTTCCCGCACCACGACACATGGCCGCAACATGGCCGGTGCGCGCAGCCTGTGGCGTGCGACCGGCATGCAGGACCAGGATTTCGGCAAGCCGATCATCGCGGTGGCCAATTCGTTCACGCAATTCGTGCCGGGGCATGTCCACCTCAAGGACCTGGGCCAACTGGTCGCGGGCGCCGTGGCCGAAGCCGGCGGCGTCGCGCGGGAATTCAACACCATCGCCGTCGATGACGGGATCGCCATGGGCCATGGCGGCATGCTCTACAGCCTGCCGTCGCGCGAACTGATTGCGGACGCCGTGGAATACATGGTCAACGCCCACTGCGCCGATGCGCTGGTGTGCATCAGCAACTGTGACAAGATCACGCCGGGCATGCTGATGGCGGCGATGCGGCTGAACATCCCCACGATCTTCGTCTCCGGCGGGCCGATGGAAGCGGGGAAGATCCTGAACGAAGGCGTGGAGCGTCGCGTTGACCTGATCAGTTCGATGGTCGCGGCCGCCGATAGCCGCGTCAGCGATGACCAGTCGCAGCAGATCGAACGCTCCGCCTGCCCCACCTGCGGGTCGTGCTCCGGCATGTTCACCGCCAATTCCATGAACTGCCTGACCGAGGCGCTGGGCCTTGCCCTGCCCGGCAATGGCAGCCTGCTGGCCACCCATGCCGACCGGCGCGACCTGTTCGTGCAGGCCGGGCATCGCATCGTCGAACTGGCGCGGCAGTGGTACGAACGTGACGACGCCACCGCCCTGCCGCGCGGCATCGCCACGCTGCCCGCCTTTGAAAACGCGATGTCCGTCGATATCGCGATGGGGGGATCGACCAACACGGTGCTGCACCTGCTGGCGGCCGCGCATGAGGGCAAGGTGCCCTTCACCATGGCCGACATCGACCGCCTGTCGCGCCGGGTGCCGAACCTGTGCAAGGTCGCGCCCTCGCGCTCCGACATCCATATGGAGGACGTGCACCGCGCGGGCGGCATCCCCGCCATCATGGGCGAACTGATGCGCATGGGCCTGATCCATGACGACGTGCCGACGGTGTACGCCCCCACCCTGCGCGCGGCGCTGGCGAAATGGGACATCAGCAGCCCCGACGTGGACGGGGCCGCGCAGACCCTGTTCCGTGCCGCCCCCGGTGGCGTGCGCACCACGCAGGCCTTTTCGCAGGCCAGCCGCTACACCGAACTCGACACCGACCGGGCAGCGGGCGCCATCCGCGACAGCGAGCATGCCTACAGCCGTGACGGCGGCCTTGCCGTCCTGTTCGGTAACATTGCCGAGGACGGGGCCATCGTGAAGACGGCGGGCGTTGCGGCGAACCTGCTGACCTTCACCGGGCCTGCGCGGATTTTCGAAAGCCAGGATGATGCCGTGTCCGCCATCCTTGGCGACCGGATCAAGCCGGGCGATGTCGTCGTCATCCGTTACGAAGGGCCGAAGGGCGGTCCGGGCATGCAGGAAATGCTCTATCCCACCAGCTACCTGAAATCCAAGGGGCTGGCGGAAAAGTGCGCCCTGATCACCGATGGCCGCTTTTCGGGCGGCAGTTCGGGCCTGTCGATCGGCCACATCTCCCCCGAGGCGGCGGAAGGCGGCCTGATCGGCCTGCTGGAGGAAGGCGACACCATCGAGATCGACATCCCCGCGCGCGTGCTGCGCACCACGGTGGGGGACGCCGAAATGGCCGCACGCCGCGACCGCATGGAAGAGCGCGACGAACAGGCATGGCAGCCCAGGCGCGATCGTGTCGTTTCCACCGCGCTGCAGGCCTATGCCGCGCTGACTACCAGCGCCTCGCACGGGGCGGTGCGCGACGTGACGCAGTTGCGTCGCCGCGTCATCCGCTGATGCGTTCCGCCGGGCGTGGTCATTCCTGTTCGGCGGCACTGCTGTTCTTTTTTGAAAAAAAGAACCAAAAAACTTCTATTCATTAAAAGTTTTTGGTGAAGCTTTTTTCAAAAAGCTTCAAAAGGACGCCACTTTCCTGAAAAAAGTGGCTCCTATATCCCTGAATACTTCAGGCCTGCCCCTGCGGACGCAGGCGGCCAAGTGCGCCCATGTCACAGCGCGCCATACGCCGGAATGTCTGCGCCACGCGATGCTTCAGCGCCGTCATGTCCTGCACGATCATGTTGTGCAGCGAACGTACGTTGTCATGCGTGGCATAGAAACGATGGGTCTGGTTCCTGTCCACCAGGATCGCCGTGCCCACGAAGATCCCGTCTATCTCGATAACCTGTGAATCAAGCATGGTATCCTGCCTTCCTGCGACCGGTTGGACCAACGAAGCGGAGCATGGGGGTGTGCCTTACTCCCGCCTTCCTGCTGGTTCCGGTACATATTCTTATTGTCGTCACTGGCGCCCGGAGCATGCTGTCCGCACGTCCTGCCACCCATGCCCCCTGCGATGCCGGCCCTTGCGGCCTGTATGCCAGCGGACATGACGACGCATATTGCCTATCACAGGACAGCATTCAATCGGAAAAACAATATTTTGATGTGAATTTTAAAATAACATCCCGGATATACTTTTGGAAAGCGTGAACCAAAAGTGGAATATTATGTCTTTTTTATGCCGCGCTGTTACTTTTACTTAATGACGCCTGCGAAACGGACTGCGACGGCCCACCATGCGCGACAGGGCACGGACGAAAGCGGGTCGCGTCCGTGCCCTATGCTGCTGCCACCCGATTACGGGGCGTCGATATTGACGACGTTGATCAGTTTCTTGTTGACGAATTCATCAATGCCCATGCCCGAAAGTTCACGCCCGTAGCCCGACTTCTTGATGCCGCCGAACGGCAGTTCGGGGGCGGTCCAGGTCGGATGGTTGATGAACACCATGCCGGTGCGCACCTGACGGGCCACCGCCACGCCGCGCTTCTCGTCACGGGTGAAGACGGAACCGCCAAGGCCGAATTCGGAATCATTCGCCAACGCGATCGCTTCCTCATCGCTGCCCACGCGGAAGACCATGGCCACGGGGCCAAAGAATTCCTGGAAGTAGGCCGGATTGTCACGCGCCACATCCGTCAGGATGGTCGCACGGACGAACGCACCCTGCTTCGGCACTTCCGCCCCGCAATAAAGCGGGCGCGCACCATGGGCGACGGCCTGGCGGACCTGCTCGTTCAGTTCGTCGGCCGCCCCCTGGGAGGACATCGGCGGCAGGGTCGTGGCCGGGTCGCGCGGATCGCCCGCGACCAGTTTGTCCAGTGCTTCCTTGAACTTCGCGATGAACGCATCGGCGATGGACTCCGCGACGATGAAGCGCTTGGACGCCACGCAGCACTGCCCGCCATTGTTCAGGCGGCCCCAGACGGCCCATTTGACCGTCTTGTCGAGGTCCGCGTCATCCAGCACGATGAACGCGTCGGCCCCGCCAAGTTCCAGCGTCGTCTTCTTCAGGCTCTTGCCCGCGCGGGAAGCCACCGAACCGCCGGAGCGTTCGCCACCCGTCAGGCACACGGCGGCAATGCGCGGGTCCTCGATCAGGCGGTTAAGCTGGTCGCGCGTGGCGAACAGGTTGGTATAGGCCCCATCCGGCGCGCCCGCATCGCGGAACAGCCTGTCAAAGGCAGCCGCGCACTGCGGCACGATGGAGGAATGTTTCACGACCACCGTATTGCCCGCCATCAGTTGCGGGCCTGCGACGCGCGCAAGCTGGTAATACGGGAAGTTCCATGGCTCCACCGCCAGCAGCACCCCGATCGGGTCGCTGACGATCATCGGGCGCATGGTCTCGGTCTGCGCCTCCGTCAGCGGGACCGGGGCGAGGAAACGCTCCGCATTGTCGGCATAGTAGTCGAGGATATCGGCCGACAGCCTGACCTCGCCCTGTGCCTCGCGGGCAAGCTTGCCCATCTCCAGCGTCAGGAGCGCGGCGTACTGGTCCGCCTGTTCGCGCAGCAGGGATGCAGCCTTTTTCATGATGGCGCGACGCTCCGCAAAGGAGGTGCGCGACCATGTCTCGAACGTGTCGGCCGCCTGGGTCACGAGGGCCTCGAGCTGCGCGTCGTCAAGATCCGCGAAGCGGGCGACCACTTCGTTGGTATAGGGGTTTGTGGTAATATATGCCATGATTTCGCTTTGGCACATCAAAACAGCCAAGAAAAGAGCGCATCGCCGACGGTGCGGGACATGGCCACAGGGGACAGGCCGCCCCCTTGCGAACACTGCGCGCGCCCATGATCCGGACATGCGATTTTCCCTGCAGGATGCTGGATTTCTGGACATGGCATGGCGCAACAATCGGTCCCGTGCGGATAACCTGCCCGAAAGTTTAAGAAAAAATTTAATGCGAATTTGCTCGTTTCTGTTCCCATCCGAACATTCAGGGACATCTCCTGCCGCCCGATTCGGCGGGACTGCCCGCATGGCCATGATGGCGACGGCCATGCTGGTGCCGGGTGTCGTGGCCCATGCCGCGACCTATCCCGCCGCGCTGCTGCCGCCCAATTCCACCGCACAGGCATGGGGGGTCAGCGCACGGATCGACCATGCGGCGCATGACTGCACCGTGCATGCCACCATTGACCAGGCGCGCTTTACCACGCAGATGCCGCAGATGATCGCCGCCGGCATCTTCAGCGCCCGCCTGACGCCCGACCTGATCCGCAGCACGCCGCATTACCTGATGAACACATTGCAGACGGATATCAGCCCCGGCTTCGTCCATGCCCTGTTCACACAGACAGGCGCCCCGGCGCGATGCCGCTTCACGTGGGATTATGTCGCACCCGGCCCGTCGGGGGCGCTGATATCCCATCCCATGCTGTCATTCGATGTCACGCGCGCGACCCATGACCGGATTGACTGGCCACACCTGAAATTCGGGGACATGGCAGACCACGAGGACGCCGTCAGCGTGGACCGCATCTTTGACGCGCAGGTCAATCAGGAAACGCTCGACATCACCATGGCGCTCGCCCATGACGGCACGGACACGGATGCACCGCCCTGATACAGCCATTGGACAGAAGTTTTCGGTGAGGCTTTTTTTCAAAAAGCTTCAAAAGACGCCACCTTTTTGAAAAAAGGGACACCCGGAAACTTTTATTTTTTACCAGTGGGTTGTCCTGAAATACCTTCCGCCCTTCAGGCGGGGCGCAGCCAGTGCAGCACCATGTCGCCCACCGCCACACAGGCCAGAAGGATCACCAGCACACGAATGCCGACATACAGTTTCCGCTGCACCGGGGTCAGCGGCTTTTCACGTCGCCGCAGCACCACCTTGTCCGGGTCGGGGGCCTGCACATAACGCACATGCGGGGTCTCGTCCGTCATGTATTCACCTTCGCTCTGCTGCCGCCGTCATTAACAGACATGACAGGATTCGACCACCACATGTTCCTCCGTCCCCGTCCCGCCGCCGCCACTGTGCCGACCCCATGAGAATGCGTGTCCCTTCCCTGCTGGCATGCGCCATGCTGCTGATGCTGGCCTCGGGGGCACGGGCGGCGCCATGCGAGTCCATGGGGCCGGACGGACGCCTGCCGGCCCTGACGAACGAAAAACTGTCGGCACAGGCGCGCCTGCTGTGCAATACGGCCTTTGTGGTGCTGCATTCCGGAATTGCGCACGAACCGATCTGGTCCGCCGAGCACCTGACGGCCGAAAGCATCCGCGCGGCCGAATCCACACCCCGGCGGGGCGAATTCCAGCCCGATGAACGCCTGCCCGCCGGCGAAGGCGCGCAGTTGGAGGATTACGTCCATTCCGGATATGACCGGAGCCACATGACGCCGTCGGGGGACATGCCCGATGAGGCCACGCAGGCGGAAAGCTTCCGCCTGTCGAATGTCGTGCCGCAGAGCGCCGCGCTCAACCGTGGCAGGTGGGAGGAAATCGAAAGCGCGGTCCGCCGCCTCGCCGAGAAAGATGGTGAGGTCTATGTCGTGACCGGCCCGGCCTTCCGTGCCCGCCGCCTGTCGAGCATCGGGCACGACCGTGTGCTGGTCCCGACCTCGACATGGAAGGCCATCTATGACCCGCGCCAGCACGCGGCAGGGGTCTATGTGTGCCACAATACGCTGCGCAATCCCACCTGCGCGCGCGTCACGATCGCCGTGCTGATCCGCACGGTGGGGGTCGATCCGTTCCCCGCACTCCCCGCCGCGCTGAAACAGACCTATATTACCCTGCCCCTGCGGACCGTCCGGCACACGACATCACGGCGTCACAAGCGCCGTGTCCATCAACTGGCGGTACTGATATGATGTCCGCATTCCCTTTGCCTTATGGATGGCATCCCATCCGTAACATTCATATTCATCCTGCCGGGAATTCCGCTTCCGGCAGGGGAACATCAATACAGTCGGGGCCCCGAGACTGATGCCCCACGCACATGCATGCCCGATACCGGAGTCACAACATGAAACAGCCCACCCCACCGGCGCTGGTCCCATTTGCCGATGACAGTGCATCCTGCACGATTGACGGGATCACGATCGAAAACGGCACCGACAGCATCGCCTTTTACGGACAGACCGACCTGACCCGTGACAGGGCGGGACTGCGCAAGGCGCAGGACCTGCTGGCGTTCCTGCAGTCGGTGGTGGACAGACTGCAATCCACGCCGGACCTGCCCGCCGCCATCAAGCCCCCATCGCACAAGGGCGGGAAGGTGGATAATCCGTTCATGTAGGGTGTTGGGGCGTAAGCCGGGGCATATGATGCCTCCGCGCCATTCGACCCCGGATCATGGCTCTGCCCTGAAACCTGCCAAAGGGCATTGCCCTTTGGAAACCATGACCTGGCAAGTGTCTGGAACCCGGATCAGGTAACACACTCAAAATAATAAACGTTTTTGGTGAAGCTTTTTTCAGAAAGCTTCAGGACGCCCTGTTTTTTGCCAATCATCGTGCGCGCAACCGGACGCTCCCACGTGCGGTTCCTGCTGCCCAAAATGCAAAAAACGGGACGGACCATGACTGGCCCACCCCGTTTTCCGATAATCGCCTGACCCATCGCATCCCCCGCAAGAGCGGGAGAGACGCAACAGGATCCGCAATCAGCGCTTGCTGAACTGGAAGGAACGACGTGCCTTGGCGCGACCGTACTTCTTGCGTTCGACAACACGCGGATCGCGCGTCAGGAAGCCCGCGGCCTTCAGGATGCCACGCAGGGCCGGTTCGTAATGCGTCAGTGCACGGCTGATGCCGTGACGGACCGCACCCGCCTGACCCGACAGGCCACCACCGGTCACGGTGCAGTAGACGTCGAACTGGTTGTAGCGATCAGCCACCAGGAACGGCTGCGTGATCAGCATGCGCAGGACAGGACGGGCGAAATAGGTGCCGACCGGACGTCCGTTGACGATGATGTCGCCCTTGCCCGGCTTGATCCACACGCGCGCGGCGGCGTCCTTGCGACGGCCCGTGGCATAGGAACGGCCCTGCGCATCGCGCTTGGCTTCGTAAACCGGTGCGGCGTTTTCAGTGGCCTCGATCTGACCCGACGCGACTGCTCCCTGCAGGTCGGCCAGCGTGCCTGTACGTTCTTGGGTTTCAGACATGGTGATCAGGCCCCGTTCTGGTGGCTGGAGACGGAATTCTTGCGGTTCAGCGCCGCAACGTCGAGAACCTGCGGCTTCTGGCCTTCATGCGGATGCTCGCTGCCTGCATAGACATACAGGTGCTTCATCTGCGCGCGCTGCAGCGGGCCGCTGGTGATCATGCGCTCGACAGCCTTGCGCACGACATGGCCGGGGTTCTTGCCCTCAAGGCGCTGGGTGATCGTGCGCTGCTTGATCCCACCCGGATAGCCGGTGTGGTAATGGAACAGCTTCTGCGACACCTTGTTGCCGGTCAGGCGGACCTTCTCGGCGTTGATGATGACGATGTTGTCGCCACAATCAACATGCGGGGTGAACTGCGGCTTATGCTTGCCGCGCAGGCGCTGCGCGACAATGGCGGCCAGCCGGCCCAGGACCAGGCCTTCGGCGTCGATCAGGGTCCAGCCCCGTGTCACCTCGGCAGGTTTCAGGGAAAGTGTGGTCTTCATGGATTCAGTGTTCCGTCTTGATATGAGCGGTAACGGGTGGCGCGTTATCCTCGGACACGACGCAAACGTCAAGAGGACATTGCCAATTTTCCGCACTTTCCCGCAGAAAATCGCCTTGTGGTAATATGATACCACAATATTTGCCACCAGAAGATTGCCCCGCCCCCTGTGAATGATATAGCTGACATGCAAGAGATCACTGTGGACACCGCGCTCGTGAAGAAAATATTTCCCGCCTTACCGATGGTCGCACTTGTCCTTGTGGTGGGCGGCTGGGGCCTCCATCACTTCGCCCAGCGCAGGCTGGAGGCCGGCATAGCGGACTTCCGCGCCGCCATCGGGCCGGACGCCAGCTTCAGCTACGCCACGGCGAAACCCCGCACACTGGCGCGTGGCGCCCGCTTTACCGCCGTGACCTACCATAACCCGGCCATGACGCTGACCGCCGCGAACGTGAAGCTGGGCGGCATGAAGGGGAACAATGTCCAGGGGGAAAAGATCGGCAGCATCGTCCTGCAGAAGGTGCAGGTCATGGCCTGGGGCAACACCTTCTCCCTTGACGAGGTGGACCTGTCGGACCTGACGCTGCCCAACAGCGCGCGGCCCGCGGGCAATGCGCCGCAGTCCCTGGGCTTCGATTCGCTGGTGCTGGGCGAAGGTGACTTCACCAACCTGCACATCGCCGCCCCCGCGACCCAGACGGACATGACGGTCGCGCACATGCGGGTCAGCGATTACGGGCTGGGCCAGTCCTCCCACCTCGACCTCGATCACCTTGCGACACAGATCAACCTGACCCCCACCCGCCGCATCACGGTGGACCACATGCAGCTTGACGGGCCGGATTTCGCCGGACAGGTCGCAAGCCTGACGCAGTCGGGACACCTGATCCATGAAACCCATCCCTACAAGCTGGAGCTGAAGAAGGGGGCGATCGACAGTTCGCACCCGCTTCTGCAGGTGGACAGGCTTGTCTCCTCACGCACCTCGACCGAGGTGGAGGACAAGATGGACACCCGCCTGACCAACCTTGCGGTCTGGTCCACGGGCACCGACAGTCCGTCGCTGCTCAATGCGTTCGGCTATGACCATTTCATGGGCAACGTCCATGCGGTCAGCGCGGGCGACCGCACGGCGGGGCACATGCGGCTGGAACCCCTGACGGTGGAGGCGCCCGACATGGGCAACCTGACGGTGATCGCGGAACTGGACCAGATTCCCTTTGACGACATGACCGTCATCCCGGAAACGGCGCGCGTCGTCTCTGCCGCCATCACGTGGGATGACAGGTCACTGGCCGGGCATGTGATCGAAAGCCTCGCGCGTAGTCGCAACACGCCGGTGGATGAATACCGCCAGGCGCTGCTGTCGGGACTGGCCGCGTCCGACGACGCCTCCATGCGCGCACTGGGCCGGTTCCTGCAATCGCCTGCCGACCATCCGCTGCAGCTTGCGCTGCGGCCGATGAAGCCGGTGAACCTGATGATGATCGGCATTGCCATGTCGATGGCAAGCGACCCGTCCATCGCCGCCCCGCTGGGCCTGACGATTTCCACCCCATAAGGGCCGCCGTCCGATGCGCCCGCCCCCCGTCCCGCACGCCCCGGTCCATGTGATCGGGGCATCGGGCCGGTCGGGACGCGCCCTGTGCGCGGCGCTACTGCGGGCGGGGGTCCCGTATGTGCCGCTGGTGCGCGATGTCGCACGATGGCGGGCGACGGGCCTGCCGGGGGTGGCGCGGCGCCTCGACCTCACCGATCCACCATCCGCCGTGGCATCTGCGCTGCAGGATGCGCGACGTATCGTCTCCACCGCGCATGCACGCCATGTCGGGGCCATCGTGGCCGCCGCCCCGCCTGCCGCGTCGCTGGTCTGCCTGGGCAGCACGCGCATGTTCACGCGCTGGCCCGACGCCCATGGCATGGGCGTGGCGCAGGGACAGCAGGCGCTGCTGTCCTCCGGCCGCGACGGGGTGATGCTGCATCCGACGATGATCTATGGCGCGCAGGGGGAAAACAACATCCGGCGCCTGCTCGGCCTGATCCGGCGGCTGCCGGTCCTGCCGCTGCCTTCGGGCGGGCGGGCGCTGGTGCAGCCCATTTTCCAGGACGACGTGACCAGCGCCATCATGGCGGCGCTGGGGCGTGAGTGGCAGGGCGGACATGCGCTGGTGATCGCGGGGGGACAGGCCGTCGCCTATCACGAACTGGTCGCGCTGGTGGCGCGCCATGCGGGCCTGCGGCGGCGTCCGGTCCTTGATGTCCCGGCATCCGTGCTGATGGGACTGTGCCGCGTGACATCGCGCCTGCCGGGCCTGCCCCGCGTCACCCCGGCGGAGATCCGCCGCCTGACCGAGGACAAGGCGTTCGACATCACCCCCATGCGCGCGGCGCTCGGCTTTACGCCACGCACGCCCGACGAGGGACTGCGCCAGTTTCTTGGCGCGTCGCAATAACCGAACAGTTTTTCAAAGGGAAATGATGGGGCGAATGACGGGGCTCGAACCCGCGACATCCAAGACCACAACCTGGCGCTCTACCAACTGAGCTACATCCGCCGCAACGAGGGGTGATTTAGAGGCTCTTCTGCGGCGCGTCAATAACCCTTTTTACGCCATGTTGCGTTTCGGCGGACACCACCGCGTCATCCCCGCAGTTCTCCTGCCCGGCGCAGGCGCCGCACCGCCTCGGCAATGACTTCGGGCCGCTTGCAGAATGCAAAGCGCACCAGCGTGCGCGGCCCCGGTGCGCCATTGGGGTCATAGAAGGCGGAAACCGGAATGCCGGTGACGCCCAGCGTGCTGGTCATCGCCCGGCAGAAGGCGACATCATCGCCGCCAAAGCCCAGCGGGGCGAAATCGGCGATGACGAAATAGCTGCCATCGCAGGGCAGGACATCGAATCCGGCCTCCCGCAGGCCCTGCGTCAGGATATCGCGCGACTGGCGCATGCTTTCGGATAGCTGGAGGAAATACGCCCCGTCCTTTTCCAGCCCTACGGCCACCGCGCGCTGCAGGTTCGGCGCAACGGTGAAGGTCAGCAACTGGTGCGCCTTCGCCACCAGGGCCGCAAGCGGCGCGGGCGCGGTGACGTATCCGACCTTCCATCCCGTCATGGAAAAGCTCTTGCCCGCGCTGCCGATGCGGATGGTGCGCGCCTTCATCCCCGGCAGGGACATCAGCGCGACATGGCGCACCGGGGCGAAGGTCAGGTGTTCATACACCTCGTCACACACGGCATAGACATCGTGGCGCGCCATCAGGCCGGCGATGAATTCCAGTTCCGCGCGGGTGAAGACCTTCCCCGTCGGGTTCATGGGGGTGTTGAGCAGGATCGCCTTCGTCCGCGGGCCGACCGCCGCCTCCAGCGCCTCGCGCGGCAGGGACCAGTCCGGCGGCAAAAGGCGCACCGGGCGCGCCACCGCACCCAGCATCCGCAGCACCGGCAGGTAGGTGTCATAAAGCGGTTCGAAGACGACCACCTCGTCCCCCGGATTGACCAGCGCCATCAATGACGCGGTAATCGCCTCCGTCGCGCCGCAGGTCACCACGACCTCGGTCGCGGGATCGACCTCGATCCCGCAGAAACGCAGGTTGGCCGACGCCACCGCCGCGCGCAGTTCCGGCAGACCCGCAAGCGGCGGATACTGGTTGCGGCCATCGCGCAGGGCGGCGGCGGCCACGTCGATCAGGTCCGCCGGGCCTTCGGTATCGGGGAACCCCTGCCCCAGGTTCACGGCGTCATGTTCCAGCGCCAGTGCCGACATGACGGAGAAAATAGTCGTCGGCAGCGCCGACAGCATCGCATTTGCGGGTTTCATACCTGCCATCCTGTCCATAAGCGGCAATGACTGACGCCAAGGTTGCGATTTTTGCAATACCATCCGATTGCCTGAAACCCCAACCCGTGCAAACCTGTAGGCGAAAAGAACCTGGTACGGCATCTGCGTCCGTTCCCGCAGGAAACGATCTGGTACCGGAATGCCGCCGGTCCGCAAGACTGGAGATTGACGACGCGGCATGAAAAAGATCGAGGCCATCATCAAGCCCTTCAAGCTCGACGAGGTGAAGGAAGCCCTTCATGAAATCGGCCTGATGGGCATCACCGTGACCGAAGCCAAGGGATTCGGCCGGCAGAAAGGTCATACCGAACTGTATCGTGGCGCCGAATACATCGTCGATTTCCTTCCGAAGGTGAAGCTGGAAATCGTATGCTCGGACGATCTGGCGGACCGGGCGATCGACGCCATCATCAGCGCCGCGCGCACGGGCCGCATCGGCGATGGCAAGATTTTCGTCTCCCCCATCGAGGACGTGATCCGTATCCGTACCGGCGAACATGGCGAGGATGCCGTCTGACATGTGACATGTCCGTGCCCGCACGTCCGCGCGCACCGGCACGGCCCCCTCGACACGGGCATTCCTTTTTCGTAACCGTTTCGGTCTCCGCGTCATTTGCTGCGGAACCGTTCACCACAGGCAGGTAGAGAACAATGCCAAAAAAAGCATCGGGTACCCCTTCTTCCCCGACCTCCGGCGTTTCGGCTGAAGCAGTCGCCAAGGTCTTCAGCCTGATCAAGGAAAACGCTGTCGAGATGGTGGACCTGCGTTTCACCGACCCGCGCGGCAAGTGGCATCACACCACGCAGTATGTCACCACCATCGAGGAAGACACCTTCCACGAGGGCTTCATGTTCGACGGTTCGTCCATCGCGGGATGGAAGGCCATCAACGAAAGCGACATGATCCTGCTGCCGGACCCGACGACGGCGGTCATGGACCCGTTCTCGGCCAAGCCGCAGCTGATCCTGATCTGCGACATCGTCGAACCCTCCACGGGGCAGTTCTATAACCGTGACCCGCGTGCGACGGCGAAGCTGGCGGAACAGTACCTGAAGTCCACC
Source organism: Gluconacetobacter entanii (assembly GCF_003206495.1). Taxonomy (GTDB): domain Bacteria; phylum Pseudomonadota; class Alphaproteobacteria; order Acetobacterales; family Acetobacteraceae; genus Novacetimonas; species Novacetimonas entanii. Next base: position 98,400 of record NZ_NKUF01000003.1, on the reverse strand, counting down.
GGCCTGGGCGATACGGCATTCTTCGGCCCCGAAGCCGAATTCTTCATCTTTGACAGCGTGCGCTTCGGCACCGGCCCGAACTACGGCAAGTACGAGCTTGAAAGCATCGAAGGCCCCGGCGCGTCGCTCAAGGACTATCCCGAAGGCAACATGGGCCATCGCCCGGGCGTCAAGGGCGGGTATTTCCCGGTTGCCCCGGTGGACAGCGAAGGCGACCTGCGCGCCGAAATGCTGACCACGATGGGCGAGATGGGCCTGCCGATCGAAAAGCACCACCACGAAGTCGCGCAGTCGCAGCATGAGCTGGGCACCAAGTTCGCGACGCTGGTGGAATCGGCCGACTTCATGCAGATCTACAAGTACTGCGTGCACAACGTCGCCCATTCCTATGGCAAGACGGCGACGTTCATGCCCAAGCCGATCTATGGCGACAACGGTTCGGGCATGCATGTCCACCAGTCGATCTGGAAGGCGGGCAAGCCGACCTTCGCCGGCAACGGCTATGCCGACCTGTCGGACGAGGCGCTGTACTACATCGGCGGCATCATCAAGCACGCCAAGGCGCTCAACGCGTTCACCAACCCGTCCACCAACTCCTACAAGCGCCTGATCCCCGGGTTCGAAGCGCCGGTGCTGCTGGCCTATTCCGCGCGCAACCGCTCGGCCTCGTGCCGCATCCCGTATGCGACAAGCCCGAAGGCCAAGCGCGTCGAGGTCCGCTTCCCCGACCCGACCGCGAACCCCTACCTCGCATTCGCGGCCATGCTGATGGCGGGCATTGATGGCATCAAGAACAAGATCCATCCGGGCGAAGCGATGGACAAGGACCTGTATGACCTCCCGCCCGAGGAACTGAAGCAGATCCCGACCGTCGCAGGCTCCCTGCGTGACGCGCTCAAGGCGCTGGAAGAAGATCACGAGTTCCTGCTCGCCGGTGACGTGTTCACCAAGGACCAGATCGAAAGCTACTGCGCGATCAAGTGGGAAGAAGTGTTCAAGTTCGAACACACCCCGCACCCGGCCGAGTTCGAGATGTACTACTCGGTCTGAGGACCGGTTACGACGCACCTGTTGCGGCGTGACGCAAAAGGCGTCGGGATCACACGATCCCGGCGCCTTTTTTCATGCGTGTCACTTTGATCCGGGACGCCGGTGGCTTTGAAGCTTTTTGAAAAAAGCTTCACCAAAAACTTTTATTATTTTCAGTGTTTTGCCGGGAAAAGTCATGGTTTCCAAAGGGCAATGCCCTTTGGCGGGTTTCAGGGCGGAGCCCTGAGCGACACACCAGAACCCACCCTGCGCCTCCGGCGTTACGCACCGCACGCGGACATGTCATCGGGCCGGGACGTGATCGGGGCATGATACCGACGCACGATATGCTATCCCCCGGTGAGGATATCCGTTGCGGATATTTCCCCGATGGCCTTCCCATGCGCGCTTCCCCCGAGGCGCGCGCCACACATGCCCGTAACGGGCGGGCCTGCCACCGGGCTGCTTTTCCTGTCATGCGTGCGATACGGACGAAAGGACGATCATGAACCCCACCCTTCCGGTCATGATGCAGGCCGTCACCACTGCCGAACCCGGCCCCCCCGATGTCATGACGATCAGCGAGGTGCCCCTCCCCACGCCTGCCGAGGGCGAAGTGCTGGTGCGTGTCATGGCGGCAGGCGTCAACCGCCCCGACATCATGCAACGCAAAGGACTGTATCCGCCGCCGCCGGGGGCAAGCCCGCTTCTGGGGCTGGAGATCGCGGGCGAAGTCGTCGCCCGTGGCCCAGGCATTGCCGATGACGCCTTCCCCGCCATTGGCGCGCGCATCTGCGCCCTGTCCAACTGGGGCGGATATGCGCAGTACTGCGTGGTACCGGCGGGTCAGTGCCTGCCGTGGCCCGCAGGATTCGACGCCATCCACGCCGCCGCCCTGCCGGAGACGTTCTTCACCGTCTGGTCCAACCTGTTCATGACCGCCCACCTGCGCGCGGGGGATCGGGTGCTGGTCCATGGCGGCAGCAGCGGCATCGGCACCGTGGCCATACAGCTTGTCCGCCAGATGGGGGGCATTCCCTATGTCACCGCGGGCACGGCCGAAAAGTGCGAACTGTGCACGACCATCGGGGCGGAGGCCGCCATCAATTACCATGAGGAGGATTTCGTCGCCCGCATCGCCGAACTGACGGACGGGCGCGGGGTGGACATCATCCTCGACATGATCGGCGGTGCCTATCTTGAACGCAACCTGCGCTGCCTTGCCCCCGACGGGCGTCTGGTGATCATCGCGCTGCAGGGGGGCGCGCGGGCGGAAAATATCGGCCTGGCGCGCATCATGACGCGGCGCCTTGTGGTGACGGGCACGACGCTGCGCCCGCGCAGCAATGCCTACAAGGCGGAAATCGCACGACAACTGCACCAGCAGGTCTGGCCGCTACTGGAAAAAAAGACCGTCCGTCCGCTGATCCACGCCACCTTCCCCTTTGCGCAGGTCGTCGATGCCCATAAGCTGATGGAAAATGGAGCGCATAGTGGAAAGATCATCCTGAACCTCCAGACGGCTTGAACCAGGGACAAGGTAATCTCGGTGCTACTGAATGTGATTGAACGCGGTCCGGAGGAAGCATCGGGACAGGATGCGGGGCGGCCGCCGGTCGTCCTGCTGCACGGGCTGTTCGGGCGGGCCCGCAACCTTGGCTTTTTCCAGCGCAGGCTGGCACGCACGCGCCGGACGCTGGCCATCGACCTGCGCAACCATGGCGCAAGCCCGCACGGGCTGATGGATTACAACACGATGTCGGCCGACCTGCTGGACACGCTGGCCCATCACAACGCGCTGCCTGCGACGCTGGTGGGACATTCGATGGGGGGCAAGGTGGCGATGACGCTGGCGCTGATGCGACCGGGCATGGTCCACAGCCTGCTTGTCGCCGACATCCCGCCCGCGCGCACCGGCCATGGGCAGTTCGGGCTGGGCGAACAGATGCTGCATGTCTCCTTCCCGCCTTACCTGAACCGTGCGGGCGCGGACATGCTGCTGCAGCATTACATCCCCAATGCCGATGTCCGCGCGCTGATGCTGCAGAACATCCGCGTGGGGGAAAATCCGGGCTGGTGCATCGGGCTGCGTGAAATCGTGGAGTCGATGCCCAATGTCGAAAGCTGGCCCTATATCCCCGAAGGCTACAGCTATCCGGGGCCGACGCTGTTCCTCGCGGGGGAGAACTCGCCCTATATCCGCCCCGAACATTACATGACGATGCGCCGGCTGTTCCCCAATTACCGGCTGGAACTGATCGAAAAGGCCGGGCACTGGCTGCATGTCGAAAATCCGGAACGCTTTGCCGAACTGCTCGAAAACTTCGTCGAAACCTACTGAAACACCCACAATGGCGGGACATGTGCGGCATCGCTCTTGACATCGTGACCTGTCCCCGCAGTTATGCTGGCAAGCTGGGGCAGGTGATGGCACGATAGTGACGGCACCCTGCCGTTGCGATTGCAGCCATCCACCAAGGCGGAGAAACGCGCCCTTTCATGACGGTGACACTCAGTCCTTCTTCCCGGTACCGCCATGCCGTGGAACCAGTACTGATCCCGCGCGGGGACGGATCGGACCGTCCTGCCGCCCCGCCGCCTGCCGCGCCGTCCCAGCCCGACACACGTGAGAACGAACGGCTGGAATCGCGCGAAATCGTCCCGCGTCCCCCCGGCTATCGCGCGCTGCGGCCTGTCACGTCCGGCCTGATCCGCCCCGATACGCTTGAGGAACCGGGCGCGGGCAAGGCCGCCAGCATCTCCATCCTGCTGCACACGGCCCTGCTCAGCGCGATCATCATCAGTTCCGCCCACCACAACCCGCACGGCGATCCGTCCTCCTCCTCTGAATCCCCGCAGGTGGAGATGGTGTTCTCCCCCCCTTCTTCCAGCGGGATGCAGGGGCAGTCCTCGCCCGACATGGCCGGTGGCGCGGACGCCCCGCGCAAGGAAAGCGAGCACAGCACGTCCGAAAGCGCCACCGCGCCCAAGGAACAGAGCGAGGATTCCTCCCCCGCGCCCAATATCCCGACGCCGGAGACCCCGTCCTCTCCCCCGCTGACGCAGGCGCCTTCCGACCTGTCGGTGCCGCAGTCGCAGGATCAGCAGCAGTTCAATCCCGGCATGCAGAGCCCCGGTCATTCGACCCATCCCGCCCAGCAGCCACGCCATCAGTCTTCCAGCAGGTCGCATTCGTCGCTGCATTCGCCCATGGACCTGTCATTCGCGCCGTCGCCGCTGCCACATCGCAGCAGGCATGGCCGCGCGGGTGGTTCTGGATCGCCCATCGACCTGTCCGTCGGCCCACTGGTCAGCAACGGGAAGATCAACGCCCCCTATTCCACCAATACGCAGATCCATGGCGTGAGCGACGATTACGCCTCCGAACTGGACCAGTGGATCCGCAGCCACATGTACTACCCCGAAGAAGCCGCCCGCGCGGGCGAGGAAGGGCCATCGTCGGTGCATGTCGTGCTGGACCGCAACGGGCAGGTGGCGAAGGTGCGCCTGACGGGGCAGTCGGGTTCGTACTACCTCGACGCCGCGACGACGGGGATGTTCCGCAATGCGCAACTGCCGCCCGTGCCGCCCGACATGTCGGGGGACCATTTCGATATCGACCTGACGATCAATTACATCCTGATCCGTCACTAAAATACTGTTTTAAAACAATACTTTCATAAAGATAAAAGTTTTTGGTGAAGCTTTTTCCAAAAAGCTTCGAAAGACGGCACCCAAGAACTTTTATCAGTTCCCACCCGGCATGTTCCCCTGCGGGCACCATGCCGGTGCGTTAGTTGATTGTTTTTCCCGTCCTCTTCATAGTTTCCACAAGATGGAAGGGAAAAAGCCGCCATGACGCCCACGACGATGCGCCTGCTGGACGAAGTCGGGACCGATTTCGAAGCCTTCGACAATGCGGAAGCCGCGGTCGCACGGATTACCGAACTGTATGACACGGCAGCACGCCTGCTGCGCGACGCCTTTGCCACGCGCGACACCAGCGGACTGGCACGCGGGGTATATCCCTACCTCGCCTTTGCGCAGGAAGGCGGCTTGGCGCGCGACGTGCCACGGCCGCCATTCGACATCGTGCTTGAACCGGGGTTCTACGGCACGACACTGACGCACCCGGAACTGTATCATACCTACTGGCGCGAACAGATCGGCATCCTGCTGCGCCATTACGGACAGCCGGTGCTGGTCGGGCGTTCACGCAGGCCCATTCCCCTGTCCTATGTGATGGAAGACGCCGTAACCTCGCTCAGCGAAGGGGACATGGCATGGCTGCAGCAGCATTTCGCGCTGCCCGATTTGTGGATGACCGACGATTCGATCGCCAACTGCGAACAGATCCCACGTCCGGGCACACCGCGTCCGCTGGCGCTGTTCACCGCCGAACGCACCGATTACTCCCTTGCCCGGCTGCATCATTACACCGGCACCGCGCCGCGACATTTCCAGCGTTTCATCCTGCTGACCAATTACCAGCGCTACGTCGATGCCTTTCGCGAATATGGCCACCGCCAGGTCGATTCCGGCGGGGAATATGACGCCTTCGTCGAACCCGGCGGCATCATCCACCATCGGGGCGACACGCCCGATACCCCCGGCAGCGCGGGCAGCCTGCCGCAGATGCCGGCCTATCACCTGTGCCGTCCCGATGGCGATGGCATCACGCTGGTCAATATCGGGGTCGGCCCGGCCAATGCGAAGACGATCACCGACCATCTGGCCGTGCTGCGCCCGCATTGCTGGCTGATGGTCGGGCACTGCGCGGGGCTGCGCCGGACGCAGCGGCTGGGCGATTACGTGCTGGCCCATGGCTACCTGCGTGACGACAACGTACTGGACGAGGACCTGCCGCCATGGGTGCCCGTCCCCCCCATCGCGGAAGTGCAGATGGCGTTGCAGGATGTGGCCGAACGGGTAACGGGCCTGCATGACGCGGAACTCAAGACCCGGCTGCGCACCGGCACGGTCATGACCACGGACAACCGCAACTGGGAACTCCGGCTGGAGGCGCTGTTCACGCGCATCAACATGACGCGCGCCATCGCGGTGGACATGGAATCGGCCACCATCGCGGCCAACGGGTTCCGGTTCCGCGTTCCCTACGGCACGCTTCTGTGCGTCTCGGACAAGCCACTGCATGGGGAGGTGAAGCTGCGCGGCATGGCCAACGCCTTCTATCGCGAACGCGTGCGCCAGCACCTGATTGTGGGGATCGAGACCATGCGGCAGTTACGCGCGCAGGGCGTGGACCGCCTGCATTCGCGCAAGCTGCGTGGCTTTGACGAACCGGCCTTCCGTTGATGGCAGCCGCCCGCGTGCCGTCAGACGCCATCCGATCAGGAGATAAAAGTTTCTGGTGAAGCTTTTTCCCAAAAAGCTTCAAGGAACGCCGCCTTTTTGAAAAAAGCCGGCACCCAAAAACTTTTATTTATTTTCATATCCTTGCTGGAATGTCTTTTCAGAAATCCGGCAGCGTCTGCGCCAGATGCCCACCCAGCCGCACCGGGGCCATCCGCCGGGCAAGGCCGGTGGCGTCGTCGGTTTCGACCATCATGCCCGCGATGCTGGCCTCCCCATCCGCCGGTTGCAGGCGATCGCCGGGCATCTTGCGCACGAAACGCGCGATGGCGGCATCCTTGCCCATGCCGATGACACTGTCATAATCGCCACACATGCCCGCATCGGTCTGGAACGCCGTCCCCTTGGGGAAGATGCGATGGTCGGCGGTGGGCGTGTGGGTATGGGTGCCGATCACCAGCGACACGCGCCCGTCGCACACATGGCCCATGGCCCATTTCTCGCTCGTCGCCTCGGCATGGACATCGACGACGATGGCCTGCACCGTGACGCCAAGGCGATGGCGCGAGAGGATGTCCGACACCGCGCGGAACGGATCGTCCATCGCATCCATGAACTGCCGCCCCATAACACTGACGACCAGCGCCCTGTGCCCGTTCACCAGTTCGACGACCACGCTGCCCTGCCCCGGCGTGCCGGGGGGGTAGTTGGCGGGACGGATGATCCGTGGCTCGGCGTCGATATGGCCGATCATGTCGCGCCGGTCCCAGCTATGGTTGCCCAGCGTGATGACATCGGCCCCGGCCTCGAACAGGTCACGCGCGATGGCGGGCGACAGGCCGAACCCGTGGCTGGCATTTTCGCCGTTGACCACCACGAGGTCCAGCGACAGTTGGTTGCGCAATCCCGGCAGGCGGCTGATCACCGCCTCCCGCCCGACGCGGCCGACAATGTCGCCCAGAAACAGTATCCTCAAAAAACCCGACCTTCCTGTTTACGCCCGCACCGGTCCGTCCCCGTGACTGCCGATCCATCCATGGTCCGTGACAATGCCCGACAGCCTTGCATCATGCACGCCCATGGGAATGTGCGCGACCTCCTGCGTGGCAAGACCATAGCCGATAGCAACCGCATGGGGCAGGCGCGCCAGCGTGCGATCGTAATATCCCCCCCCATATCCCAGCCGCCCCCCCTGCCTGTCAAAGGCCAGCAGCGGCACGAACACCATGTCGGGGACATAGGCATGCCCGTCGGGATGCCATGTCGCGAACCGCCCGTTGCACATCGTCACATCGGGATGCCAGTGATGAAAGGAAAGCGGCTGCCCCCGTGGCGGGGTAAAGGGCAGCAATACGCGATAGCCCTGCCGGTGCAGCGGCCCGAACAGCGGGCGGAGGTCGATTTCACCGGGCAATGGCCAGACCAGTGCGATCGCGCTGCCGGGCGGGGCCATGCCCACCCGCGCCGCGATGCCCGCACGCAGCGCCGCCTCCTGCGCCGGGGTGGGGGGGGCTTCCTCGCGCAGGGCGCGGCAGCGCCGCCGCAGTTCGGCCTTGGCCGCCGCCAGCGCGGGGGAATCGGTATCAACAGGATTCGTCATGAGAATTACGGAGCCACCATGACCGTTGGTCTTATCAGCCCTCCCGGACCTGCAGGTGCAGGTGGGCGCCAGGTAACGTGACCACGATCACGACAGTGCCAGCTCCCTTAGGAAGTGCTTATCGGCCCAGGGGTTGAATTTTGCCTGACGCGTCCGGCAGCCCCGCACCTGCTATCTAGTCATGTTCGAGGGCGGCTGCAATGTTTTCCGCACGCTCGACAAGATGTTCAAGCTGGTCGCGGCGGCGTTCGTTCTCGATCCTGGCCTGCCGCCCCTGCGCCAACTGGTGGGCGGTGTCGGCGGACATCTTTTCCGCCGTCAGGTCATGGATCTCGTCCGCCATCAGCAGGGCTGCGAGCGCAAGCAGCCGTCCTTCGCCACTATGGCCGCCAATCGCGCGGATGCGGTCGATTCGCCGCTCCACTTCCTGCGCCATGGCCTGAAGGTGCTGCTCCTGCCCTTCCTCGCACCCGACGCTATAGGAATAGCCGTTGATGCGTACTGTGACCTGTCCCATTGTCATTCGCCCTTTTCGCCCTTCATCTCCGCGATCACGACAGTCGGCTCCACTTCGGCAAGAGCGTCGCGCACGCGCGCGATCAGCGCGTCGATATTCGCGGCAAGTGCCTGGAGGTCGATTCCAGGATCGGCGGCCTGCGCCGTCGGCGATGCCGTGGTGGGCGATGGCATGGCGTCAGGGGACGGCCATGTCCCCTGTTCGCGGCATTCGATGGCAAAGGCGATACGCGTCAGCGCCTGTTCCAGCCGGTCCGCGGGGTCGCGCGTGCTGTCCTGCGTGGATACGGATGCTTCCTGCCCCGCCTGCATTGTGTCAGTATTGGACACGTTCATCCTTCATAATTTCCTGCCCTGGTCCCTTGCAACAGATCGCCCGGTGACGTCTGAACGTCAAGCATGATCGATAATCATGACAATTTTGCGCACCTTCTCCATTTCATCGTCATTTCAACGCATGACGAGGTCACATTGCTGCGCGCCATCATGGACGGGGACGGGGGCATGCCGCCCTGCGCACTGATATCGCCGCCGGATGCAGGATGTTCCATGGGGGTGGCGTGGTGGCGTGCCCTGACGGCGGAGGCGCCAGCGCCCGCGTTCCTTGACTGCGGCATCGCGGCGGGACGCGCGGCGGAGGGACTGCGCGCCGGTCTGGCGGGGGTGATCGTCGATCCGGCCTGCACGCAGTACGCAGCCCTTGCCGGACTGGCGCGGGTGACGGGGGGGCAGTGCCTGCGCGCGCGGCCGGATGCCCACGCCATCGGCGGCCCGGACGCGGCGGCGCGCCTGCGTGCCTACCTGCGCCACACCCCGTCCGGCGGGCACGTCCCGCATGGCACATGAAGCCACCGTGCAAAGGGGACTGTTCCCCATGGCGCATGTGCGCCATATGATCGCACCACCATGACCGATTGCCAGCTTTACCTCGTCACGCCCGAGTCGCTTGACCCTCCGAAGTTCGCCCCCCTGCTGGCCCGTGCGCTGGACGCCGGCCCGGTGGCGGCGGTGCAGCTACGGCTGAAGGACGTGCCCGACGACACGATCCGCCGGGCAATCGACGTGCTGCGCCCGGTGGCGCATGAACGTGACGTGGCCTTCATCCTCAATGACCGTCCCGACCTTGCCCGCGCCACTGGCTGCGACGGCGCGCATGTCGGCATGGAGGACATGGCGGTGGAGGAGGCACGCCGCATCCTTGGCGATGACCTGCAGTTGGGCGTCTCATGCTATGACAGCCGTGACATGGCGATGCGCGCGGGCGAAGGCGGGGCCGATTACATCGCGTTCGGTGCGTTCTTCCCCTCACCGTCGAAGGACACCAGCGTGCGCGCGGGCACCGACCTGCTGACATGGTGGAGTTCCATGATGGAACTGCCGGTTGTCGCAATCGGCGGCATCACGCCCGAAAACTGCGCCCCACTGGTGCGGGCGGGGGCGGATTTCCTGGCGGTCATCAGCGCGGTCTGGTCCCATCCCGACGGACCGGGCGCAGGCGTGCGGGCGATGAACGCCGCGATGGATGCAGCAGGTGAGTGAGCGGGATTCCTGAAGTTTTCAGGTGCCGGCTTTTTTCGGAAAGGCGACGTTCCTTGAAGCTTTTTGAAAAAAGCTTCACCAAAAACTTCCGTTCGCCTGCTGCCCATTCCCCGGGCAGGCGCTGAGGGTGGTTCCTATCCGGGCAACCACAGCACGTCTTCGATCCTGCGCGTCCCCGCCGCCAGCATCACAAGCCGGTCCAGCCCCAGCGCGATCCCGGCGCAGGGTGGCATGTTCCCCACCGCATCAAGGAACGCGCGGTCCATCGGCCATGTCGCCTGCGGGTCATCGCCATACAGTTCGGCCCGCCGGGCACGGTCGGCACGAAAACGCGCCTCCTGCTCCACCGGGTCGGTCAGTTCCTCGAACGCGTTGGCCAGTTCGATCCCGTCGGCATAAAGCTCGAAGCGCAGCGCCACACGCGGGTCCGCCGGGTCCCGCCGCGCAAGGGCCGCCTGACTGGCGGGCCAGTGGGTCAGGAAGGTCGGGCGCGCGCGACCGATCTGCGGCTCGACCCGTTCCATCAGCAGGCGGAAGAACAGGTCCTCCCAGCTTTCACCCGCGCGCAGGGTGCATCCGGCGGCATGCGCAAGGGCCGCCGCGTCATCGCCCGTCGCCAGCAGGTCAAGCCCGGCATACCGCGCGAATGCCTCCGCCATCGTCAGGCGCTCGAACGCAGGTGTGATCGCGACCGGCGTGGCCGCACCCGGCAGCACCGGCGGCAGGGTGGCGCGCAGCAGGGCCTCCGTCTCGTCCATCAGGTCCGACAGGCTGGCATGCGGGCGGTACCATTCCAGCATCGTGAACTCATGCGCATGCAGGCGGCTGCCTTCCGCATTGCGCCAGACCCGGGCCATCTGGAACACCGGCAGGTGCGTCGCGGCAACGATGCGCTTCATCGCGAATTCGGGACTGGTGTGCAAAAACAGCGGCAGCACTGATCCGTCGGGGCGGTGCCGCTCGGTGCGGAACACCTTGAGGTGCACTTCCTCCCCCGGCGTGGGCACGGCATAGGGGGTTTCGACCTCCAGATAACCACGTCCCTCGAAAAACGCGCGCACGCCGCGCACCACCAGTCCACGACGACGCAGCAGGGCAAGGCGTTCGGCAATGCGGTCGGGATCGCCAGATTCGGGCATGGGCGCACAAAACTCCGGTTGCAGGAAAAAGCGGCGCGCAGTACAGCGCGGCAGTCCCCCCGCCGGTCAACCCCTTTGCGAACCCGGATATCGTAAAGAAGTTTTTGGTGAAGCTTTTTCCAAAAAAGCTTCAGAAGAACGCCGCCTTTTTGGAAAAAGCCGGTACCCAAAAACTTTTATGATATTTATCAATGTATTATGAGGCACCACCATGCCAGACACCCGACGCCCCACGCCTACGCGCACGTTACGCACCGTCCGCGACCTGGTGGAGGCAGGGCTGGTGTCACAGGCCGCGCAACCCGCGCTGGAGGAGGTGGCGCACGAATACGCCACCGCCATTCCCCCCGCCTTTGCCGAACTGATCGAATATGCCGACGACCCGATCGGGTTGCAGGTCATCCCCGACCCGGCGGAACTGCGCATCACGGCGGAGGAACGCTCCGACCCGATCGGCGACGACGCGCTCTCCCCCGTGCCGGGCATCGTCCACCGCTATGCCGACCGCGCGCTGCTCAAGCCGCTGCTGGTCTGCCCGCTTTACTGCCGGTTCTGCTTCCGGCGCGAACATATCGGCCCAGATGGCGGCGTACTGGACGAGGCCGCGCTGGAACGTGCGCTCGACTGGCTGCGCACACATCCGACAATCGGGGAGGTGATCCTGTCCGGGGGTGATCCGATGATGCTCTCGCCCCGGCGGATGGGCCACATCATCCGCGCGCTGGAGGCGATGCCCCACGTCCACACCATCCGCATCCACACCCGCGTACCCGTGGCCGACCCGGAGCGCGTGACGGAGGACATGGTCGCGGCGCTGGACACCACATGCAGCCTGTGGGTGGTCGTGCATGCCAACCATGCCCGCGAACTGACACCCGCCGCGCGCGCTTCCATCCGCCGCATGCAGGCCCGCGCCATCCCCGTCATCGCGCAGTCCGTGCTGCTGCGCGGGGTCAATGACACGCCTGATGCGCTCGAGGCCCTGCTGCGCGCACTCGTCGCCGCTCGGGTCAAGCCATATTACCTGCACCAGCTTGACCCCGCCCCCGGCACGTCACGCTTTCGCGTGCCCATTGCCGAGGGACAGCGCCTGCTGGCCGCGCTGCGCGGGCGGGTGACGGGTCTGGCATGGCCGACCTATGTGCTCGACATCCCCGGCGGATACGGCAAGGTGCCGATCGGTCCGGGCTACCTTGACGCGGCCGGCGGGGCCATCACGCAGGTCCGCGATCCGCAGGGCAGGCCGCACCGCGTGGAAGAAGGTGAGCGCGCAAACCTTGCCCTTCCGCGCCGGGGAAGGTAGAAGCCCATCCTTGCAAGACATTCCCACAAGTTCAGACAGAGACCCCAATGAAACAGCAGGCGAACCTGATCCGTGCCGGACAGGTCATCGAGCATGACGGCCGTCGCTGGACGGTCCTGAAGCAGCAGATCATCACTCCGGGCAAGGGCGGCGCCTTCATCCAGGTGGAGATGCGCGACCTCAAGACCGGCAACAAGACGAACGAACGCTGGCGCACGGCGGATACCGTCGAACGCCTGATGACCGAGGAAAAGGAATACACCTATTCCTACATGGACGGCGACAACATCGTCCTGATGGACCCCGAGACGTTCGAACAGCTGCTGCTTCCGCTCGACCTGCTTGGCGACCAGGCGCCGTTCCTGCAGGACAACATGACGCTGGTCCTCAACCTCGTCGAAGGTGACCCGGTGGGCGTGGTACTGCCCAGCCAGGTGACGCTCGAGGTGGTCGAGGCCGATCCCGTCGTCAAGGGCCAGACGGCCAGTTCGTCGTACAAGCCCGCGCGCCTGTCCAACGGCGTGAAGACCATGGTCCCCCCCTTCATCGAAGCGGGCGAGAGCATCGTGGTCCGCACCGAGGACAGCAGCTACGTCGAGCGGGCGAAGTCCTGACCTTCGACATGTCGCGACGCCCATGCGGGCGTTCGCGGCGGCCGTGCCCTTTTCCATCCCCTTTCCATTTCCGATTCACCGCCGAACCAGACAGGACCGATCACCGTGGCAATGCGACTTTCCCCTCATATGACGGTGATGCAGAATGCGGCGCAGAAAGCGGCGCGACGGCTGCTGCGTGACTTCAATGAGGTCGAACAGCTTCAGGTCAGCATCAAGGGACCGGGCGATTTCGTGTCGCAGGCGGACCTGCGCGCCGAAGCTACCCTGCGTGAGGAACTTGGCCGCGCGCGTCCCGGCTATGCCTTCCTGATGGAGGAAAGCGGCGCGGCAGGCGGTGATGGCTGGACATGGCGCTGGATTGTCGATCCGCTGGACGGCACGACCAACTTCCTGCACGGCATCCCGCACTGGGCCATTTCCATCGGCCTGCAGCGCCGCCTGCCCGACGGGACGATCGAAATGGTCGCGGGCCTTGTCTACAACCCCGCCGCGAACGAAATGTTCTGGGCGGAAAAGGGCATTGGCGCGTTCCTCAACGAACGCCGCCTGCGTGTTTCCGCACGGCGCAACATGGACGAATCCCTGTTCGCGACGGGCATCCCGTTTGCCAAGGTCCCGGCCAAGAACCGCCTGTCCTTCGCCCGCACGCTGGGCGCGCTGATGCCGCAGGTCGCGGGCGTGCGGCGCTTCGGTGCGGCAGCACTCGACCTCGCATGGGTGGCGGCGGGCCGGTACGAGGGATACTGGGAACTGGGCATCCGCCCGTGGGACTGCGCCGCCGGCGTGCTGCTGGTGCGTGAGGCCGGGGGCTACGCCACCGATCCCAACGGCGTGGACCTCAACGACTTCCCCGATTCGGTGGATGCGGTCGCGGGCAACACGCACATGCATTCCATCCTGCGCGAACTCGTCGCGAACAGCCTCGTCGCGCGGTCCTGATCCTTTCGGGCATCACGGGGCGGTGGGCGCGTGGGGCGTGCGACAGGCGCACGCGGATGTTGAGTGCGCCCTGCCCCTCGTCTAGCGTGTCGGTCACCATGTCACATGAACCGACCCCCATGCCCCCGTTCACGCCACGCGGGACATCCCTCCCCCGACCGCCCGCCTTCACCCGCGCTGCGGCGACGCCCCGCGCGGGCCTTGCACTGACGCTGGGCCTGGTGGCGGGACTTGCCGCACCGGCGGGCCTTCCCACGGTGCAGGCGCAGGTCATCACCCATCCCGACGCGCTCAATTCGCTTGGCGCGCCACCGCCCGCGCGCCCGGCCGAAAAACCGGCGGCACGTCCCGTCGCGGGCAGCAATGAAATGGGGCCGCACGCCACCACCCCATCCACCACGGCAAATCCGGCCACCGCCATTCCCCCCGCCGCCATCCCGCAGGTCGCCACGACCCCGCCGGCCAATCCCGTCCTGCGCCCGCCGGAGGTGCATGTGCCCCTGCATCCCGCGCCCCCACCGCCGGAGGTCAAGCCCGACCCGGCGGCCAAGGGACGCGCGGCGCGCATTCCCGGCGGCACGCGCCTGTATTTCGGCGCACAGAGCGCGGACATGAATCCGCGCATGATCGCGGCGTTGCAGACACTTGCCAGCGTGATGCAGCGCCTGCCGGACCAGCATGTGATGATCGCAGCCTATGGCGAGGGAAATGGCGATGATGCCTCCACCCCGCGCCGCATCGCGCTGTCGCGGGGACTGGCCGCGCGCTCCGTTCTGATTCATGCCGGGGTCGCATCGACCCGCATTTACGTGCGCGCCATCGGACTGCCGCCGGAAAATCAGATCGGAATAACACCGGACTGTATTGACGTGACCCGCTCTGGTGTGGTGGCGTCGAGTCCTTCTCCTTCGTAAGAGAGCAGCCCTGCGTGACGCGACCAACGACCTACATCCTTCGAATCGTCCTGTTTCTTCTGGCTGTGGGCATTGTCGCCTCCATGCTGGGGAGTACGCTGTACCAGGCGTTTTTCAACAATCCCTATCTCGATGGCCTGATCCTAGGCATCCTGGCGCTGGGAATCGCATGGAACGTGTCCATGGTCCTGCGCCTGATCCCGGAGGTGCGCTGGGTCGATACCATCCGCCACCCGCGTGAGGGGCTGACCACGCCGCCGCCGCCGCGCCTGCTGGCCCCCATGGCGTCCATGCTGGCGACGCGCGAACGCGGCACGCGCCTGACGCTGTCGGCCCCGGTGGCGCAGTCGCTGCTCGACAGCCTGTCATCGCGACTGGACGAAGGGCGTGAACTGTCGCGCTACCTGACGGGACTGCTGATCTTCCTCGGCCTGCTGGGCACGTTCTATGGACTGCTGCTGACGGTGGGGTCGATCGCGGACGTGATCGGCGGCATGACCGTGGGGTCGGGCGACATGACGGCCATGTTCGACCAGCTCAAGAGCGGGCTGGCCGGGCCGCTGCATGGCATGGGCACCGCGTTCTCCGGCTCCATGTTCGGCCTGGCGGGCGCGCTGGTGCTGGGCTTCCTCGACCTGACGGCGGGACAGGCGCAGAACCGGTTCTTCAACGAGCTTGAGGAATGGATGGCCAGCATCACGCGGATATCGGGGGGCAACATCTCCGCCACGGGCGAGGAGGCAACCATCCCTGCCTATGTCGAGGCGCTGCTGGAACATACGGCGGAAAACCTTGAAAAGCTTCAGGTCCTGCTGTCGCGCAACGAGGAACAGCGCGCGCATGAGCAGCACCTGCTTGCGGCGCTGAACGAGCGCCTGGCGCATATGGCCGACCCGCGCGGCAGCGAGCACCTGCAGAACATCGAGGCCCTGCTGGCCCGCCTGGTGCAGGATTCCGAAGCGGGACGCACGCAGATCTCGAACGAGATCCGTGGCGACCTGCGCCTTCTGGCCCGTACCATCGCCGCAGCCGCCCCGGGTGCGGGACGTCCGGCCTCCTGACCTACAGAAAGTTCCCGTCATGGCCCGCCGATCCCGCCGCCAGTCCCGTGCCTCCGAACTGAACGCATGGCCGGGATATGTGGACGCGCTGTCCACGCTCCTGATGGTCATCATCTTCGTGCTGCTTGTCTTCGTGCTGGGGCAGGCTTTCCTGTCGGTCGCACTGAACAAGCGCCAGCAGGTCCTTGACCAGCTCCAGCGCGAGGTCGCGCATCTCAGCCAGATGCTCTCGCTGGAACAGGGGCATAACCGCTCCCTCGAACAGTCGGTTGCGACACTGCAGAAGGAACATGCCGCAGACGAGGCCACGGAAACGTCGCTTACGGCACAGGTCAGCCAGCAGGCCGCCGAACGTGACAGCGCACGCCATCAGGCGGACGCCCTGAACGATCAGCTTGCCCAGCTTAGCGCGCAGCTTGCCGCCGTCAGCGCGGCGCTGGAAATCAGCCAGAACGAGGTGCGTGACCGCGATCGCAAGATCGACAACCTCGGCATGGAACTCAACGTCGCACTGGCGCGCAAGGTGGAGCAGTTGCAGCGCTACCGCTCCGAATTCTTTGGCCGCCTGCGTGACGTGCTGAAGGATACCAAGGGGATACAGGTCGTGGGCGACCGCTTCGTGTTCCAGAGCGAGGTGCTGTTCCCCGTCGGCAGCGCCGACCTGTCGCCAGAAGGCATCAAGCAGATCAAGGTGCTGGGCCGGACGCTGAAGCAGGTGGCACAGCAGATACCGCCATCGGTGCCGTGGATCCTGCGCGTGGATGGCCATGCCGACCGCCTGCCGATCCACACCGCCTTTCCCAGCAACTGGGAACTGTCCTCCGCCCGCGCCATCACGGTGGTGAAGATGCTGATTGCCGACGGGATCGACCCGCGTCACCTTGCGGCCACGGGCTTTGCCGATTTCCAGCCGCTGGATAACGGCACGACGCCCGAAGCCTTCGCCCGCAACCGCCGGATCGAATTCCGCCTGACCGACCGGTAATGGCACATCAGGCGCGGGGATAGAATTTCCCTGCGCCTGACCGGTGAGGGATCTGTTTTAGAAAAGCAGCGTCTTCCGAAGCTTTTTGAAAAAAGCTTCACCAAAAACTTTTATAATTTCAATATGTTGAAGGGCCTGCCTTTTCAAACAGGTCCTTAATTTTTCAGAAGTCTTTTTGCTTCTTTTTCTTCCAGAAAAAGAAGACCTCATCCGCCTTCACCGAATAACAGCACATGCCCGAAAAGGCGTGTCCCCTCAGGTCGGGCGCCCGAATGCCTTCAGCCGCAGGTCTTCCGTCTGGTGAGCCGCGCCGGGGAGCAGGGGATAGAGCGTCAGGACATGCTGCCACGCCTTCCATGCCGCCCCCCAGTCGCCCCGCACGCCTTCGGCATTGCTCAGGATCTGCCACGCCAGCACATCGCGCTCATCATGGTGCAGGGCGACGCCAAGGTCGGCCACCGCGCCATTGGCGTCCGCCCCCGCCAACCGCGCCTGCGCACGCGTGCGCCACAGGATTTCAAGGCCGGGTTGCAGCACAAGGGCGTCGTTCAGGTCTTCCTGCGCATCGCCGACCTTCTGCTCCGCAAGGTCGGACTGCGCACGGCGCACCAGCAGGCGGGTCGTGGGGATGATGTCCTTCTGGCGCAACTGCTCGATCCGGGCCAGAAGGTCACTTGCGGCCTGTTTCGACTTTGCGTGGCGCAGTTCGTCCTGAAGCTCGGGGATGCCGGGTTCCTTCGCCGCCCTGTCCTTATCCGTTCCCTTGGCCGCAGGCGCGGGATGGGCCGGTGGCGCAGGCGGGGCGGACGCCGCGAAACAGGGCGCGGCCATGCCCATCATACCAAGGCAGACAACAGACAAAAGGCCGCGCAGGCCCCGGTTCATCCCGGTGCCCACGCGACCCTGTGTCGCATCAATATGGAACCTGACGGTCAAATCCGTCCGGCAATCAGCCCTGACGGGCCTTCATGCGCGGGTTCTTCTTGTTGATGACATAGACCTTGCCACGACGACGGACCACACGGCAGTCCTTGTCACGAACCTTGGCCGACTTCAGGCTGTTTCTGATTTTCATGATCCGACCCTCACTGGCGGCTGATAACCGCAAAGAGGCGCCCGAATACCCCTGACCGCGCGATGAGTCAACTCCAACGACGCGCCGATCCTACTTTTTACCGCTGGAAACCGGCATGCGCAGGGCTTTTTCCTCCACCCCGGTGACATGTGGCGGAATGAAGAACGGGGCCAGCGCCCTGAAATCCCCCATCCGTGGCGAACGCGGCCGCCACGCAAGTCCGATCGTGCGCCATGCCTGACATCCGGTCACAGGGCGCGCCACAACCGCCTGATCGCGCAGCAGGCCCGACTGTACCGCCATATGCGGCAGCAGCGCCACCCCGAGTCCCGCCGCCACCATCTCCACCAGCGTATGCAGGGAGGTGACGGTAAATTCCTCCTCCGCGCCTTCGGTGTTCGACCATCCGCGCACCTGCCGGCACAGGGCCAGCGTCTGGTCACGCAGGCAGTGCCCGTCCTCCAGCAGGATCATGCGTTCGGAGACGATTCGTTCAACCGGCACGCCCGACAGTTTCGACAGCGGGTGCATCTCCGGCATCACCAGCATGAAGGGATCGCGCCACAGGGGCCATGTCTCGCTGTCGGCGCAGTCGCACGGCATCGCCAGCAGCACGAGGTCCAGACGCCCCAGCGCCAGCTTTTCCAGCACGTGATGGGTCAGGTCCTCGTTCAGCGACAGGCGCAGGCGCGGGAACCCCTGGCGCAGCCTGCGGATCAGGTCGGGCACGACGAACGGCCCGATGGTGGGGATGACGCCGATCCGCAGCAGGCCGCTCATCGGTTCGTGGGAGGCCACGGCCACGTCAAGCACCGCCTGCAACGCCTCCAGCGCAAGGCGCGCGCGCGCGACCACCTCGTTACCCAGGGGGGTGAACACCACTTTCTTGCCCACGTCACGGTCGAGCAGCCGCACATCCATCTGCCGTTCCAGCGCCAGGATCCCGGCCGAAAGCGTGGATTGCGTGACGGCGCAGCTTTTGGCCGCGCGCCCGAAATGACGGAGTTCCGCAAGGGTCACGAGATAACGCAACTGCTGTGCGGAGGGCATGGGAATCATCGACTAATTCGATCATGAATATGTGAATTATTCACTGGCATGATAGCAGCATCAAGGTCATAGATATACCCCATCGGACGCGCCCCACCGGGCGGCCTGCCTGATCCCCAACCGAATCAAGGGAGATTCCTCAAATGCTTACAGTCGGTGATAAGTTCCCCAGCTTCAGCCTTGACGCCGTTCCCGGCGGGGCCGAGGGCCTGAAGGGCGAGTTCGTCAAGATTACGGACGAAAGCAACGCGGGCAAGTGGAAGGTCGTCTTCTTCTGGCCGCTCGACTTCACCTTCGTCTGCCCGACCGAGATCGTGGCGTTCGGCAAGCTGGCCGGTGAATTCAAGGACCGCGACGCCGTCGTGTATGGCGTGTCGATCGACAGCGCGTTCGTGCACCTGAACTGGCGCCTGAACAACGAGGACCTCAAGAACCTCGAGATCCCGATGCTCTCCGACATCAAGCGTGAACTGATCGAGGGCGTGGGCGTCATGTCGCAGGGTGCGGGCGCCGCCTATCGCGCGACCTTCATCATCGACCCCGAGGGCGTCATCCGCCATGTCAGCGTCAACGACCTGTCGGTCGGCCGCAACCCACAGGAAATCCTGCGCATCCTCGACGGGCTGCAGAGCGATGAGCTGTGCCCGTGCAACTGGAAGAAGGGCGACGCCTTCATCAAGGCCTGATCGCACCCTTTCCCGGGCCTGAACGGTCCGGGCGCTCCCCCGCGTGGCACCTGCCGCGCGGGGGATGTCCGCATCCCCGGATGTCGTGGCGCGCCACCATGCCCGCGACATCCGGGGATGAGGACCCTTCCCGCGATCCTGCGGCGTGGCATGTGGGATGGGCGGGTTCCCCCTTCTCCCTTCCCCCACCAGTGCAAGGCATCCTCCCATGTCGCTCGATACGCTCAAATCCCTGCTGCCCGACTATGCCAAGGACCTGAAGCTCAACCTCGGCTCGCTCTCCCATGACGTCACGCTCACGCCGCAGCAACTGGCCGGCACGTTCGTGGCGTCGGCCATCGCGTCGCGCAACCCGCTGGTCACCGACCTGCTGCGCGCCCATTTCGCCGACGCCCTGTCGGCCGGGGCGCTGGACGCCGCGCGGGCGGCGGCGGCGATCATGGGCATGAACAATGTCTATTACCGTTTCGTGCATCTGGTGGGCGGCGATTACGCCAAGATGCCGGCGCAGTTGCGCATGAACGTGATCGGCCGCCCGGGCGTGGAAAAGGTGGATTTCGAACTGTGGTCGCTTGCGGTATCCGCCATCAACGGGTGCGGCATGTGCATGGAAAGCCATGAACATGCCCTGCGCAAGGCGGGCCTTACGACCGAACAGATCCAGACGGCGGTGCGTGTCGCCGCCACCGTGCATGGCGTGGCCGTGACCCTTGACGGGGCAAAGGCCCCCGCCACCACCTGATCGGGGGAAAAACGGCATCTTCATGAAAAAGATGCCGTTTTTTTTCATAAGGGCGTTGCCAGACCTGCCGAACCCTGTTATTTGCCCATCCACCGAATGGTTCTCGGGTTTTCTTCTTCCCGAAAGCTTACGCGGGTGTAGCTCAGTTGGTTAGAGCGCCGGCCTGTCACGCCGGAGGTCGCGGGTTCGAGCCCCGTCACTCGCGCCATTTCACGGTGCATTCCCCAAAAAAAATACAATGCCGGTCCGGGTGACGCTGTTATGCGTGGCGGATGGATGGCTTTCGTTGCATCGCATCCCCATCGGCGGCAGGATGGCATCCCATTCTTTCCCTACTCGTCAGAGGACCGGATGCCTGACCTCTTTACGCCCTATACCCTCAAGGGGCGCACCCTGCGCAATCGCATCGCCGTCTCCCCGATGTGCCAGTATCTTGCCGTCGATGGCGTGGCGGGGGATTGGCATAATGTCCATTACGCCTCGCTTGCCCGTGGCGGCAGCGGACTGGTGGTGGTGGAGGCGACCGCCGTCTCCCCCGAAGGACGCATCACACCGGGCTGCCTCGGGCTGTGGAACGATGCACAGGCCGAAGCCCTGCGCCCCATCGCGCGCGCCATCCGTGACGCAGGCGCGGTGCCGGGCATCCAGATCGCCCATGCCGGGCGCAAGGCCAGCGCGAACCGCCCGTGGGAAGGTGACGACCATATCGCCGCCGATGACCCGCGTGGCTGGGAGACCATCTCGCCTTCCGCCATTCCCTTTGGCGCCAACCTGCCAAAGGTGCCGCGCGCCATGACGCCGGAGGACATCACCCGCGTCCGGCAGGATTTCGTCGCCAGCGCGATTCGTGCCCGCGACGCGGGGTTCGGGTGGCTGATGCTGCATTTCGCGCATGGCTATCTGGGGCAGAGTTTCCTCTCCCCCTACTCCAACCAGCGCACCGACCTGTATGGCGGCAGCCTGGAGAACCGCGCGCGCTTCCTGCTGGAAACGCTGAGCGAGGTACGCGCCGTCTGGCCGGAAGACCGGCCGATGAGCGCGCGTCTGGGCATGATCGAATTCGACGGCCATGACGAGGAAACGCTGGAGGACGCCATTACGCTGGCGCGTCACTTCCGCACGCTGGGGCTGGATTTCCTTGATGTCAGCATCGGGTTTTCCACGCCGGAGGCAAAGATCCCGTGGGGTCCGGCCTTCATGGCCCCCATCGCCGCGCGCGTGCGCCGCGAAAGCGGGCTGCCCGTGGCGACAAGCTGGTACATCAGCAAGCCGGAACAGGCCAGCAGCCTGATCGCGGACGAATCGCTGGACCTTGTCATGCTGGGCCGGCCATTCCTTGAAAACCCGCACTGGCCGTACGCCGCCGCACGCGCGCTCGGTCGCCCTGATGCGGCGCATGTCCTGCCCGAACCCTACGCCCACTGGCTGGAGCGCTACCGTTCGGAATAAGCGCCTTATCTTCTAAAAGTTTTTGGTGAAGCTTTTGATCGAAAAAGCTTCGAAAGACGCCGCCTTTTTCGATCAAAAGGCGACACCCAAAAACTTTTATTCTTTAAGGATTTATCCTATCCACACGTCTTCAGGTGCAGGGCCAGCGCCTCGGCCCCTTCGCTGACATCGCGCCATGTGATCGCGAAATCCTCGGCCGTGCCGTAATAGGGATCGACCACGGCCGCGCCCTTGCGATGCGCCACATGATCCAGCAGCAGCGACAGCTCCGCCACGCCATCCGCAGGACGCATCCGCGACAGGTGCTCCAGATTGGCATGGTCCATGGCGATGACATGGGTGAAATCGTGAAAGTCGCGTTCCGTCACGACGCGGGCGCGGTACCGGTCGATATCAATCCCGTTCTGGCGCGCCATCGCACGGGCACGGCGGTCCGGCGGATCACCCACATGCCAGTTGCCGGTCCCTGCCGAATCCACATGCACATCCAGCCCATGGCGGGCCGCCGCCTGCCGGAACGCGGCCTCCGCCAGTGGTGAGCGGCAGATATTGCCCATGCAGACGAACAGGACCGACAGCCTGCGTTTCATGCCCATACAATCCATTGATAAGAATAAAAGATTCAGGAAATGTCGCCTCCCGAAAAAGGCGACACCCAAAAACTCCTGAATTATGCGCCCTCCGGTCAGGCGGAGGCAGGCGCTCCCTTTTCGGGATAACGTTCACGCAGCAGGCCGACCGTCTTTGCGATCATGTCCGCCGGCGTCTCCTCCAGCGTGACGACCACCGGATGTTCGTCGGGCGTCGGCGGCTCCAGCGTGGCCAACTGGCTTGGCAGCAGGCTTGGCGGCATGTAATGGCCACGTCGCCGTTCCAGACGCGCCAGCAGGACATCCGGCGGAATCTGGAGATAGACGAACACGATCCCCGGCGCATCGGCACGCAGGATATCACGATAGGAGCGTTTCAGCGCGGAGCAGGTCAGGATTCCCCCCTGCCCCGATTCCACACGCTGTTTCAGCCAGTCATGGCAGCGTTCCAGCCATGGCAGGCGGTCGGCGTCCGTCAGGGGGATGCCCGCCGCCATCTTGTCCACGTTCGCCTTGGGATGCAGCAGGTCACCTTCCTGATAAGGCCAGCCCAGAAGGTTGTGCAGGCCCGCCGCCAGCGTGGTCTTGCCACACCCCGACACCCCCATGATCACCAGGACAAGCGGACGGATACCCTGATCCTGAAGAACGGCAGAGGTCATGATGGCTCCAGATGCTTCAGCCCGTCATGCGCGGCCACGATCACTTCGGACGTGCGCCCGATGAACAGGCCGGTTTCAATGACGCCCACGATGGCGCGCAACCGGCGCGCCAGGGCAACGGAATCGGCGATGGCGCCGAAATGGCAGTCCAGGATCATGTTGCCGCCATCGGTGACAAACACGTTCCCGCTGCGGTCCAGGCGCTGCGTGATGCGCGCGCCAAGGGCCTCGATCTGTCGCGCGGTGCTTTCCCAGCCAAAGGTCGTCACTTCCACCGGGACGGGCACGTGATGGCCCAGATGATCGACAAGCTTGCTTTCATCCACCACCACGACAAAGCGGCGCGATGCAGCGGCGACGATCTTTTCGCGAAACAACGCGCCGCCCAGCCCCTTGATGAGATTGAGCGTGCCGAGTTCCACCTCATCCGCGCCATCAATGTCGATGTCGATCTGCGGATGGGTGGCGAACGTCACCAGCTTGATGCCATGCGCACGGGCCTGTTCGGCGGAATGTTCGGACGTGGGGATGGCGCAGAATCGCAGCCCCTCCGCCCAGCGACGGCCAAGTTCCTCGATCATGTAGGCCGACGTGCTGCCCGATCCCAGCCCGACCACCATGCCATCCTGCACCATGGACGCGGCCTCGATCGCGGCCTGACGCTTGAGTTTCGCCCTTGGATCGCCACCCTGGCTTGACATTGCCCTGTCTCCTCCCCGCGTGGGCCGTTTCGCATCCATGCGGCGGCCCCTCGTTATTGTTTGTATCGTGCGGTCACGACTGCCCGACAAGGCTGGATTATTGCCCGGCGGCCGCCTTGTCCAGAAGCCAGATGAGTTCGCCCTCGGTCGTGATGTGGCTGGCCGGTTCGGCAGGGTCCCCCGCGCGCACCTTTGCAAAGGCATCCTTCTTCGCCGCCCATGCCAGCATGAACACCACATGGCGGCTGGAATGGATGGCGGGATAGGTCAGGGTCAGGCGCGTATGCGGCGCATCGTCGGGCACGCAGGTGGACACCCATAATTTACGTTCCTGCAGCACGGGCTGGCGCGGGAACAGCGACGCGGTATGGCCATTGTCGCCCAGGCCAAGCATCACGACATCGAACAGCGGGCGTCCCGGCTGCAGCGTATCCGCGCCATAGACCTTCTGCAGTTCGGCCTGGTACTGCGCCGCCGCCGCCGCCGGATCGCCGGAGGTCGGCATGCGGTGGATGTTGCCGATGGGCACCGGCACATGTTCGAGCATCTCCGTCTCGACCATGTTGTAATTGCTGGCCGGGTCGTCGGCGGGGACGAATCGTTCATCGCCAAAGAAGAACTGCGTATTCGCCCACGGGAAGCGTCCGGCGTATTCCTCCGACGCCAGAATCTGGTACAGCCGTTTCGGCGTCGATCCCCCCGACAGGGCAAGGACGAACGGACCGTCCTTTTTCGCCAGCGCCTGCTGCGTCAGCCATTTTGCCATGTACTGGGCAATCGCTTCCCCATCGGCAAGGACGATCATCTCGCCCGTCTTGACGTCATGCCCGCCCATCAGTTCGCATCCCCCAGCACGTATTTCTCGATCCCGTTGGCGAATCCCTCCTCCTCGCACGAGGTGGAGACATAGGTCGCCTGTTTCTGCACTTCGGGGCTGGCCTGCCCCATCGCGATCGACATCCCGCTCTTGCGGAACATCAGCACATCGTTGGGCTGGTCGCCCAGGGTCACCATCTGGGACGCCGGCACCCCCAGAAGCCGCTCCAGCGTCATGACCACGCCGCCCTTGTTGGCGTCGCGGTTGGTGACATCGACATAGTACGGCTGCGACAGGGCGGCGGACGCCGTATCGCCCAGCGCCTGCTGCAGGTCATGTTCCAGCCGCTTCATCAGGTCGAGGTCATCGCTGACGCCGGTGATCTTGACCACCTGGTCCAGTTCCTCGCCAATCACGCCGACCTTTGGCGGGAATCTCACCGTCCACTGTTCGCGCGCGACATGCGGCGCCTTGATGTCGGAGACGATCCAGTCATTGCCGTTATAGACCCACGGGTCGGCCTTGTGATCGCGGATGATGCCGATCACCCTGCGCGCGACGTCGGCCGTCAGGGTCCGTGCCTCGATCACGGAAAAATCCGGCCGCACCATCATGCCACCGTTGAAGCCTGCGATCGGTTCGTCGATCTTCAGCGGCTTGATCAGCATCTCCATCCCCTTGGGGGGACGTCCGCTGGTGATGGCGAACAGGATGCCGCGCTCCCGCAGGCGTTCGACCGCGCGGATCGCACGCGGGGTCAGGATCTTGTCCTTCGTGACCAGTGTGCCATCGACATCGGCCAGCACCAGGCGTATCTGCTGGCCCGTGGCCGGTGTCGCCTGTGTTCCCACTGGTTGCATAACCTTCTCCTTCTGCGTCATCTGACATCAGGCCCGGGGCAGGACGAAACGTTCCATCGCCCGCGCCCAGCCATCATGCGTATTGGCGTCCGTCACGAAATGGGCGTGCTTTTGCACCTCCGCCGGGGCGTTGCCCATCGCGATGGCCACACCGGCGACATCAAGCATCGGGATATCATTGTTCATGTCCCCGATGCAGGCCACTTCGTGAATATCAATCCCCATCAGGGCGGCCAGCTCCCGCGCGGCATGGCCCTTGTTCGCCAGCGGATGGGTGACATCGACCAGCCATTCGGAGGAGCGGTGGACATTCGCCCGCCCGGCAAGCTGCACGCTCAGTTCGCGCTCCACCGTGCGCAGTCGCGCCGCATCGGTGGAGACACCCATGATCTTTCCCACACCTTCGTAATGGCGCGACAGGTCGGGGGCGACGACGGGAATGGTCTTCACCACTTCCGCCTCATGCCGGACCTGCGGCGTGCTGCCGTCGCGCACCAGCCATTCGTAATCAATGAACAGCCACGGATCGACCTCGCGCGACAGCAGTTCCTCCACCGCCTCACGCGTGGTCTCCGGCGCCAGCGAATGGCGCGACATGATCTTGCCGTCGGGGGTGCAGATCAGCCCGCCATTCAGCGCCGCGATCGGGCGGTCAATGCCCAGCGGCCCGAGGAACGGCTGCATCCCCACGGGGCCACGGCTGCTGACGAGGCACAGCGCGATGCCCGCCCTGCGCAGGGCCTGTGCGGCGGCCAGCACATCCGGCGTCACCCTCTTGTCCTGGGGCACAAGGGTGCCGTCGATATCCGAAACCACAAGGCGGATCCTGTCGGACGGCGGGCGTTTTGCTGTCATGCGTGTGTCATCCTGTGTCTCATGACCCGATCCTGAGCCAGTGCCGGTGATCGCGGGCCAGCAGGTCGTCGGCGGCCTTTGGCCCCTCCGAACCGGCGGGGTAGAAATGCAGGAAGCCCGGATCGCGTTCCCATTCCAGCACGGGCTGGACCACCCGCCATCCGGCCTCGATATTGTCGGCGCGCTGGAACAGCGTCGCATCGCCGATCATACAGTCATAGATCAGGGTTTCATACCCCGTGCTCGGCCCTTCGCTGAACCATTCGGAATAGTCGAACTTCATCCGCACCCCGCCCAGATGCACCGTGGGGCCGGGGATTTTCGCGGAAAACTGCATCGTCACCCCTTCGGTGGGCTGGATATGCAGCATCATGATGTTCGGCGTCAGCTTTTCCACCGGCGTATCGCGGAACAGGGCATAGGGCGCGGACTTGAAATGGATGGCGATTTCCGTCTTGCGCGCCGCCAGGCGCTTGCCCGTGCGGACATAGAACGGCACCCCGGCCCAGCGCCAGTTATCAATCCGCAGCTTCATCGCGACATAGGTTTCGGTGCGGGAATTCGGATTGATCCCCGGCTCCTCGCGGTATCCGACGACAGGTTCGCCCCTGATGCTGCCCGCGCCGTACTGCGCGCGCACCACGTCCTCGCGCCCGACGGTGTGGATGGCCTTGAGCACCTTGGTCTTCTCGTCACGCACGGCGTCGGCGTCGAAGGAGGTCGGGGCCTCCATCGCCGTCATCGCCAGAAGCTGCATGACATGGTTGGGCACCATGTCGCGCACGGCCCCCGTGCCCTCATAGAATTTGGCCCGCTGCTCGACGCCCACGGTTTCAGCGGCCGTGATCTGGACATGGTCGATATTGTCGCGGTTCCACAACGGTTCGAAGAAGCCATTGGAAAACCGCAGCGCAAGGATGTTCTGCACCGTTTCCTTGCCCAGATAATGGTCGATGCGATAGATCTGGCGTTCACGCAGGCTCTTGAGCAGGCGCGCATTCAGCGCCACGGCGGAGGCAAGGTCGCTGCCGAAGGGCTTTTCGATGATGACGCGGCGGAACATGCCGTCGGTTTCATGGGCAAGGCCGCTATGGCCAAGCCTGTCCACGATCGCGCCAAAGAAACGCGCCGCCACCGCAAGGTAGAAGATGCAGTTCTCCTCCCCCACTTCCCTGGCGATCTGGGCATAGGTCGCCTCGTCCTCGAACGAACCGCGGATGTAGCGGATACGCGTGCGCATCCATTCCCACACATCCTCGCGCAGGGCGACGGCCTCGGTCGCGCGGCTGGTGACAAAGTTCTTCAGCGCGTCATGGAAATTCTGCTGAAGCTGGCCGGTGGACATGTCGGTCCAGTCAACGGCCACGATCGAGAAATGGTCATCAAGCAGCCCCGCGCAGGCAAGGTTGTAGATCGCGGGGATCAGCAGGCGGCGCGTCAGGTCGCCGCCGCCGCCAAAGATGACAAATGTACCGGGGGGACTGCGACGCGTGGTGTTTTCATGCCCCACGTCGCCAATCTGCGATGATGCCGATGCGACGATGTTTTCCATCAGGCTGCTCCATGATCCGTTTCCATCCAGTAGAAACCCGGCCGCCAGCCTGCGGTCTTTTTGTTGCCGTCTCGATCATGGCAGCCGGGCGTGCGCTCAGACGCGGGACGCGTCAGTTGTTCGTCCCCTCGATATGGCCGCCAAAGCCAAAGCGCATGGCCGAGAGCATCTTCTCGGCATAGTTGTTGCCCGTGCGCGAGCGGAAGCGCGTGAACAGCGACGCGGTGATGACCGGCACCGGCACCGCTTCCTCGATCGCGGCCTCGATGGTCCAGCGACCCTCGCCCGAATCCGCGACGTCGCCCTTGTAGTTCGACAGGTCGGGATTGTTGGCCAGCGTCTGCGCCGACAGGTCGAGCAGCCACGACGACACGACGCTGCCGCGACGCCAGACCTCGGCGATGTCGGGCATGTTCAGTTCGAACCGCTGGTCCTCGGGCAGGGCGGTGGAGTTCTTCGACTTCATGACGTCGAAGCCATCGGCAAAGGCCTGCATGATGCCGTATTCGATGCCGTTATGGACCATCTTGACGAAATGGCCCGACCCGGCGGGGCCGCAATGCAGGTAGCCAAGCTCCGCGCGCGGGTCCATGCCCGGCTTGTCACGGCCCGGCGTGCGCGGCACATCGCCCAGGCCCGGCGCCAGCGCGCGCAGGATCGGGTCGATATGGTCGGTGGCGTCCTTGGTGCCGCCGTACATCATGCAGTAGCCGCGCTCCAGCCCCCACACGCCGCCCGACGTGCCGACATCGACGTAATGGATGCCCTTTTTCGCCAGTTCGGCGGCACGGCGGATATCGTCCTTGTAGAACGAATTGCCGCCATCGATCAGGATGTCGTTCTTGCCCAGGAGGCCGCCAAGTTCCTTGACCGCGGCCTCCGTCACCTCACCGGCGGGCAGCATCAGCCAGATGATCTTGCGATCCGCCGTCAGCTTTCCCACCATGTCCTTCAGGCCGGTGGCGGGCTTCGTCTTCCCGGCCTCGGCGCGTGCGCCGACCTTGGACACCACTTCCGGATCCCGGTCGAAAAGGACCACGTCATGGCCATGACGCGTCAGGCGGACGGAGATGTTCCCCCCCATCTTGCCCAGGCCGACGATACCGATTTGCATGATAACTGATACTCCTGCTGTAAAATCCTGCCCCGTCGCGCGCCCGGCCCATGCGGCGCGGGCGACGGCGCGGACATCCACCCCACCACCGATAGCATCAGTGGCGGGGCGGTGCGTTGCGGTGGATCAGACCGCCGCCCTGATGATCTGCCCCAGCTTTTCGAGGCCGGACTTCAGGTCGCCATGGATGTGCACCCGCACGGCACGGCGGCCGCGTTCGCCCAGCACCTCGAGGTCACCGCGGGCCTGCGCTTCCTTGACGATGCCGAAGGTGTATTTTTCCCCCGGGACCGGCAGGGTGATCGCATCATCCGCCGTGATCTGCACGAACACGCCCGTGTCGGGCCCGACCTTGTAGGCCTGTCCGGTGGAATGCTGGAACCGCGGGCCGAATTCCGCCGCCGTCGCCAGCTTCAGCGCATCGCGGATCGCAAGGCGCACACCCTGGATCCATTCGCGCGTCGCCGTGTCACGCTCGATATAGGCCAGCAGGGCGACATAATCCCCGGCCTTCGCACGGGCGAAATGCGCCTTGAGGATGCCCTCGGCCGTCTTGCCGTCCTTCAGCGCCGCCGCGTTCTTCGGGTCGGCATAGAACGCGAACGTTGCGTCCTTGAAGAAGGGTTCGTAGGGCGGCAGCCTGCCGGTTTCGTTATAGGCGGTGGTGATCTTCTTGGTCTCGATCTTCGAGGCCTCGACATCAGGCTGGTCAAAGGCGTCGATGCCGATGATCGACCCGGCCACGGCGGTCGCGAATTCCCAGCGGAAGAATTCCTCGACGATCTGGCGCCTGTCATGCAGTTCGATGGTCACGACAGGCTCGCCCGCTGCAATCAGCGCCTTGAACGCCGCGTCCTGCTTCTCGCACGGCTTTTCGGCAAGGCGCAGGTAGACGAACAGCCGGTCCTTGCCATAGACCGAGGCCGGGCCCGCTGTCTCATCATCGATGGGGATCAGGCCGCGGCCGTTCTTGCCGGTAGATTCCGCCAGCAACTGCTCCAGCCACGCACCCATGTCATAGATCCCGGGCGAGGCAAGGATCGTCACCTTGTCACGACCGAACGACTTTGCCGCGACACCCAGCACGGTGCCCAGCAGGGCGCCGGGATTCTGGGCCGGGGGCACGGATGCGGCGCAGGATTTTTCACCCCGCAGCGCGGATTCCAGCAGAAGGCGCAGCGGCAGGCCGGCGGCGGCGGCAGGCACCATGCCGAAATCGGACAGCACGGAATACCGTCCGCCGATCTGCTTTTCACCGTAGAAGATCTTCCAGAACCCGTCGGCCTTCGCCACGGCTTCCATGTGCGACCCGGGATCGGTTACGGCGATGAAGTGCGAACCGACCTTATCGCCGAGCACCTTCTTCGCTTCGTCGAAGAAATAGGCCTTCAGGATGTTCGGCTCCAGCGTGCCGCCCGACTTGGACGAGACGATGAACAGCGTCTTTGCAATGTCGATTTTTTTCTCGAACGCCTTGACCTGCTGCGGGTCGGTGCTGTCGAGGATATAGAGGTGCGGGAAGCCCTCGTGCTTGCCGAACGTCTCCGACAGGACTTCGGGACCAAGGCTCGACCCGCCCATGCCCAGCAGCAGCACGTCGCGGAAACCGCGCGCCTTCACCTCGGCCTGGAATTCCTCGAACTTCGGCAGGTCCAGGATCTGGTCGTCAACGATCGACAGCCATTTCAGCCAGTTCGCCTCGTCCTTGCCGGTCCACAGCGTGGCGTCCTTCGCCCACAGGCGACGTACCTTGCCATCCTTGCGCCAGTCCTCAAGTTCCGCCTTGACGGCGGCGTCGAGGTCGGCGGGCAGGTGCAGCGTGGTCGTGGTGACCTTCTTCCCCACGAAGGCCGCCTGCTTTGCCGCAACCGAGCCGAGCAGTTCGTCGAACGCGTCCTCGAACGACTTCACGCCCTCATCGACCAGCACGGTGGTCACGCCAGCGAGGTCGAGGCCAAGGCGCTTTGCCTCCGCAAGGACCTGTTCCGCGCCCTTGAGGTCCTCGGTCAGGGTCGGGGCCACCTTGCCATGGTCGCGGAAGGCGTCGAACGTCTTGGGCGGGATGGTGTTGACCGTGTCCTCGCCAATCAGGGAATCGACATACAGCACGTCGCTGAAGGACTTGTCCTTCGTGCCCGTGCTGGCCCACAGCAGGCGCTGCGGCATGGCGCCAGCGGCCGCCAGCTTCTGCCAGCGCGGGCTTTTCATCACGCCCTGCCAGTATGCATAGGCCTGCTTGGCGTTGGCGATGGCGACCTTGCCGCGCAGGGCCTTCAGGGCTGCGGCGTCCCTGTCACCGGCGGCGACGCGGCGGTCGATCTCGCCATCGATCTTCACGTCGATGCGGCTGACGAAGAAGGAGGCGACACTGGCGATGCCCGCCACGCTCTTGCCCTGCGCCAGACGGTCCTCAAGCCCCACGATATAGGCCTCGAGCACCTTCTTGTAGGCGTCGTTGGAGAACAGCAGCGTGACGTTGACGTTGATCCCCTCGGCAATGGCGGTGCGCACGGCGGGCGCGCCCTCCTGCGTGCCGGGGATCTTGATCATCAGGTTGGCGGCATCGACCGCCTTCCACAGGCGGCGGGCCTCGACGATGGTGGCCTGCGTGTCGCGCGCAAGATAGGGGGAGACCTCAAGGCTGACATAGCCGTCAACGCCCTTCGTCTGCTCATAGACGGGATGCAGCACCTTTGCCGCGTCACGGATGTCCGTGATCGCCAGCATTTCATACAGGGTCCCGGCATCGACGATCTGGTGTTCAAGGATGGAACGGATCTGCGGATCGTAATCCGTGCCCTGCCCCATCGCCTTCTGGAAGATCGCGGGGTTGGAGGTCACGCCCTTCAGCCCGTCCTCATCCACCAGCTTCTTCAGGCTGCCATTGGCGGTATAGGACCGCTGGATGAAGTCCAGCCACGGCGACTGCCCGTATTTCGCAAGCTGCTTCAGCGGGTTGGCCGCGCCGTCCTTACCTGTTTCGTGCACACTCATTTCTGTGCATTCCCTTCTCTTGGGCGGGCGGGTGCGCGCACCATGCGTCGCGGCGCCCCTCCGCCTTGGTCCTGACAAAAACGGAAAACAGGGCCATGCGTGGCCCTGTCCCGTTGTGGATGACGGTCTATGACGCCTTGCGGGCAAGCTGCCTGCGCGCCTCCGCCACGACGGCGTCCACGGTAAAGCCGAACTTGACCTCCAGCTCCTCCGCCGGTGCGGAAGCGCCGAACGTGTGCATGACGATGGTCGCGCCATCGAGCCCGACATACCGGTCCAAGCCAAGCTGCGCCGCCTGTTCCACCGCCACGCGGGCGGTAACGTCACGGGGCAGCACGCTGTCGCGATAGGATTGGGGCTGGGCCTCGAACAGGTCCCACGACGGCATCGACACGACGCGCGCCTTCACGCCTTCGGCCTTGAGCCGCTCGTACGCCTTCACCACCAGACCGACCTCGCTGCCTGTCGCCATAAGGATGACATCGGGTTTGCCATCGGCATCCGCAAGGACATACGCCCCTTTTGCCAGCCCCGACGCAGGCGCATAGGTCTTGCGGCAGATGGTCGGCAGGTTCTGGCGGCTCAGCACCAGCACGCTTGGGCGATCCGTCAGCG
Organism: Gluconacetobacter entanii; assembly: GCF_003206495.1. GTDB lineage: Bacteria > Pseudomonadota > Alphaproteobacteria > Acetobacterales > Acetobacteraceae > Novacetimonas > Novacetimonas entanii. Next base: position 65,683 of record NZ_NKUF01000003.1, on the reverse strand, counting down.
GGATCAGCGTGCGCCACGCCTCGGCCACCTCGTTCGCGTCGGACGGACGGATCAGGGTGACACCCGGCGTCGCGCGCAGTTGCGCCAGTTGCTCGATCGGCTGGTGGGTCGGCCCGTCCTCGCCCACGCCGATGGAATCGTGGGTGAAGATATACAGCACCGGCAGCTTCATCAGCGCCGACAGGCGGATCGGCGGCTTCATGTAGTCGGAGAAGATCAGGAAGCCCGAGCAGTAGGGCCGCAGCCCCGCAAGCGCGAGACCGTTGCAGATCGAGCCCATGACATGTTCACGCACGCCGAAATGCAGGTTGCGTCCGCCATAGGTCGCCCCCCACTGCGGCGGCTGGAAATCGCCCGCGCCCTCGAACGTCATGTGCGTCTTGGTGGACGGCGACAGGTCGGCCGAACCGCCGATCATCCACGGATAGTTGACGGCCACCTGGTTGAGCACCTTGGCCGAGCTTGCGCGCGAGGCGATGCCCTTGGCGTCGGCAGGGAAGGTCGCGATGTCCTTGTCCCAGCCCTCGGGCAACCTGCCTGCGAAGATGCTGTCAAGCTGCGCGGCGAGATCCGGGTATTCCTTGCGATAGGCGGCGAACAGGTCGTCCCACGCCTTGCTGGCCGCGGCGCCGCGTGTCGCGATGCCCGCCTGGAAATGCTCCGGCACGCCATCGGGGACATAGAAGCTCTTGTCCTCCGGCCAGCCGTAGAATTTCTTGGTCTCGCGGATTTCCTCGACGCCGAGCGGCGATCCGTGCGCTTCCGCCGTGCCGGCCTTGTGCGGCGAACCCCAGCCGATGATCGAATGCACGATGATCAGCGTCGGGCGCGACGTCTCGGCCTTCGCTTCCTCGAGCAGGCGCCTGAAATCACCCGTGTCGTTGGCGTCGCGCAGTTCGAGCACGTGCCAGCCATAGGCCTCGAAACGCTTGTGCACGTTTTCGGTGAAGGTGATGTGGGTATCACCCTCGATGGAAATGCGGTTGCTGTCGTAGATCCACGTCAGGTTGCCGAGCTTGAGGTGACCGGCGACGGATGCGGCCTCGCTCGAGACGCCTTCCATGTTGTCGCCATCGCCGCAGAACGTATAGACGTGGTAGTCGAACAGCTTGAATTCCGGCTTGTTGAAGCGCGCGGCAAGCCATTTTTCCGCCATCGCCATGCCCACGGAATTGCCGCACCCCTGACCGAGCGGACCGGTCGTGGTCTCGACGCCTGCGGTGTGGTGGTATTCGGGATGGCCCGGCGTGCGGGAATCAAGCTGGCGGAACTGCTCGATATCCTTGACCGTCAGCGACTGTGCATCGACCACCTTGCCGTCCCTGATGTCACGCACCCCGGCCAGATAGATCAGCGAATACAGCAGCATCGACGCATGGCCGATCGACAGCACGAAGCGGTCGCGGTTGGGCCACAGCGGATTGGCGGGGTCATAGTTCAGGACATCGCGCCACAGCGTATAGGCCGGGGGCGCAAGCGCCATGGCCGTGCCGGGATGGCCGGAATTGGCCTTCTGCACCGCGTCCATGGACAATGTGCGGATCGTGTTGATGCACAACGTATCGATGTTGGCCGGCATGCTGCCGCCTCCTTCTGGTGCCCTTGCGGGACAGGGAAACAATGAATGCATAAAACCGCTCTCCTTCATCATGACTGCCCCGATCCGCAACACGCCCGACATGCCGGGGCGGCGGAAGATCCTCCCGCCTTCCCGCTTCAATCCGGCAGGATGCACATCACGCGACAGACGCCGACGTCCCGCGCCGCCCCGACGGGGGCGGTATGCGGGGTTGCGATACGCCGGGGCCTGTCCGAAACGGTTGATGGGGCAACCGTTTTACGCACAATCTCACGACCACCTTATGGGAACAAGCCACCTCATCCGGCGCGACAGCACACGTATTGAAGGCCCGAACCGCCCGTGACGCCAGCCTTGGCGAATCACGACTGCTCGACCCCACGATACGTATCCGTAACGGACCCGGCGCGGATGGGCCTGCTCCCCTGCCATGTTTCGTGCGACATCGGCGCGGCCATGAAAATGACATGACCCCATGCCAGACCCATCCCCGACAATATCACGGCACGAAGACAGCCTGCCCCCCGTCTTGCGAAGGGGGCCGGCATTGCGTAATCATCGACGCTGGCGCCGCGCGGCATCGCGCGACCGGCCCGCCACGGCGCATGCCATGGCGGCAGGGGCGTCCGGGCGGATCCCCGCCCCACCCGTTATCCCTCACATACGCGAGGCAGGCCCATGACCCAGACAATCGCCAGCGGCGACCCCGCCGCCACCGCATCGGAGCAGACCTTTACGGACACGCAGATCGCGGACCTGTACCTGTCCGCCGCACGGGATGGGGAGACGGACCTGGTCAGGGAATTCCTGCGCGCGGGAATCGACCCCGACATCCGCAATGACAAGGGATATACCGCCCTGATCCTGGCGGGGTACAACGGGCATGCGGACACGATGCGCGCGCTGCTCGAAGGGGGGGCGAACCCGGACCTGCAGGACCAGAAGGGGGCGACAGCGCTGGCGGGGGTGGCGTTCAAGGGCGACCTGCCGGGCGCACGCACGCTGATCGCGCACGGGGCGAAAATCGACATCCCCAACGGGGTCGGCCGCACGCCGCTGATCTTTGCCGTCATGTTCAACCGCGACCCGATGGTGGCGCTGCTGCTGGAACATGGGGCGGATCCCGACCTGCGCGATGGCGAAGGCGTCAGCGCACGCATGCTGGCGACCCGGCAGGACAATGCCGAACTTCTGGCGCTGATGGGACGCAAGCCGCCGCAGGCGTAAGCGATTACCCCGCCTGCCATTTGATACACCCATTCCCCACGCCCTGCGTCGGCATGCGCCCTGCATGCCGGCGTATTTCGCATTTCAGTGGAACCCAAATGCAATGAGCCGTTTCTGGAGCCCCGTCGTCCACACCCTGACCCCCTATGTCCCGGGGGAGCAGCCGCGGATGACCAACCTGATCAAGCTCAATACCAACGAATCCCCCTATGGCCCGTCGCCGAAGGCACTGGCGGCCATCCGGGCGGCGACGGACGACACGCTGCGCCTGTATCCCGACCCGTCGGCGCTGGCGCTGCGCCAGGCGATCGGGCGCGCCCATGACGTGCCGGCGGGGCATGTGTTCGTGGGCAACGGGTCGGACGAGGTCCTGGCCCATACGTTCCAGGCGCTGCTGAAGCATGAGGGACCGCTGCTGTTCCCCGACATCTCCTACAGCTTCTATCCCGTCTATTGCGGGCTGTACGGCATCACGGCGCAGATGGTGCCGCTGGATGCGGGCATGCGCGTCAGGGTCGCGGACTACATGCGCCCGTGCGGCGGCGTGATCGTGCCCAACCCGAACGCCCCCACCGGCATGGCGCTGTCCCTTGCGGATATCGAGGCGCTGCTGACGCACCACCGCGACCAGGTGGTTGTCGTGGACGAGGCCTATGTCGATTTCGGGGGCGAGACCGCGATTCCCCTGACCGCGCGCCATGACAACCTGCTGGTGGTGCGCACCCTGTCCAAATCCAGTGCGCTCGCAGGGCTGCGGGTGGGGTATGCCGTAGGGCATCCCGACCTGATCGAGGCGCTGACCCGCGTGAAGGACAGCTTCAACTCCTATCCGCTCGACCGTCTGGCGCAGGCCGGTGCGATTGCCGCGATCGAGGATCGGGAATGGCTTGCCAACATACGCGAACGGATCATAAGATCACGCGACAGGCTGACAGACAGCCTGGGAAAGATGGGGTTCGAGGTCCTTCCCTCATGCGCGAATTTCGTGTTTGCGCACCATCCTGACCATGACGCACTGAACCTTGCCCGGGCCCTGCGGGAACGGGCGATCATCGTGCGGCATTTCAGGACACCCCGAATCGCCCAATGGCTCCGTATCACCATCGGGACCGAGGCCGAATGTCAGGCGCTGTGCGACGCACTGGCTGACATCATGGCCACGGCCCGCGCCTGAGCGCATACGCGCCTTCTGGCTGACACGGACCGGTTGACCGCCGTCATGCCCCATGCATGGAACCTTCCTTCATGGGCGTGTGGGCGTGCGTGTTCTTTCTTCCCTGACCTGAACCGACGTCTTGTTTTCCATTCGAATGGATTATCATCATGCGTGCATTCCACGGACAGATGTCCGACAACCAGCCCATCCGCCGTTCGCTGGCGGAAAAGCAGAAGCAGTTGCGCGACCTGCGTGAAACCCTTGCGGCCATGAAATCGCACACCGCCCCTACCCTGCGTGAAAGCGTGCAGAAGCGCATCCGCCAGCTGGAGGCCGAACTGGCCGCCGCCCCGGCGATGAAAACACCCGCGGGCAAGGGACGCGATACCGCTGGTGGCGCGCGTACGCCCTCACACTCCCCCCGGCGTCGGCCCGAACGGGGCTGAGACGACAGGGGACGCCCCCCTGATGGGGCACCCATATGAAAAAAGCGCGGACCTGCCGGGGCGGGTCCGCGCTTTTTCTTTGGAAAGCCGTTTCGCAAAGCAGAAATGTCCGGGTGCTGCCCTTTTTGTTTTAACGGCGGCGTCTTCCGAAGCTTTTTGGAAGAAGCTTCTTTTGAGCTTTCCGGACAGTTCCGCCCAGGCCTTCCCCGCGCCAGAAGGTGCGGGGAAGGTAAGAGGCGATCAGTGCTCGGCGGCAGCCAGTTCCTCGGCAATGTCACCACGGGCCGCGGCCTCGTCCATGTAACGACGCGCTTCGGGGGAAATCGTCAGCGTGATCGTCAGCAGGGCCGACACCAGATACAGGCCGGAGAAGATCCAGATGATCCCCTCGATCCCGTGCCATGATTCAAAAACCACGTCACGACGGCCGGACCGACCCAGGTGCTTGCCCCCGCGCCAAGGCCCAGCGCGGACAGCGCCGCCGCCTTTTCCTTGGGGCAGATCTGCGGCATCAGGCCCGACAGCGGCACGAAGGCGGCAACGGTGGCGCCATACAGCGCACCCATGGCGGCAGCAATCGCGAAGTTGCCCGGGAACATCAGCGGCACGTAGTAGAACAGCAGGACCGTGATCGCGGCACCGACGCCACCACCGATGGCGACGACCGAACGGTGGCCAAGGCGGTCGGCCATCATGCCCGACACCAGGTTCACAAGGATGTTCGCCAGGAAGATGATCGACAGAAGCTGCAGCCACTGCGACAGCGAAAAGCCGATGACCTTGGTGAAGAACGCCGGCATGATGACCAGGAACGCATATTCCGACGCGGTGTCGATGATGCGCACGATCATGGCGATGAACGTCTTGGGTTCACGCCACAGGATGCTGACGGAACTGAAGAAGATCGTACTCGCAGGCGTTCCCGGTTCGGCAAGGCGCTTGCTGCCGGTGGGTTCGCGCGTCATCAGCAGCGCAAGCAGGCCGCCGAACAGCACGAGTGCCAGCGAACTCCAGAAGGTCATCATCTCGCCAATCACGGGAATGGCGAAGCTGGCGAACAGGGAGCCAAGCGTCGGCAGGCCACCGGAGAAGGCGAACCAGAACCAGCCTGCCGCCGAACCAAGCTGGTGGCGGGGCGTCGCCGCCGCGATCCACACCAGGAAGCCATACGTGAACAGCGGATAGCCGAAGCCACGCATCGTATAGGCCGCAAGCATGATGGAATAGCTGTTGGTCGCAACTCCCAGGGACAGGAACGCGACCTCGAACACGGCCCAGATCGCAAGGCCGATCCACATGACCCGCTTGGGGCCCCACAGGTCGGACAGCGGACCCGATACCCACGAGGAGATGGAAACCGTCACTCCATAAATCGTGAAGAGCAGCGCGGTGTCACGGGCGGAAATGCCCTGCCCTTCAAGATACGGCGCGAGATAACCTGCCTCCACGCCGTCACCGATCATGAAGAACAGCAGGCCGACAAAGCCCCAGAACAGGGGGGTCGGGATGCCAAGCTTATCGGCAAGCGAAGTTCGTTGGGACAGAATGTCTGTCTGTTTCAAGGGGAGATTCTCCTCTTTCACAGGCAGCCAACACTAGATTGAGTGGCTCCGCCTCATTGCGGAGCGTCGATGCAGGCTGCGTCCACGATGCACCGGCATGCCGACATGCGATCGCGGAACCTCAGGTACGAAAAAGCGCGGTCACGCATGCTGCGCCGCGCGCACGGACGGAACTAACGCCGCAACCGGGAAAAAGTGCCGCCAGCAAGGCGACATGTCCGGGACGATGTGCGGATCGTTGCCGACCGTTCTGTTATGTCGTCCACCCACGGCTGAAATATGGGTCACGATATCGGCACCAGCCATATATGCGACAGTCAACATATCCCGTATCACCTGTATCAGGGGCGCGAATTCGTCTTCACGCGGCAATGGATGGACCATGAATTTTTAGGATCAGGCAAAATCATTACGATATCGAACGATTTTGCAGGGCCATATGTCTCTGCACCTCCCGATTTTATGCGACGCAATATATCGAATGGCTGATTTTATACTCAAAACAACATCAGAATGTAAGCAAATTTTCCAATTTTTGCCACGATTGTTATTTGTTGCTGATGGGACAAAGATTTTTTTGACACACATTGAGATATTGGCGCATCTTTTCCCCGTCCTGCCGTGCTGTCATACTCTGCCGTGCCCTTCCGGCGTGCCAACAGGCCGCGCGTCATGGCAGAGGTCAGCTTTCCCAATGTCGCCACCGGCGTCCGGGGCATAAGGTCATGGAACGTTTCACAGTGAGTCTCTTCGCACGTCCCCTTCTCTTCACGCTTCCGGCCCTTGTGGCGCTGCCTGCGTATGTCTGCACCCCCGCACAGGCGCAGAGCCTTGCGACACAGAAGGTACAGCGCGCGATGGACGTGCTGCATTTCAAGCCCGACGCCGCAAGCCAGCCCTGCCTGGACAAGCTTCAGGAACTCCACAAGGTCCAGGCCGTGATCGAAAAGGCGAGCGAAGGCAACCGCGACCCCGACCTGTCCCTTGCCCATGACGTCATGGAATCCGATTACGAGGATGCGACCGAAAGCTGCGTCCCCGATGCGGCAAAGCTCTGCAATGGCAAACAGTTCCAGTCGGACGCGCATTTCCGCCAGTCGTGCGAGAGCCTTGATGCGGTCATGTCCATCGATGGCTCCACCGAAGGCGAGGAAATGGCCACGCCCCCCGAAGGCTCCTCGCCTTCCGACGGTAGCGGCGGCTGACACCCGCCCCCATGGGGACCAGAAGCCCCTAAACCTCAAAGGTTTGTGGTGAAGCTTTTTCCAGAAAGCTTCAAAAAAGAATGCCGCCTTTTAAAAAGGCGGCACCCGGAACTTTCATCAGGACTCCAAGCCGGTCAGGACAGCGCCTCCAGCAGGTGCAGTCCTTCCGCATTGCCAAGGACGGCGGCCTTTTCGCGCGGGCTCAGGGCCTGGCGCGCCGCCTGAAGGTCAGGCACCTCCCGCAGCTTGACCAGTCCGACCAGCAGGTTGGCGTCGATCGGATCCCCCCTGTGCCGGGGCGGCGGCAGCATGGCGCAATGCAGCGCCAGCAGCGCCGGATGCGCACGCAGCACCGCCAGCGCATCGCCAATCGGCCGCCCCGCCATGTCGCGCAGGTTACGCATCGCACGCGCCAGCACGTCGGGCGGGGATGTCTCCTCCGGGATCAGCAGCAGGCCCGCGCGCCGCAGGTCCTGCCCGGCGGCCCTGCTTCCGGTCAGGATCGCCAGCGGAATAGCCAGCACCAGCCCCAGCAGGACCGGCAGCATCCACAGGAACAGCGAAAGAGAGACGACCCACGCCGCAACACCCAGCGCGACCCCGAACACGGTATAGCCCAGATACAGCCGCGCGTTCTGCAGGGCGGACACCCCGCCATCGTCGCGGCGTTGCGCGTTCCATCCAGAATCACGCCCCATCAGGATGGACAGCACACCCATCGTCTGGATCAGCATCGCCACCGGCGCGACCAGACCGCCAAGCACCGTTTCCACAAGGATGGACACAGCCGCACGGACCGCCCCCCCGCACCCGCGCCGCAACGGCCCGTCGCACAGCAGCGCGACATAGGCCAGCATCTTTGGCGCCAGCAGGATCCCCATCGTGGCCAGGAACATGAAGCGCGCCTGCACCGGATCGACATGCGGCCAGTGGGGATAGAGCAGCTTGGTGTCGCCAAAATATTCCGGCCGTGAAAACCGGCTCTGCAACGACACGAGGATACCGGCGAGCAGGAACACCAGCCACAGCGGGGAGGTCACATATGACCCGATCCCCATCAGCATGTGCAGGCGGCTGATCCAGTGCAGGCCCCTGGCCGAGACCACCTTGGCATGCTGCAGGTTGCCCTGGCACCAGCGCCGGTCGCGGATCGCGATATCCGTCAGCGACGGCGGGCTTTCCTCGTACGATCCCATCAGGGCGGGCACCATGTGGATGGCCCACCCGCCACGGCGCATCAGCGCGGCCTCCACGAAATCATGGCTCATGATCGCGCCGCCAAAGGGCTTGCGCCCCGGCAGGTGCGGCAGGGCGGCCTGTTCGGCAAAGGCGCGGGTGCGGATGACCGCGTTATGGCCCCAGTAATTGCCCTCCGACCCGTGCCACCAGGCGATGCCGTGCGCGATCAGCGGGCCATACACCCGCCCGGCGAACTGCTGCATGCGGGCAAACAGGGTCGTGCCATTGACGATCACCGGCAGGGACTGGATCAGGCCGACACCGGGATTGGCCTCCATCGCGGCGGTCAGGCGCACGATGGTGTCGCCCGACATGACGCTGTCGGCATCAAGGGTGATCATCTGCTGGTACGCCGCGCCAAAGCGGCGGACCCATTCGGCGATATTGCCGGCCTTGCGGTCGATATTCTGCGCGCGGCGCCGGTAATAGACACGTATCACCCCCTCCGTCGCGCGGCGCAACGCCATATAGGCTTCTTCCTCCGCCACCCAGACATCGGGATCGGTCGTGTCCGACAGGACGAACAGGTCGAACGCACCGGCCTGCCCCGTGGCGGCAAGGCTGTCGCAGATCGCGCGCAGTCCCGCCATCACACGGCCCGGGTCCTCGTTATAGGTGGGCATCAGAAGTGCCGTGCGCGCCACAAGCCGGGGCAGCGGCCCGTCCGGCCGGATGCCAAGGCCAAGCCCCCCGCCCCGCGACATCAGCGAGCAGAACCACGCCAGCGCGGACGTGAACGCCAGCGCGATCCACAGGAACAGCACCACGAACAGCCCCAGCATGACCACACCGGCGATGGAGACGCTGATGGCATTGAACACGAGGTTCATTTCATACGTGGCCCATCCCGTCAGCACCAGCGCACTGCCAAGGACAAGGACACGGCGCAGCACGATGCCCGACCATTGCGTCACCGGCGTGCCCGCGCGGCCCCCCGGCGGCAGGTGCGACAGGGAATGGACCGGCATCTCCAGCGGCGCGGGCGGCGGCAGCGTCCCCCCCGCGGCAGGGGACGCGCCGGGCGTCACGGCGTCCATCGGTAAACCCATTCCTCCGACACGGTCGCCTGGTCATTCGCCAGCGAGCAGTCGAGTTCGGCGATCTTCGCATCCTTTGGATCGAATTCGAACGTGGCGCGCCAGCCATGGATGTCGGGGTTCGGTTCGACCACGACATTGCGGATCTCGCCCGCGGAGGTACGGGTCTGGAGATGGAATTTCGCGTCCCTGGGAAGGTTCGCGAACGGCTCTCCCGTGAAATCTATGTCAAAGAAGCGGGTATGCGACCCATCCGTGGACGCCCCCACCCGCGTTGCGGAGATGCGGGCAAGATGCGTGGGCCATGGCGTGTCCCATCCCCAGTACATGCGATAGGTGAAGGCATATTCATGCCCCGCCGCCAGCGCATCGCGCGGCCGCCAGAAGGACACGATATTGTCGTTGACCTCGTTCGGGGTGGGGATTTCCACCAGGTCCACGCTGCCCGCGCCCCAGTCGCCGATCGGCTCGATCCAAAGGGAGGGCCGCTTTTCGTAATTGAGCGCCAGGTCCTCGAAATCCTCAAAGGCGCGCTTGCGCTGCATCAGGCCGAACCCGTGCGGGCGCACATCGGCAAAGGCGGAGAACTGCAGGTCCTGCGGGTTGCGCAGTGGACGCCACAACTGCTGCCCGCCGCCGGTCCACATCGACAGCGCCTCGCTGTCATGGGCGGCGGGGCGCCAGTCATCGACATGGTTGCGGTCGTTGGCGTCGAAATAGAACATCCCCGTCAGCGGCGCGATCCCCGACTGCGGGATTTCCTTGCGCGGGTAGAGATAGGTCTGCACGTCAAAGACCGTCGTCTCCCCCGGGCGGATGGTGAAGCGGAACGCCCCCGTCAGCGACGGACTGTCGAGCAGCGCATGCAGCACCACGCTGTCCACGCCGGAGCGCGGCTTTTCCAGCCAGTAGGCACGGAACAGGGCGAATTCCTCCCCCTTGGGATCGCCCGTGCCATCGGCGAACCCACGCGCCGACAGGCCATAGGTCTGCCCCTTGGCCACCGCACGGAAATAGGATGCGCCAAGGAAGACGCAGAATTCCTCCATCACGCCGGGCGTATTGATGGGCGCGCGGATCCGCAGGCCCGAAAAGCCGATATTGTCATCCACCCGCAATGCCGGGTTGCCATAGGTGAACAGGTCCGCCGAATACGGCACGGGGGCGGCCTTGCCGTCGATCACCTCGTACATCTCGATCCGGGGGCGGTAGAGGTAGCCACGGGGGAAGAATTCCACCTCGAACCCCAGGTTTTCCCCGTGCCACAGGGCCTGTTCGGGTCGATAGGCGATGGACGTGAACTGATCGAAATTCATGTCCCGCACGACGGCGGGCAGCGTTTCTTCCGGCGCGCGGTAGGCCTGTTGCGACAGGCGATGCGCAAGCTGTCGGACGGTTGTATCGTCAAAAACGCCCGCATCCGGCGCATCCGCCGCACGCGCGCCACGAAGTGCGTCGATCCCGCCGAAAAGGGAGAGAACCGACAGACCTGCTCCAGCCTTTACAATATCACGTCGCAACACTGAAATCATTCCCCGATCATTATCATTATCGGCCCACCGCGAAGCGGTTGCGGGTGACCTCTTTATCAATCGAATCCGCGCCGTTTTCGCGCGATGGCAGTCCAGTTACCTTCTCCTATGTCCGTGGCATGGCATTTTCACGGCACTTCACACATGCCCGACATCTCCGCCAGTGGCCCATCGGCCGCCTGACGCGAAAGCTGTTCTATTTCCCGGTACAGTTTCAGTACCTTGTGCCCGTCCTCCGACAGGCCGGCCCCACCACCGCCACCGGGGCGGGCGGCGACAAGCGGGTGCACGAAAACAGAGTTCATCGATTCCACCAGAAGCCACGCCCGGCGGTAGGACATGCCCATCGCCCGTGCTGCGGCAGAGATGGACCCCGTTTCCTCGATCTGTTCCAGAAGGCGGATCTTCCCATGTCCGAGCAGGGGTTTGCCATTGGCATCAATACGTAATGTAAGACGCAGATCCGTCATTCTGTCAGGTGCTCCTGCACTTGGGATAAGGGTGGACGCCGGCCCATCAATTACCGGAATATGACTATCTCGTCCAATAATGCCCAGGAAATGTTTTATTATATTTCCCGTCTATACGCACAACGGTGAAAATGACAGCACAATGGCGTTCCCTGTACCATTCCGACCTGCCAGATGTACAGGCGCTGGCAGGGCGGATCCATCCGTCCTATCCCGAAGATGCGGCGGTTTTCGCCGAACGCCTCGCCCTGTGCCCGGCCGGGTGCCTTGGCCTGCACGAAGATGGAAAGAGACTGGCGGGATACCTGCTGAGCCACCCGTGGCGCCTGCGTGCGCCGCCGCGCCTGAACACGCTGCTGCATGCGCTGCCACCGGATCCCGACTGCTGGTATGTCCATGACATCGCCATTGCCCCGGCCCTGCGTGGACAGGGGGCGGCCACCCGTGCACTTGCCCTGGTGGAACATGCTGCGCGCCGGGCGGGGCTGCACCGCATCGCGCTGATGGCGACGGGGCAGGCCGTGGGATTCTGGCGGCGGCAGGGTTTTGCGCCCGTCCCCTCCGATGCGGGGGCCGCCGCGTCCTACGGCGATGGGGCCATGCACCTGTCGCGCGCCGTCCCGGATGTGGGGTCGTGAAACATCCGTCCGGGACAGCACGCGGGTAAAAGTCCTGCGAATTTCCGGATGCCGGCCCTTGATCCAGAAAGTCAGCGTTCCCTGAAGCCTTTCAGATCAGGAGCTTTACCAGAAATTTCTGCTGATAAAGTTGCTTACGCCTCAGTCCGGCAGGCTGGCACGGACGCCATGTTCGCGGATCGCCCTGCGTGCCGCAACGATCGCCTGCGTCAGTTCCGGTGTCTGCACATCACGCCACCCGTCGAACGCCGGCAGCGCAAGGGCCGCGGCAAAATCGGGATCACGGGCCAGCGCGACCTGCCCTTCCGTCAGGGTTGGCTCCAGCGGGGTATAGGTGTCCCCCTTTTCACTGCTGCCGCGCAGCATTTCCAGATAGGCGGCAAGGCCGAAGGCGATGCGCGACAGGTCATGACCCGACTGGAGCGAGCGACGCACCGTATCGGTCCAGAAAACCTGCGATTTCGACGCGCCATCGCTGCAGATCCGCAGCAGCGTATCCGCCACCGCACGGTTGGAAAACCTGCTGATGACCTGGCGGCGATAGGCGTCAAGGTCCAGCCCCTGCGGCGCATGGATCTGCGTCATGACGTCCTTCTGCAGGTAGGCATTGATGAAGCGGTGCAGGTCCGCATCCGCAATCGCGTCATGGACATAGCGATAGCCCAGCAGGAGGCCCAGCGCGCCAAGCGTCACATGCGCGGCGTTGAGCATCCGGACCTTCACCTGTTCATACCCGGTCACGTCGCTGACGAACTGCACCCCCGCCGTCTCCAGCGCGGGACGCCCGGCGCAGAAACTGTCCTCGAGCACCCACTGGCTGAACCCCTCCGCAAGGACCGGCAGCGCATCATCCAGACCACTTTCACGGTTCAGCAGGTCGCGCATGGCGCCATCCACGCTGGGGGTGATGCGGTCCACCATGCTGCACGGGAAGGTCACGTTGGCCTCGATCCACTGTGCAAGGTCCGGGTCATAGGCACGGGCATAGCCGACGAAGGCCGTGCGGGCGACCTGCCCGTTATGGCGCAGGTTGTCGCACGACATCACCGTGAACGGCCCCGTCCCGGCCGCACGCCTGCGGCGCAGGGCCTCCACCACGAACCCGAACACCGTGGCCGGGGCCTGCGGATTGGCAAGGTCGGCCTCCACCCGGGGATTGTCGATGCGGAATTCGCCGGTTTCCTCGTCGATGTTGTAGCCGCCTTCGGTGATGGTCATGCTGACGATGCGGATGGCGGGATCGCACAGGCGCGCCAGCACCGCCTGCGGGTCCGCCGGGGCCAGCAGGTAATCGCGCAGCACCCCGATGACCCGGACGGAACGCGTGCCATCCGCCTCCACTTCCGTCAGGGAATACAACCCGTCCTGCGCACGGAATGTCTCGGCCTTGCGTTCGCTGCGCGCGCCTGATGTCAGGCCGACGCCCACGATCCCACACGGCCCCGGCTTCCCCCGGTCAAGGCAGCGTTCGACGTACCATGCCTCATGCGCGCGAAAGAAATTGCCAACCCCGAAATGCACGATTCCTGGCGTCAGTGTCGCCGGATCGTATTCCGGTCCACGCACACCTTCGGGAAGGTTTCCAAGAATCGCTTTGTTCAGCATGGTGATGTCCAGACTCCTGTGAAGGTTGATCCATTCCCGTAACCGCAAGGCATGGCGATCACGCAGGCACGCGCCTGCAGGCGCATGCCCACCGGGACATTACGGATACCAACGCGCCAGCATGCCGTTGGTGCCATGCAATCTGACATAAACCTGAAACATGTCCAGAATATGCAACAATTATCGTGGGATGGAACCACCCTGCCGCGACGCCGGGGGCCTAGCCGACATGCGCCACGCCGCCATGGGGTGCGTCCGGCGGCGGCGCACCTTCGTCCGTGCGCCCGTCGGCCCAGACATTGCGGATCAGGACCGTCATGTCGGTATGCAGCAGGCCGATGGCGAAACACATCACCGGCGTCCAGTGGGGCCCGGGCTGGTGGATCTGCGACAGGACATCCTCCACTCCCTCGTCCGGCAGGGGCTTGCCCCGCCCGCGTGTCGCGGCAAGGTCGCACCGGTCGGCCAGTTGCCCCAGCACATGGGACAGGACCTCGCGCTCGCTGCGCAGGATGTCGCCGGTGCTTGCGGTCTGCCCCTCCACGGCGGCGCGCGCGACAAAGACCGCATCCGCGCGCAGCTTGCGCAGGAGCCCCGGCAGACGCATCACCAGCGGGTCATGCCGCGCCAGTGACCCGGGATGTTCGACCTCCGCCTCCTTCACCCCGTCATTGAGGTCCTGCAGCAGGGATCGGCATCTGTCATCGATCGCGGCGACCGCGTCACTGTCGGGATGCTGGTGCAGCGCCAGTTCCAGCAGCGCCGACACCTGCCGCAGCAACAGCGCCGAATTGCGCAGTACCTCGCGCCGGGCCTCGTTGCGCAGCACGAAGAAGGAGACGACGAACGACACCACCACCCCGATCATGATGGAGGCGATGCGGTCGAACGGCCGTGCGAACGGCGCGCCATTGCCGGGGAACAGCAGCACCACCATCAACGTGATGACCGCGACGCGCATCTTGGGCCGCGCCGCCGCCAGCACCGCGACAGGCATCAGCATGACCCAGAACACAAGGTCCGTGGGCCAGAACAGCCACTGTTCCATCGCAATGGCGGAAATCCCGGCCGATGCCCCGATCAGGGTGCCGACGATCTGGTCCTGCCCGGTGGACAGCGTCTGTGTCATCCGGCTCTGCGTAATCACCACGACCGAGGTGATCAGCGCCCAGACCGGTTCCTGCAGGTGCACCAGATGGGCGACAACCCCCGACCCGATGAGCGAGACGACCATGCGCACGACCTGCCGCCAGGTGCCACCCGCCGCGATGAAGACATTACGCGCGTAAGAAAAAACGGGACCTGCCATCAATCGGGGTGTGCGCCCGATTCAGCCAGCGGGAACGGCACCCAGCGCAGGCCGTCGCTGTTCTGCACAAGGAACAGCACGGTGCGGCGCTTCTGCGCGCGGACAAGGTCGATCTGGTGCTTCAGTTCGGCAGGCGTGCTGACGGTGGCCTGCTGGACCTCGGTAATGACATCGCCCGTGCGCAGGCCGCGTTCGGCGGCGGGACTGTCATCGGTCACGCCGGTCACGACAACGCCCTTCTGGCCTTCGGGCATGTTGTATTTCTGGCGCGCGATATCGTCGATCGCCCCCACGGTGAAGCCAAGGCCCGCGACCGCCATGCTGCCGCTTGCGGGGGCTTTCTGCGCGGGCTTGCCATCGGCTTTGTCGGTCTTTTCCTCCGGCAGGGCGCCGATGGTGATGGTGACATTCATCGGATGGTCATGGCGCACGATGCCCAGATGCGCGACACTTCCGGCCGGAAGCTGTGCAACAAGGCGCGGCAGGGCGCGG
This sequence comes from Gluconacetobacter entanii, assembly GCF_003206495.1. GTDB lineage: Bacteria > Pseudomonadota > Alphaproteobacteria > Acetobacterales > Acetobacteraceae > Novacetimonas > Novacetimonas entanii. The sequence goes on along the minus strand of NZ_NKUF01000003.1, from coordinate 50,186 downwards.
CCGTCGATGTCCTTGCCATCCAGCGTCACGATCACGTCGCCGGTCTGCAGGTGCGCGGCAGCGGCCGGGCCCTTGGCCTCCACCCCGGCGATCAGGGCGCCATGCGCGCTTTTCAGGCCCAGCCCATCGGCGATGTCCTGCGTCACGTCCTGGATACGCACGCCGATCCACCCGCGCGACACCTTCCCGTGCTTGCGCAACTGTTCGATGATGCCCTGCGCCTCGGCCGAGGGGATGGCGAAGCCGATGCCGATCGACCCGCCGGAGGGCGAGAAGATGGCCGTGTTGATCCCGATCACGTCGCCATGCAGGTTGAACAGCGGCCCACCCGAATTGCCCTTGTTGATCGGGGCGTCGGTCTGGATGAAATCGTCATACGGGCCCTGTTCGATATTGCGCCCGCGGGAGGAGATGATCCCCGCCGTGACGGTGCCCGACAGGCCGAACGGGTTGCCGATCGCCAGCACCCAGTCGCCCACGCGCGCATGGTCGCTGTCGCCGAACGGCACGGCGGGCAGCGGCTTGGGGCTGTCAACCTTCAGCACGGCAAGGTCGGTGCGGTCGTCATGGCCCAGCAGGTGCGCCTTGAGCACCGTATTGTCCTGCAGCGTCACCGTGATCTGTTCGGCATTGCGCACGACATGGTTGTTCGTCACGACGATCCCGGCGGGGTCGATGATGAAGCCCGACCCCAGCGCCTGCATCTTGCGCGGTGGCGCGTTGGGGGTGTTCTGCCGGTTCATGAAGTCGTGGAAGAACTTCTCGAACGGGGAGCCCTCGGGGAAATTGGGGATCTGCGGGCTGCTGTCGCCTTCGTCACCGTCATCGTCTTCATCACCGGGACGCACCATCTCGGTGGTGGAGACATTGACGACCGCGGGCAGAAGCCGCGCCGCAAGGTCGGCAAAGCTGTCGGGCGTGTCATGGCCCGGCGCGGGCAGGCGCACGGGATCGCTGACGGGCGTGACATGCGCGGCCGCCGGTGGTGGCGCGACGGTGGCGGCGGGCGGCAGCGCGTATGCCCGCGCCGTCGCCATCGCCAGCAATGCGGCCCCCATGCCCAAGGCGGCACTGGATCTGGAAAAAGCGGAAACGTGGTCGGGCATGTGGCTGGTTGCTTCCTGATCTGGACTGGGCCTGAGCATTTACACCATTGCGGCGGGCGGGGCGAATGTCACGCCCCGTCACCCTGATAACATGACGCGACACCTCCCGGCAGCCCCGTCAGTTCAATAAGCCACGCCGCCAGCGCCTCGCCCAGCAGGCGGTAGCCCCGGTCGTTCAGGTGCAGCCCGTCAGGCGACAGCGCCACAGGCTCCAGCCCCAGTTCCGCGCACCATGACTTCATCCGCACATACCGCGTGAACAGCGGCACATGGTCCTGTTGCGCGATGTGGTGCACTGCTTCACGAAACGCGGGAAAGGCCGGGCAGGTTTCCAGCACCGGGCAGTATTGCTGGTCCATCAGCACGACATCCGCGCCCGACGCACGCATCTGGGCCAGGTCGTCGCGGGTGCGCGCGATGAAAGCACCGACATCATCCCCCCTGAGCGGGTCGTTGCTGCCGGTCTGCCACACGATCAGGTCGGGCCGGTCCGCCAGCATGCCGCCCACGCGGGCGTGCATCGCCTCCGCATCGTCGCCGCCCACGCCATGGCCGATGACCTCCACCCCGCCGGGCGCGAACGGGGCCAGGACGGCATGCATGATGGCGGGCAGGGCATGGGCGGGCGTGCTTGCCCCCACCCCTTCGATGGTGGAGGACCCGAACAGGGCGATCCGCACGCCCTTCCCATCACGCAGCAGGCGCGTCAGGCGGGGCAGCACATCCGCCCCGGCCGCATCCGTCCCTGTCGTATCCGTCATGATCGTTCCCTTCGTTGCCTGTGTCATATCCATCCTACACGACATTCACGCCCTGCGCGCGGCCCGGGCCAGCGCACGCCTGCGGTCCAGTTCGCGCGTCATGCTCCACAGCAGCGCGAACCCCACCACGTTGATCGCAACCTGCATGCCCCAGACGACGCCAAAGCTGGTGAAGACCAGCCGCCCGTACAGGTCGATGATGGTGCCAAGGGTGAACACCTCCAGCGAATGGCGGCCGAACATCGCCATCAACTGCCCCACACGTCCCTGCGCCCAGCGCGTCGCCAGCGTGGAGGACTGCACAAGGTAGAACAGGCACAGCACATCGAGCAGCCGCAGCGGGGAGAGCACCATCTTGTCCGTCCATGGCGTGGCCATGGGCCGCACGTCCGGCAGGCCCCAGTCCATCCACGGGAATGATTCCACCGCCGAAAACACCAGATAGGCCCAGCACGCCGCCGCCAGCACCCGCCAGCGCGGCAGGCTGCCGCCATGCCGGCCCGCAAGGATGGACGCACACGCGCCCAGCACGAACAGGAACTGCCACGCCAGCGGGTCGAAATACCACCCGTCCGGGTCCAGCCAGTTGGGGAAATTGAGCGACGGGTCGAAATTGACCACCGCCCACAGCGCGCCGCTGGCCGCAAGGACGGGCCACGGCCCCACCCGGCGCAGCACCCAGCATAGCGGCGCGAACACCCCGAGCAGCACGATATAGAGCGGCAGGATATTGAGGTTGCCCGGCAGCGCCTGCAGCAGCATCACCCGCCACAGGGAATCCAGCCCATGCGCCAGTTCGGGTTCGAGGAAATCGACCGGCACGGGCCAGTACTGCCGCCACAGCCGGATGGTCGCGATCGTCACCACCGCCATCAGCGTCTGGAAAACATAAAGCCGCCCGCACCGGCGCACGATGCGTTCGACCACGCCCTGCCATGGCTGGCGCGAAAATGCCCGGCCATAGGCCAGCCACGACGCATAGCCCGCCAGCAGCACGAACACCTCCGCCGCGTCGGCAAAACCGACATTGCGCATGGTAAAGCGGTTGAGGACATCCTGCGGGATATGGTCGATGCACATCATCAGCAGCGCCACGCCACGCAGGGCGTCCACGCGATGGTCGCGCACCCGTGGCGCGCTGACGCCCGTCACACCCGCCCCTGATGTGGGGGCGGACACCCCGGCGGGACGGGGGACCTCCGCACCGTCCGGCGGGGTGATGGCCATGTGGGGACCACCTGCCTGCACGCATGATGTCATGGCGACGTACTACTTCTTTCCTGCGCATGAGCCCGCACCACTCCCCACGGGCACGCGGCACCGGGCCACGATGCGCAGGGGGCGGGATTTCACACTTCCGATACGATATGGATAAATACGCCACCAAGGCCAATTTATGACCACGGCCATTCGCATTTTGCACGGACACGACCGCGCATGCCCCCTTCCGTCATCCGGCCATGGCCCCTATATCCCGGCTTCAGCGGTTTTTTCAGCGCAGGGGCAGCATGGCACAGATAACGCAGGCGGCAATCGAACGGGTGCTGCGCGAGGTTCGCGATCCGCGCACGGGGGCATGCGCGCTTGACCTCGGCACGCTCGACGCCGCGACCGTGCGCGATGGCATGGTCCATGTCGCCATCGCCACCGACCGCGACCGCGCCGAACACATCCGCCCGCTGGTCAGCGAGATCGAAGCCAGACTGACGCACGCCATCAAAGGGGTGAAGGGCGCATCCGTCATCCTGACCTCCCACCGCGCGCCCGCTGCCCCCGTTCCGCCTGCCGCACCACAGGGCGGCGGGGGGCACCGTCCGCTCAACCTTGGTGCAAAGCCGGGCGGCGCACAGCCTGCCGGCCCGCTGCCGCCCAATGTGGGGCTGGTGATCGCCGTCGCGTCGGGCAAGGGCGGTGTCGGCAAATCGACCACGGCCGTCAACCTTGCCGTGGGGTTGGGGCTGGAGGGGCTGCGCGTGGGACTGCTGGATGCGGACGTGCATGGGCCGTCCCTGCCGCGCATGATGGGCATGAACAGCCAGCCGGAGGTGCGCGACGGCCGCCTGCAGCCCCTGCATGGCCACGGCATCACCGCCATGTCGATCGGCATGCTGGTGGAGGAAACCAAGGCGATGATCTGGCGCGGCCCGATGGTCATGGGCGCGATCGGGCAACTGCTGTCGGACGTGGACTGGGGCGAACTCGACGTGCTGGTGGTGGACATGCCGCCGGGCACGGGGGATGCGCAACTGACGCTGGCGCAGAAGACGGCGCTGGCGGGGGCGGTCATCGTCTCCACCCCGCAGGATATCGCCCTGCTCGACGCGCGGCGCGGCGTCGCCATGTTCGAGAAGATGCGCGTGCCCGTGCTGGGCATCGTGGAGAACATGTCCTATTTCTGCTGCCCCAACTGCAACCACCGCACGGAACTGTTCGGCCATGGCGGCGCGCGGGCGGAAGCGGAAAAGACCGGTGTGCCCTTCCTGGGCGAAATCCCGCTGCTGGCCGATATCCGCGCCAGCGGCGACAACGGCGCGCCCATCGTCATCTCCGCCCCCGACAGTGCGGCGGGCAAGGCGTATCGCGCGCTGGCGCATACGGTGGGCGGGGCGCTGCGCCGGTTACTGGAGAAAAAGCGGGGGAAGTGAAGGGTCTTCTTTTTCTGGAGAAAAAGAAGCAAAAAGACTTTTAAATTTTCTGAAATCAGCAGAACCGGCTGATATTTTCATGGAATAAAAGTTTTTTGGTTCTTTTTTCCAAAAAAGAACGCCTTTCCCTTCAATCCAGAAGGATAAAGGCGTTCCCCGAAACTTCCTCAGATCTGCCGGTCCCGCTTGATCCGGTCCCATGCGGCGTTGATCTGCGCGATGCGGGCCGCGCCCCTTGCCATCTCGGCCTCATCCGCGCCACGGGCGGACAGGACATCGGGATGGTGTTCACGCACCAGTCGCCGCCATGTCACGCGCACTTCCTCATTGCTTGCGGTGCGTGACAGGCCCAGCACGGCATAGGCGTCAACCTCGCTCACGCTGGGGCGGGCACGGCCGTCACGCGCGCGTTCCCACGCACCGGGGGACAGGCCGAACGCCTTGTGCACGTTGCGCAGGAACTGTTCCTCCTGCGCGTTGATTTCCCCCGACGGGCCGGCATCGGCGCGCGCGATGATGAACAGGGAGGCGAGTCCCTCCTCCAGCATTTCCGTGCGGTTGGCAAACGCCTTGCCCAGTTCGTGGGCGAACTTCGTGTAATCGTCGGTGCGCTGCCGGGCCATGTCGAACAGGCGCCCGACTTCGCCCATGTTTTCGGCAGGGACATTGAAGCGGCGCTTGAACGCGTTGATTTCGGTGCGGTTGACCGGCCCGTCGCACTTCGCAAGCTTGGCCGACAGGACGATGATGACCAGGCCATACATCTGGTCACGCTTGCCCATTGCGGCAGCCATCCGGGCGGCGACAAACGTGGCGGCGCCTGCGGGATCGGCATTGTGGCGGCCGCCCCAGCGTTCGGTCCAGCCACCGGCGGGCGTCTCCAGCAGCGAGCCATTATCGGCGGCATGCCCGAGCGCGGTTCCCACAAGGGCGCCCATGGGACCGCCTACAGCGAATCCCGCGACACCGCCAAAGAGTTTTCCCCATATCGCCATGACCGCGAACCTAGCACGACACGCGTGCTAACCCAACTGTTCTTCCCCGCTTCGCCCCCCTGCTGCCGGCAGGGCAGGCATCCATTCCAGCAGGGCCGCGACCCGCAGCGCGGACGCCAGCGTACGCATCGGATCGCGCGTGGTGTCGATACGCGCGATCAGGGTCGTAAGACCCACCCCCCGCGCGGCGGCCATGCGTTCCAGCGCCCCCCAGAATTCCGGCTCCAGCGCGACGCTGGTGCGGTGTCCCGACAGCATCATGCTGCGCTTGTGCAGCAGCGGCAACGACGCGACGGGGCGCGCGCGCCTCATGACGGCAGGCACCCCACCGCCCAGCGCGCGGCGTCAGCCACAACGGGATCCGGGTCGTCACACAGCGCCTGCGCCACGCACCGCAGGTCGGCGCGCGCGCTGTTGCCAATGGCGACCAGCACATTGCGCACGAACCGCGCCCGGCCGATCCGCTTGACGGGCGATCCGGAAAACAGGGCGCGGAACGCCGCGTCATCCAGCACCGCAAGGTCACGCAGCGCCGGGGCGACAAGGTCGGGCCGCGCGCGCAGCTTCATCTGCCGCGTGGCCTGCGCGAAACGGTTCCACGGACACACCGCAAGGCAGTCGTCACAGCCATAGATATGGTTACCCATCAAGGGGCGCAGGTCATGGGGGATGGGATCGGGATTTTCGATCGTCTGGTAGGAAATGCACCGCCGCGCATCCATCTGCCCCGGCGCGGGAAAGGCCGAGGTCGGGCACACGTCAAGGCAGCGCGTGCAGGTCCCGCACCCCCCGCCCGAGGGCGCGGAATGCGGCAGGTCCAGCGTGGTATAGATCTCGCCAAGGAACAGCCAGCTTCCATGCGTGCGCGAGACGAGGTTGGTGTGCTTGCCCTGCCATCCCAGTCCCGCCCTTTCCGCCAGCGGCTTTTCCATGACCGGGGCGGTATCGACGAACACCTTCACGCCGGGGGGTGGCGCATCGTCGCCGTGTTGCCTGCGTCCCTCCGCCACGACGAACTGCGCCACCTGCTTGAGCATGCCCTTGACCACGTCATGATAGTCGCGATGCCGGGCATAGACCGAGATATTGCCCGCCATGGGGTCACGCAGCGTCGCCAGCGCATCGCCTTCGGGGGCGTAGGACAGGCCGAGCGAGATCACGCTGCGCGCCTCGGGCCACAGGGCGCGCGGATCCCCCCGCCAGGCCATGCGCTGCGCCATCCAGTCCATCGCGCCATGATGGCCCGTGGCCACGAATTCCCGCAGGCGCGCGCGCGTTGCGTCGTCGAGCATGGCGGGCGCGAAGCCCACCGCATCGAACCCCACCGCCAGCGCGCGCTCATGGATCCGGCGCGCAAGCCTGCCCTGCGCATCGGGGGAATATGTTACGGGCCGCGCGCGCGCCATGGGTCAGGGCACGGGCGGAATGTCGGGGAACGGCATCTCGTCGGGGGACCAGTCCTCCATCGCCCATTGCGCGCGCAGGCAGGCCGCGTGTTCGGGCAGCGTGCCGTCAACTATGGCCGCGCGGATGCCACGCATGAGCCGCTGGTAATAGGCGAGGTTGTGCCATGTCAGCAGCATCGGGCCGAGCATCTCGTTCGCGCGGAACAGGTGATGCAGGTACGCACGGCTGTGGCGCGAACAGGCCAGGCAGTCGCAGTGGGGCGAGATCGGACGGCTGTCGGTGGCATGGCGCGCGTTGCGCAGGTTCAGCGTCCCGCGTTCGGTATAGGCCCGCGCCGTACGCCCCGCGCGCGTGGGCATGACGCAGTCGAACATGTCCACCCCGCGTTCCACCGCGCCGAGCAGGTCGTCGGGCGTGCCGACCCCCATCAGGTAACGCGGCGCGTCATCGGGGATCAGACCGACCGTGACGTCGAGGGTGGAGAACATCAGCTCCTGCCCCTCCCCCACCGCGAGGCCGCCGATGGCGTATCCCTCAAACCCGATATCCGTCAGGGCGCGCACGCTTTCGGCGCGCAGTTGCGGCTCCGTCCCGCCCTGGATGATGCCATACTGGGCATAGCCGGGGCGCGCGACGAACGCCGTGCGGCACCGCTCCGCCCAGCGCATGGACATGCGCATGGACTGCGCGATCGCCTCCGCCGGGGCCGGCAGGGCGGGACATTCGTCAAAGCACATGCTGATCGTCGCATCGAGCGCATGCTGGATGTCGGTGGAACGTTCAGGCGTCAGGCGGTGTTTCGATCCGTCGATATGCGAACGGAACGTCACGCCATCGGCATCAAGCTTGCGCAGCGGCCCGAGCGACATGACCTGGAACCCGCCCGAATCCGTCAGGATCGGGCCGGGCCAGTCCATGAACCGGTGCAGTCCGCCCAGCGCGCGCACGCGCTCCGCCCCCGGGCGCAGCATCAGGTGGTAGGTATTGCCCAGCACGATCCCCGCCCCGGTGGACCGCACGGCGTCCATCGTCATCGCCTTGACCGTGCCCACGGTGCCGACCGGCATGAAGGTGGGGGTTGCCACCGTGCCATGCGCGGTGTCGAGGTATCCGGCACGCGCGCGTCCCGAACGGGCCTGCGCCCGCCAGCGAAAAGCGGTCATGCCGCACCTCCGTCATGACGGTGCAGCAGGCACGCGTCGCCATAGGAATAGAACCGGTAGCCCGCCGCGATCGCATGGTCGTAGGCCGCGCGCATCCGCGCCTGCCCCGCAAACGCGCTGACCAGCATGAACAGGGTGGAGCGCGGCAGGTGGAAATTCGTCAGCAGCATGTCCACCGCACGGAAACGGTATCCGGGGCGGATGAAGATCGCGGTCTCCCCATGGAAGGGATGGACCACGCCGTCCTCGTCCGTCGCACTTTCCAGAAGGCGCAGCGACGTGGTGCCGACGGCTATGATCCGCCCGCCCGCCGCGCGCGCGGCATTGATGCGCTGCGCCGCATGGGGGGAGATGGTGCCACGTTCGGCATGCATGCGGTGTTCGGAAATCTGTTCGCTGCGCATCGGCAGGAACGTTCCCGCCCCGACATGCAGCGTCAGCGTCTGGCGCAGGACACCCGCCGCCTCCAGCCCCGACAGCAGGGCGGGCGTGAAATGCAGGCCCGCCGTGGGGGCGGCCACCGCGCCGCGATGCTGTGCGAAGATGGTGCTGTAATCCCTGCGATCCTCCTCCGTCGGGCCATCGGGACGCGCGATGTAGGGCGGCAGGGCAAGGTGGCCCGTGTCATGGAGGAACTGGTCGAACGCCTCCCCTTCCACATCGAAACGCAGGACGACACCGCCCGCGTCCTCGCACACCATCACCTCGGCGGTCACGTGACTGGGCGCAAACGTCAGGGTGTCGCCGGGTTTCAGGCGGCGCGAGTTGCGCGCAAGCGCGTGCCACGTGCCATCGGGCAGGATCCGGTCGAGCGTGATCCCGATCCGTGCCGCCCCGCGCATGGCCGAAAGCTGTGCCGGAATGACGGCGGTATCATTGGCCACAAGGATGTCACCCGCACGCAGGCATCCCGGCAGGTCGCGCACGTGGCGGTCGATGAAAGGCCCCTCCACCGGGACCTCCAGCATGCGCGCGCTGTCGCGGGGCCGGGCCGGGTGGTCGGCGATCAGCGCCGGCGGCAGGTCGAAGTCGAAATCAGAAACGAGATCCGTCATGACCCTCCCTTTACGGAATCCGCGGCCCCCTTGCCAGCGCGAACACGCACGGGCACGCACGATCCGCACGCCGCATCCCGGGCGAATGGCAGGCATGCCGCGCGATGCACCGGCGGCATGCGGCGCAATGGTTGGACACATACGGGCAACGCAGTAAACAATATCGCCAGAAACACACATGGCCCGTGATTCGTATGTGGGGCAGGTCCCGCATGCGATGCCTGAACACAAGGAACTTCCCGATGTCCTATGCCGCACTCGATGCCGCCCGCCTGGCCAAGGCCTGCAAGAACGCTCTGATCACGCTTGAAGCCGCCGACGAGAAGTCCGAAGCCCACCAGCGCAAGACCCTGATGATCCAGCGCATGGGCGCGCTGGCGATGGCGGCCGCGGAATGCAAGCACGGCACGCCCGTCATCACCCTGACGTCCGAGGAATTCTGGCTGATCAGCCAGAACTGGTAACCTGCCACCCCAGGCATGGCGGCCAGGAACATGACCGCCATGCCACGGCAGCCTGCCCCATCACTCCATTCGCATGCCGCCACCCATTGACCGGCGGCGCATGCAGGAAACCGGTATCATGACTTTTACACTCACCAGTCGCGCCTTCCACGACGGCGACCGCCTGCCAGAGGCGCAGGTGTTCGATGGCATGGGCTATTGCGGCGGCAACATCTCCCCCCCGCTGGCATGGTCGGGCGCGCCCGAAGGCACCAAGAGCTTTGCCATCACGATGTACGACCCCGACGCGCCCACGGGTTCGGGATGGTGGCACTGGGTCGTCATCAACATCCCCGCCGATGTTACCTCCCTGCCCGCGGGCGCGGGATCGGGGGATGCCAACATGCCCGAACATGCGGTGATGACGCGCACCGATTTCGGCGGCAACGTCTATGGCGGCGCGGCCCCCCCGCCGGGACGCGAACACCGCTATATCTTCACGATCCATGCGCTTAACCTCGAACGCCTCGACCTACCGTCCGACGCCAGCGGGGCGATGGTCGGCTTCGTCGTGGGACAGCACAGCCTTGGCTCCGCCACGCTGACGGCGGTCTATGGCAAGAAATGAGTATCGCTCCCCGTGCCTTCGGGCATGGGGAGGTCTCTGGCAATCAGGATGAAGAGTCTTCTTTTTCTGAAGAAAAAGAAGCAAAAAGACTTTTAAAATATTATGAAACCATCAGACCGAACTGATTATTTCCTATAGAATAAAAGTTTTCTGGTTCTTTTTTCCAAAAAAGAACACAACCGCGCCAACCTGAAAAAATATCGAAGGGAAGCAACCGCCTCCCTCACCCCTGATAGGACGCGATTTCGATCAGGTTCCCGTCCGGGTCCTCGCAATAGACCGAGGTTACCGGCCCCAGCGCGCCAAGGCGTGCGACCGGCCCCTCGGTCACGCGCACGCCGCACTGTTCCAGATGTTCGACCACATCGGTGCTGCTGACGGCGGTGATGAAGCACAGGTCATTGGTGCCCGGCAGCGCATCGTACGCCGTGGTCCATCCCTGCGCCCCATGGGGACGCAGGTTGACCTTCTGCCCGCCGAATTTCAGGGCCGTACGGTTGTTGCGGCCATACTCCTCCCGTTCCATGCCCAGGACACGCTGATACCACGAGGACGAGATCTCCAGATCCCGGACAGTGATAACAAGATGGTCCAGTCGATCGACGGTAAAACGCATGGCGCGCAGCCTCCGGTTGTCAGACCCGACGGGTCGTGACGGACCGATTCCTCAGCCCGTCAGCCCATCGTAGAAATCATTACCCTTGTCGTCGATGACGATAAAGGCCGGAAAATTCTCGACCTCGATCTTCCAGACCGCTTCCATGCCCAGTTCGGGATATTCCAGCACCTCGACCTTGCGGATGCAGTCCTGCGCCAGACGGGCCGCAGGCCCGCCCACGGAGCCAAGGTAGAAGCCGCCATATTCCTTGCACGCATCGCGCACGGCCTTGGACCGGTTGCCCTTGGCCAGCATCACGTACGATCCGCCCGCCTTCTGCAGCATGGCGACATAGCTGTCCATGCGGCCAGCCGTGGTCGGCCCGAATGACCCCGTGGGCATGCCCTCCGGCGTCTTGGCAGGACCAGCGTAATAGACGGGATGGTCCTTGAGGTACTGCGGCAGTCCCTCGCCCTTTTCCAGGCGTTCGCGGAACTTGGCATGCGCGATGTCGCGCGCCACCACCATCGTCCCCGTCAGCGACAGGCGCGTGCGCACCGGGTACTGCGACAGCTTCTTGCGGATTTCATCCATTGGCTGGTTCAGGTCAATGGCCACTTCCTCCCCGCCCAGATGCTCGTCCGTCGTCTCGGGCAGGAAGCGCGCGGGATCGGTCTCAAGCTGTTCGAGGAACACGCCATCGGCGGTGATGCGGGCCTTGACCTGCCGGTCGGCGGAACACGACACCCCGATTCCCACCGGAAGCGACGCGCCATGGCGCGGCAGGCGCACGACGCGCACGTCATGGCAGAAATACTTGCCCCCGAACTGCGCCCCGATGCCCAGTCGCTGGCTCAGCTTGTGGATCTTCTGTTCCATCTCAAGGTCGCGGAAGGCATGGCCAAGCGCGCTGCCTTCGGTCGGCAGGCTGTCGAGCCATTTGGTGGAGGCCAGCTTCACCGTCTCGAGCGTCTGTTCGGCCGACATGCCGCCGATCACCACCGCAAGGTGGTAGGGCGGGCAGGCCGAGGTGCCAAGTGCGCGGATCTTGCCATCGAGCCACTTCAGCAGGTGTTCCTCGCTCGACAGCAGGGCGCGGGTTTCCTGGAACAGGAACGTCTTGTTGGCCGACCCGCCGCCCTTGGCGACGAACATCAGGTCCATCTGTTCCGCGTGGTAATCGCCCGGTGTTGCGGAGATGTGGAACTGCACCGGCAGGTTGGTGCCGGTGTTGACCTCCTGGAACATCGACAGCGGCGCCATCTGCGAATAACGCAGGCTGGTGCGGGTGTAGGTGTCGTACACCCCGTGGGAGAACGCTTCCTCCTCGTTGCCATCAACCCAGACGCGCTGCCCCTTCTTGCCATAGACGATGGCGGTGCCGGTATCCTGGCACATCGGCAGCACGCCGCCGGCGGCGATGCAGGCGTTCTTCAGCAGGTCGAGGGCGACGAAACGGTCATTGTCCGACGCCTCCGGGTCCTTCAGGATCTTGGCAAGCTGCGCCAGATGCGCCGGGCGCAGCAGGTGGGCGACGTCATTGAAGGCGCGCGCGGCAAGTTCACGCAGCGCCTCGGGGCGGACATGCACGACCGTGCGTCCGCCCAGTACGGAGGTCGTGACCCCCTCGATCTCCAGCTTCTTCCATGGCGTGTCATCGTCATGGAGCGGGAACAGAGGCCCATAGACAAAGGGCTTGGGCGCCGGTTTCGCGGCCCTGGTGGTTGTCGTGGTGTTCAACGGACGGTCTCCTGCCTTTTGGATGCCCCCGGATTGGTTCCAGGTGACGGTTTTATGGCAAGGGCGCCCGGCCCCACCCGGGCGCCCGGATGAAAATGTGGCTCAGCCCGGTTCGGGATCGCGCTTGCGGAAGGCCGCGAGGCTGACAACCTGCGGGGAAGATGACGGCTCCTCCCCGGATGTGGTCGCCTCCTCCTCGTCCTTCGTGGTGGCGGCGCGGTTTTCAGGCTGCGACGCACGCGGGGTCTGTGCCTGGCCGAAGACACTGTGGATCTCGGCCGAGGGGGCGGGCTGTGGCGGCTGTTCGGGCACGCGGAAGGACAGGGCCAGCTTGATGGCCGGATCGGCGAAGGCGGAAATCGCCGCCACCGGGATCACCAGCGTCGCGGGCACCCCGCCAAAGGCGAGGCTGACCGAAATCGTGCGCGCCGCGCGATCGACCTTCAGCCCATGGAACTGGTGCTGCAGGACGATGGTGATTTCATGCGGGTACTGCTTGCGCAGGCGCTCGGGCATCTCCACGCCGGGCCAGTCGGTACGGAATGTCAGGTAGAAATGATGATCACCGGGCAGCCCCCCTTGCTCCACGACATGTTCAAAGGCGCGCAGCATCACATCGCGGTACGCGTCCTCGATCCAGTCGTCATAGGGCAGGAGGCTGTCGGGAATGCTGGCATCGAAACCATTTTCCTCGTCGTGATCATCGGACATTCGGGCTTCTCCGTAACGGCGGCACCGGATTCGCGGGCCGACCTTATCAGACATGCGGGTTCAGACCACGCCGTGCCACAGCATCAAGCTGTGCGTCAAACGTTGTCCCAAGACAAGGGAGCATACCGCGCGTGCGCCTTCACGAAGCGGATAGGCGATGCAACCGGATCAGGCAGGGCGGGAAAGTGGGGGAGCTTCTGTTGCCCGGTGCCCCCCCGGACCGCGCTTATCGCTTATGCAGCGACAGCGAGCACCTCAGAGTTATCATTGGCACTTGTATGTTTAGCCCGATAACGGTGGTACAATGCCGGGCAAAAGGCGGGTCTTTACCATGCGTGTCGAGCCTGTTTCGTTCCCATCTTTCGGATGCCACGGCCCCGCGGGGCCATCCATCGCGAAAATACTGGTGGAAACGCCGGGTACCGCCCCCGGGTCCACAACACTTATTCCACGCGCCGTTTATCGCCATAGCCAAGGGGCGAACCCCTCCGGCACCGACAGATATAGGGACGATGGCACGCGGGCGCAAGATATGTGGAATGATGAAATCCGAAACTGGCAAGGACAATGCCGGGCATGGTATGCGCGGCAACGCTCATACCCCGAACAGAATGGTGGCCCATGTTTTCCAATGACCAGAAATCGGCAATCGAGGCGGCGCGCGCCGCATGGACCCCAACCCGCCGCCTTGTCGTCCCCGCACTCGAGGAGGCGATGTACGAACCCGTCGGCGTGCTGGACACGGGATTCGTCCGCCTGGTCGATTACATGGGCGGCGATGACGGCATCGTGCAGGGTGCGCGCGTGTCCTATGGCAAGGGCACGAAAAGCACGTCGGACGACCGGGGCCTGATCCGCTACCTGATGCGCAACCGCCATACCAGCCCGTTCGAACTGGCGGTCATCAAGCTGCATGTCCGCGCGCCGATCTTCGTCACGCGGCAGTGGTTCCGCCACCGCACCGCGAGCATCAACGAATATTCCGCGCGCTATTCCGTGCTGGAGAAGGAATTCTACTTCCCCCGCCCCGAGGACATCGCGGTGCAGTCCGCAAGCAACAAGCAGGGACGCGGCACCAGCCTGCCCCCCAAACAGGCGCAGCAGGTGCTCGATATCCTGCGTGACGACGCGGCGCGGTGCTATGACCATTATCTCGAACTGCTCAACGAGGACGCGGCGGGTGGAACCGTCGATCCCGCGCGGCCGTCGATCGCGCGCGAACTGGCGCGCATGAACCTGCCGGTCAACATCATGACGCAGTTCTACTGGCAGATTAACCTGTGGAACCTGCTGCATTTCCTGCGCCTGCGCGCAGACAGCCACGCGCAGTACGAAATCCGCGCCTATGCCGACGCCATCCTCGGACTCGTGGAAAAATGGGTGCCGCTGACCTATGGGGCCTTCTGCGACTACATGCGCGACGCCGCCCTGCTGTCGGGTCCGGCGCTGCGGGTGCTGCGCGCGGTCATGGCGGGCAGGCCGGTGGATCCGAAGGCGGAGGGCCTGTCACGGCGCGAGATCACGGAGCTTGCCACCCTGTTTCCCGAAATCGCACCCCGCCTGAATGGCGGCTGAGGACGGCTTCGCCCTCAACATCGCGTGACCACGCCCCGCCCGCGCCGCACGCCATGGCGCGGAGGGGATGGCGGACGCGGTGCGGGGGGAGATGTGGATTCCCGGCCACACCTTTTGCGACAATCGCATGTTACGATGTCATTGCATGTCGGTGTGAAAACCCGGTTTACTCCCATGTCGTCATTGCAATGCAGGCACAATATCCGTCCGATCCCCCGCTTGCGGATTGCACAACGCCCATCCCATGCTAGAGAGGGACGCACGCGGGCATGGCCCACACAAGGTTTTATAAATACATAGCCTCCGGCGTTCTTCCGCCGGAACCTAGAAGACAGAGGGAAGCGGAAACGAGCATGCGCGCAGAGACAGGATCGAATTCTTCGTCGCCCCGCCCGTCCCCGCTTCCACGTCGTCCGGCACTGCGTGTGGCCGGTGCGCTCATGGGCCTGCTGGCCCTGGCCGGATGCGCGACGCCACCGCCCAAGGATCCCGACGCGCTGGCGGAATACAACGAAGCCAACGACCGGTACGAGAAGATGAACCGCAAGGCGTTCGGCATCACCATGTGGGCCAACAAATATACGCTGCGCCCGGTCGCGAAGGCGTATATCTGGGCCGTGCCGCGCCCGCTGCGCAATTCGTTCGGCAACCTGTACCAGACCATGAACGAACCGGTCGTGTTCTTCAACGACGTGGGCGCGGGCAAGTCCCGCCGCGCGGGCGACGCCTTCGTGCGCTGGTGCATCAACATGACCGCGGGCATTGGCGGGCTGATCGATGTCGCCTCCTATGCCGGGTACAAGCATCATGACAACGATGCGGGCCTGACGATGGCGACATGGGGGGTTCCGTCAGGGCCTTACCTGTTCCTGCCGGTGCTGGGCCCGTCCTCCTTCCGTGATGGCATCGGCTATGGCATTGATGTCGGGCTTGCGCCATGGAACTACGTGCCGCGTGGTTATGGTCTGGTGACCTTCAACTGGGCCTACAGCATCATGGGCACCATCAACGGCATGGCCACCAATGTCGATGCGCTCGATCAGGTCCTGAAGGATTCGCTTGATCCTTACGCCACGATCCGCAGCGCCTACCAGCAGCAGCGCAAGGCGCAGGCGGCGGCCATCAAGGCCGACAACCGCGCCACGGTGCCGGACTGGTACAGCAACAGATAAAAAGAACCATACAGGGACACAGCGATGCAGACATCTTTCACCCGTCGCCATGCACTGGGTCTTCTCACGATCGCCGGCACCCTGTCGGTGACAGCCCCCGTCCATGCCGTTGACAGCGGTGCGCAGGCCCGCACGTTTGTCCATGATTTTGGAAACAAGCTGGTTGCCATCGTCAACAACGACATTTCCCTGTCGCAGAAGAAACAGCAGATCGAACCCCTGCTGGATCAGAACGTGGATGTCGATGCGATCGGCCGGTACTGCATCGGGCGGTACTGGCGTATCGCCACCCCGGAACAGCAGACCCACTACCTGCAACTGTTCCACCAGGTGCTGGTCAACGCCATCACGGACAAGATCGGCGATTATCGTGGCGTTTCCTTCACGGTGGGGCAGACTGCCCCCTCGGGCGAGGACATCGCGGTTTCCACCGTCATCAACCGCCCGGGACAGCCACCCGCCAATACGGAATGGGTCATCAGTTCCAGCAGCGGTACGCCAAAGGTGGTGGATGTCGTGGGCGAAGGGGCCAGCCTGCGCCTGACGCAGCGGCAGGATTACAGTTCCTACATCGCGCGCAATGGCGGCAACGTCGATGCGCTGCTGCATGCCCTGACAAAGCAGCTTGCCAACCATCACTGAACAGGCATGACCTGTGGCGTGCCTGTGCGGGGTGGGACCATGTCCCGCCCCGTTCGGGTTTTCAGGCCCCGTGATTGTTGGGCATCAATGCTGGTGCCCCAGGCCGCTGTCCCCTTGGGAACCATAGCTTCATGGAATCGGGAAGGCCGCCGCAGGAAATGGCCTTAAATTCAAAGAAGTTTTTGGTGAAGCTTTTTCCAAAAAGCTTCAGAAACCACAGCCTTCGTGAAAAAAGTCAGAACAAAGCCATTTCTTATAAAGAGGCTGCCTCAGTGAATCACCGGCCCTGACATGACCACGGGACGGCGGACGCTGTGATAGAGCAGCATCTCCCGCCCGTCGGGGCCAGCATAATGCTGGCACAGGGCCATGCCGCTGCCGCCGATGATCTGGCGCCCCATGATGTCGCCATCAGGCACATGGGCGATCACGCGCTCCACCCCTGCATCATGGACAAAGGCCAGCGCGGCGCCCGCCGCCTCCCGCGTCAGGCCACGGCCCGCGCGCGTGGGGCACAGGGCGAATTCGAATTCGTAGCTATCCCCCTGCCCACCGGGACGCACCCCGGCCATGCCCACGAAACGGCCCCTTTCACGCACGGCGAAAAGGCCCACGCCGTTGCGGCCCCAGCTAAAGATGCTTGCGGCCACATCGGCCTCGCTCTGCCCGCGTGAACGTATGCCGCAGCAGCGCACGCCCACGGCCCCGGCATTGGCCTTCAGGCGCGCCACGTCATCAATGTCCCGCCATGAGACGGGGCTGAGTTCCAGTCGTCCGGTGCGAATGCGACGGTCCATGTGTAACCTCACCTCTGCATGGCGTGCCCTGATGCATGGATCAGGGCCGAACCGGGATATCATCCGGGGCGCATATGCGGCGGGGGCGGCGCCCCATCTGATGATATCTGCGATGGACGGCGTTTGTCCCGCTTTTTATACCGCCCGCGCCAGATTCCCCGACCATGACGGGCCGGCCGCCCCCGTGCGGGGGCGCGCATACGGCCCCATGGCGGGCCATGACCGTGGCGTGGCGCTGCATGGGTCATATGTGCGCAGGCCTTACGCCACGGCCATATTCCATTTGACAGGCCAAGGAATGATGGTCGATTTTACCACATATCATGACCGGCCCCATCATCTCTGACGATCCGCAGGCTACGGTTCATATGTTCCCCCTCAAGCGCATGCTTTCGATGCCTGAGGCGGCAGAACATATCGGAATCACCCCCTTTCGCCTGCGCTGTCTGCGGCTGGTGCGGACCGGACCCCATGCCGCCGTGAAGAATGCCCGTGAAATCCTGTTCCGAATCGAGGATCTGGATTCCTATGTCACCTCCCTTTACGAACGGGTAAATATTTCCAGTACCGAACAACTGCGCCACAGGAACGAATGGCGGGGACGGCTGTCGGGCATGCCTGAGGCACAGCGGGGGCGGATGTACGACCCCTTCATGCAGATCCTGACCCGTGACCAGCTTCTTGAGGCCGGGGCCAACCGCGGGTTCCGCATCGCCTTCCTGGGCGGCCTGTTCGTGATTTTCCTGTCCCACACTCCCCTGTTGTGGCGTCTGTGACACTACACGGCACGGCCCGCCTCCACCCGACATTCCACCTGGTCCCCACATGACGCGACACCATGTTTTTCATGGGGGCTTTTTTATGGGACCGGGGCTGTTAATTCGCCATATGATCCGCTACCCAAAGATATTGGATGGCGGAACAATCATGGATTTGGATTATGACAGCTAAGCGCAATGCCGGGCTTGCCACGACCCGTCAGCGGGCAGGGTTCGGACGCTGGGCCACGCTGGCGCTGGCGATGACCCTGGCGCCGGTTGCGGCAATGGCGCAGGGCGTGGCCCCCGGCGCGGAACAGCCGCAGCAGCCGCCGGTCCTGCCGATGCCGGCGGTGCCGGAATTCAAGCCGCTGCCTGCTGGCGTGCGCCCCACGGCCCCCGTGATCGGCGTGTTCAATACCCAGATGATCATGGGACAGTCGGTCGCGGTACAGAAGATTGAAAAGGAACTCGGCACCCGGCGCGAGGCCCTTGTCAGTGATGTCCGGGCCGAGGAAACGCAGTTGCAGGGCATCCGCCAGGGCATCCTCAAGAGCGGCAAGGCCCCGACCCCGGCGCAGCAGCAGGAACTGCAGAAGCGCGTCATGGCGGACCGCACCAAGTTCGGCAACCGCAACCGCATCCTTGAAGAAGACGCGCAGGTCGTCCTGAATCAGGTGCAGCGCGAAATCCAACAGATCGTCTCCGCCATCGCGCGGGCGCGCGGCATGACGATGGTGCTGCAGGCGGGCACGGCGGCGCTGCATGACAATACGCTCGAAATCAGCAACGAGGTCGTCACCCACCTCAACACCACGCTTCCGTCGGTCTACATCCCCGGCCCCAACGAAGACCCCGAGGAAATCGCGAAGTCGGGCAAGTACCCCGTCGCGCCGTTCCAGATGAACGACCAGGGCGGCGAACAGTAAAAACCGTCTTTTAAAAACAGAAGTTTTCGGGTGCCGCCTTTTTTTGAAAAGGCGGCGTTCTTCTGAAGCTTTTACCTATTTACGACAGCAGGTCGGCGGGGAATGCGCCGCTGGCCTGCATCGCGTCAGCAGGCGACAGGCGCACCAGCAATCCGCGCTTTCCGCCATTGATGACCATGTACGGCTCGGCCTGTGCTTCCTGCGCGATGGCGGTCGGGACCTGCTTCTTCTGCCCGAACGGACTGATGCCGCCCACCTTGAACCCGGTGGCGCGTTCGGCGTTGGGGGGCTTCATCATCTGCGCGGACTTGCCGCCGAATGCTGCGGCGACCTTCTTCATGCTGATGCTGCGGGCAACCGGCACGACCACGCAGGCACCCCGGCCATCAACCTCCACCATCAGGGTCTTGAAAACCCGCTCCGGCGGCTCCCCGATCGCCTGCGCTGCATGGTTGCCGACCTGATCGGCGCTGGAATCATATTCATACGGAACAACCGTATAGGCGACACCGGCCTCATCGAGGGCAGCCGTCGCGGGTGTGCTCTTGCTCATGCGGCGCAGTATAGGGGCAGATACGTCCCGATGCACAACCGGAATCCGTGGGTGTCCTCAGGGCTCTGCCCTGAAACCCGCCAAAGGGCATTGCCCTTTGGAAACCATGACTTTGCGCAAGGCGGAATACCGCGACAGCATATTCCTGAATTTATAGAAGTTTTTGGTGAAGCTTTTTTCAAAAAGCTTCAGAAGAACAGCCTCACCCCTGCTGCACAACAGGCATGGCAACAATCCGCTGCCCCTGTCGCATCTCCCCAGGCAGGCACAAGGGCACGATCTGTCGTGCCACCTGCTCCGGACGAGGCAGGGGCGCGGGATCACCGCCGGGCATGGCCTGCCGGCGCATCCGTGTCGCGACGATTCCGGGATCGAACAGGTTGACCCGCAGGCCCGACGTGGCGGGGATTTCGCACGCCCATGTCCGCACCAGCGCGTCCTGCGCCGCACGTGACGCCGCCACCATGCCCCAGAACGGGGCAGGTGCGCTGGCATGGGCATCGGTCAGGAACACGGCGCGCCCATGCGGCGCATGTTCCAGCAGGGGGGCGGTCGTGCGAATCAGACGCCATGCCGCCGTGGTGTTCAGCGCAAGGCAGTCCTGCCACGCCCCCACATCCATGTGGGTCACGGGCGTCAGCACCCCCAGCGTCGCGGCACAGTGGACAAGGATATCAAGCCGCCCGAACCGGGCCATGACCGACGGGCCAAGCATGTCGAGTGCTGCGCCATCGGCAAGGTCCATCGGCAGCAGCGTCGCCCCCGCGCCACCACAGCGCGCGGCAATCAGGTCGTCGGTGCGTTCCAGTCCGCCCACCGTCCGGGCCACGAGGATGCAGTGCGCGCCCGCCCCGGCCAGGGCGCAGGCCACGGCGCGCCCGATGCCCCGGCTTGCGCCGGTCACCAGCGCGACCGTCCCCTCAGGCAACTGGCGCGCGGACGGCGGCGTCACGCCGGGACGTTGGGATGTTCAGCGTTATAGTCCACCAGTTCGATGGGATAGTCGCCGGTGAAGCAGGCATCGCAATACCGGTTGCACGCCCCGTCGCGATCCTTGTAACCCAGCGCGCGATACAGGCCGTCAAAGGAAATGAACGCCAGCGAATCCACACCGATCAGTTCGGCCATTTCCTCAAGGTTATGCTGCGCCGCCAGCAGTTTGCTGCGTTCGGGCGTGTCGATGCCGTAGAAGCACGAATGCATCGTCGGCGGGGAGGAAATGCGCATATGCACTTCCTTCGCCCCCGCCGCGCGCACCATGTCCACGATCTTGCGCGAGGTGGTGCCACGCACGATCGAATCATCCACCAGGATCACCCGCTTGCCATCCAGAACCGGACGGTTGGTGGAATGTTTCAGCTTCACGCCAAGGTTGCGGATCTGGTCGGTGGGTTCGATGAAGGTGCGGCCTACGTAATGGTTGCGGATGATCCCCAGTTCGAAGGGAATGCCGCTGGCAACGGAATAGCCCATGGCCGACGGCACGCCGGAATCGGGCACCGGGACGATCACGTCCGCCTCCACCGCGCTTTCACGCGCCAGTTCGACGCCGATCTGCTTGCGCGTGTCATACACCGCCTTCCCGTCCATGACGGAATCGGGCCGCGCGAAATAGATGTATTCGAACACGCAGAAACGCGACTGCTTGGTGTTGAATGGCCGGATGGAGCGGATGCCCTCGTCATTGATGACGACAATCTCGCCCGGTTCGACGTCGCGCACGAACTCCGCCCCGACGATGTCCAGCGCGCAGGTCTCGCTCGCCAGCACCAAGGTCGGGCCTTCTCCCTCCTCGCCGGGGATCTGCCCCAGGATCAGCGGGCGCACGCCCAGCGGGTCACGCACGCCCATCAGCGCATCACGCGACAGCGCCACCAGCGAATACGCGCCCAGCACCTGCTTGAGCGCGTCGATCAGGCGGTCTTCCACACTCGCATACAGCGAAATGGCGATCAGGTGGATGAACACCTCGCTGTCGGTCGTGGACTGGAAGATGCAGCCACGGCGCACCAGCGCCTTGCGCAGGGTCTCGGCATTGGTCAGGTTGCCGTTATGCGCCACCGCAAGGCCGCCGAATTCGAAATCGGCGAACAGGGGCTGCACATTGCGGATCAGGGTCGCGCCCGTGGTGGCGTACCGGTTATGGCCCACCGCGCTGTGGCCCGGCAGGGTGGCCATCACCTGTGCATCGCCAAAGACGTCGCCCACCAGGCCCAGTCCCTTGTGCGTGTGGAAACGCTCACCGTCATACGACACGATGCCGGTGGCTTCCTGCCCGCGATGCTGCAGCGCATGCAGGCCCAGCGCCGTCAGCGCCGACGCCCCCTTGGTGTTCCACACACCAAAGACGCCACATTCCTCATGCGGCTTGTCATCGTCATGCCATTGGGCCGGAACGTCATCGTTCGGCGCGCATGCCTGCATGGGAGAACCGGACGAGGCGGAGAAGCGGATGCGGGACATGGATCAGCGATCTTTCCTTGGCGGACAGCGGCGGCGGGGACCGGCGGAAGGTTCAGATTGGCGCGTCATGACGCGTTCGCGCCGGTTGCGCAAGGTGTGGCGTGATGGAATCGGACGTAAAATGCGACAGGTATGTCGTACTGTCGCCAATAAGGGGGACAATCCGGCTGTCATTCATGGCATCGGGCCATGTGTCCTGCGGCATGAGGAAACACACCGCCATATACAGCACAAGCAGGCAGGCATACCCGCGCAGCACCCCGAACAGCAGCCCCAGCATCCTGTCGATTCCCCCCAGGACGGAGCCACGCACGGCCTGACCCGACAGATGGGCCGTCATGGTGAAAACGACAAGGAGCGCGATGAACATTATCCCCAGCGCCGCCGCACGCGCCAGCAACGGCGTGTGCACCCACTGCGCGGCATAGGGGATCAGGAAACCGTGCCAGCTAAAGGCCAGGATGCCCGCCATCGTCCACGCGGCAATGCCAAGCACTTCGCGCGAGAAGCCGCGTACGGCGCCGACCACCGTCGAAAGTCCGACAATGGACAGGCAGGCAATGTCGATCCAGTTCATCCGCCACAAGACAGGCAGGGAGGGACCGACCGGGGGAAAATCCTGCGCGCCGGGGGGGCGGACACGCAGCGGGCATGGACCCGATCCATGGATCGCGCTGTTCCTTCTGCTCCGGCGGGAATAAGGGCATCTGCACCTGTGGCGATGCCCCGCCGCCGGGGTGCTTATGCCACCTGCCCGTTCCGGTTCATAGGGGGAAAACCATCAATTCCCCCGCGCAGACGTGACACTGTGCATGGGCGGCCGGACTGATGGAGAAAAGATCAAAAGTTTTTGGGTGTCGCCTTTTTTCAAAAAGGCGACGTTCCTTGAAGCTTTTTGAAAAAAGCTTCACCAAAAACTTCTTTTACTTTCAGTGTATTACGTAAGCGCGGCTTATGGCAGCTTGGTGGTGCGGATCTTCCACGGGCGGCGGCGCAGGGCGGGGGCGGCGCTGCGGCGTTCGGCCGTATTCAGCGCCAGCAGCAGGTTGCCCATGCGCGTACGACGGTCAAGTTCGATCCAGATATCCTCCGGGTCGATCCCGCAGGCCACCCAGGTCCGCACCAGTTCCGACAGGACATCGGCGCTGTGGCGCACCAGTGCGCCATGATCCTCGCTCATCAGGGCGATCAGGCACTGTTCGGCCTGGATGGTGAACTGCCGGGCCGCCGCACGGATATGCGCCAGTTCACGCGCATCGGGCGCAATACCGGCCCGCGCGGCGCCATCATTCCCCGCACGCGCGCGCAGACCTTCATAAAGCCGCGTCATCACCGCCCCGGCCCGCAGGCCAGAATCCGGATCGGCACTGTCATGGTCGTCGGGATGGGACATGTCCCGATGATGGGGGCCAACAGGTTCGCGGTCAACAACGTGCGCGCGGCATCACCCGCGCGCACGGCGTGACCCTTCAGATGGAGAAATACTTGGCGTGGGGATTGAGGATCACCAGCGCCGAGGTGGACTGTTCGGGGTGCAACTGGAACCCGTCGGTCAGCGTCACGCCAATCTTTTCGGCATCCAGCAGCTTGAGGATCGGTTCCTGCTCCTCAAGGCGCGGGCAGGCGGGATAGCCGAAGGAGTAGCGCGACCCGCGATAGCCCTGCTGCAGCAGTTTATTCATATCGCGCGCATCCTCCGCCGCGAAGCCGAGTTCGGCGCGGATGCGCTTGTGGGTGTATTCGGCCATCGCCTCCGCCATCTCCACCGACAGGCCGTGAAGGTAGAGGTAATCCTGGTACCGGTCGGCCTCGAAACACTGGCGCGCGATGTCGGACGCCTTCTGCCCCACGGTCACGACCTGCAGGCCGATGACGTCACGCTGCGCATCGTCCACATCGCGCACGAAATCGGCGATGCATTCTCCATCCGCGCGTGGCTGGCGCGGCAGGGTAAAGCGCGCCACCTGCGTCGTGCCGTCGGTGTCGAACAGGATCAGGTCGTTCCCCTCGCCCGCCGCCTTCCAGTAGCCATAGGACGCCTGCGGGCGCAGGATGTCGTCCTGCGCGCACATCGCCAGCATCCGGCGCATGACCGGGCGCAGTTCCTTGCGCGCCCAGACCATGAAATCCTCCAGGGAGCGGCCCTGTTTGCGAAAGCCCCACTGGAACTGGTACAGCGACCGTTCATTGAGGAACGGCAGCACCGCCTCCGGCGTGGCTTCCAGCACGCGCGGCCCCCAGAATGGTGGCGTGATGACGGGTTCGTCGCGCGTCAGCCGCTCACGCCGTGCCCGCGCGGCGGGGATATCAGCAGGGGCGAAGCCACGGTTTTCCGCCTGCTCCAGGTCACGCGGCGTACTGCGTGTCGCCTTGGTCGCACGACGCGACTGGATGGCGGCGATATAGGCGTCGAATTCGCCCTTCACCACCTTGTCCATCAGCGAAAGCCCGTCGAATGCGTCGCGGGCATAGGCCACGCGCCCGTCCTCGCCATAGGCGGCGGCGCAGTCTTCCTCCACGTAATTGCGCGTCAGCGCCGCACCGCCCAGCAGGACCGGCGTCTCGATCCCCTGCCGGTTCATCTCCTCCAGGTTTTCGCGCATGATGACGGTCGATTTCACCAGCAGGCCGGACATGCCGATCGCATCGGCCCCATGTTCGCGCACGGCGGTAATCATGTCCGCCACCGGCACCTTGATGCCAAGGTTGACCACGCGGTAGCCATTGTTGGTCAGGATGATGTCCACGAGGTTCTTGCCGATGTCGTGGACGTCGCCCTTGACCGTCGCCAGCACCATGGTGCCGCGCGTCTGGCCTTCCTTGCGCTCCATGTGCGGCTCCAGCCACGCAACGGCGGCCTTCATCGTCTCGGCCGACTGCAGGACGAAGGGCAACTGCATCTTGCCCGCGCCGAACAGTTCGCCCACCACCTTCATCCCGTCAAGCAGGACGGTGTTGATGATGTCCAGCGGCGCCATGTCGCGCATCGCCTCGGCCAGGTCATCCTCCAGCCCCTTGCGGTCGCCATCGACGATGCGGTCCTTCAGGCGTTCGGGCGCCGTTTCGGCGCGCACCTTCTTCACCGCGTCGGCGGCCTTGCGGTCGGCAAACAGTTCAAGCATGCGCTGCAGCGGGTCGTACCCCTCGGCACGGCGGTCGAAGATCAGGTCCTCGGCCACCTTCACCTCTTCCTCCGCGATCAGGTGCAGCGGACGGATCTTGGAGACATGCACGATCGCCGCCGTCATGCCCGCGCGCACAGCATGGTCGAGGAAGACGGAATTGAGCACCGCGCGCGCCGCCGGGTTCAGGCCGAAGGAAATGTTCGACAGGCCCAGCACGATCTGGATGTCGGGGAATTTCTCATGGATCAGGCGGATGCCCTCCAGCGTCCACAGCCCCAGCTTGCGGTCGTCCTCCACCCCCGTGCCGATGGTGAACGTCAGCGGGTCGATCATCAGGTCGGACTGCGGCAGGCCGTGCTTGTTGCACGCGTAATCCACCAGGCGTTCGGCAATCCGCAGCTTGTCTTCGGCAGTCTTGGCCATCCCCACTTCGTCGATGGTCAGCGCAATGACCGACGCGCCGAACTTGCGCGCCAGCTTCAGGCGGTCATTGGCCGCCCCCTCGCCATCCTCGAAATTGATCGAATTGATGATCGGCTTGCCGCCATGCAGCTTCAGCGCGGCCTCGATGACCGGGGTCTCGGTCGAATCGATCACCAGCGGCGCATTGACCGAGGAAGTGAAGCGGGTGATGACCTCGTTCATCTCGCGCATTTCGTCGCGCCCGACGAAGGCGGTGCAGACATCGAGCGCATTGGACCCTTCGGCCACCTGTTCGCGCCCGACGGCAACGCACCCGTCCCAGTCGCCGGCTTCCTGCAACTGCCGCCATTTCTTCGACCCGTTGGCGTTGCAGCGCTCCCCGATGGAGAAGTAGCTATTTTCCTGCCGCAGCGGCACCTGCGAATACAGGCTCGCGACCGATGGGACCCACACCGGCCTGCGCGGCACGGGCGCGGGGCGCAGGGTGCGGCCCGTCTCCTCCGCACGGCGGCGCAGCATCGCGTCGAGCGCCTGCGTATGCGGCGTGGACGTGCCGCAGCACCCGCCGATCAGGTTCAGGCCGTCCTCGACGATGAAACGTTCCACCCATGTCGCCATGTCCTGCGGCGTCAGGGGATAATGCGTCTTGCCATTGACCAGTTCGGGCAGGCCCGCATTGGGCTGGACCGAGATCATGCCCGGCCAGTTTTCCGACAGCCAGCGCACATGCTCGGCCATTTCCTGCGGCCCCGTGGCGCAGTTCAGGCCCATCACCGGCACGTCGAGCGCATTGATGACCGTCGCCGCCGCCCCGATATCGGGCCCGACCAGCAGCGTTCCGGTGGTCTCCACCGTGACCTGCACGAAAATGGGGGTGTCCGTGCCCAGTTCGGCGCGCGCGATCTTGCCCGCGTTGACCGCCGCCTTGATCTGCAGCGTGTCCTGGCACGTCTCGATCAGCAGGCAGTCCACGCCGCCTTCGATCAGGCCACGGCACTGTTCTGTCAGCCCGGCTTCGAGCGTATCGTAATCGATGTTGCCCAGCGACGGCAGCTTCGTCCCCGGCCCGACCGATCCCACGACATAGCGGTGGCGCCCGTCCGAAAACTGCTCCGCCGCCTCGCGGGCAAGGTGGGCGGCCGTGCGGTTGATTTCGCGCGCCCGGTCGGACAGCCCGAATTCGCCCAGCGTGATGGGGGAGCCACCAAAGCTGTTGGTCTCCACCATGTCGGCCCCGGCCTCGAAATAGCCACGGTGGATTTCGCGCACCAGTTCGGGCCGCGACAGGTTCAGGATCTCGGTGCAGTTTTCCTGGCCCCAGTAATCACGCTCCACCTCCAGGTCCAGAAGCTGAACGCGCGATCCCATCCCGCCGTCACACAGCAGGACCTGATCACGAAGGGCGTCAAGGAGATGGGGACGAGTGGTCATGGGTATCCTGATCTGTCATATGCGCAAAGGGTGCAGCCGTACCGGAACACGAAGGCATGGAAGGGGACGGAACACCCGCGGCATCGCAAACATGCCGGTTCATGCCCATCTTATTCCCCTACTCCCGCATGCCTGTCCAGTTCAGGGATGCGTCCATAACGCATTTCGCGCCGATCGGTCCCCCGCGCCATGCCCACCCGCATGACGGGGTGGCGGACGGACGGCACGCACGATATCGCAAAGGACACCCGCGCATGCCCGACATCGCGCCCCGGCCCCGGACGAAAGGCCCCGAAACGAAAGGCCCCGATATGCAAGACGATGACGGACGCATCCGCCTTGACCTGTGCGGACCCGGCGCGCTGCCCCCCGACGCCCGCGCCGTGCTGGTGCGCGTGGGGCCTGACGCCCCGGCCGCGGCACAGGACCGGGGATGGGCGGCGGTCGTGCCCTTCGCCCCGCCCGCGCCCACCGCGTTCGGGCACGGGGCGGGATGCGGGTGCTGCCTCGGGCGGGGGGGAATCGGCGCGCTGCTTGGCGACCTGTTCCGCAGGCGCGCGACGGGGGACATCGCGTGGTTCGCGCGCGTGGTGGTCATGGCCGACGCGGCGTCCCTGCCCGCGCTGCGCCGTGACGTCACGACCGATATCGTCGTGCGCGCCCGCTATCGCGCGACCGACGAACAGACGGGTGAAAACGCCTAGCCGCCGTTAAGAAACATTTTGCTTTCTGGACCTAGTTTGCAGGCTTCATTTGACGACAGCATTGCAAGCAGGGGATCACCGTGGGCGCTCTGGACCCGAAGACAGATCCCGCCCTTCCCCCACCGGAGGATGAACCCCACGCACCCGTCATGGTACGGCTGCAGGCGGTGGTTCGGGCGGCAAAATTTCATGGTATCGACCTTGAGGCCCGTGATTACCGGGCGGAACCGGGTGAAGAGGTCCCCTCCGTCGCGTCCCTTGCCCGCTGGCTGGAGGAAAACGGCCTGAGCGCGCGCGGCATGCACCTGCAATGGGCGACGCTGGTGCAGATGCGCGACGTCCCGCCGATCGTGCTGATGTTCACCGACGGGTCGGCCGGCCTGATGGTCGGCGCGGACGCAGGCGATGGCGTCGTATGGCTGGTGGACCCGTTCGCCCCGGACGGCAGCGCGCCGGTCGCGGTGGACGGACTGCGCATGGAACAGGCATGGACCGGCGATGTCCTGCTGGTGCGCGCCCGCAGCGAGACACGCCAGGCCGAACCGCCGATCGACGCCACGTGGCTGGCGCATATGGTGCTGGGCGAACGCGCCCTGCTGCGCAACATCATCCTGGCGTCGATGGTCATCAGCGTCCTTGCGATCTTCCCGCCGCTGATCGTCATGCAGGTGATCGACCGGGTGGTGAACTACCACTCCATGTCAACGCTGATCTCCATCAGCGGGCTTGTCATCGTCATGAGCCTGTATGAAATCCTGCTCAGCTACGGGCGGCGGGAACTCACGCTGGTCATCAGCACGCGCCTCGACACGAAAATCTCGCTCGCGGTGTTCGACAGGCTGCTCGCGCTGCCGCTGGAATTCTTCGAACGCGCGCAGGCGGGCAACGTCATCGGCCGCGTGTCCGCCATCTACAAGGTGCGGCAGTTCATGACCGGGCGGCTGCTGTCCACCTTCCTCGACCTCTTTACGCTGGTGGTGATCCTGCCGGTGCTGTTCTGGCTCAGCGCGACGCTGGCGTGGATGACACTGGCGGCGGCGGGGGCGATCGGGCTGGTGGTCGTGATCGGCATGACCCCGATGGGACGGCTGGTGGGGCGGCAGGTCAATGCCGAGATGGCGCGCAACG
Source organism: Gluconacetobacter entanii (assembly GCF_003206495.1). Classification (GTDB taxonomy): domain Bacteria; phylum Pseudomonadota; class Alphaproteobacteria; order Acetobacterales; family Acetobacteraceae; genus Novacetimonas; species Novacetimonas entanii. The sequence goes on along the minus strand of NZ_NKUF01000003.1, from coordinate 21,234 downwards.
CCGTCATGTATGAAACCGTCTCGGGCATCCGCACCATCAAGACGCTGGCGCTGGAACCCAGCCGCCGCCGACTGTGGGACGAACGCACCGCCGATGTCGTGCGCACGTCGCTGGCGTCGGGGCGGATGGGCAACTGGATCAACACGATGGTCATGCCGCTCGACCTGTTCATCAATCGCGGCATCATCCTGATCGGGGCGTACCTGGCCATTTCCTCCACCTCCACCGGGCTGGAGGCAGGCGCGCTGATGGCGTTCACCATGCTTGGCGGCCTGGTCGGTGCTGAACCGTCCCACCGAAACGCAGGCGCTGACCACCGGCATGCGCCCGGCCATCCATGGGGCGCTGTCCTTTGTCGATGTCTGCTTCACCTATCCCGGTGCACCGACGCCCGCGCTGTCGGATGTCACGTTCAACGTCCCGGCGGGCACGATGCTGGGCCTGGTGGGACGCAGCGGGTCGGGCAAGTCCACGATTACGCGCCTGCTGCAGGGCGTCAGCCGGTCCTATACCGGCTACCTGCGGCTTGACGGGATCGACCTGCGCGAAATCAACCTGACCTACCTGCGGCGTTCGTGCGGGGTGGTGCTGCAGGACAATTTCCTGTTCCGCGGCACCATCCGCGACAACATCGTCGCAGGCCGCCCCGGCCTGACGATGGAGGCGGTGGTCCGCGCCGCGCGCCTTGCCGGGGCGGAGGAATTCATCGAACGCATGCCCGCAGGGTATGAGACATGGATCGAGGAAGGCTCCACCAACATCTCCGGCGGGCAGCGCCAGCGCCTCGCCATCGCGCGCGCGGTGATTTCCGACCCGCGCCTGATGATCCTTGACGAGGCGACCTCCGCCCTCGACCCCGAGAGCGAGGCGCTGGTCAACGCCAACCTGCAGCGCCTTGCGCGCGGGCGCACGATGGTCATCGTCTCGCACCGGCTGTCGTCGCTGATGGAATGTGACCAGATCTGCGTGATGGACCAGGGGCATGTGGTCGATATCGCCCCGCACGCGGTCCTGCTCCGCCGTTGCGAGATCTACCGCACGCTGTGGATGCAGCAGAACCGCCACCAGTCCGCGCCGCCCGACATCGCGGAGGCGGACATGCTGCCCGACCTTCATGAGTCCGAAGAATGAGCGAGCGCGACATGACCCCCCATGATGCCGACACCCCGGACGGGGCGCACGACGCGACCGCCAACGCCAGCCGCGGGCTTGCCCGCCTGCTGCCCGCCACCGATGCTGGTGCGACGGCGATGCCGCCCGGCCTGCTGGAGTTCTATTCGCCCAGCGCCGCGCTGATCGACATGCCGCCGCAGGACGCGGCGCTGTACATCATCTGGGTGATCGGCGGCCTTGCGATCGCGGGGCTGCTGGTGATGACGTTCCTGCCGCTGGACCGGGTGGTCACGACGAACGGGCGGCTGGTCGCGGCCGACGGCACCCTTGTCGTGCAGCCGCTCGAGACGTCGATCATCCGTTCGATCAACGTGCATGAGGGCGACATCGTCCACAAGGGCGACATCCTCGCGGAACTCGACCCCACGCTGAGCGACGCCGACGTGGAGAACATGCGCAAGCAGGCCGCATCCTACCGCGCGGAAGTGGCGCGCCTGTCGGCGGAGGCGGCGGGACGGGACTATGCCCCGGACATGTCCGACCCTGCCTCGGTGCAGGAGGCGGCGGATTTCATGCGCCGCAAATCCGAATATTCCGCCAAGGTCGCCAATTACGACCGCCAGGTGGCCGGCCTGCAGAGCGACCTGCAGGGATACGAGGCCAGCACGGCGATGTACGCCGCCAGCGCAAAGGTGGCGAGTGACGTGCGCGACATGCGCGAACGCCTGCAGCGCGAACAGGTCGGCAGCCGCCTGTCCACCCTCGCCTCGCAGGACAGCCTGATGGAGGTCGTGCGCTCGCAGATCACCGCGCGCCACGATGCGGAGGCCACGCGCGCACGGCTGGACGCGATGAAGGCGCAGCGCGACGGCTATATCGGCAACTGGCAGGCGACGGTGTACCAGGACCTCAGCGTGGCGCAGCATCACCTTGCCGATGCCGACAGCAGCTATCGCAAGGCGATGCTGCATCACACGCTGGTGCAGATGCGCGCGCAGAAGGACGCCGTGGTGCTCAGCATCGCGCGCCTGTCCACCGGGTCGGTGCTGCAGGCGGCCTCCCCACTGATGACGCTGGTTCCGATCGACGGGCGGCTGGAGGTGGAATCCGTGATGCGGGGGCTGGATGTCGGCTATGTCCGCACCGGCGACAGGGCGCTGCTGAAATTCGCGGCCTTCCCCTATACGCAGTATGGCGGGGCGGACGCCACGGTACGCGTCATCAGCGCGGATTCCTTCGCGGGTGGTGGCACGAACGTCGCAGGCGGCATGACGGCGCAGGAAGGCGGCACCTCCGATACCTCGGGCGATCCGCAGGCGGCCTATTACCGCGTGCGCCTGGCGATCGACCGCTACAGCCTGCACGGGGTTCCGCCCTTCTTCCGCCCGCAGCCCGGCATGCCGGTGGAGGCGGACATCCATGTCGGCCGACGCACCATCATGCAGTACCTGCTCAACAAGCTGATCCCTGCGATGACCAATGGCATGCGTGAGCCCTGATTTGTCGGCACCATGAAAATCTCGCGCATTTTCGACCGTTTTTTCGCGGGCATCGCGCCGGGGGCCGCCTATGAGCATGCCTGCCGCCTGCTCGAAGGCGGGGAGGCCGCGCGCGGCTTCGCCCTGCTGGGGCAGATGGCGCGCGACGGCATGGCGCAGGCGCAGTTCCGTGTGGCGCAGGCCTATCTCGACGGTCTTGGCACCGCGCCGAGCGTGCCCGAGGGAGCGCGCTGGCTGCGGCGCGGGGCGCAGGCGGGGCATACGGAATCCTGCTTTGCCTTTGGCATGCTGCTGCTGCTCGACATTGCGCACACTGACCCGGCGCGCACCTTGCTGCCCGGCGGGGATGCGCCCCCCGTCCCCGCCCATGACCCGGTGGAGGCAACGCGCTGGATCGGGCGCGCCGCCGAACTGGGCCTGCCTGATGCGCAGGCGCTGTATGGCCACCTGCTGGCCCATGGCCCGGAGGAGGTGCGCGACCTTGCGGCGGCACGGGAATGGAGCACCCTTGCCGCCGAAGCCGGATGCGCACAGGGCTATCTGGGGCTGGGGCTTGCCAGGCTGGACACGGATGCCGCGGCGGCGATGGACGCCCTGCACAAGGCCGCGGCGGAGGGACTGGGCAGTGCATGCTACGTGCTGGGCATGCTGCATGAAACCGGGCGGGGGGGAGAGATCGACCTCGCGGCGGCGGCGCGGATGTACCAGCAGGCGGCGGAGCAGGATATCCGTCCCGCCTGCGCGCGCTATGGCATGGCGCTGCTGCGTGGGCGGGGTGTGGCGCGCGATGTCCTGCGGGCGGAGACATGGCTGCGCCGCGCGGCCCTGCAGGGCGACCGCGAGGCCGCGATCGTGGTGGGCGACCTGCATGCGCGCGGCATCTCGGAAATGGCCAGCGACCACGAGGCGATGTCATGGTACCGCCGCGCGGCACAGGCCGGGCGCGCCGACGCCTGCCGCATGATGGCGGTGATGTGCATGTCCGGCCGTGGCCTGCCCGCCCCGGACCCACGGGCGGCGGCGCACTGGCTGCGCCGTGCCGTCACGTGCGGGGACGGTGCGGCGACGGCGGACCTTGCCGCCGTGCTCGACAGCATGACGGGCGGGCCCGGTCCCGATGCCTTACGGGATGGGGATGAAGGCGGGCATGATGCCCTGACGGACGGGTTCGCACGCGCGGCGGACGCGGGCGATCCGGTCGCGGCCTTCAATTACGCCAAATGCCTGCTGGAGGGATTCGGCCATGCCCCCGAGCCCGCACGCGCCGCGCACTGGATGCAACATGCGGCGCAGGCGGGCGTGGTCAATGCGCAGTACTGGTACGGGCGCATGCTGCTGGGCGGACAGGGCGTTGCGGCCGACCCGGTGGCGGCGCGCCACTGGATCATGCAGGCGGCCCGCGCCGGCATGGCGGAAGCGCAGGCCGCGGCCGCACAGATGCATGTGACGGGACATGGCGGCCCGCGCGACCATGACGCGGCACTGGCGCTGTATCATCAGGCCGCGCAGCAGGGACTGGCCGACGCCATGTTCTCGCTCGGCGCGATGTATGGCGGCGGGCACGATATCCCGACCGACCGCACACAGGCCCAGCACTGGTTCACGCAGGGCGCGCAGGGGGGAAACGCGCTGGCGCAACTCATGCTCGGGCGCTACCTCGCCCGGGGGCTTGCGGGCACGGCGGACCCTGCGCGCGCGCGCCTGTGGCTGCAGCGCGCACAGGCGCAGGGGGTCACGCAGGCGGCGCAGGATCTGGCCCGCCTGCCCGCCGCCACGGCGGATGCCGCCCCACCTGCCGGTGCCGCACCGGACGCACCACCTGAGGCACAGGCCCCGCAACATGTCGCGCGATGACGTTGCGACACCCCCGTCCCCCGGTAATGAGGCCTCCGGTGACGAGACCGCCGGGGGCGACGCCCATGCCGCCCTGCGCCATGCCCAGTCCCTGATCGCGCGGGGGGAGGACGCCGCCGCCCGTCCCTGGCTGGACCGGGCGTGGCGTCTTGCGCCGCAGGATGCGGGGATCGGGTTCGCCCTGGCGGTCGGGCGGATGGGCATGGGCGATCATGCGGGCGTCGTGCGCCTGCTGCACCCCATGCTGCGACAGCATGATTTCCGCGAGGGCTGGACGCTGCTGGCGCTGGCGCACATCGCACTGACGCAGTGGTAGGAGGCCCGCACGGCGGTCAGCCATGTGCTGTCGCGCCACGGGTTCGATACCGCCATCGGGGAGTGCGCCACACGGACCTGTAGCGCGCTGGGACTGCCCGGATGGGTGGGCATGGCAGGCGACGGGACGCTGCACTGGGGCGGACTGCCCGACGGGGCGGCGCCCGTGCTGCACGGGGGAAAACACGCGCCCGACCTTCGTCGGGGCCGCAGGTCGCCCACATCATGCCTGCTGCCCCCGCGCGCGCGCCGCGCGGCGACGATGGAGGCCACGGACCGGCAGGGGCGCGCCCTGCTGGGCAGTCCGCTGCACCCTGCCGTCATCCGCCGTACCGTCGGGGCCGTCCGGCTGGATCGTGGCGGGATCAGTGGCTGGGTCTGGCATCCGGCGGACCCGGCGCACGCACCACGCATCACGCTCCGCGATGGGGAGGGGCGCGTGCTGATGCCGCCATTCGACGCCACGCGGGATGCCGTGCCCTGTCCCGGCCTGCCGCCACTGGCGCGGCCGCGTGCGGTGCGTATCGCGCGCACCGCCCTGCCCGCCAGCGGCAGCGTGCATGTACAGACCAGTGACGGCCGCGACATGGCGGGCAGTCCGATCCTGCTTGGCCCCCTGCCCGCCCCGCAGCGCGCCGGCACGACGAAGGCCGGCGCGCGGTGCCGCCACATCCCGCGACATGGCGGCAGGGTGCATGTCATCATCCCGGTCCATGGCAGCCGCGACCTGACGCTGGCCTGTCTCGACAGTGTGCTGCACGCCCCTCCCCAACCCGCAAGCGGCATCGTCATGTCGGTCATCGTCGTCGATGACGCGACGCCGGACGCCCTGCTGCGCGCGGATCTGGACCGGATGGCCGCGACCGGGGCGATCACGCTGCTGCGCCATGCGGCCAACAGGGGGTATCCCCATGCCATCAATACGGGACTGGCGCAGGCGGGCGGAACGGATGTCGTCCTGCTCAACAGCGATACGCTCGTTGCACCGGGATGGCTCGACGAACTGGCGATCGTGGCTTACGGGCACGCGGAAACCGGCACCGTCACGCCCTTTTCCAACGATGCCAGCATCCTGACATGGCCCGACCCGCAGGCCGACGGCCACACCGCACCGCCCCCCGATGCACGGCAGGTCCGCATGCTGATGGAGGCCGCGCGCACCGCCAATGCGGGCCGGGCGGTGGACATTCCCACCGGGCACGGGTTCTGCATGTTCATCCGCCATGACTGCCTGAACGCCACCGGCCCCCTGCGCACCGACCTGTTCGCCCATGGGTATGGGGAGGAGAACGATTTCTGCATGCGGGCCACGCGACTGGGATGGCGGCATGTCGCGGCCCCCGGCGCGTTTGTCGGGCATGTCGGCGGCGCATCGTTCGGGGTGGCGCGACAGACGCTGATGCAGCGCAACCTGTGGCTGATCAACCGTCTCTATCCCGGCTATGACGCCCTGATCCGCGACCATGTGGCGCGCGACCCGCTGGCCCCCGCGCGGCGGCGCATGGGGGTGGTGCTGTGGCGGCGGATGTCACGTGCGCAGGGGTTTTCACGCGCCGTCGTGCTGGCTACGCACGCCATGAGCGGCGGGGTGGACCGTGTCATCACCGATCGCGCACGGATGTGGCGGGCACGCGGCCTGCGTCCGCTGATCCTGCGTCCCGTCGCGGATGCCACCCGCGATACCGTCGGCTTCCGCATCGCGGAAGACAGCGACGGGACGCAGGGGCTGAAGATGCCGGTGCTGGAATTCCGCTGGCCCGCTGAACGCGATGCGCTGCTGGCCTTCCTGCGGACCGAGGGCGTGCGCACTGTCGAATGGCATCATGCGCTGGGCCATGGCGCGCGCCTGCGTGAACTGTGCGCGGCCCTTGGCGTGCCATACGAGATGTATGTGCATGATTATGCGGGGCTGTGCCCGCGCCTCGTCATGGTCGGCCCGTCCGGCCGGTATTGCGGGGAACCGGACATCGCGGGCTGCACACGATGTATCGCGACACTGGGAAGCCTGCTGGACCCGGAGGAGGATGGCGGCATCATCGCCCTGCGGGAGCGGTTCGGAGGCGACATGGCGCGCGCGCGGCGGGTCATCGTGCCGTCGCACGATGTCGCACGCAGGCTGGCGCGGTATTTCCCGGCACAACCCGTACAGGTCCGCCCGCCGGAGGATGACCGTCCCACGCTTTCGCTCCCAATGCTTGTCGCCGCCACGCCCCTGCCGCCGGACATGCAGGTCGTGGCGCCACGCCCGCGCACGCAGCGGGTGCGTGTCCTTGTCGTGGGCGCGATCGGCATGGAAAAGGGTTACGACATCCTGCGCGATGCGGCGCGCGATGCCCGGGCGCATGGCCTGCCGGTGGAATATGTCATCGCCGGATACAGCGCCAATGACGCGGAACTGCTGGCGACGGGGCATGTCTTCATCACCGGGCGGTACGACCGGGCGGAGGCGCTGGCCCTTGTCCGCGCGCAGCAGGCGGATGTCGGGTTCGTGCCCTCCGTCTGTCCCGAGACATGGTGCTTCACGCTGGGGCTGCTCTGGCGCGCGGGCCTTGCGGCCGTGGCGTTCGACATCGGGGCGGTGGCCGAACGTCTCCGCGCGACGGGGCGGGGCGTGACGCTGCCGCTGTCGATGGGCGTTCACCAATTGAACATGTTTTTCATGTCTTATGCCACCCACACACCGCCGCCCTGACCGGTGCGGCGCACCCGAACACGACACGCGACACAGCCAACAGGGGAAATCCGGCCTTGATCCGCAACCCGGCCCATGCCCGGCCTTCGACATGCCTTGCGAGGCACGCACGCGCGCGCTCTTGCAACCAGGACGCCCACGCATGACGGGACAGCCTGAACGAATCCTCAATGTCGGCGTGGCGGCGCAACTGATGCTGCTGGAACCGGGGACATTCTGCATCTTCCACGCCCCCGTCGCCGCGCCATCGGGGGCCGGGGCACTCGGCGGACTGCCGGGGGTGCGCGTCACCCCGTCGCCCACGGACCCCGATGGCGCGATCACGATCCGCGGCCTTGATGAGGACGGGTGGCTCGGCCTCGACCGTGGCGCGGCACTGGTCCGGGTGGACAACCGGCCGACATGGATCATGGTCACGACCTATCACGACCCCGCCCATGAAAATGTGCGGCCCAACCTTCAGGTCGCGCGGCTTTACACCCCGGTGGCGAAAGCCGCCGCCACACCGGCATTCCCCGCACCCGCAACCACGATGCCGCAGGCGGCGGCCCGCACGGCATCCCCCCAGCCCTCCTCGCGCACCGCAGACGCGGATGAACGCGGCATTGTCGCCCATATCCAGCGGCGCGGCGACGTGCATGTCGCGTGCGATGCATGGATGGGCACGATCGGCAGCAAGGCGTGGATCGAAGGGTTCGCCATCCTGCCCGACGCCCCCCTCGCGCCGGAGCAGATCGAATATCAGGCGGTGCTGGGACAGGGATGGTTTTCCCCCTGGGTGACGGGCGGCACCTATTGCGGCAGTCGCGGCATGGCGCTGCCGCTTCTGGGCCTGCGCGTGCGCCTGATCGGACAGGCGGCCGAGGCATTTACCTGCCGTGTCAGCGCCACCTTCGTCGATGGCAGCCGCATCGGGCCGGTGGAGGACATCGCCGCCATGTCCGACGACCTTTCCCCGCTGGAAGCCTTCCTGATCGAGATTGCCCCGCGCGACACGCTGCGCGACGGTGCGGCGGAAGGCACGTGGCCGGATGCCGACCCCACGCGGGAGGCGCAGGTGCTTGAACTGCTGGAGGCCGCGGAAGCCGAAAAACCGGCCCCCACCCCCACGCGGCCTGCCCGTCGCACGGCGCGCAGGGGCAGGGTGCGGCCCGATATGGCGGCCCATGCCAACACCGCCACGGAACCGCCGGACACCGACACCACGCGCACGGGCAGGGCATCCCCCCGCAAGGGCCGTGCCGGCGGGTCCGCAAAGGCCGCAGCAAAGACCGCCACAGCGACCACGGGAAAAGCCGCCGCAAAATCCACTGCAAAAGCCACCGGGAAAGCCACGGCGGCCCCCCGGACAGAAGAAACCACCCCCCTGTCGCCCGAGGACATCCATCCCGGTCGTGGGCGCAAGGTTCCCGGATCACGGGTGGCGCTGCTCAAGGCCCGCAAGAAGGCCGCAACCCGGCGACGGAGTTGAGGCGGCAACGTGACGCCACGCCCTTCTCCCCGTCCGGCCGGCCGCTGTTCCATGGTGCGCATGGCGCCGCACGACCGGGGGGATGAGAACCGGGGGGACGAACGGTGAAATACCTGTTCATCCACCAGAATTTCCCCGGGCAGTTCCTGCACCTGCTGCGCCACCTGCATGCGCAGGGCGGCAACGAACTTGTCTTCATAAGCGAGACCGGGTCCGGCGCGATGCCGTGGGTCCGGCGCGTGGGATACCGCATGCCCCCGCCCGCAAAGGTGGGCGGGCCGCCGCCGGTGGGCGAGATCGCCCATGCGATGGAACGCGCCGCACAGGTGGCGCGCGCGGCGCGGACGCTGCGCGACCTCGGGTTCATGCCCGACATCATCATCGGCCATCATGGCTGGGGCGAACTGCTGGACCTTGGCGATGTCTATCCCGGCGTGCCGGTGCTGGGATATTACGAATTCTTCTATCACCCGTCGGGGCTGGATGTCGGGTTCGACCCGGAATTTCCCTTCTCTCCCGCGTCGGCGCCCATGGTGCGCGCGCGCAATACGCTCAACCTGCAGGCGCTGGCGCAGCCGGGATGGGGACATTCCCCCACCCGTTTCCAGCGCGACACCTATCCCGACTGGGCGCGCCCGCGCATCACCCTGCTGCGCGAAGGGGTGGACCTTGCGCAATGCCGCCCCGACCCCGCGGCCGCGACCCGTCCTTTCGCGCTGGGGGATGTCCGCATCTCCCCGCATGAAAAGCTGGTGACCTATGTCGCGCGCGACCTTGAACCCTATCGCGGGTTTCACGTCTTCATGCGCGCCCTGCCGCGCATCCTGCGTGCCCGGCCGGATGTGCGGGTGGTCGTGGTCGGCGGCGATGGCGTCAGTTACGGCACGCCACCGCCACAGGGATGCTGGCTGGAGCGGATGCTGGCGGAACTTGGCGCATGGATCGACCCCGCGCGCGTGCATTTCGTCGGCAGGCTGCCTTATGACAGGTTCCTCGACCTGCTGCGCCGCTCCGACGCGCATGTCTACCTGACCTACCCGTTCGTGCTGTCATGGTCCCTGCGTGAGGCGATGGCCTGCGGATGCGCGATTGTCGGCAGCGACACCGCACCGGTGCGGGAATTCCTGCATGACGGGAAGACCGCGCGCCTCGTGCCATTTCTGGAGCCACGGCGCATCGCGGACGGGGTTTTGGAACTGCTGGAGGATCGCGCCCTGTCACGGCACCTGCGCGGCAGGGTCCGGGCGCAGGCGGTGCGCACGCTGGACATGGGCGATTACATGGCCCGCTACATGGCGCTGGTGGCGCGCCTGACGGGGAAACCGGCCTGTATGGATGATGCGGCACGCGCGATGATGGCCTGACACGCACGACACGACGCGCGGGGCGATCACACAAGGGCCGCCATGGGGGCGGCACGGGACCGCACGGGCCCCGCCACCCCGCGATGGTGTTCTTATTTCTTCTTGATGGCGGCGATGGAATCCATGATCGCCTTGCCGGCTTCTTCCTTGCCGGCCCAGCCGGAAACCTTCACCCACTTGCCCTTTTCAAGGTCCTTGTAGCGGGTGAAGAAATGCTCGATCTCCTTCAGGGTGATCTCGGGCAGGTCTTCAAGCTTCTCGACCTTGGAATAGTACGGGTGCACCTTGTCGTGGGGGACGCAGATGATCTTCTCGTCCTGGCCGCTTTCGTCTTCCATCTTCAGCATGCCGATGGGACGCGCGCGCACGACACAGCCCGGAACCACGGCGGCAGGCAGCAGCACCAGCGCGTCGGTCGGGTCGCCATCGGCGGCCAGCGTGTTGGGGACGAAGCCATAGGCGGCCGGATAGACCATGGGCGTGAACAGGATACGATCCACAACGATTGCGCCGCTGTCCTTGTCGATTTCGTACTTCACGCCCGATCCCTGCGGGATCTCGATGACCACGTTGATGTCGTTGGGCACGTCCTTGCCCGGGGAAATCTTGGATACGTCCACGTTATGGCTCCTGCCACGCAAAGGGTTGTTCTGTCATACTCAGATCCACATGCACGAACACGCGGGCGCGTGGCGCCGCGGTCGTGCATGTCCTGGCCATGCCCGATACAGTCAATCGTACCCCCCGGACATGAGCCAGATCATGGACGTTACACATATGTCATCTCCGCCGTGAGGGGGGCATGCATGAAAAAAGATGTAAAATCGACTTCACCGGCCCCCATGGCATCTTGCAAAAAGATCGCACATGCGCGAATCACTACCTGCCTGCGCGCCCGTAGCTCAATTGGTTAGAGCGGGCCGCTCATAACGGCTTGGTTGCGGGTTCAAGTCCTGCCGGGCGCAGGCCCTGTTGCACGAACGCGGCCCTTTGCCGTAGGGGCCCACAACCATGTTCCTTGCACATTCCTGTATCCTTCAGCTTTCGGGAGCCTGACCGTCATGGCCGCCACGCAATATGTCTATGTGATGAAGGACCTGACCAAGGCGTACCCGGGTGGGCGCGAGGTCTTCAAGGGGATCACCCTGTCATTCCTGCCCGGCGTCAAGATCGGCGTCCTTGGCGTCAACGGCGCGGGCAAGTCCACCTTGCTGAAAATCATGGCCGGCATCGAAAAGGAATTTGGTGGCGAGGCCTGGGCCGCCGAAGGTGCGACCATCGGCTACCTCGAGCAGGAACCCAAGCTCGACGAAAGCCTGACCGTGGGTGAAAACGTCGCCCAGGGCTTTGGCGAACTGAAAAAGGCGGTGGACCGCTTCAACGAGATCTCAATGAAGTTCGCCGAACCCATGTCCGACGAGGAGATGAACACCCTGCTCGCCGAACAGGCGGAACTGCAGGAAGTCATCGACGCGGGCGACGGGTGGGAACTCGACCGCAAGCTGGAAATCGCGCTCGACGCGCTCCGCTGCCCCCCGGCCGACAGCCCGGTGGACAAGCTGTCGGGGGGGGAGCGCCGCCGTGTCGCGCTGTGCCGCCTGCTGCTGGAAAAGCCCGACCTGCTGCTGCTTGACGAACCGACCAACCATCTTGATGCCGAAAGCGTCTCGTGGCTGGAAAAGACCCTGCGCGATTACGAGGGCACCGTCATGGTCATCACCCATGACCGTTACTTCCTCGACAACGTGACGAACTGGATCCTCGAACTCGAACGTGGCCGTGGCTACCCGTTCGAGGGCAACTACTCCTCGTGGCTGACGCAGAAGCGCAAGCGCCTCGCACAGGAGGAGAAGGAGGAAAGCGCGCGCCAGCGTGCCCTTGCCGCCGAACAGGAATGGATCGGTTCCTCCCACAAGGCGCGCCAGGCCAAGAGCAAGTCGCGTATCGCCCGGTATGAGGAAATGCTGGCCCAGAGCGGGGAGAAGGCGAACGGTGTCGCCGACATCGTCATCCCGCCCGGCCCGCGCCTTGGCAGCACGGTGATCGAGGCCGAGGACCTGCGCAAGGGCTTTGGCAACCGCCTGCTGATCGACGACCTCAGCTTCAAGCTGCCGCCCGGTGGCATCGTCGGCGTGATCGGGCCGAACGGCGCGGGCAAGTCCACGCTGTTCAAGATGATCATGGGCCTTGAAAAGCCCGACAGCGGCGAACTGAAGATCGGGGATACCGTCAAGCTCGGCTATGTGGACCAGTCGCGCTTCAGCCTCGATGACAACAAGACCGTGTGGGAGGAAATCTCCGGCGGGACGGATGTCATCTACCTTGGCAAGCGCGCGGTGCCGTCGCGTGCCTATGTCGGGGCCTTCAACTTCAAGGGGCCGGATCAGCAGAAGAAGGTCGGCGTCCTGTCGGGGGGTGAACGCAACCGCGTCCATCTGGCCAAGATGCTGCGCCAGGAAAGCAACGTCATCCTGCTTGACGAACCGACCAACGACCTTGACGTCGATACGCTGCGCGCGCTCGAGGAGGCGCTGGCCGAATTCGCAGGCTGCGCGGTCATCATCAGCCATGACCGATGGTTCCTCGACCGCCTTGCAACGCATATCCTCGCCTTCGAGGGCGACAGCCACGTCGAATGGTTCGAAGGCAACTTCCAGGCCTATGAAGAAGACAAGCGCCGTCGCCTCGGCCCGGATGCGACCGAACCGGGCCGTATCAAATACCGCCCGATCGAACGCTGACCACGCGCCCCGCTCTCCCGTTACAGGGCGGGGCTCCTCCGGTTTCCATGGGGCTTTGCCCCATACCCCACCAAAGGGCATTGCCCTTTGGAAACCATGACTTCACAAAACAGATCAGGGTGCAGGGAGCACGCTCCCTGCCGGGTCCGGGCAGCGCCCGGAAGGCCCATCCACGCGACGACGTTGCATCGTGGACGGCAGGGTCTCAGGGGCTTTGCCCCCGAACCCCCACCAAAGGGTATTACCCTTTGGAAACCATGACTTCATAAAACAGATCAGGGTGCAGGGAGCGCGCTCCCTGCCGGGTCCGGGCAGCGCCCGGAAGGTCCGTCCACGCGACAGCGCTACATCGTGGACGGCAGGGCCTGCCTACCGGCAGACATGGCGGTTACCATCGGCCCCGATATAAGTCCCCGTCTGCGGATCGAAACACGCATTGGCGGCGCAACTGCTGCGTTCGGGGGTGATGTCGGGATGGATCGTCGCCCCGATGGCGTTGGCCTCCCGCGCGGCATGGCCACATAGCGGCGTGTCCGCCGGGGCGGACGGGTCGTTCACCAGCACAGGCTCCGCCGTGCCCGTCGCCGCAACGGCAGCGGGTGGCGGGGATGCGACGGGGGCCGCGCGGTGATGCGGCGCGCAGGCCGACAGGCCCGACGCCATTCCCCCCAGCACCGCCACCGTCAATGCCATACGCGACATCCCGCGCTGTTTCATGCTCACGCCCTGCCTTGCCACTGTTCTTTCCTTTGTTATCACAGGTCCAGCCGTCCCTGTCCGCTGCGGGGATCGCGTTCGGTCTGCGCCGCGATTTCCCCATCGGCAAAGGTCATGATGACCTGCGATCCGGCCTTCACCTCCGCCGCAAGCGTCAGCGGATGGCCCGCACGGTCGCGCACCAGCACATAGCCACGTTCCAGCACCGCGCGCGGCGACAGGGAGTCCAGACGTCCGCCCTCCCCCTGCACCCGCGCGCGCTGCTCGCGCAGCAGCGCCAGCAGGGCGGGCGCCGATGGACGCAGCGACGCCACCCGGTTGCGCCGGTCACGCAGGTAATGCGGCAAGCCACGCACCAGACCGGCCGAAGCCAGCGTCAGGCCGGAGCGTTTGAGCGCGATGACGGTGCCCGGCGTGGGCAGGCGGTCGCACGCCGCCTGCAGCCGCGCGCGCCGCCGTTCCAGCAGCGCGGGCAGCGCCATGTCGAGTCGATAGGACCGGTCATCGAGCCGTATGCGCGCCGTCTCCAGCAGGGAGGGCAGGTCCGGCAGCCCTGCGGACGCCCTCTCCAGCCGCGCACGCGCCAGTTGCAGCACACGTCCCAGCCCGTTCGACAGCCGCGCCATGCGGTGCGCAAGGTCGGCCTCCAGCTCCGCCCGGACGGGAACGGCCATTTCCGCCGCCGCCGTGGGGGTCGGTGCGCGCCGGTCGGACACGAAATCGATCAGGGTCGTATCCGTTTCATGCCCCACGGCGGAGATGACCGGAATCGTGCACGCCGCCACCGCGCGCAGCACGGTTTCGTCGTTGAAGGCCATCAGGTCCTCCAGCGAGCCACCACCACGCGCCACGATCAGCACATCGGGCCGCGCCACCCCCGAACGACCGTCGATGCGGTCGAACCCGGCCACGGCCTCGGCAATGCGTTCGGCGGCCCCCTCCCCCTGCACCGGCACGGGCCAGACCAGCAGGTCGCGCGGGAAACGCCGGGCGATGGTGGTGCGGATGTCATGCAGGACCGCCCCCTGCGCCGAGGTCACGACGCCGATCACGCGCGGCAGGAACGGCAGCCGCCGCTTGCGCTCCGTATCAAACAGCCCCTCCTGCGCCAGGCGCTGGCGCAGCTTCTCGATCCGGGCCAGCAGCGCGCCCTCGCCCGCATATTCCATCCGGTCGATCATCATCTGGTAGGAGGAACGCTCGCCATAGGCGGAAATCTTGCCCGTGGCGATGACCTCCAGACCGTTTTCCGGCTTCAGCCCCAGGCGCGCGACGCTGCCGCGCCAGACGACCGAAGACAGCTTCCCCTTCTCGTCCTTGAGGGAAAAATACAGGTGGCCGGAGGAATATCGCTTGAATTCCGTAATCTCGCCGCGCACACGGATACGTCCAAACGTACCTTCAAGCGTGTTTTTGATCGCGCCCGAGATTTCGGAGACGGAATATTCCGCAATGTTGGTGGCGCCCTGCGCGCCAGAGGGATGGCTGGGTTCATGCATGACCCGAAGGTATGATAGAGACGCGCATCCCGAAAGGGCGGATTGCAAACAGGAGAATTGATTCATGCGGGTGCTGCTGGTCGGATCGGGGGGGCGTGAACATGCCATGGCGGCGGCGATCGCGCGTTCGCCCCTGCTGGAGGCGCTGTTCATCGCGCCGGGCAACCCCGGCACGGCCGCGCTGGGCACCAACTGCGCCGTGCGCGCCGATGACGTGGCGGGCCTGATCAAACTTGCGCGTGATGAGCGCATCGACCTTGTGGTGCCCGGACCGGAGGCCCCGCTGGTGGCGGGACTGGCCGATGCCTGCGCGCAGGCCGGGATCGCCTGCGCCGGGCCGTCGCGCGCGGCGGCGGAGCTTGAGGGCAGCAAGACCTTCACCAAGGAAGTCTGCGACGCGGCGGCCATTCCCACCGCGCGCTGGGCGCGTTTCGACAACGCCGCCGATGCGCTGGCATATGTGCGCACCACCGGCGCGCCGATCGTGGTCAAGGCTGACGGCCTTGCTGCGGGCAAGGGCGTGATCGTGGCCCAGAGCGTGGAAGAAGCCGAGACCGCCATCCGCGACCTGATGACCGACGCCACCATGGGCGACGCCGGACGCACGGTGGTGATCGAGGAGTGCCTTGTCGGTGACGAGGTCTCGCTCTTTGCCTTCTGCGCGGGGGAGGAAGCCGTGCTGATCGGCGCGGCGCAGGACCACAAGCGCATCGGCGATGGCGATACCGGCCCCAATACCGGCGGCATGGGCGCGGTCTCCCCCCCCGCCGGGTTCGATGCCGCGCGGCAGGAAGCCGCCCTCGATACGATGGTGCGCCCCATGCTGCGCGAGATGGCGCGCCGTGGCACGCCGTTCCACGGCATCATCTTCGCCGGCCTGATGCTGACGCCCGAGGGGGAGAAGCTGATTGAATACAATGTCCGCCTTGGCGACCCGGAGGCGCAGGCCCTGCTGATCCGGCTGCACAGCGACCTGCTTGCCGCCCTTGTCGCCGTGGCGAAGGGCGATCTGGCGGGCACGGACATCCGCTTTTCCAACCAGCCTTCCATCAGCGTGGTCATGGCCGCGCGCGGCTATCCCGGCAAACCGGTGACCGGCGGCGTGATCACGGGCATCGAGGACGCGGAAAAGCTGCCCGGCGTGCAGGTATTCCAGGCGGGCACGAAGCTGGATGCGAAAGGGGAACTGGTCGCGGCGGGTGGCCGTGTGCTGGCGGTCTGCGCCACGGGTGATACGCTGGCGCAGGCGCGCGACCGGGCCTATGCCGGGGTGGGTGCGATCCGGTGGGATGACGCGATCTGGCGCCGTGACATCGGCGCGCGTGCGCTGGACCGCGCCGCCGACGCCTGACGGTCCCCGCCCGCCACGCACAGCCCCGGAAACGGGGTTGCGTGCCCCATCCCCCGCGCACGTCCGCCCCTGCCGGATACCGCGCAAGACAGCGACATGCCATGCCACGCGATACCAGGATACTGACCGAAGGAGAGGGCCTGCACGGCGCGGCCCGGATACAGGCGATGTGCGCGGTCGCGCTGTCGGTGCTGCTGGCGCTGCTGGATTACGCCATCGCCAACGTGGCGCTACCGACCATCGGGGCGGACCTGCATGTCTCTGCCGCGTCGGCGGTATGGATCATCAATTCCTACCAGTTGGCCAGCGTCATCGCCCTGCTGCCCTCGGCAGCACTGGGCGCGCGGATCGGTTTCGGGCGGCTGTGCCAGATCGGGCTGGTGCTGTTCGTCGTCTCCTCCCTGTTCTGCGGGATCGCACATTCGCTGCTGGCGCTGTCGCTGGCGCGCGCGGTGCAGGGCCTTGGCGGGGCATGCATCATGAGCGTCAGCATCGCGCTGATCCGCTTCATCTATCCCCATGCCATCATCGGGCGCGGCATCGCGCTCAATGGCGTGATGGTCGCCCTTGGCGTGGGGGCAGGGCCGACGGTGGCATCCATCATCCTGTCGGTCGCGACATGGCCGTGGCTGTTCTTCATCAACATCCCGCTCGGGCTGGCCGCACTGGTGCTGGCGCTGATGTCGCTGCCGCGCACGCCGCTGCAGCACGGGGCCTTTGACGGGCTGAGCGCGCTGCTCAACGCGCTGGCGTTCGGCGCGCTCATCATGGCGGGCGATTCCATCGCGCATCATGCCAGCGCCGTGCAGGTCTGCGCCTTCGCCGTCACCGGCATCGTGGCGGGCTGGATGCTGGTGCAGCGGCAGAAGGGGCGCGCCCATCCCATGTTCCCGATCGACATGCTGCAGGTTCCGGCATTCCGCACCGGGGTCAGCATCGGGTTCCTGGCCTTCGTCTCCTCCAACCTGTTCATGGTGTCCTTTCCCTTTACGGTGCAGAACCTGTTCCATGCCTCGCCCTCGGTGGTGGGGCTGATGATCACGCCGTGGCCGGTAGGGATCATGCTGGTCGCCCCGGTCATCAGCAGGCTGAGCGATCGGGTCCCGGCGACGATCCTGTCCTCCGTGGGGCTGTTCACCACGTCGATGGGTTTCCTCGCGCTTTACCTGCTGCCGGATGCGCCGCACTGGTATGACATCGTCTGGCGCGTCGGGCTGGCGGGGATGGGGTTTGGCATCTTCCAGCCCCCCAACAACCGCATCATGATGGTCACCGCCCCCGCCGGACGTTCCGGCAGCGCCAGCGGCATGGTCCAGGTCTCGCGCCAGTGCGGGCAGGCGACGGGGGCGATGCTCGTGGCGATGACGTTCGGGCTGATCGCGATACGACCGTCGATGCGCTGCCTTGAATTCGCCTCCATCATCGCCTTCCTCGGCATGATGCTCAGCGCATCGCGGCTGTTTTCGGACAGGCGCGGACAGGCCTGATCTTCGCCCTCAGGGGGCGTCGCGGGTCCAGAACCCGTCATGCGCAAGGGCGGCCTCGTCCTCCAGCGCGGGGCCGATGACCGCGACCTTGCGCTGCCCATGGGCAAAAACCGTGCGGCATGGCAGGGAAAAGGTCGGGTTTTCCGGGTGGTCCCCCGTCAGCGCCAGCAGGCGCCGTTCCGACAGGGCATAGACCACGCGCCCGATCCCGCCCCAGTACACGGCACCCGCACACATGCAGCATGGCTCCGCACTGCTGTAGAGCGTGCAGGCCGCCAGCGCGTCGGGGGCAAGCAGGCGCGCGGCCTGCGCCACGGCGACCAGTTCGGCATGGCGGGTGGGATCACCATGCGGCGGCAGCGAATCATTGATGGCGCGCGCAACGACATGGCCCGCGGCATCGGCCACAAGCGCACCGAACGGGTGGCGTCCCTGCGCACGCGACCTGGAGGAAAGCGCGATCGCTTCGCGCAGCAGCGCGAGGTCGCGGGCGGACAGCGATGGTGCGGTCATGAGGTCTGCCGCGCGCTGTCGGGGTCGAGTTCTTCTTCAAGCGTGGGGATCTTCTCCCCGATCAGCAGGTTGAGCACCACCGCCGAACACACGCACAGGAACACTCCGTTGCCAAGGAACAGCCGCGCCATCCCGCTGGTATGGGCGAACAGCGTGGGACACGCCATCGGCAGCATGCCCAGCCCCATGGACACCGCCGCGATCATGCCATTGCGCGTGCCATCAAAACGCACATGCGACAGTTCACGGATCCCCCCCATTGCCGTCATGCCGAACATCACCAGCGCGCATCCGCCCAGCACCGGCGCGGGCATGGCCGCGATCAACGCGCCAAGCTTCGGAAACAGGCCCAGCACGATCAGCACCACCCCCGCCGCCGCAACGACAAAACGGCTGCGGATGTCGGTCATCGCGATCAGGCCGGTATTCTGCGTAAAGGCATTGAAGGGGAAGCTGTTGAACACACCGCCCAGCATGGTGGACAGGCCATCGGCGCGGAATGCCGCGATCAGCGTTTCCTCATTCGTGGGGCGTTCGACAAGGCGCCCGACCGCGATGCAGTTGCCCGTCGTTTCCGCCAGGATCACCAGCATCGTCAGCGTCATGATCACCACCGGCATGAGGTGGAAGGTCGGCACGCCAAAGGCCATGGGCATGCTGAGCGCGAACCACGGCGCATCATGCACCGCCTGGAAATGTCCCATGCCACAGGCCAGCGCGACAAGGCTGCCGACAATCAGGCCCAGCAGCACGCTGATGTTGGAGACAAAGCCCGACCCCAGCGCATAGACCGCAAGCGTGACCGCCATCGTCACCCCGCCCAGCAGCAGGTTCGGGGCCGACCCGAACGCCGCGTCCGACGGCGTCCCGCCGCCAAGCCACATGCCCGCCACCGGGATCAGCGTCAGGCCGATGACCGTCAGCAGGCAGCCGATCGCCACCGGCGGGAAAAACCGCATCAGCCGTCCAAGTGCCGGGGCCAGCACCAGCGTGCATCCCCCCGCCCCGATGATCGCGCCGAAGATGGCGCTGGTCCCGTACGCCTGCCCGATCATGAGCATGGAGGCCAGCGTCACGAAGGACGATCCCTGCACGATCGGCAGGCGTGAGCCGATCTTCCCGATCCCCACCGTCTGGATGATCGTGGCGATCCCCGATGTCATCAGGCCGGAATTGATCAGGGTGATCGTCTGGCCCATGTCCATGCCCAGCGTCGCGGCGAAGATGAGGGGCACGGCCACGGTGCCCGAATACATGACCAGCGCATGCTGGAGCCCGAACGTGAACAGCATGCCAAGCGGGAGGACTTCATCAACCGGGTCGGGTCTGCTGTGCTGCATGGTGGTCGTT
This sequence comes from Gluconacetobacter entanii, assembly GCF_003206495.1. Taxonomy (GTDB): domain Bacteria; phylum Pseudomonadota; class Alphaproteobacteria; order Acetobacterales; family Acetobacteraceae; genus Novacetimonas; species Novacetimonas entanii. Next base: position 1,268 of record NZ_NKUF01000003.1, on the reverse strand, counting down.
GCCTTCGGCGTCACGATAAAAGGCCGTTGCGGGACAGCCTGCTGATAAAAACAAAAGTTTTTGGTGAAGCTTTTTTCAAAAAGCTTCGAAAGACACTGCCTTTTTCAATCAAAGGGCAGCACCCGAAAACTTTTCATGATTCACGGCATGTCTCATCTGGCATGGCCATGCGCCCCCCCCACGTCCGGGCCGGGACACACGAAAGGCCCGCCGGAAGACCGGCAGGCCACCACCGTCAGAACGAGGTGGAAATCGTACCCGTCATGGTAAAGCGCGGTTCCACCATGAAGGAGTTGCCGTTCGCGCTACGTCCGCCGGCCGCACCGTAATAGACGTTGTAGCCCCCCTGGTTGCCCGCGGTGTAGATCGCCCCCATTGCACCGGTGCGCACCACCGATCCCGTCAGGTTGGTGAAGTTCAGGCGGAAGGTGGGTGACTTGGCATACATGAACGGCTTGAAGCGATAGCCAAGCGACAGCGTATCGGTGACATAGCCGGGGATGCGTTCGCTGTTGTCGAGCGCCACCGACTGCGGGCCGGTGTAATGGACGCTCGCATTGGCGAAGAAGCCCTTGTATTTATAGGTCAGGCCGAAATTGGCCATGACATGCGGCGCCATGATCGCCTGCTGGCCCTTGGCGCGGATCAGGTTCCCGTTGCCATCCGTCACGTTGGAATCCTGCGTCGCATGCAGGTACTCGAACGAGGCATAGGGGCTGAACCCGTAATACGAACGCCCCGCCACCATGACGTCAAAGCCACGCATGGTCTGGTTCCCGCCCTCGATCGGGGCATACTGGTTCGCGCCGATATAGGTGTCGAGGATGCGGTTCGTCACGTTGTAGTTGAACAGCGCAAGGTCAACCATCACATATTTGTCGTGATAGCGGTAGCCCAGCTCTTCCTTGATGGAATACTGGTTCTTGAGCATCTTGTTGCCCGGCGTAGTCCAGCCAAGGTCCACGGCGCTGGGTTCGCGGTAATCGCCCTCGGCGTTCACATAGACCTGGTGGTGGTCATTGAACTGGTAGCCGATCGAAAGCTGCGGCAGCGGTTCGGTCGTATTTGCCTCGCTGCGTGCGCCGGTATAGTTGGAACTGGAGACTGTGTAGAATTTTGTGCGGTGGCACTTTTTCAGGCCATTGGGAAACGATCATCGAACATGATGGCGAGCTGGCATCTGACAGCATACCATTCGCTCACTGAGCGCTTCCACTCTGAGGAGGTAGCATTGAGCGCCAGGTAAATCAATTTTGCTGCGGCCTCGT
>NZ_NKUF01000039.1 GCF_003206495.1 Gluconacetobacter entanii | reverse complement strand
AGTCGTTAAACAGGCTCAGACCATGGATCCAAAACACGGAGAAGAAAAAATGATCTCGCAGTGAAAGTGGCCATTGACGTGAAACTCCTCATGTGAGGGGCCTTGGCCCCGAACCCCCACCAAAGGTCGCGGGCCTTTGGAAACCACGACTTCTTAAACGGATCAGGGTGCTGGGGCCGGGGTGTGCCTCGCACCGGGGGAAAGGGCCACGGGAAAGTGAGTTCCCCTCCCTACCTTCGGGTCGGTAGGCTGCCTGCATGGAGCACGGTACGCGCCGCATCCTGATGCAACGGGCCGAGGAACTGATCCGCACGCGCGGCTATGCGGCCTTCAGCTTTGCGGATCTGGCGCAGGCGGCGGGCATCCGCAAGGCGAGTGTCCACCATCATTTCCACACCAAGGAAGCTTTGGGATGCGCGGTTATCGAGGACTACCTGCACCGCTTCACCGCCGAACTGTCGGCCGTGCGCCGCACGTATCCCGACGCCCCGGCCCGGTTGCGCGCCTTTGCCGGTTTCTTCAGCAACAGCGCCATGGCGGGCATGCTGCCACTATGCGCGGCCCTTGCGGCGCAGCGCGACAGCCTGCCGCTTTCGATGCGGCGCCATACGGCGGCGTTTTTCCGCCTGCATCTCGACTGGCTCACCGCCGTCATGGCGGACGGGATCGCGGCGGGCACGCTGCGCGGCGACCTGCCCGCGTCCGTGCTCGCACGGCGGTTCGTCTCGCTGCGCGAGGGGACAAGCCTGCTGGCATGGGGCCTTGGGGACAGCGTGCCGGACATGGCCTGCGACGACGTGCTTCACGATTTCCTGCCTGACGCCATGCGGGCGGGGCCACCCGATCACCACAGGAAGACATGACCATGATGATGGACTGGAACACCTATCGCGACCAGCTTGCCAAGGGATTCGGCAAGGTCGCCACCCTGTCGCCCGGCACGGTCGAGGCCGTTGTCGCGGCGGGCGAGGCCGGGGCGAAGACCGGGCACCTGGATGCAAAGACGCGCGAACTGATCGCCCTTGCGGTGGCTGCGACGACGCGGTGTGACGGCTGCATCACCGTCCATTCGGCCGAGGCGGTGAAGGCTGGCGCCACGCGGGAGGAAATTGCCGAGGCGCTGGGCGTGGCCGTGGCGATGAACGCGGGCGCGGCCCTTGTCTATTCCGCGCGTGTGCTGGATGCGGTGGATGCGCTGAAAAAGTAGGCCCGGACAACGGATAAAAGTTTTGGGGTGCCGCCTTTTTCCAAAAAGGCGGCATCTTTCGAAGCTTTTTGGAAAAAGCTTCACCAAGAACTTTTATTCGGTTGCCTGCCGCCATGCGCGGGCATATCCCATGTCGCCATGACCACACGCCCTGCCCATCCCCGACTGGTTGCCCTGTGGGCCGCCGTGGCCCTGCTGTCATGGGGCAGCGCCTATCCCATCGTCCGTGTCGTGATGCACGACATCGGCCCCGTGCCGCTGGCGGCGCTGCGGTATGCGCTGGCCGCCGTGCTGTCGGTGGGGTGGCTGCTGTATGAACGCGCGCCCCTGCCGCGTGCGCGCGACATCCCGCGCTTCCTCGCCTGCGGGGGGATCGGCATCAGCCTGTACAACGTGCTGTTCAACACCGGGGAGGTCAGCGTCTCCGCCGGGGCGTCGAGCCTGCTGATCAGTTCCTCCCCCCTGATGGCCGCCATCATCGCCGTGGCGGTCATGGGCGAACGTCTGACGGCATGGGGATGGGCCGGATCACTCATCAGCTTTGCCGGCGTCGTCACCATCGCCGGCGGCGAACCGGGGGGCCTGTCCTTTGGTTCGGGCACGACGCTCATCCTTGGCGCGGCGCTGTGCAGCGCGCTTTACACCACCTTGCAGAAACGCCTGATCCCGACCTATGGCGCGATGGCGACCACGGCCTATGTGCTGATCGTCGGCGGCCTCGTGCTGCTGCCATGGCTGCCGCAGGCGCTGGCGACGCTGCCGCGCATGTCCACGCCCAACATGCTGGGCGTGGTGCAGCTTGCGGTGCTGCCCGCCTTTGTCGGCTATGCGGCATGGACGTGGGTGGTGGGGCAGATGGGCGTCGCGCGTGCGGCGGGCCTGCTGTACCTGCTGCCGCCGGTCACGCTGCTGGAATCCTTCGCACTGGTGCATGAAGTGCCCGAGGCACGCACCCTGCTGGGCGGTGTGGTGGTGATGCTCGGCGTGTTCCTTGCCAATACGCTGGGCCGCGCCCCGGTGGGGCGGATGCCCCACGGCGGGGAGTGACCGCACCCGCAGGTCATTCCGGATCGGAATGACCCCAGTTCCGAATATTGTTTTGCACCGGATGCGATCGAAAATACCTTCCACACGACATATCCCGCCCCTTTCGCTGGGGAACGTGACAGGAAAAGGTGCATGCACAACGATCCGCGCAGCCATGGACTTTGGGAAGTAACCGCCCCGCCCGCGCCGCCCACCACGGCGCTGCGGGGGCATGTGGATGTCGATGTCGCCATCATCGGCAGCGGCTATACCGGGATGTCGGCGGGCCTGCATCTGGCGCAGCAGTCGCGCAGTGTCGCGATCCTGGAGGCCAACGAGATCGGCTTTGGCGGGTCGGGGCGCAATGTCGGCCTGGTGAATGCGGGCCTGTGGGTCATGCCCGAAGACCTGCTGACGACGCTGGGGGCGACGATGGGCCGCCGCGTGCTGGACCTGCTGGGCAATGGCCCGCGTGAGGTGTTCGACCTGATCGCAAAACACGACATCGCGTGCGAGGCCGAACCCACCGGCACGCTGCATTGCGCGGTGGGGCAGTCGGGGCTGGAGAACCTGCGCGAACGCGAACGCCAGTGGCAGGCGCTGGGCGCGCCGGTGCGCCTGATGGATGCGGGGGAGGCCGCGCGCCATATCGGCAGCACGGTCTATGCCGGGGCGCTGCTGGATGAACGCGCGGGCACGATCCAGCCACTGGCCTATGCCCGTGGCCTGGCGCGCGCGGCGATCGGGGCCGGGGTGCAGATCCATACCGGCACCTGTGTCACGGGCGCGCAGCAGGCGGGCGAGTGGTGGCACCTGCGCACCAGTGGCGGCGGGTCGGTGCGCGCGCGCTGGGTGATCGTGGCGACCAATGCCTATACCACCAACATGTGGCCCGAACTGCGCGCCGAACTGGTGCACCTGCCGTATTTCAACCTTGCCACCCGCCCCCTGCCGCCGCATGTGCTGGAAACGATCCTGCCGAAAAAGCAGGGGGCGTGGGACACCAGGGAAATCCTGACCTCCTTCCGTCTGGACCAGGCGGGACGGATGATCATCGGCAGTGTCGGCGCGCTGGACCGTGCGGGGCGGCGCATCCACCACGCATGGGGCCGCCGGGCGCTGGCGCGGATCTATCCGCAGTTGAAGGACGAACCCTTTGAAACCGAATGGTACGGCAGCATCGGCATGACCACCGATGCGGTTCCCCGTTTCCACCGGCTTGCCCCTAATGTAGTGTCCATCAGCGGCTATAACGGGCGCGGGATCTCCCCGGGGACGGTGTTTGGCCGGGTGCTGGCGGAACTGGTATGCGGGACGATCGGGATTGCCGACATGCCGCTGCCGCTGGCGCCGGTGCTGCCGGTGCGCACCCGTCCCGCGCGGGAGGCCTTCTATAACGTGGGCTCCGCCATCGCCCACGCCGGCACGGCATGGCTGTGACGCAGCCCACGCCCATCGCCCTACAGGACTGAAGAACAGGAAGACATATGACCATCGTATCCGACGTACATGCCCTTCTGGAAAAGCTGGGCGTCGCGCGTGATGCCTATACCGGCGGCGACCTGGTCGTGCGCACCCCCATCACGGGGGAGGAAATCGCGCGCGTTCCCACCATTTCCGCCGACGCCGTTGACGGCGTGATCGCCCGCGCGACCGACGCCTTCGTCGCATGGCGCAGGGTGCCCGCGCCGCGCCGTGGCGAACTGGTGCGCATCCTTGGCAATGTCCTGCGTGACAACAAGGAGGCGCTGGGCCGCCTGGTGTCGTTCGAGGCGGGCAAGGTCCTGTCCGAAGGGCTGGGCGAAGTGCAGGAAATGATCGACATCTGCGACTTTGCCGTGGGCCTGTCGCGCCAGCTTTACGGCCTGACGATCCAGTCCGAACGCCACGAACACCGCCTGATCGAGCAGTGGCATCCCGCGGGCGTCGTCGGCATCATCTCCGCCTTCAACTTCCCCGTGGCCGTGTGGTCGTGGAACGCGGCGCTGGCGCTGGTCTGTGGCGACCCGTGCATCTGGAAGCCGTCGGAAAAGACCCCGCTGACCGCACTTGCCACCCACGCCCTGTTTGACGAGGCCGTGCGCCAGTTCGGCGCAGACGCGCCGGCCGGCCTGTCCGCGCTGATCATCGGTGATGGCGCGATCGGGCAGAAGCTGGTCGATGACAGGCGCGTGCCCGTCATTTCCGCCACCGGGTCCACCCGCATGGGCCGCATCGTCGGCGAACGTGTGGCGCGCCGCTTTGGCCGCTCCATCCTTGAACTGGGCGGCAACAATGCCTCCATCGTCACGCCGTCGGCGGATCTGGACCTGACGCTGCGCGCGGTGGCGTTCGGCGCGATGGGCACGGCGGGACAGCGCTGCACCACGCTGCGTCGCCTGATCGTGCATGAAAGCGTGTATGACACGCTGGTCGGCAAGCTGAAGCAGGTATACGCCAACATCTCCGTTGGCTGCCCCGTCAGCAGCGAGGCGCTGGTCGGCCCCCTGATTGACGAGGCCGCGTTCACCGCGATGCAGGACAGCCTGAAGGCCGCAAAGGCCGCCGGTGGCACCATCCATGGCGGCGAACGCGTGGACGTCAACGGCACGGGTTCGTTCTATGTCCGCCCGGCACTGGTGGAAATGCCCGCGCAGACCGGCCCGGTGGTGGAGGAAACCTTTGCCCCGATCCTGTATGTGCTGAAATACACCGACCTGGATCAGGCCATCGCGCTGCAGAACGACGTGCCGCAGGGCCTGTCCTCCTCCATCTTTGGCACCAACCTTCTGGAAGTGGAGCAGTTCCTGTCCGCCGCCGGGTCCGACTGTGGCATTGCCAACGTCAATATCGGGCCGTCCGGCGCGGAAATCGGCGGGGCGTTCGGTGGGGAAAAGGAAACCGGCGGTGGCCGCGAATCCGGCTCCGACGCATGGCGCGGCTATATGCGCCGCCAGACGAACACCATCAATTACGGCCGCACCCTGCCGCTGGCGCAGGGCGTGAAGTTCGACGTCGGCTGATACTACTCCGCAGGGGCGCTGCCCCTGCACCCCGCCAAAGGGCATTGCCCTTTGGAAACCATGACTTTTAAACAGATCAGGGTGCAGGGAGCGCACTCCCTGCCGGGTCCGGGCAAGCCGCCCGGGTGTTTCACACGCCAACTACGGTGCATATTCAGGAGCTTTGCCCCCGAACCCCCACCAAAGGGTATTACCCTTTGGAAACCATGACTTTGATAAACAGATCAGGGTGCAGGGAGCCGCGCTCCCTGCCGGGTCCGGGCAGAGCCCGGATGGTCCATCCGCCGACTGCGCTACACGCCGGAAACAGCCGTACGTATCCACTCCCGAAACGCCACCAGCGGCGCATAGCGTGCGCGGTTGACCGGCCAGACGAGGTAGTAGGCCTCCTCCGCCATATGCGGCGCGGGCGGGGCGACTTCGTGCAGTTCGCCGCGCTCCAGCTCCTCCGCAATCAGGAAACGCGGCAGCAGCGCCAGCCCCGCGCCTGCGCGCGCCGCCTGCGTGATGGTCGCGAACTGATCGCACAGCATGCCATGGATCTGGCACGCATCGACATGATGCGCATGGAACCAGCGTTCCCACGCATCGGGCCGCGAGACCAGGTGCAGCAGTGGCGCGCGCAGCAGGTCCGCCGGGGTGTGGAACCGGAACCGCGCCGCCATGTCGGCACTGCACGCCGGCACGACCTGTTCATGCATCAGGAATTCCATCTCCGCCCCCGGCCAGTCGGGCAGGCCGTAATGGATGGCCGCGTCCAGCGTCTCCGCCGCGAATTCGAACGGGGTGGGGCGGGTGAACAGGTTGATGGTGATCTCGGGATACAGCGCGCCAAACGCGGGCACGCGCGGCGCCATCCAGCGCGCGCCAAAGGTGGGCAGCACCGCAAGGTTGAAGGTGCCGCCGCTGGGACTGGCGCGAAAGCCAAGGGTGGCGGTGGAGATATGTTTCAGCGCCTCGCGGATTTCGCGGGCATAGGTCTCCCCCGCCATCGTCAGGCGCACGGTCTGGCGTTCGCGGATGAAAAGTTCCGCGCCCAGTTGCCCCTCCAGCGCGCGGATATGGCGGCTGATGGCGCTCTGCGTCAGGTGCAGTTCCGTTGCGGCCGTGGTGAAGTTCTGGTGCCGGGCCGCGGCCTCGAACGAGCAGAGCAGCGAAATCGAGGGAAGAAAACGTCGAGCCAGCGCCACGTCGCCATCACCATGTTACAGCAGGGAACATCCGGCGCGGATGATATGGCATCGCCGCGCATCCGTCACGCGGCGCGCCATGGCAGGATCATTCCCTGAGCTTGATGGTCAGGCGCTCCACCGAGAAGGCAAGCCGCGCGCCCGTCGTATGCGACGTGAACTTGATGCGCACGCCATTGTTGTTTTCCATGACCGCAGCCCCCGTGCCCGCGCCGACCGTGGCCTCCCCCTGCACGGACCAGTACGTCCACTCCAGATCCTGCGCGCGGTAGAGGTTGAAGACCGTGCCCTGCGCATGCATCTTTGAAAAGCCGATGGCAGCACCGGAGCCACCGCGAATCCCGAAATTGTAGGTATGCCCCTGGAAGGTCAGCACCCCCTTCCCCCAGGACATGCCCGCGCCAAGGTCGGCGGCGGAAATGGCGAACGTGATTTCCCCCGTGTGTTCACCAAGCGCATCGGCGGCGTATGCGGCATGCACGGGGGCGGCAAAAGCGACAGGCAGGGCGACAACGGCCGAAAGGGCGGCGACATATGCAAGACGCAACGTAAACTCCTTCTTCACACGATGTCGCCCGACCGTTTCAATCGATGGGCCACCGGAACGGAAACAGGCACGCAAAATGGGTCCTCCGGCCTGAGGCATGCGGATTTGAAATATCATACATGTAATTAAGGAAACGCGAAGCGGATTATGCCCTCCTGCCCTCCATGTGTCCCGAAGGCTGTTTGAAAAGCCACATCAGGTAACGTACTGAAAACCATAAAAGTTTTTGGGGGAACTTTTCCGGGAAGCGTCAAAAGGCGTCACCTTTTTTCAAAAAGGTGACGTCCGGAAAGTTTTATCGTTCCTTATCAGGTCGTTACCTCAACCACACACCGGCGTCACCGGGGCTCGGCCGCAAGCTGCGCGCGGGCTTCCCCATTGGGATAGGCATCGGTGTGCAGGTTGACATAGACCTGCCCCGCCATCAGCGCCCGCGCCTGTTCCGACGACAGCAGCACCGAACCACGCAGCGGCGACACATACGGCCCGCCCACCGGGGCCAGCACGTCGGCCTCCTGCCCGGGGGCTGCTGGGCCATGGAAATGGATCGCGGTGACCTTCCCACTCAGCCCCGTCCATTTCATCGTATAGGTGACAAGGTTCGTCTTGGGGTTCAGCCACGCTGTCACCCCGCCGCCGGGCGTGGTGGTCGCGCCATGTTCGGTGGCGAACTGCCCCGAGATATGCACGCTGCGGGCCTGCGCCGGGGCAACGGTGGCCACGGCGACAGCACAGCCAAGGCCCAGCATGGGCAGGATGGAAGGACGGAACATCAGGGCAGTATCCTCTGGCATGGGCACGGGCGCGCCCGTATTTTGCGCATGCGTCATCAGATGCAAAAAACGCGTCCCGTGCAACCGGAAAACAGGCGGCCCGCGGGCGACCCCGCCGCAATCAGATATCCAGCGGCCGCCCGCGTTCCAGCGCCGCGAGTTCGCGCGTCATCCATCCCCGCCACCCATGGGCGCGGCACAGGCCGAATCCCGCCGCCGTGCCCACCATCAGCACCATCGCCACAGCGTACATGTTCATCGCCATATCCCACCATCAAGGGTCGATGGCCTGAGGATGGATGGCGGCTGTGATCAAAAGATGGCTGGAATGTTACTTTTGTGCAGCAGCATGGCCGCGCCCCTTACCACGGGTGCGAATTGGCGACGTCATTGCCCGTCTGCATCGCCATGTCGAGCACCATGTAGCAGAAGAACGCCGCCAGCAGCATCGCACAGATCATGAAGACATAACGCATGCCCCCTGTTTGCCAGCACGCGGGGCAAAGGAAAAGCCCCCCGGCACCAAGGGCCGGGGAATAATGACCTGATAAGCCATAAAGGTTTTAGGGCGCCACCTTTTTTCAAAAAGGCGGCGTTCTTCGAAGCTTTTTGGAAAAAAGCTTCACCAAAAACTTTTATCCGTTTTCTTCAGCCCACGCAGGTGCCACCTGAGGCGGCATAGACCTGTCCGGTGATGTAGCTTGCCTCCGCCGAGGCAAGGAGCACATAGACCGGGGCCAGTTCGGCAGGCTGTCCCGCACGGCCCATGGGCGTTTCGGCCCCGAACTGGTGGATATGGTCCTGCGTCTGCCCGCCGCTGACCTGCAATGCGGTCCAGAACGGGCCGGGGGCGACGGCGTTCACACGGATCCCCTTGGGCACCATCTGCTTGGCCAGCGATTTGACCAGGGCCACGATCGCCCCCTTCGTCGCGGAATAATCCAGCAGGATTTCCGATGGGCTGAAGGCATTGACCGACGCGGTGGCGATGATCGCACTGCCCGGCGGCATCAGCGGCACCGCCGCACGCGCCAGAAAGAACAGGGCATAGATGTTGGTGCGGAACGTCTCGTCAAACTGTTCGGTGGTGATATCGACGATCGACGCCTGATGCACCTGCCGTCCCGCATTGCTGACGAGGATATCGAGGCCGCCAAGTTCCGCATGCGCCTTCGCCACGAGGTCCTTGCAATACTGTTCGTCACGCAGGTCGCCGGGGATGGCGATGGCCTTGCGCCCGGCCGCACGGATCAGGTCGATGACCTCCTTCGCATCGGGTTCCTCCTGCGGGAGGTAGGCGATGGCGACATCCGCCCCCTCACGCGCATAGGCAATGGCCGCCGCCCGCCCGATGCCCGAATCGCCCCCGGTAATCAGCGCCTTGCGCCCCGCAAGCCGACCCGACCCGCGATAGGATTTCTCCCCATGGTCGGGGCGCGGGTCCATCTTCCCCGCAAGGCCGGGCCATGGCTGCGACTGGCGCGGGAAAGGCGGCCGGGGATAGCGGGTTTCGGGATTGACCAGGGGGGCGGCCGTATCCGTCGCGGGCGCGGACGCCGCCCCCGCATCATGGGGAGCCGCCGCCGCAGCAGTCACAAGTCCCGCCGCCATCCCCTGCAGGACGGTCCGGCGGGAGGACGGGGGCGTTCCGATGTCATCGGCCATGATGGTGTTCTCCTGCTGTTGCTGCGCGCTCACAACATCCATAACAGGCACGGCCATGACGGGTTGCCCCCGTAATATGTCAGACGAGCATTGCACGCCTCATCCAAAAGTTTTTGGGTGTCGCCTTTTGATGTAAAAAGGCGGCGTCTTCTGAAGCTTTTTGAAAAAAGCTTCACCAAAAACTTTTGTTACTTATCAATGTATTAGTATGAAGTGTTCTTTACGGCAGCGCCGCGATGCCAGTCATTTCCACGCGCCAGCGCGGGTCCGCCAGTCGGGCCTCCACCGTGACGCGGGCGGGCTTGTTCGCCGTGTCCAGCCACGCATCCCATGCCCGGTTCATCGCCGCCATGTCGCCCATGTCCGCAAGGAAGATCTGCATGGAGATCAGGCGACTCTTATCGGTTCCAGCCTCCGCCAGCAGGGCATCGACCTGGCGCAGGATATCGGCGGTCTGCCCTTCGGCATCGGCGGTGGGGTCATCGGCGACCTGTCCGGCAAGGTGGACCAGCCCGTTATGCACAACCGCCCCGGTCAGGCGCGTTTCGGGTTGCAGGCGTTTGATCGACATGTGGTGTCCTCCTTAACTTTTACGAACAAAGGTTTTTGGTGAAGCTTTTTTCCAAAAAGCTTCGAAGAACGCCGCCTTTTTGGAAAAAGGCGGCACCCAAAAACTTTTCATTTTATCAACAGGTTATTACGAAACCTGATTCTATGCCCCGCGCGGGCGCGACATTTCATACAGGGCAACGGCGGCGGCGTTGGAGACGTTGAGGCTTTCCATGTCGCCCGTCATCGCAAGGCCCGCGATCTCGTCACAATGTTCGCGTGTCAGGCGGCGCAGGCCCGCGCCCTCCGCCCCCAGTACAAGGGCGACGCGCCGCTGCCGGAAGGACGCGCCATCAAGGATACCGCCCCCCGCATCCAGCCCCACCGTCCACATGCCATGGGATTTCAGCGCGTCGATCGTGCGCGACAGGTTGACCACCCGCACCAGCGGCACGACATCCAGCGCGCCGGACGCGGCCTTGGCCAGCGCGCCGGTCTCCTCCGGTGCGTTGCGGTCCTGCACGATCACCGCCGCCGCCCCGAACGCCGCCGCCGAACGCAGGATCGCGCCAATGTTGCGCGGGTCCGTCACCTGATCCAGCAGCAGGACCGGGCCGGGACGTTCGACGATATCCTCCAGCGCGGGCGTCTCCAGCAGGTCCGCCAGCAGCGCGATTCCCTGATGCACGGCGTCACGGCCGCAGATGGCGTCGATGCGCGCGCGATCGACCCGCTGTGGCTGGATCGGCAGGCGGCCGCCCATACGCTCCTCCAGCGCGGCCTGGGCCTCCGCCGTGGTCAGGAGTTGACGCAGGCGGCGACGCGGGTTCGACAGCGCCGCCATGACCGCGTGCGTGCCATACAGCCAGCACGTGCCACGGGGCGCGACCTCCGCCCGGCCCCGTTCCGCCCCGCCCCGGTCGGAGGGTCCACGATCGGGTGCTGGCCTGCGCCCGCGTGGCGACGGCGCAGCAGTAGTGGGGGACGAATCGGCCGACCCCACGGGACGGCCCGGACGACGACGGGAAGGACGCATGTTCATGGTGCGGTTTTAGGCATAAGCGGCCCGCGCGTCATCCGTAATTCTTGCAGCTTTTTGGTTGCAGGCATTGACACCCCGGCACCGAATGATTATCACCCCGTCAACCCGGAGGGATGCCCGAGTGGCTAAAGGGGGCGGACTGTAAATCCGCTGGCGTACGCCTACGTTGGTTCGAATCCAACTCCCTCCACCAGCTACCTTTCCCACACATCACCAATCTGTCGCAAAACGCTGGTTTTCCGGCGTTTTTTGTGTTTTTTCCATCTCAATTGTTCCCTTTTTGTCTCATCCAGTACCAGCAAATAGCGGGTATGGAGCGGGTATGAAATAGGTGGGGAGCGGGTATGGAAAGAATCGGCATGCTGACAGACAGCAGGCCGCTGTCGAATGGGATGGGACACCGCCCTTTCTGTCGGCCCATCGTGCGACAGGTCAGGAAAATTGGGGTCCGTTTGGAAATAACCCATTGATAAACAGTTACAAAAGTTTTTGGGCGTCGCCTTTTGATCTCAACAGGGCGGCGCTCTTTGAAGCTTTTCAGGTCAAAAGCTTCACCAAAAACTTTTATAATTTCAGCATGTTCCGGGCTGCCTTTTCCAGCAGGCTTACCGGGCTTCGCGTCTGGCCACGCGGTCGTACAATTCCTGTTCCATTGCGATCATGGTGCGGATCTGCGGCAGTGAGTCCTCGAATTCCTCGATATCACGGGCCTGCTCCGTCGGGTTGCAGGCATTGCGGATACCCAGCGTCTCCTTCGACGTCACCACATGCAGCTTCGCGCGCAATGTCTGGACAAACCGTGCGACGCCACGTGTCGTAGCGAAAAGATTCCCCTCCTGCTCCACCGCGGCACAGGCACGGTCAAAGATCTCCTGCTCCACTTCCGGGACATAGACCCGGTCGAACGCGAACCCCAGCATGATCGTCTGCTGGCAGATTTCCATCGGCGCGCCGGGATCGCGCAGGAATTCCGCCAGGGGCCGTTCCCGCATCAGGCGCATCGCCTTGGTAAAGGTTTTCGGATCCTCATGCGCACGCCGGCAATGCAGGAACGCAGAGCGGAAACGATCAACAGGATCACGCAGCACAGCAGCAAAACGGTCCTGTGGTGCCGCCACACGCGCCATGATCGGCAGTGAGACATGGCCGCCGATCAGGTCGAAATCAGCCGATTGGGGGGGATGGCGTTCAAACGGTTCGTGATTTTCACAATACAGCTTGGCCGCGACGTGATTTCCCACGGCCTCCCACACGGTGGTGCCCGCTGTCTTGGGGATATGCACGAAAAAGGTCGTGGTCCTGCACCGCCTGAGCTTTCGTGAATCCAGGAACTCCCGGACCGGGCCGTAATGCGCCGAACTGCGCTCCTTCTCCCGCTTCCAGTTCAGGAAGCCGGGCCGCCACATGCTGCGCCGGAAACAGACAAACACTGCGTTGGCGAAAATCGGACGCCAGGTGTCATGGATCCGTTTCAGGACGCCGCGCGGAATACCCGACAGACGCCCCTTGTACAGGAACAGGACCGTGGCGTCGCCAACCTCTATGACATAGCGGTATGTCCGCATCTCCGCCACGTCGGCACGGGGCCACTGTCCCACCGGCAACAGGATGCGATCCTTTTTCGACAGGGTGGGCACGACGGCGTCCCATGCCTCCTGCCATGCCGGATCACTGCATGATGAGGTTGCGTTCATGGCCACAAGGAAACCGAAACACGCATGAAGGTATCTCTTGCCTGCGGACTTGGGACCTATTCATGGACAAGTGTATCCACAGTCCCCGATCCTTTTTTTACCCTGCAATGACGTATATGAAACAAAATGCGCGTTATCAATTCTTAACAGAAACGATACCCGGCTAATGTGTTACAATAATTGACAAAAACCGTTCCCGCAGCCAGCCCGGCAGCCTGCGCCATGTAACGTCCGTTTTCGATTGCATGTATATTTATTGTTCTACAACAAACGGATGGAAGAAAATTCACCCCATGCCGAATACATGCGGCCACCAGACCGCAAGTTAAAATCGTTACATTAAATTACGATAACAAATCCGAGAAGTATCACGGTTTTACATGAATCTCCCCACCCCACAGTGCCTGCGTGACGGATTCCGTCAAGGCTGCCATGGCACCCCATATTGTCGCCACAATAAATGCCGATCCTGCATGTATGCGATGACCGGCGCGCAAGGACAGGCCCCGCCCCGGCTGGCCAGTAAGGCAGCAGCCCGCCCGGGCATTTCCGGGCACGGGCATGTGGGACAGGTTCCCATAATTTATTTATGTAATTATGTTTTTAAGTAAATAGGCAAGGGATCATACCTTTCCACCTACCATTTCTGGTAGGTGCGTCAGGATATCTTTTGCCATACGGTATATTGGTGAACTTAAAAGATAGTAACTCTTTTGCAGAATAGACTGCATCAATCGCCCTTATACCAATTTTATCAAATAACGATGGTAATATTACAATGCGTCTGACCCTTTATACCGACTACGCATTGCGTGCGCTGCTCTATCTTGGGGCGCGGCCGGAAACCCGTGTCTCCATCCGTGACATTGCGCATACGTACAATATTTCCGAGAACCATCTGGTCAAGGTGGTGCACAAGCTGGGCCGTGGCGGGTTCATCATGACCAAGCGCGGGCGTAATGGCGGACTGCTGCTGGCACGCGCGCCAAAGGACATCCGCATCGGGGATATCGTGCGCTATACGGAAGAAGACATGGCGATCGTCTCATGCAATCAGGAAAAAAGCTCATGCCGACTGGCCGGGGTGTGCCGGTTGCAGGGCCTGATGGGCGAGGCGCTGGCCGCGTTCATGAATGTACTTGACCAGCGTACGCTGGCCGATGTCATGACCCATCCGAAACTGATCCAGACCCTGCAGATGCTTCTGCCTGCCACCACGCCGGGGCAGAGGGTGCACGATCATGAGTACGAGGCATATGACAGAAGGCCAACCTTCGCCTGAAACGCATATTCCGACATGGCTTTTGAATGATTTTTCCGGATGCCGCCTTTTTTCTGAAAAGGCGGTATTCTTCAGAAGCTTTTGAAAAAATCTTCACCAGAAACTTCTTTGGATTTTCCAATGTCCCATGGGTGGGCCTGTGGGATCATTGCACAGCCCCTGCCCGCGCCGTGCGGGACGGGAACTGTTGCGCGCGCCATGCGATATTCCTGACAGACAGCCTGCAACAGGATCAGGAATTCGGTCAATGACGTGGACGCGCAAGAAACAGGCCGTGCCTGCTGCCATGCTTTTCCTCCTGTCGCTGGCCGTGATCCTGCCGCTTGCGGGATGTGGGGATGGGGAAACCCACAACCACACCGTTGTCGTCGTCCCGCAGGGATCAAGGGTCGTATGTACCGATGGGTCAAACCCACCCTGCCCGCCGGATGACTGAGTGCATGCCACATCCATCCCTTCCCCCTTTGCGGGATATTACGCCATGTCGCGCATTCCCACCGCCATCGCACTGCTGTCCTGCCTGCCCCTGCTGACGGGGGCGCCGCAGGCATGGGCGCAAAAACACCCCAACGACAGCAGCGTGGACCGACCGGGGGACAATTCCCCCTCCGCGCTGGAACGGACACAGCCCTATGACCGCCGGACGGAACCCCTGCCGTCCCATCCCACCCATCCACTGCCCCGCCTGCCGGCCACGCCACGCACGCCCACACCGCCGCAGTCTTCCCCCGTGCAGGAAGCCCCATAAGGTCCCCCCGCCCTTCCCCCTGTCCCGAGCAGAAGTCTTTGGTGAAGCTTTTTTCAAAAAGCTTCAGATGACATCGCCTTCGAGAAAAAAGACACCCCCCAAAACCTTCTGTTTTCATCAACATATAATTATTCCGCTCCCGGACGAGTGTGGCTTTTTCATCACGCCGGGTCACCAGAAGCGGGATCACCTACATCCCGCTATTGTTATGATATAACGTACTGTAATAAGGTCCGCCGCCTGACGCCAAGAGTCGTTGACCATTTTTCAGCACAGGCCCTTACATGCTCCCATCCCCGCGCCTCTTTTCCCTGCTGTCATTTTCCAGCCTGCTGATTGGCACGACCTGCCTGTCGGCGCTGCCTGCGGGCCATGCCGCGCATGCCGCAGGCATCGCGACCACCACCGGAACAGCCACCACCAGCACGACAGCCACCGACAGCACGGCCAAAGACGCCCGCGCCACCTTCAGCAGTGGCGAGCAGCCTGCACCTGCCGCCCCCACGCACACCCCCACCCGGCAGACGGTAAGCGATTACAGCGATGCGAACGGTGAACATGTCACGGTCAATGCGCGCCTTGACCGTGTGCGTTCGGCCCTGCAACCCGACACCGGGGCCAGCACCTACCGCTTTTCGCGCAAGGATATCGAGACCATTCCCGGTGGCGACAACGCACCGATGAACGCCGTGCTGCTGCAGGCCCCCGGCGTGGCGCAGGACAGTTATGGGCAGATCCATATCCGCGGCGACCATAACGAGGTGCAGTTCCGCCTTGATGGCGTGCAGTTGCCCGAGGGGCTGAGCGTCTTTGGGCAGACGCTGATGACGCGCTTTGCCCATTCCATGTCGATGACGACCGGCGCACTGCCCAGTGAATACGGCTTCCTGCAGGCGGGCGTGATCGACATCACGACAAAGAACGGCAGCACCGATCCAGGGGGCGAGGTCTCGATCTATGGCGGGGCGCGCGATTACTTCTTCCCCTCGCTGCAATATGGGGGGGCGCATGGCAAATGGGATTACTTCGTCACTGCCGATTTCGTGCATGACCGCGTGGGGATCGAAAATACGACGCCCAAGTTCAACGCCCTGCATGACCTGACCAACCAGTACCATTTCCTGGGCCATGTGCGCTATACCGCCGATGAGAACACCCGCATCAGCTTTACCGCCGGGGTGTCGAACGCGTATTACCAGCTTCCGAACAATCCGGGGCAGCAAAGGCAGTTCGCAAACCCGGACTTCCTCAGCAGTGACCTGTCGCGGCAGGTCTATGGCAGTGTCAACAGCGCGGACCTGAATGAACGGCAGAAGGAGATCACCGATTTCGCGATCCTGTCGCTGCAGAAGGAAATCGGGAAATTCAGCCTGCAATCTTCGGTTTTCTCGCGCTACAGTTCGCTTGGCTACTCCCCCGATGCACTGGGCGACCTTGTCTATAACGGCATTGCGCAGCGCGCGCAGCGTTCGGTGATGTCCACCGGGTCACAGACCGACGTGACATGGCGCGCGGCCCCGGACCATACGGTACGCTTTGGCTACCAGGCCTATGTGGAGCGCACGGTGTCGCAGACGGATTCCACCGTCTATCCCCAGACCGGGACGGACAGTAGCGGAAACCCGATCTATAGCGGCGTGACCGAAAACATTCACGACGGCAATGGCCGCACCGGATGGCTGTATGGCCTGTATGCGCAGGATGAGTGGCGACCGGTGCGCAACCTGACGATCAATTACGGCCTGCGCTTTGACGGGGTGGACGAATATACCCATTCCAAGCAGGTCAGCCCGCGCATCAACATCGTCTGGCAGCCATGGCATGGCGGCACGTTCCATGCGGGCTATTCCCGCTATTTCACCCCGCCGCCGTTCGAGCTTGTGGGGGGAACGTCGCTGAACAAATTTGCAAACACGTCGGCCGCCCCCGGCACATTGCAGGACAGCACCGTCAAGGCGGAGCGCGACCATTATTTCGATGCGGGCTTTGCGCAGACCCTGCTGCCGGGATGGCATGCGTCATTCGATGCGTATCTGAAACTGGCGCACAACATGATCGACGAAGGACAGTTCGGCTCCCCCATCATCCTGTCGGCCTTCAATTACCGGCGTGGGGAGGTGCACGGATATGAATTCGCCACCGATTACAGCCACGGTCCCTTTTCGGTCTATGGCAATTTCGCGTGGTCGCGCGCCATCGGCAAGGACATCACCAGCGCGCAGTGGAACTTCGACCCCGACGACCTGGCCTATATCAGGAACCACTGGATCCACCTTGACCATGACCAGCGCTGGACCGCGTCCGCCGGTGGAAGCTACAGCGCATTTTACAAGACGGGGCACCCGCTGCGCCTGTCGGCCACCATGGTCTATGGCAGCGGCCTGCGCGCCGATGGCGCCGTGCCCAACGGGGCCAAGGTACCGCAATATGTGACGTTCAACCTGTCGCTGGTGCAGTCGTTCCAGGACCTGTTCCAGGTCGGCTTCCTCAAACGCACGCAGTTGCGCCTTGATGTCATCAACCTGTTCGACCGGCGCTATGAACTGCGTGACGGCAGCGGGATCGGGGTGGGGGCGCCGCAATATGGCCTGCGCCGCACCATCCTGACGGGGCTGTCGCAGCGGTTCTGAGGGGTGCACGAAGTGCTGCATTTTTCATGAATGCGGCACTTCCTGAAGCTTTTTTGAAAAAAGCTTCACCAAAAACTTTCAGAAGTTTTTTGGTTCTTTTTTTCAAAAAAGAACAGGAAGCCGGCACACGGGAACAAGGTGCCGGCTTCCGCCCTTGCGGCTTTACTGCGCGGTATAGCCGCCATCGATCACCAGTTCGCTGCCGGTCATGAATTTCGATTCATCGGACGCAAGGAACAGGATCCCGTACGCAATATCGTCAGGCTCCCCCAGATGGCCCAGCGGATGCAGCGCAATCAGTTTCTGCCGCGCCGCTTCCTGGTCCGGGGTGTCATGGGTCAGTCCCTGCACCATCGGCGTCCAGATATAGCCGGGATGCACGGAATTGACCCGGATGTTGTAGCCCGATTTCGCGCAATGCAGCGCCGCCGACTTGGTAAACAGCCGCACGCCCCCCTTGGACGCGTTATAGGCCGCAAGCGTCGGGTCCCCCACCAGCCCCTCGATGGAGGACAGGTTGATGATGGAGCCATGGCGGTTGGGCTTCATCGCCTCCACCGCGTATTTCGTGCCGAGGAACACACCATCAAGGTTGATCGACTGCACCCGCCGCCAATGTTCCAGATCCGTGCTTTCGACAGTGCCGCCATAGGCGATGCCGGCATTGTTGACCATGATGTCCAGCCGCCCGAAGCGCGCGGTGACGGCGGGGATCGCCTTCTTCCAGTCGTCCTCGCACGCGACGTTGAGTTCCACGAACATGGCCTCCCCGCCCGCGGCTTCGATCTCCGCCACGGTGGCCTGTCCCTCGGCAACTTTCAGGTCCCCGATGACGACCTTTGCCCCTTCCTTTGCCAGAAGCAGCGCCGTCGCCTTGCCAATACCCAGTGCCGCACCACTGACCAGTGCGACCTTACCTGATACACGTCCCATCATGTCCTCCCATAATATTTTACAAGTCTATACTGCGCGGGCGGGAGAAAAACCTTAATCCCGATCAACCTGCGTTGAGCAGCAGGCATACCTTCGCGCGGGTGCTGCGGGGATGACGGGAACGTGTGGGCCGGATGGTGGTTTTGGCGCGGACTGTAGCGTCCCTATATTGACATTGATAATTATTCTCATATTGTTGGAGCCGCCGTTCGGGACAACCCCGCGCCTGCCCGGGAAACCGGGGGCAATACTGATCCATGACCACCAGGTCCGTTTTTCATACCGACAATCTTACACAGGCAATTTCATGATTCCTTTCCCCCTGCCCTTTTCGCGACATCGTGGGGGCATGGTCCCGGATCCGAACGTCACCTTTCCTTTCCACTGATGCTGACAAAGGTACAACAACATGCAGTTTGCAAAAGGCCTTCTGGCCGCGGGCCTTGTGACAGGCATTGCCGCGACGGTTTCCCCGGCCCTTGCCCGTGAATATCCGATCGGCGGCCCGGTACAGGCCCATGACATGGAAATCGCCTCCAGCTATCTTGTGGGCGTGGACATGGCCCCGATGCCGGCCGACATGCCGATGGGTAACGATGTCGTCCACCTTGAAACCGATGTTCACGCAACGGCAGACAATGTCTGGGGTTATCCCGACGGCGCGTGGATTCCCTACCTCACCATCGACTATACCCTGACGAAGGCCGGCTCCCCCTTCACCGCCAGCGGCACGATGCGCGCGATGACCGCAAAGGACGGGCCGCATTACGCCAATAACGTAAAGATGGACGGCCCCGGCAAATACACCGTCGAACTGCGCTACTCCTCGCCGGAGAAAAACGGCTTCCTGCACCATGTGGACAAGGAAACCGGCACGCCGGGCTTCTGGGATTCGTTCACGGAGAAGTTCACGTTCTCCTATCCCCAGAAATAGGAAATTCTTTTCCGGATCATGACAGTTTTGGGATGCCGCCTTGCTTCAGGAAGGCGGCATTCTTTTTGCGAGACGCCCAGGGCTCTGCCCTGAAACCCGCCAAAGGGCATTGCCCTTTGGAAACCATGACTTTTGGCGGATAGCTGGAAAGGAAGGGCACTCAAGGAATAAAAGTTTTTGGTGAAGCTTTTTTCAAAAAGCTTCGAAGGACAACACCCTTTTTACCAGCGGATCATCAGGCTGCGGTCGTGACCCGTGCGGCAGCAGGCTTGCGCGCCATAAGGCGTGTCGCGACGATCATGACCGTCAGCGTCACGACCCAAGCGATCAACTGTATGCCCATCGGCCGGTCCGAATACCCGAACAGGGCCTTTGCCGCGCGACCGACCATGCTGCCATCGGACAGCAGCCATGACGTATCCCACATTTCATATCCGCAGGCCGGGATGATGTCGTCCCCCGCCAGCAGGGCCGCCGCCTGGCTTGCCATACCTGCGGCAAGGAACGCGATCAGCAGTCCGGTCACCGCGAACAGTCGATGCAGCGGAATGACGATCAGGCCACGATACAGAAGCCACGACACCCCGCCCCCCGCGACAATACCCAGAAGCCCACCCGTCAGCATCGCCACCGGGCCGGAATGGGTGGACACGGCAATGCCGTACAGGAACAGCACGACCTCCACCCCCTCACGCAGGACGGCGACGGCCACGACTACCGCCATCGCCATGAGCGAGCGCTGGCCCGATGCGACCTCGGCGCCGAGCGCACGCATGTCGCCCGCCATTTCTCGGCCATGGCGCGTCATCCAGATCGTGTGCCATCCCAGCATCACGACCGCGACACACAGGATGGAGGCGGAAAACACGTCCTGCCCGTTGCCCGACAGCGCCTGCGACAGGCTGCCGGCGAACAGCGCGACAATCGCCGCCCCCGCGACACCCGCGGCGATGCCACCGGCGACCCAGCGGCCGCGATGCACGATGCCCTGCGTCGCCGCCAGCACGATCCCGATGATGAGGCCCGCTTCCATGACCTCGCGAAAGACGATCAGCAGACTTCCCAGCATGGCCTATGGTTCCTGTGTCGCGGTGACGGTCCCGGTCGCCTGATCGGGGTGATAGTCGTCAAAGAATTTGTAGGTTCCCGGATGCAACGGCCCGGCATGTACCGTGATCGTGCCGCCCGGCACCACGATCTTTTCGAATTTCAGGTCGTAGCTTTCGAATTCGTCCGTGGTGTCGTCCTGGTTGGTCAGCGAAATCAGGAAACGCTGCCCTGCGGGCACATTGACGTGATCGGGGGTGAAATGATGGTCCTTGACCGTCAGGTGGATGGGTTCCTGCGCCACCGCCGGCGTCGCCAGCAAAAGCGCCGCAAGCCCGGCGCACCGCAGGATAATCACATGGCGCATATGTCTGTGGCTCCGCTGTTGGCGCGATATTATGCGACTTATTCTCACTGTCAATATGATGTGCTACAGACGCGCAAGGCAAGTGAGGTTCCAATGATTTCCCATCCCCTGGCGTTCATGCGGCTGCCCTACGACCTGCTGGTCGCGATGGACAGCCGGATGTTCCATTTCTGGATGCAGCCTGTGCATTACCTGGTGCGCATGGTGCATATCATCGCCATGTCGGTCTTTTTCGGCATGGATGTCCTGTTTGACCTGTCGCTGATGCGCCGCGATTACCAGGCGGAACGCGCCGTTGTCGCGCGCCTTGCGTTCTGGTGGGCGCACTGGCTGTTCGCGGTGACGATGGTGTCCGGGGTGCTGCTGTTCTTCTATGACCCGGTGCATATCGGCAGCAGGGGATACCTGTCGCCCAAGCTGCTGCTG
Organism: Gluconacetobacter entanii; assembly: GCF_003206495.1. GTDB lineage: Bacteria > Pseudomonadota > Alphaproteobacteria > Acetobacterales > Acetobacteraceae > Novacetimonas > Novacetimonas entanii. The sequence goes on along the minus strand of NZ_NKUF01000039.1, from coordinate 3,685 downwards.
ATGACGCTGGCGCTGGTCAATGCTGGTATCTGCCATGGCGCGCTGTATATCCCCGCCATCCGGGGACAGCCCATAAGCCTGGTGCGCGCGCGCGTCGGCGCGGGCATATCGCTGGTACTGTGGACGGGCGTCATCATAATGTCGTGTCTGAACAGCGAGGGCGTACCCAAGGTCTTCTTGCGATAAATCCTGAATATCCGGGGGGATATCCGGGCCAGCCATAGATCCCGGCGGGTCTTCGTGCACCTGTCGGGAATATTTCACGCCAGATACGATTTCATCACAAATGACATGCGGTCACTTGCCACGCCGGGGAATCACCTGTAAATGCTAATCACTCTCATTTTAATCCCCCAGGAACGCCCCGGAGAATCAGGACGTGCATACGATGTCCAGGCCTACCCCGCCTCAACGCCCCGCCCATTGCCATGCCCTGCGCCCGGATATCGCACGCACGTCTCCGCGCCTGGCGGCAATTGTCCTGACCGGTACACTCATTGGCCTGTCATGCCATGGAATGGGGGGCGCGGCCCATGCGCAGGACATCCCGCTGACGGAAATCCAGAAGGAACGCAAGGACCTGGGCAATTCCTGGCCGGCCGTCAATGAAACCGACATCGCGACGGTGGAGCAGTCACAGGCCCCGCCACAGCCCAGCGATGGCGACAGGCTGGACACCAGCGGCAACCTGCTGGGTGACATGGGGGGGCTGCGGCCGTGGCTGTACAAACATGGCGTGACCTTCAACCTGCAGGATGTGGAGGAATTGTGGGGCAACACCACCGGCGGCGCGCCCAGTGCGAATGACGTCGGCAGCGGGTCGGGCACCGGCCCTGCCTATGACGGGGTGACGGCGCCCACGCTGACGGTGGACCTTGAAAAGCTGTTCGGCCTGAAGGGTGGCCTGTTCAATGTCAGCGCGCTGCAGACGCGCGGGCGCTCCATTTCGCAGGACCACCTGTACAACTACAACCCCATCAGCGGGTTCGAGGCCGACCGCTCCACCCGCCTGTTCGAACTGTGGTACCAGCAATCCTTCCTGAACGGGAAACTGGATGTAAAGATCGGGCAGCAGGACCTCGATACCGAATTCATTATCAGTGATTACGGCTCGCTTTACCTGAATTCCAATTTCGGCTGGCCGATGGCGCCTTCGGTCAACCTGTATGGCGGCGGGCCATCATGGCCGCTGTCCTCGCCCGCCGTGCGCATCCGCTACCGCCCGACGGAGACGTTCACATTCATGTTCGCCGCCGCCGACGACAACCCGCCGGGCAACCGCTACAACTCCTTCGGCATCCAGGATGGCGGCAACGGGGCCGACCCGACCAACCAGGTCACCAATGACGGCAGCGGCACGCGCTTCAACATGGGCACCGGCGCGCTGCTGATCACCGAACTGCAATACGCGCTCAACCCGCAGCCCGATGACATGTCGAAGGCAACGAAAAATCCCGGCCTGCCGGGCATCTACAAACTGGGCGGTTTCTATGACACGGCGAAATTCCCCGACTACCGCTACAACCGGCAGGGCGGGTCGCTGGGCGCGCAGGGCGGATATCCGCGCTGGGACCGTGGGAACTGGATGGTCTATGGCATCATCGACCAGATGCTGTGGCGGCCGTCGCTGACCTCGCCGCAGTCGGTGGGGATTTTCGTGCGCGCCACCGGCAACAGCGGGGACCGCAACCTCATCAGCTTTGCCGCCGATGCGGGCGTCAACCTCAAGGCCCCGTTCAAGGGACGCGACAACGACACCGTGGGCGTAGGCTGGGGCATCGGCCGGTCGAGTTCGGGATGGCGGCAGTATAACCGCGATGCCGGGTCCATGGTGCCGGGCAATGAGAACCACCTTGAGGTCACATACCAGGCGCAGGTCACGCCATGGCTGGTACTGCAGCCCGATTTCCAGTATGTCTGGCACCCGCATGGCGGCACGCCCGACCCGCGTTACGCCAGCGGCCTGAAGCGCGTGGGGAACGAAACCATCTTTGGCATCCATACCAACGTCAATTTCTGACCCTGGGGGCACCGTTTCATAGCCCCCCTTCCTGCATCCCGGTCCCCACGACACACCCCGCCCCCGACGCATGGGGGGCGGGGTGTGTCCGCGCGTCGCCACCGCGCCTTCACACCAGATGGCGTGGATATGGATGATGCACATCACTCAATCCTGATATGCATGAACTACAACATTATTGATCTGACGACGTCATATCCCTATATTTCCACACGGAATATTGTGCATCATCGTGTCATGTCGTATCTACCAGCCGCTTTTTTCAAGAGATCCGGCAGTTCCAACAGGAAAGAACAAGGAAAGGCGCAAGAATGAGCCAGAGTGAGTGGAAGGTTCCTTTTGTCGGAAAAACCCTGTTCCAGATCGGAAAGGACCTCCGCCCGAAGATCGACCGGATCATCATGCGGCACTCCGTCCTGCCGGACCAGGCGCTGTTTGAAAAAGACTATTTCCCGTGGATCGACGTGCTGGAACGCAACTGGCAGCATATCCGTGACGAGGCGGTGCGCATCCGCGCGCAGGACATCCCATCTCTCGGGGAAATCTCGCCCGACCATGGCCGCATCGCCGCCGACCGCCGGTGGAAGTCCTTTTTTCTCGAAGGCTATGGCTACCGCCGCAAGGAAAACTGCGCGCGTGCGCCGTTCACTTCATCGCTGCTCGACCGGATCCCCAACCTTGTGACCGCGTGCTTTTCCGTGCTGGAGGCGGGCTGCCACATCCCGCGCCATTACGGCATGACCAAGGGGATGCTGACCTATCACCTCGCGCTGCGCATCCCGAAGGACCGGGAGAAATGCCACATCAATATCGAGGGACCGGATGGCCTGCATGTCCTGTCGTGGGAAGACGGGAAGTCGATCATGTTCGACGACATGTACAACCACGAGGTCTGGAACGACACGGACGAAGACCGCTATATCCTGCTGATCCAGGTGCAGCGTCCCTGCCGGGGCGTTGCGCGCTTCATCCAGAATTTCTTCCTGTTCTGCGTGCGCCATTCGCGCTTCGTGCAGGATATCAAGCGCCAGCTTGACCGCAGGAATGGCCCGCCACTTGCCGCATAGGCAACCAGCGGGCCATCCGAAACTTATGAATAAAAGTTTTTGGTGAAGCTTTTTTCAAAAAGCTTCGAAGGACGCAGCCTTTTTGAAAAAAGGCGGCACCCGGAAACGTCCTTGCGCCAGCAGCGGATCAGAACGCCGCCTGGATGCGCCCGGCCACCGAATTGCCGTCACGGCCCATCAGGTTATACATCTGGCTGTTGCGGCTGACGATGAAGTGGTTGAAATCCAGCATGAAGCGGAAATGGCGGTTGGGATACCAGTTCACACCCGCCGACCAGACCGTCTGCTGCCCGCCGCGCACCCCGCCAATGCCGCCAAGGTCGCTGTTCAGGTCCGCCACGCTGTACCGCGCCGACAGTTCCAGCGCACCCCAGTCGCCCGTGGCCGGGTTGAACGGATGTTCCACGCCGGGGGCGGAGAATGCGCCTTCCTTGATGTTGTAGGAACGGCCCTTGCCAAACAGGGTATAGTTGGCGGCGCCGTAATAGCCCTCGAAATTGGTTCTTCCGCACTTTTCGTGATGATGTTTTTGATTATGCGGGCTGGAGGACACGAGCCCTGAGGAGTTCGAAGCCTGCTCTTCCGAACATGGTTCGCT
>NZ_NKUF01000038.1 GCF_003206495.1 Gluconacetobacter entanii | reverse complement strand
CCTTCCATCAGGCGGTCCAGGAGGTCTTTATCAATGCTCATGCGGGGGCTCCTCTTCGAGCAATTTATCACCACACCGCACAAAATTCAGGATAGTCCCAGCCACGCCAATGTACAGGAATATGAAGCCGCCCATCAGGAACATATCTGGGCGCGCGCGTGGCACCGGCGGCATTTCCATCGTCATATCACGCGCCCTGCCGTGGACATGTATGCACAGGCCATGTCCCAGCTTGACAGTTGCCAGTCGATATTTGGCCGCGCAGAGTTCGAGACGATCGTGAACCGCGCGGCCTTCCACATCGCCCGGACCGCTTTTGACCACAACATGACGATCGCGGACATGATCGGCACGGGTGGCCTGCGGGACATGGGACTGCGGCATGCAAATACGATCAAGCGCCGTGCCCGGACCTATATCACGACCTGCATCGACCCGATCGCGCGTCCGGAAATGGATATCCTGCTTGACCGTGTCATTTCATACCTGCCACGGCGCTGCACATGACGCAGCGCCGTGACCCGTCAGGCGGGAACGGAACTTACCATCCGCCCCAGCCGCCCCAACCCCAACCGCCATAGGGGTAGCCGTAATATCCGGGGTAGCCATAGTAACCATAGCCGGGATAACCGTAATACGGATAAGGCGCACCCCAGCCGGGACCGCGATCCCAGCCACCGCCCCAGCCGCCACGATCCCCACCCCAGCCACCGCCACGCGGGCCGCCGCCGGGGCCGCCCCCGCCATGCCAGCCACCACCACCGGGGCCACCGCGTCCCCCACCGGGACCGCCGCCGCCGCCCGGACCGCCACCACCATGGCCGCCGCCGCCACCAGGCCCATGCTGCGCATGCGCCGCCGACAGGGTCAGGACCGGCGCAACCGCCAGTGCCATGGCCATCAACGCCATCGCACAGTATCTTGTCTGCTTCACCACGTTTCTCCTCCACTGGCGGCCCATGCCATGAACTGCCACGATGTTCGCGCATGACACGTGGGCTTCACAAGATATAGTGCTGCATGGGACCTGCGTGAATGATGGGGGCCATATTCTAACATTTCGTGACATTTTGATGTCCCGAGCCGTAATGCCATCATCATGACAGGCGAAAAACGTCAGAAGTTTCTGGTGAAACTTTTTCCAAAAAGCTTCAAAAGAACGCCGCCTTTTCAGGTCAAAAGGCGGCACCCAAAAACTTTCATGACTTCATCAAGGATTATTCAGGACCACGTTTTTATCGAAATCCAGACCCAGACACTGTACCAAACGGTAAGGAACGCAGGTTCCGCCCCCACCTTCACGTCAGATGGGACAGACCCCACTGGCACATTGCAGATGCGCCCAGTCCACCACTTCCTGCACATCCTCGTCATGGATCGTGGCGGCAATGGCCGCGAATTTCCCGGCGGAGACTTCCTCCTCCGGCAAATATTCGTAACCAAGGCCGGAATCCGGACGGCTGGGCAGCACCGCGCAGCAGCGCACATGTGGCTGGTGGGCCGCCACCATCGCCCGGAATCCCTCCAGGTCATGACGGTCCGTATAGATCTTGAGCGTATAGGACACCTGATTGCCCTGCGTGGCGCCGATCCAGTATTTCTCCAACAGTTCCAGCCAGCGATACTGCTCTTCCGGCGTGGCCTCGGGCGCCGTGACAACCCGTTCCCCCATGCCCAGACGCTGGATCAGCGGCACGGTGGGAAAGCCGACGATGCTCATGCCCGGGAAACTGCGCAGCGAACGCACCGGATAGCCCTTGCGCCCATAGGCCGGAAGCAGCGGGTCGGTCCCGGCCTCCCACGTGCCATCCGCGCGCTGTACGCCCTTGAACTGCACCCAGCGCAGATACTGCCGCCGTGCGGGCAGGTGCGCCCCTTCTGTCAGGCCGAACAGCTTGGATGTCGTGCCCGCGGGCTTGACGGTCGTGACCGTCACGGGGCGCGCCGTGCCGGTTTCGCGGGCATAGGCGTTGGCCTCGTCCTTTGCGATGGTCGAAAGTTCCCGCACCGCCGACCAGAACGGCGCGGCGCGCTCCTCGTCCAGCAGGTCGTGGAAATCGAGGCCGAAACGCACCCACGCCCATTCATGCAGGCCCGTCGGGCCAATCCCGATGCGGTTGGTGCGGCGCACCTCCTCCCCATACAGCGCGTCCATGCGATTGGCGCGCAGCAGGAAACGCACGCCCAGCCTGACGGAATCGCGCACCCGCGCATCCCAGACCTGCGCGATGTCATGCGCCATGCGTCCGGGCTTCACATCCTCCGGCGGGACGGGACAGGCCAGCAGCGGCGCGAAATCACCAATCACGCAATATCCGCCCGTTACATGCAGCGTGATTTCGCCACACGGGTTGGTCGTGACCGGAAAGCGCGCATGTGCCGCACGCCCGGCAAGGTCCGCCAGCAGGGTCGCCGCCTCGGTCGCCTGATACCGGCCCGAACGGAAATCCCGACCATCTTCGTGTATCTTCTTGAGCCGCGCGCTGCCGGTCCGGCTGTCTTCCAGCCGGTCACCATTGATGAATCCCGGCTCCCCATTGATCCAGGCGCAGCGGGTCGCCTCCGCAAAGACCGTGCGAGCATGTTCGGCCAGAGGACCGGTTGCGGTCGGATCGTTCACGAAACCCCAGAATTCCGCATCCACCATCACGGAATGGTTGGCCGTCCACAGGCCGCCCTCTTCCTTGGCGCGGATGAAGCGCAGCACTTCGGCGTCGCGCCACGACTTGGTGGCCATGCGCGCGGCGCGGCGGGCGCCGCCGACCTGCACCTCGACCGACAGGTAATGGTCCACACGCAACGCCTGTTCCCACAGTGGCATGCCCGTGTCACGCGCGGGCGCGATCACATGCGCCCGGATATTCAGCAACCCGCGCAGCAGGGAAATGGGGCCGGACGCAGGCCGCCCCTGCATGCCCGCGATCGGGCTGCCGGCGCAGCGGATGTCGCTGAGGTCAAGGACCAGCGCACGGTCCGCGCTGCCACGGAACGCCATGGCCTCGATCACCTCGACCGCCTTGCCCCAGCCTTCGCGGCTGTCCGCGATCATATGGACAACCGTGTCGGCCCGATCCGCCATCCCCGACGCGGGCACGTCCGGCAGGACGGATGCGGCCAGAAATGCGCGGACCTGCGCCTCCATCCCCGCGTCAAAGGCCTCGATCGCCGTGCCCCACGGCACGATCTGCATATCCAGCCCGAAACGCAGCAGTCCCGCGCGGTCATGCGGATAATCCGGATGCGTGGGCGAGAGGACGAAATAAAGGTCCGGCGCCTGTCCCCAGTCCACGACGCACAGTTCATCATCATAGGCCCGCCCCACGCCGGACCCATTGAGCAGCAGGTAGAATTTGGCGAACGAACAGATGGCGGTGGCGCAGTTGGTGAACATTTCCATGTTCCGCCCCGCCTGCGCGGCGTCCCCATGCTGCAGATGGCGGCCAGAGGTCAGCAGCGCGCCCGTGGCGATGGCATTGCGCAACTGCGCCGCTTCCTGCGCCTCCACACCAGGCAGCAGCGCCGTGTTGCCCCGCGCCACGCGATCCGCCACATGGCCGAAATCCTCGTGATCGCCGGGACGGAACACGGTGCGGCGGCCAACCGCCTCCCCCATTCCCCGGTCAAGCGGACGGGCAGGCAGCGGCGACACGCCGAATGCCCCTTCGAACGGAGTGCGCGTACGTGCGTGCACGCCGCCAAACAGCGAAAAACCTCCGTCCATGCTCCGGCTCCATCGTTCAGGCGAACGAGGGCCATGGGCAGGCGCCGGTTCGCTCATATTGTGGACAGGGGCGCATCATGACACCAGATATGGTGTAGTGCACGGAGAAAATTCAGTCACAGAAAGCGAGTGACCGCTACAGGTCAGGACTTCCCTCGCCCGACTCATGAGACAGATTTTTGTAACAGCCCGGTATCCCAGAGTCGCAAAAAACACTCCTCCCGGCGTCATCGCCGGACGGGCAGGACCGCCACCGCCACCCCAAAAGACCCACGCCCGTTGGTCCGCAGGCAGGCAGGCCGTCGCCACAGGCCCGATCGGGGATTCGTACGAGGCATTGCGGGAATCCGCCCGTGGCCATGTCACATCGACCACCGGATCATCCTTCACCGCTCCATAATCTGGGGCGGACGGATCATGTCACGGCCCCTTCCCTGCCGGCATTGCCCATGGTCCGCGCGCCCCCATGACATGCCAATGCCCGAAGACCGCCCTGCCCCTCAGGATTCGGGCAGGTTCATACGCCTGCGCAGTCCTGTTCCCGCGGGAAAGGAAGGCAGCATGCCGCGTGCCCGCATATGGGGAATGACGAGGTCTATGAACCGGTCCAGTTCCAGTGGAAGCAGGGGCGGGCAGATATTGAATCCATCGCTCGCCCCGGCTTCCAGCCATGCCTGCATTTCATCGACCAGTCCCTGTGCACTGGAAATACTGACGAGCGCGCCAAATCCTGCGGCAATGACACCATAAAGTTCACGGATGGTAAGGTTTTTCTCCCGCGCCAGCTTCAGCAGATTATTGGCGATACTGCGCACGCGCGCATCGGTTGGTTCCGGGACCGGCCCGTCAAGGGGAAAGGCCGAAAGATCCCCCATCTGCGCGTAGAGATAGGACAGCCCAAGTTCAGGAGGAATAAGGCTGTTATAGGTATCATAGAGTTTTTGGGCATCGTCATGGGTCCGGCCGACATAGGGTGTGATCCCCGTCAGGACCTTGATGCTGTCGGGATCGCGTCCATGGCCGCGCGCCATGTCCCGCAGGGTCTGGCGATACTGGACGGCAGTTTCGATATCATGCGGCACGGCATAAACGATGTCCGCATGACGTGCGGCGATTTCCATTCCGGCCTGTGACGCGCCGGCCTGCACCAGCAGCGGCCGCATGGAAGGCGTAACCGGGATATCCAGCGGCCCGCTGACGGAAAAATGTGTTCCCCTGTGGTTGATGGCATGGATTTTCGCTGGATCCTGAAAAACCGCATCCCGTTTGTCCCATTTCAGGGCATCGACATCCCACGATTTCCATAATTTTGTGACAACATCGACGAATTCCCTGGCACGTCCATAACGGGTTTCATAATCGGGATGCTGCTCCATGCCAAAATTCCGGGCTTCGGCATCCGACCATGACGTCACGATGTTCCATCCGGCCCGCCCCCCGCTGATCCGACCAAGGGAGGCATATTTGCGCGCGATATGATAAGGCTCGTTATAGGTTGTCGAGGCCGTGGCCACAAGGCCGATATCCGTGGTGACGGATGACAGTGCCGACAGCAGGGTCAGCGGTTCAAGATCGGCAAGCTGCGATGACTGCGCCAGGGCACCATGCGGATGGTCCTGCGCCCGGATGGCCACGCCATCTGCCAGAAAGACCATGGCGAACCCTGCTTTTTCGGCCCGGGTTGCAACATTGCGGTAATGGTCAAAGGAAATGCTGCCCGAGGGATCAGCCTGCGGATGCCGCCACCCTGCCGCATGATAGCCAAGATAGCGCATGGAAAGGCCAAGGATGACCGGTTTGTCCATCATTTTTCCCCTGCATGAGAAAGATCAGTACCCACGTTCGGGCAGGTAAAGGAGCTTTGGCGCATCTCCCTTCATGACGGATGCGATGACATCCGCCGTATAGCGCGCCCGCGCCGCGCGGGAGGCCTCCGCCGCGACATGGGGCGTGACGATCACCCGGGGATGCGCCCATAATGGGGAGGAGGCCGGCAGGGGTTCGACGGCAAAGACATCCATGACCGCGCCGGACAGGATGCCCCGATCGAGGCAGTCCAGCACATCCTCCTCCACAACCTGCGTGCCGCGCCCGACACTGATCAGGGCCGCCGGCGCGCGCAGGCATGACAGCAGTTCACGATTGATCAGTCCGCGCGTTTCCCCGGTCGCGGGCAGCAGCGAGACGAGGATGTCCGTCTGGCCCAGGAATTCCCGGCGCTGCCCGTCGCCATGGAAACACTCCACACCCGCGACATCCTTCGGACTGCGCGACCATCCACGCACGGCAAATCCCGCCCGCACCAGGCGTTGGGCGACATGCGTGCCCAGATTTCCCAATCCCATGACCCCAACACATGTTTCCGTGCTGGTGCGTGCGGACTGGCCATCATTGTGCCATTCATGCCGCTGCTGGTGCAAAAACCACTGCCGCGTGGGACGCAGCAGGGAAAATGCCGCCCACGTCACGTAATCCCCCATCTGCACCGTGGCGTCATCCGTTCCCATGCGCACCAACGGGACATGCCGGGGCCATGAGGGATCAGCGGTAATGTGGTCCACCCCCGCCCCGGAACTGATGATCGCCCTGAGGTTTGTCATCTGCGCCAGGCGACCCGGATCAGGTTCCCAGACAAGGGCGAAATCCACCTCCTCCGGACGGATATCGGGGTCATTCCACCCCGCCACACGCAGGCCAGGCGCATATTTCGCAAACAGGGCCTTCCATTCCCCCATGACCTCCGCAGAGCCGGACTTGATGATCAGACACGTCATTTCTTGCCCCCGGGTTCGGGCCGGACAATGAACTTCCGGCTCAGGAAGACACAGAGAATGCTGGGGATTGCAACAATCGCCAGATAGATGCCCGGCATGATGCTGCTGTGGAACCTGTCAATCAGTATTGTAACAATCATCGGCGTGAACCCACCGAATACAAGCTGCCCAAGCGCATAACTGACGGCAATGCCACTTGACCTGTTCCTTGACTGGAACATTTCGGCAAACAGCGCCGGAACATTGGCGTAATAGCCACAATATATGATGACCGACAGGATGGACTGCACCAGTATGCCGATGACGACCGACGGGGAATGGACAAGCAGCATGAACAGGGGCACCGCGATGCCGCCCCCCACGGCGGCACAGGCCATCATCAGCCGTCGCCTGTCCACCAGATCACCAAGCAGGGCGCACAGGGGTGGGAAAATGATCGTCAGGATGCTGGAAACGATCGTGCCGATCATCGCCTGTGACGCATTCATGTGCAGCAGCGTCATTTCCAGCGTCGGCATATAGACATTGATATAGGACCCGGCAGCGCCCAGTCCCATCAGCACGGCCGCCGTCACGACCTTGCGCTTTTCCGTGAACAGGATCTCACGCAGTGGAAGGTGGCTTTCATGCCTGACGAATTCAGGGGATTCGTCCGCACGCAGGCGAAGCCACGTGATGGCCGGTCCCAGCGCCATGCCAAGCAGGAATGGCAACCGCCACGCCCATGCCTGGATCTGCGCGTCGGAATAGACCTGATGCAGAAGCCATGCGAGGAACGACGCCAGTGTTATGGAAATGCCCGATGCGGACCATTGCAGGCTTGAATACAGCCCGCGCCGTGCGGGGTTGCGTTCCGACAGCATCGCGGCGGCGGTCCCGAATTCACCCCCGGCGGCAAATCCCTGCGTCAGGCGCGACAGCACGATCCCCACGGACGCCACCGGCCCCAGCGTGGCATAGGACGGCATCAGGGCCAGCAGGGCCGTGCCCAGCGTCATCAGCATCGTCGAAAGGACCAGGCCACGCCTGCGCCCGTTGCGATCCGCATAGGACCCCAGCCATGCGGACCCCAGTGGCCGCGCCACCATGGCAATTCCAAAGCTGCCGAAACTGGCGATCAGCGACAGGGACGAATGGCGGTCGGCAACGGGAAAGAAAAGGTGGGAGAAGGTGACGGCAAACAGGCCATACAGCATCAGGTCATACCACTCCAGCGCCGACCCCAGGGCGGTCGCCGTGATGGCCAGCCATGAGGGCTGTGTCCTGACGGCTGGCAAGGTACTGGTGTCCATCACGTTCTCCATATTGGTCTGTCCCTCCTCCCGCTTCCCTTTTCACATGACCGGTCGCATTCCTCAGAAACCGGTCGAGACGGAGACCATTCCCGAAAAGCGTCCCCCCGTGATGTAGGTGGGTGACGACCCGGCAATCTGTGTCGTGCCATTCATGGCTGTCGTGGTCTTGGCGTTTGAGGTCAGTCCCCATGCACCGGAGAGGTATTTCTCGTTCCCCATGTTGATGAGGTTCAACTGGATCTGGGGACGCTTGAGAAAAGCGATATCGCGGAAACGGTATCCCAGCCCGAGATTGGCGGTTTCATAGGACGGGATCTTCTGGTCGTTCATGAAGGTCGAATATTCGGAACCTATGTAATTGAACGAGAAGTTTCCAAACACCGTACCGTCATCATAGGACAGCCCGATCGAGCCGGAGAATTTGGGGCTGAGGACGGCGGTCTTTCCCTTGGTGGGCAGGTAACTGCCGCTGACCGGCAGGTTGCTGTCGATGGTCGCATGCAGGAACTGTCCCGACAGGTAGGGGGAGAAATGATGCCAGCGCGGCAGGCTGATTTCCCCGCTGATCCCCCGCGTGGTCTGTCCCCCCGCACTGATGGAGGAGGTAATGGTCGTCCCCTCGACAAGGGAATTGCTGGTAATCTGGCGATTTGTGAAGTTGTAGTTGAAAAGGGCAAGCGAGAGGTTGAAGTATTTCCCATAATGGCGGTAGCCGAGTTCCTCGGCAATCGAGAATTCAGGCTTGATCGTGCCCAGAGTATGCTGGCTGGTCATCTTGCCTGTGGTCGCGCTGAACATGTCGATCGACGGGGTGATGGCCGCAGCCTCGCGGAAGGCCGTAGTCGCGTTGAAATAGACCTGGTCGCGCGGGTCGATCTGGAAACTGATGGCGGCACGCGGCAATGGCTCCGCATCACTGAACCCGGTCTGGTACTGTGCGCCCGGTATCGCGTTGGTCGCGGTGCGTGTCAGCATGACTTCCTTGAACCCTGCCGAAACTTTCAGGCGGTCATGCAGGAAGGAATAGGTATCGGCAATCGTCAGCGCATTGGTCTGCTGGATCACATGGGCGTTCCACTGCAGCAGTCGCTGCCCGTTCTGCGCCAGCACGGGATCCGCGCCCCATTTGTTGGTCACGTTCCCCGCCGCATCCGGAATCGTATAGGAGGGATCCTCGGTATAGTTGACATAGGAATACCAGTAGCCGACCTGCAGGTCGTTATGCCCGGCCTTCCAGTCCAGTCCGGTATTCAGGCCAAAGGTGGATTCCGTGAAATGATCGACGGATTCCGCAACCGTGCTGGTGGGCGTGCCGGCCGGGAACTGCAATGTACCGGCAGACTGCGTTCCCAGATATTCGCCCGTCTGGTTCAGCGTCGATCCGCCGTTCAGGACCCCGTCCACATCGAAGATATAGGGGGTCGCCGTCAGGGTCAGGTTGTGGCCAAGGTTGAATTTCATGTTCACGCCGGCACGCGCATGTCGCCATTCGTACTGGTGGAATTTGTAGTAATTGGTATTTTTTCCGGTATAGGTTCGGCTGTAATTGTAATCCCACTTCATGGTGTTCCACTGTTCCATGGTGGGATAGGTATAAAGGTCTTCGGCCACGTCATTATAGGACATGAAAGCGGAAACATGGTTTCCCTCCCCCCAGTCCTTGGCGGCCTTGAAATCCAGATGCCACCGGTTCAGACCGCCGGGACCGCGCCAGTTGGTGGCCGTGGTATCGGAAAATGAAACATAGGAACGCACGCCGCTATGGCCGATTTCACCGGTGTCGAAACGGGCGAATTCACGCTTGAGGTCATTGCCACCATAGGTCAGGTCAAGATACCCGCCAATCCGACGCGCCGGATCACGCAGTTTCGCGCTAATCAGTCCCCACACCGCGCTGTAGGTCGGGGCCATGATGTCGGGGGAACCGGGGGTGACCGTGATGGATGCCAGGTTTTCGGTATCCGCCCATCCCGATGATGTGGGATTGTAGTACAGCACGTCCGAAGGGTTCATGCCCTCCAGTTCGTAACCCAGTTCGTTCTGGTTCATCCCGCGGATTGAAACGCTCATCCGGTCGGTGGCCCCAGTCGGATCGGCAGTGGCGACAATGACGCCGGGCGTATTGCGCACAAGGTTGAGGGCGTTGGTCGTGGGCGACTGTGACGCGATATAGTCACGGGTCACGCCACTCTTGGAGAACGGATCGCTCTGCCGTGGCATCAGCCCACCCCCCGGCGTCGTCCCGGTCACGCCGTTTGGCGTTACCCTTCTGACGACATTTATCTTTTCCGGCGCAACCTGATGCGCCTGCACGCCCGCCTGCCCGTCCGTCCGGGCGGGTGCCGGTTTGGGGGACGACGCCGTGACGCGCGAGGGACGCGCCTGCTGTGGTGTCGTGACGGGTGCTTCCTGCGCGAAGGCTGCGCACATGCCCTGCCCGTTCACCAGAACAGCCGCACCGAGAAATAGAAGATGCCTGTGATTCACAGAAAGACGATGCACGTAACTCTCCTGCGGCAAGAAGTTATGGCGTTTTTCCGGTCATCCACCCACGCTGCAAAAGCTGTCAGCGCGGCACCGGCAAGCTGGTTCGGTATACGCAAAACCCGTGCTTCAGCCCTGATGGGGCCGAAGTGATATTTGGATGCTAATTCAAAACAAACTTTGACGTCGAGGGGATTCTTGACGGAAAATGGCGGATACAGGCGTAATTACACGCGATATTCAATTAATCCGTTATAAAGAAATGGAAAAACATCCGGTATTCTGCAACCCGGAAATTTCCGCTCGGTATACAACGAATCGTTTCGGAATGCGTTCCGAAAATACCGGATTTCCCAGAACAGACCCATTACGTTTTAAAATATCTTTATATAACAATGTATTATTAGTTTTTCCCTGAAAATTCAGGCAATTCTTTTCCGTATGCCGAAAATGCAATCGACAGAAATATCGGCCCCATGATACTCATGCTGGACCTACCTTGAAACCGCGCGCTACGGGCAATTTCATGCTGAACTCCGTCACTCCGCATACCGGGGAAGAACTCTACGCCATCCTGCGGCGTGACATGATCGACAGCAGGGCCAAGGGGGGCACCGTCCTTCAGGAACAGAAAATCGCGGAACAGTACGGCGTCAGCAGGACCCCGGTGCGTGAGGCGCTGCAACGCCTGCACCAGGACAACCTGATCGGGCGCAAGGGGCGTTTTTATGTCATCACATCCCCTTCCCATGAACAGATTCTTGAAATTTACGAGTTCCGCGAGGCGATAGAGGCCTCATCCGTCGTCCTGTGCTGCCAGCGCGCTACGGCAGCGGAAATCACCGCGATCGAACATCATCTCGAGGCCCAGTTCCGCGCGGCGGAACAGGGGCATTTCTATGAATTCGAGCGACTGGACACATTGTTCCATGCCGCCATCGCCGATGGTTCGCACAACAGGCTGTTACGGCACCAACTGGAAATCAGTTACGACCAGATCTGGTTCTCGCGCGTGGGAAACCTTGTGTCCCTGCCCGATTATTCCGTGGAGGCCACGCTTTCCAGCCATCAGCGCATCATGTCGGCGATACAGCGCCGGGACGTGGATGTCGCGCGCGCGGAAATGAACAGCCACCTGCGCAGCGCAATCGAGTTGAGCCAGCGCGCCTGCGCGTCACGGCGACGACTGCCACGTGGCAGAAAGGGCGGAACCCCATCATGAGGCATGGCATGCAACCCGCCACGTCATTACCCCATGTGCGAGGCATGCATGCCATTTCCCCCAGTAGCGGCAGGGACATGCGGCGATGAACACACATGACGGCCTGTCGGCGATATTTGAACAGTACGGGAATATTTCCCGACCGTTCACCCACATGCCCCCCGAAGAAGCGCTGGCAATCGCGCGGGAACATTACGGCGCAGACGGCGACATCCGCCACCTTCCGACGGAAAAGGACGACACGTTCCACATCCGCTGCGCATCCGGGCGGGGCTTCATCATGAAGGTGGAGCACCCGTGCGAACCGCGCGAGGATGTGGCGTTCCAGACGGCACTCCTTGATGACCTGAAGGAAAACGCGCCCGACCTGCCCGTCCCGCGCGTGATCCGTACACAGCACGATGCCCCCGTCCTTGTGCATACCGACCGTGCCGGGCAGGAACGGCAGATACGGCTGCTTTCCTATCTGCAAGGCGTGCCACTCGACCATATTCCGACATCGGCGGACGGACGCCGCAGGATCGGCGCACAGCTTGCACGGTTGCGGCACGCGCTGGCAGGTTTCAGCCATCCCGGTGGCGACCGGGCCATCATCTGGGACGTGCGTCGCCTGCCCGACCTGCGCGCCCTGCTGTCCCTCATCGAGGATCCCTTGCATCGCGCATGCGCGCAGGCGGCAATGACACGCTTCATGGACCTGCTGCCGGACATCGGGAAACTGCGCACCCAGATCCTGCATAATGACTTCAACCGCTCCAACATCCTCGCACGCGCGCATGATGATGAAACCCTTGCCGGAATCATTGATTTTGGCGATGCGCTGCGCACTGCCATCGCCATCGACGTGTCCACGGCGATGGTGAACCAGTTGCCCCAGGATGTGACACCGGATGCCGCAGCCTTCCTGTCCGCCCCGCGCGATGTCCTTCACGGCTATGTGGAACATGCCGACCTGCAGCTTGCGGAAATCGGGATGCTGGGCCACCTGCTCATGGCACGCCTGCTGACGCGTGCGCTCATCACCACATGGCGCGCCGGGATGTTTTCCGAAAACCGCGCCTATATCATGCGACATTCGCAGGCGACATGGAAACAACTGGCATGGTTTGTCGAACGTGACGCGGACACAATCTCGGATCTGTTTGTTTCGGACACATCTTTTTCAAATCGCATGGGATGCAAGGCATGACCGCAAAGCCCTCCACCCTTGGTCGCATGGTCAATGGTTTCGATCCTGCCGCGCCATCGGACATGGACGAACGGACCCGCGACGATATCGCCCGGCGCCAGAAACTGCTTGGCCCCGCCTACCGCCTGTTCTACCGCACGCCGGTACAGGTGGACCATGGCAGGGGTGTTCACCTGTATGACCGCGACAACAACGAATATCTGGATGCGTACAACAACGTCGCCTCGGTCGGTCACGCCAACCCGTATGTCACCGACGCCATCATGGCGCAGGCGCAGCGACTGTGCACGCATACGCGCTATCTGCAGGACGGGATCCTGGATTATGCGGCGGACCTCCTGCCGTCCTTTGGCGGTCGCATCGCCAGTGATGGCCACATGATGTTCACCTGCACCGGGTCGGAAGCCAACGACCTGGCCATGCAGATCGCCATGCATCATACGGGCAACCGGGGCATCATCATCACGTCGGAAGCCTATCACGGAAATTCCTACCTGACGTCACGCTTTTCCCCCTCGCTTGGTGAAGGCGCCCCGCTGGGAACGTGGGTGCGCCGCGTGTCCTCACCGGATTCCTATCGCATTCCCCCCGACGAAATAGCCGCGCGCATGGTGCGTGAAGTCACGGCCCAGATCGAGGACCTGCAACGGCGTGGCGAAGGTCTTGCCGCCTTCATCGCGGATTCGGTCTTTTCCTCTGACGGGATCTACACCACCCCGGTCGATATCCTGCCACAGGTTGCCAGGGTGGTGCATGCGGCGGGCGGCATCATGATCGCCGATGAGGTCCAGTCCGGTTTCGCCCGTACGGGGGACCGGTTCTGGGGATACCAGCGGCATGGCCTGGACCCGGATATCGTGACGCTGGGCAAGCCGATGGGCAATGGATATCCGGTGGCGGGACTGGCGGTGGCGCACGATGTCGTTGCCGCCTTCGGCCGGGACCGGCGCTACTTCAATACCTTTGGCGGCAACAGCGTGGCCATTGCGGCCGCACGCGCAACACTGGACTTCATCCGGGCCGAAGGGTTGGAAGACAATGCACGCGATGTCGGCGCATTCATGCGGCAGGAATTGAAAAACATCATGACCGGTGCCCCATGTATCGGCGATGTGCGCGGCGCGGGACTGTATATCGGGGTGGAGATCGTCCAGCAGGGCACCACACGCGCCGATCCTGCCGCTGCCGCCCGGATCGTCAACGCATTGCGTGAACGGCGTATCCTGATTTCCGCGACGGGCCATGACGCGAATATCCTCAAGATCCGTCCGCCCCTCATCTTCTCGCGTGATGATGCACAACGCCTGTGTGATGCGCTCCACGCCATCGTCAAGGATGGCAGGCAGGCATGACATCTGCAGGGCACTGAAACATCGAAAATACGTACGGACTGGATAAACCTGACATGAATACTTCATCAGTCACCAGTTGTGACGTCGTCGTTGTCGGCGCTGGAATTGCCGGCCTGACCGTCGCGCTGGAATTGAAACGTCGCGGCCTGAATGTCGTCGTCCTCGACAAGGGCGCGCCGGGATATGAGCAGTCCAGCCGCAACTGGGGATGGGTCAGGAGCATCAGTCAGGACCCGCATGAAATCGAACTGTCGCTCGACAGTCGCGCGCAGTGGCAGGAATGGGCAAGGCAGGCGGATTTCGGATACCGGCAATGCGGCCTCATTTCACTTGCCCGCAATACAGAGGAAATGAACAACCTGCTGGCATGGAAACGCTCCGTCGGGTCCTTTGCCGATGATATCGAAACGCTGGGCCCGCAGGCCATTCGCCAGCATCTTCCCCAATCGCAGGGGAAATGGACGGGCGCGCTTTACAGTTCCCATGACGGGGTTGCCGAACCCGATCGCACGATGGCCTTCCTGATGGACCTGGCGCAGCGCGAACAGATCGTCATCGAGGCCAATGTTGCGGTCAAGGCGATTGATGTCGCGGGCGGCAAGGTGCAGGGCGTCATTACGGAAACAGGACGCATCGCCGCGCCGCAGGTTGTCGTTGCGACCGGGATATGGTCACGCTGGCTGTGCGAGGGGATCGGCATCGCCCTTCCCCAACTGCGTGTCATCGCCTCGGTCATGAGGACCGCGCCCGTGGCGGATGGCCCGGAACCTGTTGTCGCCTCCTCCAGCTTTTCGGTACGCCGGCGCATGGATGGCGGCTATACCGTGGCGCAGCGCAATTCGTCGATTTCCTATATCACCCCGGATACGTTCAGGTTCCTGAAGCTGTTTTTCCCGGCCTTCCTCAAGCAGCACAGGCTCCTTTCCGTGCGTCTGGGCGCGCCGTTTGTCGAACACCTGTATCTGGACCGGCAGTTTGGCGCGGGGAAGCCCAACCCGTTCGAAATTTTCCGTCGCTGCGACCCGACGCCCGACCGCAGGACGCTGTTGCGCACCATGGCGCGCCTGCGCGATGACATGCCGGTTTTCCGGCAGGCACGGATCATGGACATGTGGGCGGGCGTCATCGATGTCACGCCGGATTCACGCCCCATCATCTCGGACGTCGCAACCTGCCCCGGACTCTACCTTTCGACCGGCTATTCCGCGCATGGGTTCGGGCTGGCCCCGGGGGCAGGCAGGCTTGCGGCGGATATCGTGACCGATACTGCGGGCTGGCGTGAACGCGCCAAGGCCTTTGCCCTTTCACGCTTCTGAACAGACACGATCAGGGAAGGAAAAACCGAATCCCCCTCCCTGCCATGATGATCCCGGACCGCAGGAGGCTGTCACCTGTGGTCCGGTCCCTGATGATTGCTGGAGATGCACCGACCACTTTTCGTTGCATCCTCGCCGGAGCATCGCGTTGCCGTCAGCAGCACGGGCGGGGCCGTGGGGATCGTTCCCATGGATGATCCTCCCGCAGCGACCGATGTCGCATCGGCCGGATGCCTGAAACAGGCTCTGGCGACCATATGGTGTTCAAACCTGCGTGATGAAGGCGGCAGCCCGTTGTCCCCCGCACGGCCTGCTCCACTGCGAATGTCTGCGTCCGGGCACCGATATTCCCGTAGGTGTACCCCTGCCCTGTCCCCAGCGTGCATTGACACGCTACGGAGGAATATAGTCACGATAGGGAGAGCGTTCCCATACAGGTCGCCTCTGCCGGGAGCATTCCGCTGACCTGACAACCCGTTCCCGCGTTCAGAAAATGCAAATCTTCGTTCGCTTATAAAGCGGCGAGCAGTGCTGCAACCACAAAGGACATGACGACATGACCAGTCCCTATCGCACCATCAATCCGGCCACCGGAAAAACGGAAAAGGTCTTTGACCTTCATGACGACAGGACGATGCTGGCGAAGCTGTCCACCGCCCATCAGTTCTGGGAAAGTGACTGGCGGCACCGTTCCATCGCGCAGCGCAAGACACTCATGCTCAAGGCGGCGGACATCCTGCGTCGGGACAAGGAAAAACATGCCCGCCTGATTTCCATCGAAATGGGCAAGATCCTGCCCGAGGCCATTGGGGAAATCGAACTTTCGGCCGATATCCTCGCCTATTACGCACAAAAGGCGGAAACCTTCCTCGCACCGCGTGAACTGCCGGTGGCGCAGGGCCATGCAACCGTCACCAGCGAACCGCTGGGCATCATCTATTGCGTGGAACCGTGGAACTTCCCCTATTACCAGTTGGCCCGCGTCGCGGCCCCCAACCTGATGGCGGGCAATGTCGTCATGGTGAAGCATGCGCCGAGCGTGCCGCAGTGCGCGGTGGCGTTTGAAGAACTGTTCCGCGAAGCAGGCGTGCCCGAAGGGGCCTATACCAACCTGTTCATTACCAATGACCAGTCCGAAAAGCTGATTGAACGCCCCGAAGTGCGTGGCGTCGCCCTGACCGGCAGCGAGCGTGCAGGCAGCGCCGTGGCGTCGCAGGCCGGTCGCGCGCTGAAGAAAAGCACGATGGAACTGGGCGGGTCCGATGCCTTCATCGTGCTGGATGATGCCGACCTGGACAAGGCCGTCCCCATGGCCATTCGCGGACGCATGTCCAATAACGGTCAGGTCTGCACCGCCGCCAAGCGGATGATCGTCCACAAGTCACTGGTTGAGGAATTCACGTCGCGCCTGAAGGCGGCGGTGGAGGAATTCCAGTATGGCGATCCGCTGGAACAGGACGTCACCCACGGCCCGATGAGCAGCCAGGCCGCCATGGAACGGGCCGTGTCACAGGTGGAAAAGGCGGTCTCCCACGGGGCGACGCTGGTTGCGGGCGGCAAGAAAATTGACCGCGAAGGCTTTTTCATGAAGGCCGCGATCCTGACCAGCATCACCAAGGACAACCCCATTTTCTATGAGGAAATCTTTGGCCCCGTCGCCATTGTCTATTCTGTCGGCAGCGATGACGAAGCCATCGCCATGGCCAATGATTCGCCATACGGGCTGGGCGGGTCCATCCAGACCAGCGATGTCGAACGTGGCCGTCGCGTCGCGGCACGGATCGACACGGGCATGGTGTTCATCAACAACATTACCGGCACGGCGCCCGACCTGCCCTTTGGCGGGATCAAGAACTCCGGTTATGGTCGCGAACTTTCGGAATTCGGCATTGAGGAATTCCTGAACCGCAAACTGGTTCATACCCCCTGATCCAACCTGCGGGCTCCGCCCCCTGTTGCATGATGGGGGGCGGTTTTTTTTCATATGCCGCCTGCGTTGCTGACATCATTATGGTTCTGGATGGCAAACCAGACGGTCTATGCCCCGTCAGGCGAATTTGGCCTGTTTCTCAACTGCATCAGAAAACATGAGAGAGACCCGATCTCCATTACAGCGGAGACGTTCATACGTTCCTCGCGCAAATAACGATGGTCTCGTTATCCCCAGGTACCTCATCATTACAATTACGGCTTCCCTTTCCCGAAACAAAAAAGGCCCGGCAATATGCCGGGCCTTCTGCTGGAGAGATGGGGTCAGTTGGAACTGCTGTTGTTCTGGTTCCAGTTGCCGCCATTATGGTCATCACCATGGCCGCCGTGCGCGCCCCAGTTGCCATTCTGGTTGTCGCCACCACGGTTGCCATGCTCGCCGCCGGGACCATTGTTCTGATCGCCGCGGTTTTCACCACCGCGATCACCACGGTCGCCACCGGAGCCGCCATTCTGGTCACCACCGTTCTGGCGGTCGCCGCCCTGGCCCTCATGATTGCCATGACCACCATGCCTGCCGCCGTGATGGCCGTGACCACCGTGGCCACGATGTTCGCCCTGCTCGCTACCCTGATTCTGGTCAGGGGACTGGGCCTGAGCGGCCAGCGGAAGGGAGACGCCAAGAGCAAGGGCAAACAGAATTGAACGCTTCATAATATATCCTTTAATTCGACCTTCCATACATTGTACCGCATGAGCGGAAATATAAGGTCGAACGATGTAACAGAGAGTATCGGGAATATCCGGGCCAGAACTCATTTTCCTTAATGGTCCGGTACTATTCCGGTGAATGTTCCAGATATCCGGATGGGTATTCTGGAGCGTGAGCAACCTTTATTCAGGCACTCACAAACCACGCCATGACATTCCATAAAAACAGATCCTGTACATGGCGGGATTATGGGTATCCCCGGCCCGGACGGGCGGGGAAATCCCGCCGTCAGACCTGCCCGATTGTCCGGGCAGCATCGTCCAGCAGGGCTGCGATCTTTTCCTCGGCGTCCGTATCAAGGCCACCGTTGCGCAGCCTCAGGCGGAGCGCGGTGCGCAGGTTTTCCATGCCGCGCATGACCGGCATCGGAATATCCTTCCGGCCACCCCTGCCCTCTGCCGCACCTGTCGCGGCGCTGGCGAGGATTTCATCAAGGGCCGCACGACTGGCGGCCAGGAAGGCCTCGCCCTCCGGCGTGATGTGATAGTTCTTGCGGCCATCGGCCTCGACACCCCGGGCATAACCCGCTTCATCCAGCCAGGTCAGCGTGGGATAGATCACGCCGGGGCTGGGGGCGTAGCTGCCACCGAACTTTTCCTCGATCATGCGGATCAGTTCGTAGCCATAGGTCGGCTTTTGCGCGATCAGCGAGAGGACCAGCAGCCGCATCTCGCCATAATCAAACAACCGATGGCGCCCGCCCCGGCGGCCACCGCCGTGGTGTCCACCGCGGCCGTGATGGCGGCGGGATTCACCGGAACCGGCCATGCCTTCGGGGGAGAAAGTCTGGCGGTTACGACCGCCTGCGTGTCTGTTTCTGTGTTTCATGCTTACCGATATACGTCCCGATATATCGCACGTCAAGATATATCGGAATATATTTTCTGACTTTCTGATGCTCCCGCCATTTCAGGGACCACAGGCAGTCCATCCGTCAGGCTCCTCCCCTGATCGCATGACCGAAAAGTCTCATGACGTTCCCTCTTTCCTGAATGCAGAAGCGCATCGCGCGACAAGCAGATGGGACGCTGACGTCGTGGATATGGGCCGGGCCTGACGGCCAAGCAGACCGCCCGATAAGCACCTGCCAGATACATTTTGACATGTGTTGCAAGTGATTCTCATTTACGTTAAGGCTCCACTTCCAGATGACGCAAAACGCCAGCAACGAGGTCGGGCATGCAGTGCAGCAGGGTTTTTTATGTATTTCCACTCTCATTTCTGGTGACGGGAAATGCCCTTGCGGCGGACCCGGTCGATAAACCAGCCCACCACCACCCTGCGCGGATGTCGCACGAAAAAAAGGCCACGGCCCAACCTGCTGCGAATGCCGTGCTGGCAGAAAAGCTGGAAGTCCATGCCCGCAGGCCGGCAACGATTGCGTCCTCGGCCACGAAATCCGATACACCGCTGATTGAAACCGCCCAGTCGGTTACGGTTGTCAGCCGGAACGAAATGGATGTCCGCGGGGTGCTCAGCCTTAATCAGGCCGTGCGCTATACGGCGGGCATCACCCCGGACCTGCGCGGCGGTGGCGAAGGCACGCGCTATGACCAGTTCGCCCTGCGTGGCTTTACGGTTCCGACCTTTCTTGACGGCCTGAAACTGCAGGACAGCCCGACCGGCTATGCCACGGCGCAGACAGATACGTCCCGTCTGGAACGGGTCGAGATCCTGAAGGGACCCGCATCCGCGCTGTATGGCCAATCCAGCCCGGGCGGCCTTGTCGCCCTGTCCAGCAAACTGCCGACCGACCAGAAATCCTATGGCAGCGTCACCACAACCGGCGGCATGTTCGACCTTTACCGCGTGGATGCCGATGTTGGCGGCTATGTAACAAAGGACGGCATGGTCCGCTATCGCCTGTATGGCACGGTCAATGGCCAGCACAGCCAGTTGAGCCGGACGGGAAGCCGACGTTTTTCCATCAGTCCGGCCTTCACCTTTGGCGGCAACGGGCCGACGACACTGACGCTGCTGGGCAATTACCAGTACGATCCCGAAAACGGCACCTATGGCGGCGCACCGCTGGAGGGATCGCTCAGGCCCGCATCCTATGGATACCTGCCACGGAATTTCTATGACGGGGACGTGCCGTTCGAGAAATTCAACCGCCGTCAGGGCGGGATTACCTATATCTTCAACCACCGTTTCAACAGTGACTGGAGCTTCACCAGTCGCGGGCGGTATGATGACATCAGGACCATTTACCGCAGCGTTTACAATAATGGTTATTATACAAGTGATGACATGCTCAGCCGCTCCGCTTTCGGCACGAACGAACATACGCACAACCTGACCTTTGACAGCCAGTTCAAGGGACATGTCCGCACCGGCCCCCTGCGGCATATGATGATGTTCGGCTTTGACTACATGCAGCAGAGCGCATCGGAGCTGGGATTTTACGGCAGCGCGCCTGACCTGGATGTCCTGCACCCGGACTATCACATGGTCATCCCCGCCATGAGTCCGTATCTGCATTACCAGACCAATTCACATCAGATCGGCATGTACGCGCAGGATGAAATGCGCTGGAAAGGGCTGGTCGTAACCGGCAGCCTGCGTAATGACTGGTATCGTTCACAACAGAACGAATACATCTACCATTCATCCTCGCATGAAAATCCCCGGCAGATTACATGGCGGGCCTCGGCCCTCTATCATTTCGATTTCGGCCTTTCGCCCTATATCAGCTATTCGACATCCTTCCAGCCGCAGTCGGGCACCGTATCCAATGATGGGGGCAAAACGTTCCGCCAGGCCGATCCTTCCCTTGGCAAGCAGCTTGAAGGGGGGCTGAAATACCAGCTTCCGGGCACATCGCTTCTGTTTACGGCTGCGGGCTTTCATATCGAGCAGAACAACGTGCTGGTTGCCGTTGGCAACCTGGGCTACAGCACGCAAAGCGGTCTGTTCCATTCGGACGGTTTCGAATTCGAAGCCCACGCCGAACCCTACAAGAACCTGATGATCACGGCAGCGGTCAGCGTGCAGAAAGTCCATGATGACTCAACGGGCAAGCCCCTGATCCAGTCGGGGACGGGCAATGCGTCACTATTCGCGTTCTACACCATGCCTTCGGGACCGGCAAAAGGGCTCGGCTTTGGTGGGGGCCTGCGCTATTCCAACAAATCCTATGGCGGCGAGGCCTCCTATGGCAGCGTCTGGGTGCCGCAATATGCCGTGTTCGATGCCTCGCTGCGCTATGACCTGTCCCACCTTTCCCCGTCGCTGCATGGATGGACGGCAGCGGCGAGTGTCCGCAACCTGTTTGACAAGAAGTATGTTGCGAACTGCCTGAGCTACGCCTCCTATAACCAGGAATGGTGCTATTATGGCGAGCGGCGGAATGCGCAGGCGAGCCTTGGCTTTAGCTGGTAATATCTCCCTCGCCGGGCAGGTCCTGCTGAACATCGCCTTACGCATGGTGGTGGCCCTTCCGGGCGGATATGGGCTGGCATCCCTTGGCGGCGTGGCGCTGGGCCTGTGGCTTCCGCTGTCACGGGCGGACAGCGCCATGGCCGGAACACTTTGCGGCCTGCTGCTCTGGCCTGTCGCGTTCATTGCGGCCTTTGGCGTTTCCAGTCTGCGGCGGCTTCTGCTGGGCGTTGCCGTCTGCATGGGTTTTTTCATCCTCATGGCATCTGCCGCAGGGTGGAGGCCATGAAGGGGTCGTTTCGCGCCTCCATGGCATGGCTCCATACCTCCCTAGGGCTGGCGACCGGATGGGTGCTGTTTGTCATTGCGCTGTCGGGTTCGCTGAGTGTGTTCCGTCAGGGCATTACCCGGTGGATGCACCCCGAACTGGGCAGTCAGCCAGTTGATCCCGTGCAGGCCTGCGGCCACGCCATTGACTGGCTGGGCCACCATGCCGGGTCGGCGGCGGCATGGTACGTGACCTGCCCCACACCGGATGCCCCATTTGCGACCGGCCTCTGGCCCAACGCGCAGGGGAAATACATTCAGCGGGTCCTCGATCCGCAAAGCGGAAGACCGAATGGCCTGCGCGATACGCTTGGGGGTGAGTTCTTTTACCGTTTCCACTTCGAACTCCAGCTTCCCTACCCGTGGGGCAGGCTGATCGCGGTCATCGCGGCCCTGGCGCTGGTCGTGGCGCTTGTGACAGGCATCATCATCCATCGGCGCATTTTTTCCGACTTTTTTACATTCCGGCCGAACAAGGGACAGAGAAGCTGGCTTGACGCCCATAATCTGCTTGGTGTCGCCGCCCTTCCCTTCCATCTCATGATTTCGTTTACGGGGGCCGTCACGCTGGCCTCTCTGCTGCTGCCGTGGAGTACGCAGGCCCTCTATCACCATGATATGGCAGCGTCCTCCACGGAACTTGATCCGGCCCTGTATTCTCGCCCCGCCAGCGGTCGGCCGGGACATCTTGTGCCTATTCTTCCCCTGCTTCAGGTGGCGGACAGGTATTTCGCGGGGGCGGGCATCGCACAGATCTATGTTTTCAATCCTTCCGATCGGGCCGCCCTTGTCACGTTCATTTCCGGCAATAACCGGACGGTCAGCACTTCTGCCAGGATCATGACTTTCGATGGGATAACGGGAGAGTTGCTGAATGCGCACACCGAAGCACGCCCCGTCATCAGGCTTTATACATTTCTCTACGGACTGCATGTCGCACGCTTTGTCCCGGCAGTGACACGCTGGCTCTATTTCCTGTCCGGTCTGGCGCTTGCCGCCGTGATTGGAAGCGGAATGCACCTGTGGGCTGTCAAGCGCCTGCGTCAGCGGCCTCATGTGGGGCATCGGATCGTCAGTCGCCTGAATACCGGGATTCTGGCTGGAACACCCTTGGCCTTTGCTGCCTATTTCCTTGCCAACCGGCTCCTGCCCTTTACGATAACGGACAGGTCCAGCGATGAGGTGCGATCTGTTTTCGTGGTGTGGGTCCTTACGCTTGTCTTTGCCCTTATCCGACGGCCTGCGCGTGCATGGCCAGAACTTCTGGGCGGTAATGCACTGGCCTGCCTTACCATCGCGCTGCTCGGTATGCCCTGGGAGAATTCTGTAGCATTTGGTACAGGTATGGCTGCCTTAGGACTGGCTGGCACTTTCGGATATGCGGCCTTGCGATCGGGACGACAGGCATGATGGGCATGGCTATCGTGTGTGGGCAATGTGCCATGTTGCTACTGGCGATGGGATCCTTGCGTGGCAGCAGCATCTTTTTTCACAAGACAGCCACACCCCTGTTGTGTCGGTGCCTTCAGGCGGCAGGAATCGTGCTGCTTGGCCTGAGCTTTTTCCTCCAGATACACACAATGGAAACGCCTGCCATTTCTGCAGTTACCTGGGTTGGTCTGACCAGCATTGAAATTGTTCTGACAACCGTGATCTGTGCGGCGGTTATTAGTGTTAATGATATGTAGTTTTATTATTATATATTTTATGGTGAAACATTTTTCTACCCGCCAACCATACGCCACTCAGAAGATTTCTGATATTTCAATTCCATTACTTGTTCCTGTATGATCTACTGCCCTATACAGGGTTGTACGCTCCGGCCTCTACCCAGATAATCGCCTTGATCCATCGCCAGTACAGCAGACGATAACCGGGTATATTCGATAAATATCGGTTATATTCACCAGGGCATATCATCAGTTAGGCCCGAGCATTGTGACGACGAGTTAAACGGCCGCGAAGAAAGTTGATTTCGGCTTGTTGTAGAGTAAGAAGTGGCGTTTCCGTAGAGTGCAGCGATTTTTTTCCTTGAGGAAATGATCGCTACAATCTGCCGCGCATCGAGCAATTTGATGAGCGGATCAGGTCAGGGAGAAGATCCTTTACCCGATCCCACTGGCTGTCACCCAGACCATACCGACGCATTCACACACACTCTCTCGGAAAACAGAGAAAAAACATCACAGATCAAGCAGGAGTACAGGCGTCATCAAACCTCGCATCCCAACTGACGACATGCCTTAACAGGAACCAGAAATATTTATAAAAACCTTCATATATTCAAGTCTGCTTCCCGAATTATCCTTTCATTCAGTCCGAATCAGGCTATTCTCCCCAAGTTCTATGCAGAGATAGCGGACAGTCTTTGCGCTACTGGAGAGTACACCTTGCCCGATTTCCCTGAATCCCAACGCAGCGTGAAAGGCGTCGGATACCAGATTAGGTGGACCTAAATTTACTTCACAAACGACATGGCTGTGCCCAGCGCGGAGAGCATGGTTGAACAGATCATTGTATAGCGCACGTGCATAACCGTGTCCGCGTGCAGACGGGGACACGACTATCCGGTCGACATACACGAAACGTCGGAAACGCTCTCGAAACCATAGAAAGTTGGGACTGTCGTAATCGGCGTCCTGATCGAACGCCAGCAGAAACGCTTCCGCCTCGCCGATATACCGCGCATAAAAAGCCTGCTGCAATAGGCGCCTGAAACAACTCATATTCAGCCATGAAAGTTCAATCTCATGATCGTTGTTCAGCGCAAGAAGTTCACCTATGGATGGGGTCGCCGACGTAAGGACCTTATATGCTGCCAAGAAAAACGTTTCCTGCTTGAAGAGAAATGTTACTGGTGTACGATTGCATTTTTTATGATCTCCAACAGAGAATCTCAATATTTATATAGCAGACAGCCAATGGTGCAATCGGGCTAAATTTATACATGGCCATGATGAAATCTTAAGCCGTGTCCTCAGTTAAGTCCAATGGTAGTGGAGACAAACTGCACTGCTGCGGTGAAGGTTGCTTTCAGCTTGTCGTAGCGCGTGCAATGCCTCTGAACTACTTCAGTCTGGCGAAAAAGTGTTCAATGAAATTTCGTTTTTTTCAGGTCCTATTGGTAATTATCGTGAATTGATGATTGCGGCGGAGAGATGGATCATGGCTACGAATGATCTGTCTGTTTTGTTGCTCCGCATGGCGATACGCTTGAACTCCTTGAGCTTACCGAAGAAGTTCTCGATGAGATGGCGCGCCTTGAACAGGGCTTCGCCTGTCGATGCGGTTCCTGCGTTGGGGAATGACCATGCAGTCACCTTGCGCGCAAGGGCGTCCACAATCCAGTGGACGTCAAACGCCCTATCCGCAAGAAGCGCCCCGAAATCTTCTGGTTCGAGAACACACCGCATCACCCCTAATATTGTCCAGCTCGTCCAGCCGCGATTCAATCCAATAGGTGAAGCTGTCTTTCGAGACTGCCTGCGTGTACTCGTCCAGCTTCATCGTGGCCAATCGCGAGACGCGGCCAGACCGACAGGAATTCATCCCACAATGCGTATTGCTTTTGGATCCTAGCCGATCCTTACAGATACTTCTGCAGGATGGCCTGTTTGCGGGCGGCTGCGCCGTCGAACACCGCCTGCGCATCGACAATCTGCTGTTCCAACGCTTCGATCTTGGCAATAAACTTCTTCTGCTCCGGGAGAGATAGCACCGGCACCTTGATATTGCGCATCACCGTCGCGTTAATGTTGGCCTGATTGATGGACTTGGAGGCCTTAGCTTTCGCTTCTGTTTGGAAGGTCGATGAGTTCATCATCTTCTCCAGAAATTTCGGCAGCACCTTCGTAGTGTCTGGCACCACGCGCACAAGGTAAGAGGCAAAGCAATAGTCGCCATCCAGGTCAAACAGCCCAGTCTTCCCCACGTGCTCGATGCTGTTCGTGCGATTGAAAAGCAGGTCGCCCTTGTTGAGCTTTGAGGTGGTCCCGTCCGTTCGGACAGCTTTGTGGGCTTGATAAGCTATACCCGGTTGTTGTTATGCCGCCCTTCTGACAGCGTTGCTGTTGGCCATCT
>NZ_NKUF01000037.1 GCF_003206495.1 Gluconacetobacter entanii | reverse complement strand
GAGACAAGTGTAGGAGCCGGATGATGCGAAAGTATCAAGTCCGGTTCCGTGGGAGGGAGAGAAGTGATGTCACTGACCAGCTTCCTCCCTACCCGACGTCGATGATACGCATCCGATTGAGGCGGGCCGCCTGCCCAATGGCGACCCCGATCTCTATTTCCGGGGCTTCTATGCCTGGAACAGCGAGGTCGGCAGCAAGAGCCTTGGCATTGCGTCATTCTATCTGCGCGGGGTGTGTCAAAACCGCCTTTTGTGGGGCGTCGAAAATTTCGAACAGATCACGATCCGGCATAGCAAGTTCGCCGCTTCGCGCTTCGTGCATCAGGCGGCGCCAGCACTGCGGAATTTCGCCACGGTCAGCCCGGCATCGTTCGTCTCCGGTATTCAGGCGTCACGCCGCGCGCTGGTGGCCAGGAGCGATGAGGATCGGGAAAGTTTCCTGCGTCGTCGCGGGTTCTCGAAACCGGAAACCAGCAAGATCATCGAAACCGTGCTGCACGAGGAGGGACGCAAGCCCGAGAGCATGTTCGATTTCGTGCAGGGGATCACGGCGCTGGCGCGGACGAAGACCAATCAGGACACGCGGCTGGATCTGGAGGGCAGGGCACGCAAGCTGATGGAGAAGGTCGGATGAGCGGGCCTGTCATCAGAAAGTGGCGTGGTGGGGAAGGGGCGGCGGACGAGGTCCGCCGCCTTCTACCTGTCGACAGGTCAGTCGTTCAGGCTGTCCTTGAGCGCCTTGGCAGGCGTGAAGGCCAGCTTGCGTGAGGCCGCGATCTGGATGGTCGCACCGGTGGCCGGGTTGCGGCCTTCGCGGGCGGCGACTTCCCTGACCTTGAACTTGCCGAAGTTCGGCAGGGTGATTTCGTCACCGGCCTTGGCGGCGGCGGTCATCGCCTCGATCAGGGCGTCCAGCACCTTGCGGGTATCGGTCTTGCTCGTGTCGGTGGTGGTGGCGATATGATCGACCAGATCGGCAATCTTCATGAAACTATCCTTTTGCATTCGGGCCTGCGCCCGTTGCCTCTGCCGTTACGGGGGAATCATGGCGGCATCAAGCCTGCAGGGAGGGTGAGATGACAGATGCGCCGTCGTGGGATGCTGGCGATCTGGCCCGCAGGCTGGCTGAAAATGCCGAGGCGGTCTGTCGGCATTACCTCTCGGCCGGGCGACGGCACGGCAATTACTGGCTGGTCGGGGATGTTCATAACACCCCGGGGCGGTCGCTCTATGTCCGCCTGCATGGTGGACCGGACGGGCGTGGCCGCGCGGGTAAATGGACGGATGGCGCGACGGGGCAGCACGGTGATCTGCTCGACATCATCCGTGAAAGCCTCGGGCTGCTGGATTTTCGTGATGTCGCCGACGAGGCCAGGCGCTTTCTCTGCCTGCCGCAGTCTGAGCCACGATCGGCCCCTGATCGCGGCCGTTCCCATGCGTTCAGCCACGATACTTCGGGGCAGGCATCTGGCACCGCAGACGCCGCACGTCGGCTCTGGGCCATGTCACGCCCGATTGCGGGCACACTGGCGGAAACCTGGCTGCGCCAGCGTGATCTTACCCGCCTGACAAGCCTGTCGTCCCTGCGTTTCCATCCTGACTGTTATTATCGCGCCGATGCTGACAGTCCAACCGAGACATGGCCCGCGCTGATCGCCGCCGTCACCGATCTCAACGGCACTCTGACCGGCATGCACCGCACCTGGCTGGCGCGGGACAGAAAGGGCAAGGCACCCATCGTCATGCCCCGTCGGGCGATGGGCGACCTGCTCGGCCATGCCGTGCGTTTTGGCGCGGTGTCGTCCGACGTTCTGGCGGCGGGCGAGGGGATCGAGACGGTGCTCTCGCTCCATGAAATCATGCCGGATCTGCCACTGGCCGCCTGCCTGTCCTCGGCGCATCTCGCCGCCACAGCGTTTCCGCCTACGCTGCGCCGCCTCTACGTGCTGCGCGATGACGATCCCGCCGGAGACCATGCGGTGATGACCCTCCAGGACCGGACGCAGGAGGCCGGGATCGAATGCCTCGTGCTGTCACCGCGTCTGGCGGATTTCAACGATGATCTCCGCTACCTCGGGCGTGGGGCGATGCGGGCGATCCTGCATCCCCAGCTTGCCCCGCAGGACGTGGCGCGGTTCCTGCATCCGGTCACGCACTGAGGCGGGCCGGGAAGGGAGTGTGAGGTCCGTCTTCTTTCCGGTGTGGCGCGGGGTTGTCCCGTTTCCGGATGAGGCGCGCCCGCGGCCTTTCTGGAAGGGGAGCGGGCGTCAGCCAGACCGGGCCTGCAATGGCGGAGACGGCTATTTTCCGCCGCGCGTGCCGCGCTTTGCATCGCGAAGCAAAATAGCCGTCTCCCTGCCATCCTCCACTGCGTTCCGGCCGCGCGTTGCGCGGTTCCGGCCCGGCCTTCGTCTGCCGCTATCCGCCCCCGGAAAGGCCGCGAGGGGCGCGGCCAGAACCGGAGGACAGACCCATGACCCGCACACAGGACGATTTCGAACCCGCGCACGCCACCTCTTCCACCGCCCATGTGCTGGCGGAACTCCAGCTTTACGGCCACCGTCCCTTCGAGGACGAGCCGGACCCGAGGCCCTTGCCCGACGCCAGCCAGATCGAGGGCGCAGTCTCCGATATCTTCGACGCCCTGTCCGCCACGCTGACCGAAACCCGGCTGGAGCCCGATCTTGAACCGCTGCTCTGGTCCACGGTCAACGTCTTTCACCGCATGGTGGGGCAGGTGGAGCGTGATCTCGACCGCAACGAGCAGGCGCAGAAACGCAGCCAGCAGGAACAGGATGGCAGCGAGATCCGCTCGGTGGAACTGGAACGCCTCATTGCCGAAGGGCTGACCCTGCTGGAGCGACGCAACGCTTACGAGATATTCCGCGACCTCGCCTGCGACCAGTTCGAACGCCTGACCCTGTCGCCCTGGCGGCCACGCTCCGGCTCGCTGGTCAGCCGCAGCACCCTGACAGCCTCCATGATCGACAGCCGCGATTTCCTCAACGCGCGCAGGAAAGCTGAAACGGAACTGCTGGTGCCGGCCGGCCCTAAGATCGCGGTCACGGGCGGCCCTGATTACGAGGACCACCATCTGATCTGGAAGCGTCTGGACAAGGTGCGTGAGAAGCATCCCGATATGGTGCTGCTGCACGGTGGCTCACCCAAGGGGGCGGAATTCATTGCCTCCCGCTGGGCCTATCATCGCGAAATTCCACAGATCGCCTTCAAGCCAGACTGGAACCGGCACGGCAAAGCCGCCCCGTTCCGGCGCAACGACGCCCTGCTGAAAGTCCTGCCCATCGGGGTCATGGTGTTCCCAGGTTCCGGTATTCAGGACAATCTGGCCGACAAGGCGAAGCAGATGGGCATTCCTGTGTGGAAATTCCAGAAAGAGAGTGGCATCTGACAGGTAGTGCGGAAACCGTGCCGAGAAATCGGCATGGTAGCATCGAGTTAGCGCGTTGACTGCTTTTCAGTGCTTAAAATAAATAAGGCATGACGCGTCCAATCCGGCTATCCAATGACGGATTGTAGCATATTCTGCCGTCGATCCCGATCGACAACATTGACCTTTACCTTAAAACACGCCTGATTAACTTAGTGATATCTATAACTTGCTTTTTTTCGGTTTCGGCTGATGCAGCCTTCTTTTCACATTCGGCTTCAACGCGTTTCGGACATCCTTGTCGACGGTTGCAAGATCGAACCACTCGGGATCGAAATGGCCACCACACCAGGCCTTGGTTTCCCGATGCTCGGGATCCTTGGGGGAGCCGAGTACCTCCAGAAATCGCTCATAGCCTGAAATGCCGCCAACGTCCTCGGGCGGGCGGGCACGCGCGCCGTCAACACAGGTCGCGCGGTGGGGAGCGCTTTCGAGGAAAAGCAGATCTTCGATTTCTACGGTATGGTGCCAGTCGTCGCCAAAATCATAGACGTAGGTGAACGCCGTGCCCGCGTTGCGGAAATCGCGCAACCGGACCTGGAGCTCGTCAAAGACCTTGGGATCGCCGATGGCCGATCCTTCCGCAGCCTCAATGGCATTTCCGTAACGCAGTCCCCCGATCTCGAACTCATGGAGATGATAATTCCACCAGTTAAAGGCCGTCTGGATAGCGAGGTGAAGCTGCTCCAGGTTCCATTCACTTGGCACGACGAGACGCCGCCAGACGGCTGGTTCGATCTCGTCGATCGAGACTCTGATCTGCATAGCGTTGGGAGGTCCAAACATGGTTCCAAGGAAATCGGCAATGCCTGACAAAGTCAAGAATGTTGCGTGTGGCGGGGAGCAAGACCGGTGCCGATTTCTCGGCACGGTTTTCACATAGCGTGGTGGGCGTGATTTCCACGATGGTCTGTGAAAATAGCCAATCTGACGCCTGATCCGCAATGACGTCGGGCTCCCCAGCCGCTGCGAGTCTGATGGCTGGAGACACGTTCGTCCACCCCCGGACGGCCCCGCCCGGAGAACCGGCGGGATGGGTTTCGGTGGCAGCCACGTGCGCCTGTGTGAGCGGTCCATGGGGATGAAAAGCCCGTGGCATCCCCATCGGCGAAAGGGCCGGGACGGCAGGCAGCGAACGAGGGATCATCCGGCCCGCTTTGACGGGATGCGCCTGTGCCGGGAGCGGGGGCCTGTCGCACCGCACGACGCAACCCTACCCATGAGCGACGAAAGGGGGCGTAACATCGGGGACGGCAAAAACGACCACCGGACGGGGCCAGTTTCCCACAATGCCAGCGTGACAGTCTCGCGCCAGATTACACCATCCCCCACTTACAGACCGGTCATGCCGGCATCGTATCTCTTGAGGGGCTGTCGGGTCCGCACACCATGGCCTCTGTCGGATGGCTGATCTAGCCGAAGACCGGCTGCGCCTCGATCGGCTGGCCGCAACGGCGTGCCAGAACTTTCTTCCCCTGACGGCTGCGCCGTCATTCCTCGCGGGACAAGAAAGTTCCGGCCCTGCCGTCCTCCGCTGCGCTGCGGCCCTGATGGGTGCTCTGCCGCTCGCCTCCGGCTGGTCGATCGCCATCGAGGCCACGGTGGTCGCGGCCCGATAACAGCATGGAGATACGACAATGGCTAACATCGGTTCCTTCAAGAAGGTGGGCGAAGGCTTCGAAGGCGAAATCGTCACCCTGGCCCTGCAGGCCCGCAACGTCCGCCTGGTGGCCGAAACCAACCGCGCCAACGACAACGCCCCCAACTACCGCGTCTATCTCGGGCGCGTGGAACTGGGTGCCGCATGGACCCGCCGCTCCAGCGAAGGCCGCACCTATCTGAGCCTGAAGCTGGACGATCCCTCTTTCGCAGCCCCAATCTTCGCCAACCTGTTCACCGACGAGGAAGGCGAGGGCTACTCCCTCATCTGGACCCGGCCGCGCAGCCGGAACGGGGACTGAACCTCCCACGACCAACTCCGCCCGGTCTCTCCGGGCGGGGCCTTCCGGGCTTTCTGGCGCGCTCTTCCAGGGCGCGGGCGGTAGCGCTGGTCGCCCGACATGAGACGCAGGAGGAATACGAGGCTTTCCCTCAGCCTTCCAATTGTACCATGCGCGAGGGCAAACCGCGTCAAGGACACGCGGTGCCCCCAATTTTGCCCGACGCACCCGTGCCGGGCGCGCCAGACAAAATCGGCTCCCCCACGCGCCGGCAAGCCGGTCGCCTGACGGCGATCCCTGACCCGGCCCGCCCCGGCATGAGCCGTCCGTCCTGTCTTCGAGAAACGAAAGGAGCAGGACGATGACCACGTTACACGACCACATCCAGATGCTGCGGGCCGAACTGACCAGCTTTCACCTCAGCCGTCGCGAGCGCCGGCAGATCGAGCGAGAATTGAAAGTGGCGCTAGCGCAGCAGACCCGTGTCGAATCAGACAGGCCGACACCGCCCCATTGAGGGCGGACACGGCAGGATAAGAAGGCTTATTTCTGATCGTCAGCCGGAAGACGACTTTCGTCCAGCAGGTCGGCGGGTCTGACGCCAAGGGCCTGCGATGCCTGCCACACAGTGAGCAGGGTGGCGTTCTGCCGCGCTGTTTCAATCCAGCTGATATAGGCGCGATCAACGCCCATGCGCACGGCAAGCGCTTCCTGGCTCAGTCCTGCCGCCAGCCGGTAATGTCGCACATTGGTGCCGAAGATCCTGCGAATGTCCATCTGCAGGATAGGAACGATTTGTGTATTATCGTGCTACGTATTATAATACACGTCCTTATCGTATCGCTTTCTAAACGTGTGATGCTGCCAGAAGATCAGGTGATGCTTTGAAAGCATCGGGCGAGTCTGTCCAGACCAGTATATCTTACCTGACAGACCGTGGACCGAACGGAGTTTCTGCTTGTATTCGTCGGTTGGATCTATGTGAATATCTTATAGCAGCGTGTCTTATCAGGTATCACGTGCTCGATTCTTTGGGACTACCCGACCTTTTCCTCCCTGCGGATAGTGGATTGACTCCCGAAAATCCGCCTGGAGGCCCGCGTGCCGGCCATCTATACCTGGGATGCGACGTCGCTCAGACGTACCTTGGAACCCCTCGATCCCGCCGGGTTCGCCCAGGAATGGCTGCGGCGTAATCCTCGCTATCATGACGATTATGACCGGACGGTTCCCCAGGCGCGGGGTGATCCGGACCTTCTGATCGCCATGGCGCGACGATGGGGGCTGGATTTTCCTTGTTGACCCGGAGCAGCCTGCATCCACGTCACCTGCTTTCTGGCGGCCTGAAATCGCCCCGGAGATTGTTCTTCTGCGGGCCGACGCACGGACGCATGCCCTGATGGCACCCCATATCGTGGTAACTTACGACGCATCGGACGGGCGTCATGCTGTGCTGGATGTGCAGGGACAACGGCTCCGTTGCCTGCTGGTTGCGGAGCACTTGGGAGAGGCGCGATCCTTCATCCTGACTGACGATGCGTTCTTCGACATCCGGATGGAGAGCGTGGTCCGTATGCGCCGCTTTCTGGCTCGTGAACCCCTGGGCTCCCCGTCGAACCATCTCCGGCTGAGCGCCCAGCAGCGCCAGCGGCAGGTGCGTATGCTCTGTGCCCATGATGGCAGGCAGGCGGGGATTCCCTATCGGCGTATTGCCAGCGCGCTTTTCCGTGTCGATCTGAACCGAATGTCGGCCGACGAATGGCGGGCAACGGCTTATTACAAAGCGCTTTATCGTCTTCTGCGCGACGGAGAGATCTGGCTGAATGGCGGGTATCTTTCCCTGCTGCAGGGTCGCACGCGAGGTGGTGACAGTTTCTCCCCCTGAACTTTGTCATCCCCCCCAGTCGGGCCTCTTCCTGCACCGTGTCGTCAGAAACCGCCGGGTCTGCGCGGCGGTCCTTTGAGGCGACATGGAGGCCGATATGCGTGTCCTGCCGACACTGCCACCCCACTATCTCCGCACGCCGGATGCCGCGAATTTCCTAGGGCTGTCCGGACGAACTCTTGAAAAGCACCGCACCTTTGGAACCGGCCCGCTCTATCGCAAGATTGGTGGTCGCATTGTCTACGCCGTGGAAGACCTCTGCGCCTGGGCCGATCTCAATGTGCGTCTGTCGACCGCCGAAGATGGTGCAGTGGATCTGCCGCATAACCGGCGTACCGCCATGGCTCGTGTCCAGGCCCGTTACGTTTCAGCCACGAGAGGACAGCGCGCATGACCGCCCTGTTCTCAATCTCCCGTCGGGCAACAGGCGTGTTCCAGGCATTGCCCGGAGACTTTCCGCCGCGTGATGTTCAGGATCTCATGGCATGGCCGTTTTTCAGCCTCGCCAAATCGCCACGTTTCGTGCCGATTGACCTTACCATGGGTGAAGTCTCGATCCGGGTGGAAGCGTCCCATGAGCGGGGTATGGCAACCATATGGGACGCTGATATCCTGATCTGGGCCGCGAGCCAGATCATTGAGGCCCGTGATACGGGGTTGCGGACCTCGCCCTTCATGACCGCCACCCCGCGCGAAATCCTGACATTCATCGGACGTGGGACGGGCGCACGTGACTATGACCGGCTGCGGGCAGGGCTGGCACGGCTGCAGGCAACGACCGTGCGCACAACGCTGCGGCGACAGGGTGGATACCTGCAGGCCTTTTCCTGGCTGAACCAGTGGAAGGAACGGCATGCCGCAGCCAACGGCCAGGCCGGCCGGGTCGAGATCACGCTTCCGGAATGGTTTTACGCTGGATTGCTGGAGGACAGCCTCGTTCTGCGGATTGATCCGGCCTATTTCCGTCTTACCGGTGGCGTGGAACGCTGGCTTTACCGGCTGGTGCGCAAGCACGCCGGTCAGCAGCGCCGGGGCTGGCGTTTCGCCTTTACCCACCTGCATGCCAAATCCGCCACGTTGTCCGGGTTTTCCCGCTTCACCGCTGAGTTGCATGATCTGGTCATGCGGCAGAGCCTGCCAGGCTATCAGCTTGCCATCGAAACGGGTGCAAAAAACGGCGATCTGCTGGTTTTCCGGCCCCGTGGATTATCCACAGGGAGCGGTGGGCGATGTGTGAAACACCACGTGCCATTGGATGTGAGTCACCACATGCCATCGATCGGAATGACCGCATGCCATCAGTCCCAAAAAGGGCCGATTAAGATCGCCGGATCAACAGATTATGGTACCCTTAACTTAGAATCTAACTATAAAGAATCTAACTGTACTGATGTAGAGGTGCACAGAAACGGTGGAAAAACCGTCGGGAGGACGTCATGAGCGCCGCCCATAGTGCCGTCACGACCACTGTTGAACTGACATGGATCGAGAAGCGGATCGAGCACTGGATCCGCTTTGGGCATCCGGTCGAGGACCGCATCCTTGATCGCCGGCGGCGGCTGCTGATCTTTGCGCCGGGCAATGTCTTCGCGTTCATCCGCTGGACCGCCAATGATTTTGGCACCGTCATGTCATGTATTGATATCGTGCGTGCTGTTGAGGCTCATGAAGCACGCCAGACCGTGCCGTTTGTGCGTCCCGGGGCGGAAAGCCTGTTGCGACAAAATGGCTGGCCGAAGGTCCGGCAGGTGCTGGAAGCCATTGACGGCGTCGAAGCACAGAAGATCGATCCATGCATGGTCTGTCCCGATCACTGGCGACATCTGCACCAGCGGATGACAGCAGGGCAGGTGCACAGACCGTATACGCGCGAACGACATGAAGCATGGCTGCGGCGGAGGGCACTGTCATGACCCGTCGTGCGTGGTTTTTCACAACCTATTTCGCGACGGTGGCCATCGGTATTTCCGCTGCGATTCATGTATCACCCCGTCTGATCTGGAACGAAACGGCGAGTGTGCCGACCGGGTTGTATCGCCTGCGTCCCGGGAGTGCCCTGCATGTTGGCGATATTGTCGCCATCCGCCTGCCGGAGCAGCAGGCACTATTGCTGTCCGAGCGCGGCTATCTGCCGTTCGGCGTGCCGCTGCTCAAGCCCGTGGCAGCCCTGCCGGGACAGACGGTCTGTCGTTCGGGCAACAGCGTGACGGTCGACGGGAATCTGGTCGGCGAGGCCAGAGCCGCTGATCATCGGGGACGGGTTCTACCGGTTTGGCAGGGCTGTCAGCATCTTGTGGCGGGACAGGTTTTCGTCATGAACCCTGCAGTCCAGGCCAGTCTCGACGGGCGATATTTTGGTCCACTTCCTGCCGACAGTGTGCTTGGGCGCGCCATCCCTTTGTGGATTACGACGGGCGATCCCGAGCCTCCGCCGCCCGAACCATTGTTCATGCCATCGCGCAGTTTTGCGCCCCGCCATGAATCGCCAATCGAATGACGGCTCATTCTTCAATTGACTTCGAAACAGGGGAATCTTTGTCATGACCCAGATCGGATCTTTCATACGCACGCCTGACGGATTTGCAGGCAGGCTGCGGACACTGGCGCTGGATGCAGAACTCACCTTCCTGTCGGTTGGGGCAGGAACGGCAGAAAACGCGCCGGATTATCGTATTCATCTCGGCGACGGGGATGCCGGTCCTGAGGTCGGCGCAGGATGGACACGTACCGGCGAACGAGCGGGCGAATATGTCTCCGTGCTGCTGGATGATCCAATTTTCACGCAACCCATTCGTGCCAGCCTGTTTCAGGTCGGTCGTGGAGGGCGTGACTGGCAACTGGTCTGGAACCGTCAGGTGAAACGCGATGACCGGCGCTGATCGTGTTCACGGAACAGTGCCACACGGCTGGATGTCTTTTCTCTTTCCGGTCTGTCTTCGTGGTGCCGTAAGCAGATGCCGGAGAGTGACAGCGAAGACGGCCGGCATGCTGTTCGCCATGGGATGGATGGTATGTGTACCCATGTCAGCGCAGGCTAAAACGTATGATTTGCTGATCACGGAGGCAGCCGCGCGGATGCAGGTTCCACCAGAATGGATTGCTGCTGTCCTGCAATCCGAAAGCGCTGGTGACATGAAGGCCGTATCCGCGAAAGGTGCCATGGGGCTCATGCAACTGATGCCTGCGACCTGGACGGATTTACGCAGGATGCTCGCTCTTGGTGCCGATCCGTTTGATGCGCATGACAACATTCTTGCTGGTGCTGCCTATCTCCGCATGCTGCATGAGCGTTACGGCGATGCTGGTTTTCTGGCAGCTTACAATGCGGGGCCGGGCCGCTACGACGAACATCTGGCGACGGGCCGACCGCTACCGCAGGAAACACTGGCTTACGTGGAAGCGGTCAGGGCACGGTTGCGTGGCGATAGTCCGCTCGCAGGGCAGGGGACATCGCGGACGGTATGGCCCAGGCGTGAGTGGCAGGCTGCCTCGCTCTTTATCGCGCCATCCGATCATCCAGACATCATCATGCCGCGCGCTGAAATCATGCAGCGGAATGGCAGTGGGAATGCAGTACGGACGCTGTTCGTTGGACATTTCAGCGGCCTTCCCAATGTCTCACCTTTGTCGGTTCAAGAGGGACGGAAATCGTGAGTGAGGACCGCGAAAGATCGGAAAAAAGCGAGGGCGAGGGCGAGGGCGAGGGCGAGGGCTGGATAAAAGGCCGCACATCGCGGCTCGGTCGGGGTGGCTGTTTTCCGGGGTTTTTGAAGTCTTGTCGCGAGGTGCATGGATTTTCCGCACCTCGCGGCAAGGTATCATCTCTTTGATCCGGCGCGATCTTTCGCGCGGTGCAGGACATTTTTCATGAACGGAGACGAAGAATTCCGGGTTCGGCCGGGGCGCATCCGCTCCACCCGCGCCCGGCAGGCGCGGCCTTTCGTGACGCAGGTGCTGGCGTCCGTGCAGCGGGCCGGTGGCCGGGTGTCCCGCGCGGGGAAAATCAGTGCCGGGCGTCGCTCCAGTTTCGGGCGGGGCCGGGCCGCCGCTCATGCCGCCAATCGCCTGCTGACCAGCCGTTCGCGGGGCGTCGTGATCAAGGCCCGTGTCGTACGGCACGCACCGCGCGCGACGCCGCTGGCAGCACACCTGCGGTATCTCCGTCGGGAGGGCGTGACGCGGGACGGGGAGGACGCGCGCCTGTTCGGCAAGGACAGCGACGATATCAGCGCCTCGGACTTCGCCGAACGCTGCGACGGCGATCGTCATCATTTCCGCTTCATCGTCTCGCCAGAGGATGCGCCGGAGATGTCGGACCTGCGGGCTTTTGCACGGGATCTGATGGGGCAGATGGAAACCGATCTTGACACGAAACTGGACTGGGCCGCTGTCGATCACTGGAACACGGCGCACCCCCATCTGCATGTCATCGTCCGGGGTGTGGCAGAGGATGGTTCCGACCTGGTGATCGCGCGTGATTATATCCGTGAAGGCATGCGTGCCCGGGCCCAGGATCTGGTGACGCTGGAACTCGGACCGCGCACGGATCATGATATCCACCAGGCGGTCGAGCGGCAGGTGAACGCCGACCGCTGGACTCAATTGGACCGTCAGCTTCAGAAGGACGCGGGGCAGGATGGCGTCATCGCTCTCGGGCGCGCGCCGGGCGAAACACTGGACGCCTTCGCGACGGTGAAACTGGGTCGCCTGCGCCGCCTGGAAACGATGGGGCTGGCGCATCGGGTCGGACCGGATCGCTGGCGGATGGACGAAAGTGCGGAGGCAACCCTGCGGGAGATCAGCGAGCGCAACGACATCATCAAACGGATCCACCGGGGGCTGGCGGAGCAGAAGATCGATCGTGCCGCGTCATCCTGGGTAATGGCCGCCGAGGATACCACCGATCCTGTCATCGGCCGGCTGGTCGATCGTGGCCTCGACGATGAGCTGCGCGGCACAGCTTATGCGGTCATCGACGGAATTGACGGACGCACGCATCATGTCCGCCTGCCGAACATCGAAGCCGCAGGTGATGGGACAGTCGGTTCCATCGTGGAACTGCGACATTTCACCGACAAACGGGGACGTGACTGTGTCGCTCTGGCCGTGCGCTCGGACGTCACGCTGGAACGGCAGGTGATGGCGGATGGTGCCACCTGGCTCGATCGGCAGGCGACCGCGCGGGAGCCTCTTGCCCTGGCGTCCACCGGGTTCGGCGCCGATGTCAGAGAGGCGATGGAAAAGCGCACGGATCATCTGATGGAGCAGGGGCTGGCCAGTCGCGACGGCGGAAGCGTCCATTATGCCCGGAACCTGATCGCTACGCTGCGCCAGCGGGA
The DNA here is from genome assembly GCF_003206495.1 of Gluconacetobacter entanii. Taxonomy (GTDB): domain Bacteria; phylum Pseudomonadota; class Alphaproteobacteria; order Acetobacterales; family Acetobacteraceae; genus Novacetimonas; species Novacetimonas entanii. The sequence continues at coordinate 13,362 of NZ_NKUF01000037.1, read as the reverse complement.
ACTGGAGACGCTGGGCCGGAGCCTCGCCAGGAAATCGGGGATGCCGTTCCGGCGGAGCGGGGAAGGCGATCCCGTCACGGGCACCTACCGCCAGCGTTTCAATCTGGCGTCGGGCCGGTTCGCCATGATCGACGACGGGCTGGGCTTCGAACTGGTGCCATGGTCGCCGTCGCTGGAAAAACAGCGCGGGCTGGAGGTGGCGGGCATCATGCGTGGCGATGGGGGGATTGACTGGTCGTTCGCGCGCAAGCGAGGACTCGGATTGTGATGGGCAAATCGGATGACTGATCTTCAGATTTGCTCAGCATGTTGGGGCAGGGCACGATGTTCCTGGCGTTCCCAGGTTTCGATCAGGAACAGTGCCAACGAACTCGCCGCATTGATGGCAAGCCGAGCAATCCGCGCGTCAATGCGCCGGAAACCTTTTTCGCGACCATGCGCATCTCCCCCGTGCGTTCGTAATGCGCCAATGCCTTTGGCAACGGAGGTGAGACCACTGAGCGTCTGACGGATGTCCGCTTCTATTTCCGACGGGAGATCGGTACGCCCAGGAGATAGGCCAAGGGGTATCTGCACAGCGCGGATCAGCCCATCAATATCCTTTTTGGGCGGCAGTGGCAGGGCAAGTTCCACGAGGATCGAACGGCACACCGCCTCAATCAGGGAACAGGCCGCTGTCACCGCATCTTCCGGATCGCTTTCCAGATTGGGGAGAGCCCGTGCGATTTCCATCTGGACCGTGTCGAAATCCAGCGTGGCCACTTTCTTGATAAATGGTTCGACAATTCCGCCGGCTCCCTGACGCTCTGTCAGAACAGCCTTCCCGCCGACGATAACGACGGCCAATTGGTCAGCTCCAAGAGCCTTGTTGAGATGCTCGCGTACAGCGGTCGCTCTGTCAGGATGCTCCAGATAGGTGCGGGGGTCACAGACCTGTTCGATAATCCGGGTGAGATAGACCTCAGCGTTACCATCAGGGTGGTTGGCGACCCTGCGGAGGAAGTCAGTTGTGGCCGGGACGCGCGAACTCGCGCCAATACGCATGTCGAGGCCACAGTTGAGAAAGAACTGCTCGATTTGGGGGCCTGAGCGATAGACCCCGATTGGGGGTGTATTATCGTTTCCAGCACCACCCGTGATTGTGTCGACCAAGGCTTTGATGACAAACGGAGAGAACTTGTTGGTCATGGCTTCATCGCGAGCAGGGTGAGAACGGTCTGCTTTCGGTCCATCCAGGCGGCGGCCACCTGACTGCGCCATGCGATCATGTCATGGATCCGTTGATAATCATCGGCGATATTGCGAGTGAAGATTGGTTCGTGATGCGCGATCCGGTTCCTCAGACGTCGAATGATCTGGAGGTCCGCATAGGCCGCTGCCCGCAATTGCGGTATCGTTTGTCCTGATGGGGCTCCGGGGAAACAGTTACGCAAATGTGTGTTCCAGATGCGACTGTCCTGACCAGCAGTGAAAATGTTCTCCCAGAATGCAAACTTTAATTCGGCTATAATTTTGCCGGTGGTAGGCAGTATCGCGGCGCGAGCTTGAAGATCGATCGCCGGGTTATATCGTGCCCGCCCCTTCGGGCGAGGCAGGCTTCGGATGAAACCATTGTTCCATGGCCAGTTGGCACCATGGACGTGCTCAATCGCTTCAGCGATGCCATTGCGGACAGCAACCTCGCAGACCTGAAGCGGGATGATCAGCGCCGATGAAACGTCGAGATTCCACTCATAAAGCGCGAGAGCCTTTTCCCGGTCGTTGCCCATGGCTTGCAGGTATGTTGCAAAGCGTGGTGCGGAAATGACGACGGGCAGATCCTGTATCTCGGCCGGGGAGAAAGGCAATGAGGAGTTCCTGTAGGCACGATATTGACGGTGGCATCAGAGCCACGATATAAGAACGCAGCGGCTTTGAGAACGCGGGCTTATGCCCCCCCTCATCGTCCAAGGATATATTAAGGCCCGCCGAAAGGCGGGCCTTTTTCTTTATATTGCCCGTCAAGCGCCTTGGCCAGAGTGACTATGGCGGGCAGTTCAAAGCGTTGGAAATTCATCGCTCAGGAAGCCGTGCCCTGTGTGCAATGCGTTCACCGCATCAATCACATGGTCGAGCTTCCGCTGTTCCTCCGTGCATTGCTGATCGACGGTATCGTCAGACGGGGGGAAGAGGGGCGATGATCCGGTCATGGCTCGACTCCTTCCGGGGTTATTCTGCGCATGATGTGCGGGTTTGGCTGTAGTCCGCAACGTGCAAGTATTTCTTCGCTCCTGCCCGCTCCTGTACGACGGCCTCCAGTTCGCGCTTGCTTCCCGGAAAACCCCGGTTCTTCGCTGTCTCCCATAACGAGGGGAGGACACGATGGACCAGCCGGGAACACGTATCCAGTGGGGACAGGCGCTCGTGGTCCTGTCCATGATCGTGCTGTCCTGGTGGACGGCGACACAATGGACGGCCTGGGAGCTTGCGTTCCAGCCGGAACTCGGTCCGCCATGGTTCACGGTCCTGCATCGCTGGCCGGTCTATGCCCCGCCGCTGTTCTTCTGGTGGTGGTACGAGTTCGACGCCTATGCGCCGGCGATCTTCGCGCGCGGCGCCTGGATCGCGGGCTCCGGCGGTGTGCTGGCTTTTGCCGCCGCAGTGGCGCTGTCCGTCCATTGCGCCCGAGAAGCGAAGCGCGCCGCGACCTATGGCTCCGCCCGCTGGGCCGAGGATGCGGAAATCCGCGCGGCCGGACTGCTGGGCGAGGATGGCGTGGTGCTGGGCAAATACCGCCGCGACTATCTCCGGCATGACGGTCCCGAGCATGTCCTGACCTTCGCGCCGACGCGCACCGGCAAGTGGGTGGGTATGGTGATCCCCACACTCCTGACCTGGCCGGGGTCGGCCATCATCCATGACATCAAGGGGGAGAACTGGCAGATAACCGCCGGTTTCCGGAATCGCTTCGGGCGGGTGCTGCTGTTCGATCCTACCAATCCAGCATCCTCGGCCTATAATCCGCTGCTGGAGGTCCGGCGCGGGGCGTCGGAAGTTCGCGACGTGCAGAACATCGCCGACATCCTGGTCGATCCCGAAGGCTCGCTGGAGCGGCGCAATCACTGGGAGAAAACCTCCCATGCCCTGCTGGTCGGCGCGATCCTGCATGTGCTCTACGCCGAGGACGATAAGACCCTCGCCGGCGTAGCGAAATTCCTCTCCGACCCGAAGCGGTCGATCGAGGCGACCCTGTCCGCCATGATGCGGACACCGCATCTCGGGAAAGCGGGGCCACACCCTGTCGTAGCGTCGGCGGCGCGGGAACTGCTGAACAAGTCGGATAACGAGCGCTCCGGCGTGCTATCCACCGCCATGTCGTTCCTCGGTCTCTACCGTGATCCCGTAGTGGCCTCCGTGACCAGTCGTTGCGAATGGCGGATCGGCGATCTGCTGGAGGGTGAACAGCCTGTCTCGCTGTATTTCGTCATCCCGCCGTCGGATATCAGCCGCACCAAGCCGCTGATCCGCCTGATCCTCAACCAGATCGGGAGGCGGCTGACGGAGGATCTATCCGGCCGGGAAGGGCGGCGTCGCCTGCTGCTGATGCTCGACGAGTTTCCGGCTCTTGGCCGCCTGGACTTCTTCGAGAGCGCGCTGGCCTTTATGGCGGGCTATGGGATCAAGGCGTTCCTGATCGCGCAATCCCTCAACCAGATCGACAAGGAATACGGCCAGAACAACAGCATCCTGGACAATTGTCACGTCAGGGTCAGTTTCGCCACGAACGATGAACGCACCGCGAAGCGGGTGTCCGATGGACTGGGCGTGGCGACCGAGATTCGGTCGCAGAAGAACTATGCCGGGCACCGGCTGGCGCCCTGGCTCGGGCATCTCATGGTCTCGCGTCAGGAGAGCGCGCGGCCCCTGATGACGGTGGGCGAAGTCATGCAGCTTCCGGCGCGGGATGAGGTCGTCATGGTGGCAGGCTGTCCGCCGATCCGAGCACGGAAGGCGCGGTATTTCCGGGATCGCCGCTTCGTCGAGCGCGTCCTGCCACCGCCCGATCCCACGCAATTGCCCCGGCCTGTCCGGCCCGATGACTGGAGTGGTCGTCCGTCTCCTGTCACCCCGCCACCGGAGCAGGCGGGGGCGTCGGCGGCACCGGATAAACCCGGCGATGCCGATAGTGATGAATCCCTCGGCACGGGACGGAAATGGTCGCGCGAGCATGACCCAGCGGATATCGGCAAGCACAGGAAGCCCACAGCGCCTGACCTCTTTGGCGAGGAACTGCCACCGGATCCGGAAGCGCGGGATCGTGCCGACCTGACGCGGATTGCCCGGCAGGCTGGTCTCGACCGTGGCAACGATCTCGGGCTGTGAGGGCGCAATGAGGACATCCCCGAAAAAGGCGCGGCTGTCGGTCTATCTGGAACCCAAGCTGCTGGACGCCCTGACAGCCCATGCGGCGCGGCGCGATCTGTCCCTCTCCTTGGTGGCGGAAGCGGCCATCGCATCCTTCCTATCGCCCGATGCTGATGAGCGGCGGGAAGCGGCGATGAGTCGCAGGCTGGACAGCCTCGACCGGCAGGTCGCCCGTATGGAGCGCGATCTCGGGATCAGCCTTGAGACGCTGGCGCTGTTCATCCGCTACTGGATGACGGTCAGTCCGCCCTTGCCGGAACCGGCTGCAGCGGCGGCGCGGGCGCATGGGGCGGAACGCTACGAAGCGTTCGTGGCTGCCCTTGGCCGACGACTCAGCCGGGGGCCGTTCTTTCGGCATGAGATCCCGGAGGATGTACCTACCACATCGGAATCATGATGTCCGCAGCCAGCAAGTAAAAACCGCATCCGTTACGATCCTGTACGATCGCAGGAAAATGCTGTTGAAAACGGGAGAAAACAACACTCTCTAATGATCCCCGTCGTCGTCCGGAAAGGCCGGATGACCCAAATGGACGGGGGGCTTCCATGGCGGTTACATCGATTGAGAGTGGCGCCCGACAACGTGGGATTTCCATGCTGCGCACGGCGATGGGACCAGCGATTGCGGGGCACCTTGCTGATCCGGCCGTGGTCGAGGTCATGCTCAATCCCGACGGGCGGCTCTGGATCGACCGCCTGTCCGAGGGGCTGTCCGACACGGGGGAAACCATCACACCTGCCGATGCCGAGCGCATCGTGCGTCTGGTCGCCCACCATGTCGGAGCCGAGGTGCATGACGGTGCGCCGCGTGTCTCGGCCGAACTCCCGACCGGTGAGCGGTTTGAGGGACTGCTGCCACCTGTGGTGACGGCTCCGTGCTTCGCGATCCGCAAGCCCGCCGTCGCGGTGTTCACCCTCGACGACTATGTCGAGGCCGGGATCATGACTGAGGGGCAAGCACATTTCCTGCGCCAGGCCGTTGCCGAGAGAAAGAACATCCTGGTCGCTGGCGGCACGTCCGCCGGCAAGACCACGCTGGTCAACGCCCTGCTGGCCGAGGTCGCGAAAACCGACGACCGGGTCGTGCTGATCGAAGATACGCGCGAACTGCAATGTGCTGCGCCCAACCTTGTCTCGCTCCGTACGCGCGACGGCATCGTGACCCTGTCCGAACTGGTGCGCTCGGCCCTGCGCCTGCGGCCTGATCGTATCCCGATTGGTGAGGTGCGCGGTCCCGAGGCACTGGATCTGCTCAAGGCATGGGGCACAGGCCATCCCGGCGGCATCGGCACGCTGCATGCGGGCACCGCCATAGGTGCCCTGCACCGCATGGAGCAACTGATCCAGGAGATCGTCGTCACCGTGCCCCGCGCGCTGATTGCAGAGACGATCGACGTGATCGCCGTCCTGTCCGGACGGGGCGTGCAGCGCCGGTTGTCCGAACTCGCCACGGTGGATGGGTTCGATCCCGCCACAGGCGCCTATCGCATCCATCCCTTCCAGCATCCGGGAGAACCTCAATGACCCATGCCATAATCCGCGTGCGTCGACACGCGCCTGTCCTTTCCGCCATGCTGCTGTTGTCCGTGGTGTGGTGTTCCTCGGCCCTGGCGTCCGGGTCGGACATGCCGTGGGAGGAACCGCTCAACCAGATTCTGGAATCGGTGCAGGGACCGGTGGCGCGCATCGTGTCGGTGATCATCATCACCGTGACCGGCCTGACCCTGGCCTTTGGCGAAACATCCGGCGGCTTCCGTCGCCTGATCCAGATCGTCTTCGGCCTGTCCATCGCTTTTGCGGCCAGCTCGTTCTTTCTGTCGTTCTTCTCCTTCTCGGGTGGAGCACTGATCTGATGGCCGCCGGATATGACGATGACGCGGTGCCGGGTTTTCATGTCCCGGTGCATCGCTCCCTGACCGATCCGATCCTGCTGGGTGGCGCACCCCGTACGCTGGCGATCGCCAACGGTACGCTGGGGGCTGCGATCTCGCTGGGGCTGCGGCTCTGGCTGGTTGGAGCCGTGTTCTGGATCGTCGGGCACGGGCTCGCGGTCTGGGGTGCCAAACGCGATCCGCAGTTCGTCGAGGTGGGACGGCGACATCTCCGTTACCCCGCCTGGCTGCGGTCATAGGGAGGGCAGGGCGATGATGTCCCTTGGCGAATATCGCAACCGTGCTGCCCTCCTGTCGGATTTTCTCCCATGGGCCGCGCTCATGGAACAGGGTGTGGTCCTGAACAAGGACGGTTCATTCCAGCGCACGGCAAAAATTCGTGGTCCCGATCTGGACAGTGCCACACCAGCGGAACTGGTGGGTGTGACAGGAAGGTTGAACAATACGCTCCGTCGCCTTGGCTCAGGCTGGGCTGTGTTCGTGGAGGCGCAGCGCGTTCCGGCCACGCTCTATCCCGAGAGCGATTTCCCGGATGCCGCCTCGCACATGGTGGACCTTGAGCGCCGGGAAGCCTTCGAGGATGAAGGCGTGCATTTCGAGAGCCGGTATTTCCTGACCCTGCTCTGGCTGCCACCGGCGGAATCATCAGGTCGCGCCGAGCGTTTTCTCTACGAGGGTCGGGAGCGCGAAGGGCCGGACCCGCACGGCATATTGAATTCCTTCATTGATCGCTCCGACCGGATGCTGGCCCTGCTGGACGGGTTCATGCCCGAAGCGGCGTGGCTAGATGACGGGGAGACCCTGACCTACCTGCATTCGACCATTTCGACGCGGAACCAGCGGGTCCGGGTGCCGGAAATTCCCATGCACCTTGACGCCTTGCTCGTGGACAAGCCCCTTTCGGGCGGGCTGGAACCGAAACTCGGTGATGCGTATCTGAAAACCCTGACGATCACCGGTTTCCAGTCACGGACCTTCCCTGGAATTCTGGATGATCTGAACCGGCTGGCCATGCCCTATCGCTGGTCGACGCGCGCCATCCTGCTCGACAAGACCGACGCCACGAAGGTGCTGACGAAAATCCGTCGCCAGTGGTTCGCAAAGCGCAAGAGCATTACGGCGATTGTTCGGGAGGTGATGACCAACGAGGCGTCGGTTCTCGTGGATAACGACGCCGCCAACAAGGCGGCGGATGCGGACCTTGCCTTGCAGTCCCTCGGTGCTGATGACGTCGGGCAGGCCCACATCACCGCCACGGTAACAGTCTGGGATGGTTCCGCTTCCATCGCTACAGAAAAGCTCCGTTTGGTCGAAAAGATCATCCAGGGCCGCGATTTCACCTGCATGGCGGAAAGCCTCAATGCGGTGGAAGCGTGGCTGGGTTCTTTGCCCGGTCATGTCTACGCCAATGTGCGCCAGCCACCTGTCTCGACGTTGAATCTTGCGCATATGATCCCGCTTTCCGCCGTCTGGGCGGGACCGGAGCAGGATGGGCATTTCAAGGCGGCACCTCTGTTCTACGGCAAAACGGCCGGTGCCACACCGTTTCGTTTCAGCCTCCACGTTGGTGATGTGGGTCACACGCTGATTGCAGGCCCGACAGGGGCCGGAAAGTCGGTGCTGCTGGCGCTGATGGCGCTCCAGTTCCGCCGCTATACAGGATCGCAGGTGTTCGCTTTCGATTTCGGTGGTTCGATGCGGGCCGCGACGCTGGCGATGGGCGGGGACTGGCACGATCTCGGCGGTGGCCTGACGGATGATGACGGCCACCCCGCCGTTTCGCTCCAGCCGCTGGCAGGGATTGATGATCCCGATGAACGCAAATGGGCTACCGAATGGCTGGGGCAGATCCTTGTCGGCGAGGGGGTGACGCTGACGCCTGACGTCAAAGCCCATCTCTGGTCGGCCCTGAATTCCCTCGCGTCATCGCCCGACCATGAACGCACGATCTCCGGTCTGGTGGCACTCCTCCAGTCCAACGTCCTGAAGCAGGCCCTGGCGCCCTACTGCCTTGGTGGTCCCTATGGCCGCCTGCTCGATGCAGACGCCGAGCGGCTGGGTGAAGCCGACGTGGTGGTGTTCGAGACCGAAGGTCTGATCGGTTCTGGCGCAGCCTCTTCCGTGTTGTCATACCTGTTCCATCGCATCGAAGGCCGTCTGGATGGTCGCCCAACGCTGCTGGTCATCGACGAGGGCTGGCTGGTGCTGGATGACGGGGATTTCGCCGGCCAGCTACGGGAGTGGCTGAAAACCCTGCGCAAGAAGAATGCGTCGGTGATTTTCGCGACCCAATCCCTGTCCGACATCGCCAACAGTCCGATCGCGCCAGCAGTGGTGGAAAGCTGCCCGACGCGGATCTTCCTGCCGAACGAGCGGGCGATCGAGCCGCAGATCGCCACGATCTATCGGGATTTCGGGCTGAACGAGCGGCAGATCGCCATCATCGCCCGTGCGGCCTCGAAGCGGGAGTATTACTGTCAGGCCCAGCGTGGCAACCGTCTGTTCGAACTGGGGCTCGGGCCGGTAGCACTCGCCCTGTGCGCGGCATCCGGCAAGGACGACCACAAGCTGATCGACGCGGTGCTGGCGGAGCATGGACGGAATGGTTTTCTCCCCGCGTGGTTCGAGGCGCGTGGTGTCATGTGGGCGGCAGATCTGTTGCGCGATGATCGTGGACCAGATGGCGTGCCATGATTGAAAAATCTTTCCGGCTTTGGGCTGAATTTTTCGGTCGTGCGAGCGAAAAACATTTCCGACGAGGTGTCCTTTTTACCTCTGCAATGCTGGCGGTTGGCGGGACATTCTCTCCCTTGCATCCGGCCCATGCCCAGTGGGCGGTGTATGACGGTGCAAACCACGTCGAGAACGTGCTGATCGCGGCCCGGACCCTCCAGCAGATCGACAATCAGATCACGTCGCTGGCCAATCAGGCGCAGATGCTGGTCAACCAGGGGCGCAATCTCGCGAGCCTGCCACTTTCGACATTGTCGACCCTGCAATCAACGATTTCGCAGACGACGGCACTGCTCGCGCAGGCGCAGAACATCGCCTACAGCGTGCAGTCGGTCGAGCAGCAGTATCAGCAGGCGTACACGTCCGTCTCGGCCGGCATGTCTGACGGCGCCCTGTTCAGCCAGGCACAGACGCGGTGGCAGAATTCCGTCGGCGGGTTTGAGGACGCGCTGAAATTGCAGGCGCGGGTGGTGGGGAACATCCCGAGCGATAGTTCGGCCATGACGCAACTGGTTTCCGCCAGCCAGACTTCCACCGGGGCGTTACAGGCCGCGCAGGCGGGCAATCAGCTTCTGGCCCTGCAATCCCGGCAACTGTCCGACATCCAGGCGGAACTGGCCGCGAACGGGCGTGCCATGGCCCTGCAACAGTCGCGCGATGCCGCGACAGAAGCAGAAAGTGACGCGCAGTATCAGCATTTCTCGCAGCATGACGCCTACGTGCCGGGCACGGTGTCCATGTTCGGCGGCAGTGGGAACTGACGGTCATGGCCACGAACGATGTCGGTGTTATCGACACTTTCCTCAATACCTTCACGACCACGATCGACAGTGGCTTCGGCCTTCTGAAAGGAAATGTCATCTCACTGGCGGGGTCATTATCCGTGCTGGACGTCGCCCTTGCCGGACTGTTCTGGGCCTGGGCGGCTGATGAGGACATCATCCAGCGTCTGGTGAAGAAGACGCTGTATATCGGGTTCTTCGCGTTCCTGATCAACAATTTCGACCATCTTGCGAAGGTGGTGTTCGACAGTTTCGCCGCCATGGGTCTCAGGGCCGGTGGCGGAAGTCTGCCACTTTCGGATTTCCTCCATCCCGGCCGACTGGCCGCGACGGGGTTCGATGCGGCCCAGCCGCTGCTGGAGTCCGTTCATAATCTTCTCGGCCCTGTCGCATTTTTCAAAAACTTCATCCAGATTTTTGTGCTGTGCCTGTCCTGGTTGATCGTGCTGGCAGCGTTCTTCATCCTGGCCGTGCAGCTTTTCGTGGCCCTGATCGAGTTCAAGTTGACCAGCCTCGCTGGTTTCGTGCTGATCCCGTTCGCCCTGTTCAACCGGACGGCGTTTCTGGCCGAGAAGGTGCTGGGCAATGTTGTGTCGTCGGGCGTGAAGGTGATGGTGCTGGCGGTGATCTCCGCCATCGCGTCCGTCCTGTTCCGGCAGTTCAACACCTCCTATGGCGACGCGGTTCCCACGATTGGCCAGGCGGTCTCGGTCGTGCTGGCGTCGGTGTCGATCGTCGGTCTGTCCATCTATGGCGGCAGCATCGCCAACGGGCTGATCTCCGGTGCCCCCCAGCTTGGGGCTGGCGCGGCCGTAGGGACCGGCATGGCCGTCGGTGCCATGGGCGCTGCGGCTGTTGCGGGTGTCGGGGCTGTCGCATCCGGTGGCGCCGCAGCCCTCGGCGCCACGGCTGCCGCCGCACGGGGAGGGGCCGCGATCGCCGGGGCCGCCACGTCCGCCTATTCGGCGGGAGCCGCAGGCGCGTCTGGCGGCGCGGGCAGCATGGCCGCCGGGATCGGAGGCATGGGCCGGGCCGTCGGCGGGAACGTCGCGAATGCCGTCAAAGGGGCGGCATCACGTGCCGGTTCATCCCTCAAAGAAAGCTACGCCGCCGGTGGACGCTGGGCCGCGCGCGGGATGGGCGGTGGAGAGGGTGACGAAACCGGTGGCAGCGGGCCGTCTCCATCGGGTGGGGGTGGTCCAGCTGGTGGCGGCGGCCCCTCGGGAGGTGGCCCTGCCGGTGATGGTCCATCTGGTGGAGATGGTGGCGGTTCTGGTGAACCGCCCCGCTGGGCTCAGGAGATGAAGCGTCGCAATGCCGCAACCCATGCCGCCGAGGCCGCCCACATCATCCGCTCGGCCGACGGCGGCGGTGGCTCGGCGTCCATTGATCTCTCGGAAAAGGAATGAGGACGATGTTCCATCGCTCCACCACCCGCTACGGGACCACGCCCGAACCCGTGACGCCCTATCAGAAAGCAGCGCAGGTTTGGGACGAACGGATCGGTTCCGCCCGCGTCCAGGCAAGAAACTGGCGGCTGATGACGTTCGGATCGCTCTTTCTCTCGGCAGGGCTCGGGGCCGGGCTGGTCTGGCAGTCCGCGCGCGGCACCATCACGCCGTGGGTGGTGCAGGTGGACCGGCTGGGGCAGGCGCAGGTCGTGGCCCCCGCGACAGCGGGCTATATGCCCGCCGATCCGCAGATCGCCTGGTATCTGGCGCAGTTCGTCCACGACGTGCGCGCCCTGTCGTCGGACCCTGTGGTAGTCCGGCAGAACTGGCTGCGGTCCTATGATTTCACCACCACGTCGGGCGCGCAGGCGCTGAACGATTATGCCCGCCTCAACGATCCGTTCTCGCGGATCGGGCACGAGCAGGTCGAGGTGGATATCGCCTCGGTGATCCGGGCCTCGCCCGGCAGCTTTCGTGTGGCCTGGAGCGAGCGCCATTACCGCGACGGCGCTTTTGTTGGCACCGAGCGCTGGACCGCCATCGTCTCGGTCGTCCTGCGCACGCCGCGTGACGCCGATCATCTGCGGAAAAATCCTCTGGGTATCTACGTCTCCGCCATCAACTGGTCGAAGGAGCTGGGCCAATGATCCGTCGTGCTCTTCGTTTCCTCCCGCTGTTTGTCCTGCCTCTTGCAGGCTGCGCGCAGCATTACCACCCGCCGATCATCCGCTACGATGATGCCGCTCAGGCCCTGCGCCAGCCCGATCCGCCGAAGCCGGTGCAGGTCGTGGAGGTTCCAAAAATCCTTCCCCTGCCGGGCCAGCTCAAGCCGCTGCCGCCACGACGCACGGTCCATCCGGTGCCCGAAGTCGCCGACCCGACCGTGCGCGTGACGCAGGCCAATCTGGCGGCGCGTATCCAGCCGACGCGGGCCGGTTATGTGAACGCGGTGCAGGTCTATCCCTATTCTGCCGGCGCGCTCTATCAGGTCTATGCCTCGCCCGGTGAGATCACCGATATCATGCTCCAGCAGGGTGAAAAGCTGGTCGGCACCGGGCCGGTGGCCGCTGGCGATACCGTGCGCTGGATCATCGGCGATACCGAGAGCGGGGCGGGGGCCACGAAGCGCATCCATATCCTGGTCAAGCCGACCCGGCCGGACCTGGCTACCAACCTGATCGTCAATACGGATCGGCGCACCTATCTCGCCGAACTGCGCTCCACGCCGGTGACGTATATGGCGTCGGTATCGTGGGACTATCCCGAGGATGATTTGATCGCCCTGCACCGGCAAAACGATGCGGCCGATGACATTGCTCCTGTGGACGTGGGGTAAGCTCCCGGCGACTGACGCCTTGCTGAATACTTCTGGTCTGGTTCAGCTATGAAGCATGAGCGATTTAAGAGATAGGGACGCGGTACTACCTGCGAGTGTCGCAGGTAGTACCGCAGAGAGGCTCCAAAGGAGCGGTAGAGAGACAGGCGAGCGGGACAGGCTGGCGGGCGCCTCGCGGATCGAGATCGTTTCGGATCGCCGCCGCTGGCACGCCCCTGAATTTCGCGCGCGAGTGGTCATCGCGTCCTACGAGAGCCGACGCCCCATAAGGGAGGTGGCTGCACAGTATGGGATCCATCCAAGTCTGGTGTTTCGCTGGCGGCGAGAGGCTCGGGCCAAAGGCGGGACATCGTTCATACCTGTCATGGTGGCCCCGGCCCCCGAGCCGCAGCCATTGGAGCGTCGGAGAGAACAGGGAACGCTGTCCGACCGAGCCGTCAGCCTGGTCTTTCCGGACGGTGTGCGGCTGGAGTTCGACACAGGGCTGTCCGCTGATCGTCTGCGTGAAATTGTGGGCGCACTACGATCATGATCCCGCTTCCTTTCACGCTGAGGATATGGCTGGCGGCTGGCGTGACCGATATGCGCCTGGGGATGCCCGGGCTGGCGTTGAAAGTCCAGGAAGCACTGTGTCGTGACCCTTTCGCGGGTGACGTCTATGCCTTCAGATTCCATGAGGAGTGGATAGCGAGCCGCGCCGTGTCAGAGTGTGCTTGCTGAAACTCTCTGGAGGGCAGAACCATGCTCGAGGCATCTGATCATCC
>NZ_NKUF01000036.1 GCF_003206495.1 Gluconacetobacter entanii | reverse complement strand
CCTTCCATCAGGCGGTCCAGGAGGTCTTTATCAATGCTCATGCGGGGGCTCCTCTTCGAGCAATTTATCACCACACCGCACAAAATTCAGGATAGTCCCCCGAACGGACGATCAGGGCAGGATTTCGGTGCCTGCGAAGAAGAACGAGATTTCGTTCTTCGCGTTTTCCAGGCTGTCGGAGCCATGGACGGAGTTCGCTTCGATGCTTTCGGCGAACTGCGCGCGGATGGTGTGGGCCTCGGCCTTCTTCGGGTCGGTCGCACCCATCACTTCACGGTTCTTCGCCACCGCGTTTTCGCCCTGCAGCACCTGCACCACAACCGGGCCGGAGACCATGAAGGACACCAGGTCTTTGTAGAACGGGCGTTCCTTGTGCACTTCGTAGAACGCGCCAGCGGTGGCGGGCGTAAGCTGGATGCGCTTCTGCGCCACGATGCGCAGGCCCGCGTCCTCGAACACGGCATTGATCTTGCCGGTCAGGTTGCGGCGGGTCGCGTCGGGCTTGATGATCGACAGGGTACGTTCGACAGCCATGGAACTGGCTCCTTTAACTCAAATACATTGGTTCGACAGGACACGATGCCCGTCGAAGGGCAGGTGTCCCTGCCTCACGCCATCTAGAGCATATCGGTCAGGACTGGTAGGTACTACTGCGACGAATCCTGCCATCCGCGCCACATATTCCCGGAGTATCGCGTTTCGTGAGCCTGCTTGTCATATCCGACCTGACCCTTCGCATCGCTGGACGCACCCTTCTCAACGGGGCCAGCCTGACCATTGATCCCGGCCGCAAGGTGGGGCTGGTCGGGCATAACGGGGCGGGGAAATCGACGCTGCTGGCGGCAATCGCGGGGGATATCGCGCCCGATGGCGGGGAAATCCGCCTGTCGTCGCGCGCGCGCATGGCCCGCATCCGCCAGGAAGCCCCCACCGGGCATGGATCGCTGCTCGACACGGTGCTGGCGGGGGATACCGAACGCACCGCACTGCTGGCGGAGGCCGACAGCGCGACCGACCCGATGCGCATTGCCGACATCCATGAACGCCTGCGCGCCATCGACGCCCACAGCGCGCCCGCCCGCGCGGCGGGGATCCTGTCGGGGCTGGGGTTCGACATGGCGGCGCAGGCGCGCCCGGTTTCGGACTTTTCGGGCGGGTGGCGCATGCGCGTGGCGCTGGCGACGGCGCTGTTCCTCAATCCCGACCTGCTGCTGCTTGATGAACCGACCAACCATCTCGACCTTGAGGCGACGCTGTGGCTGGAGGGGTGGCTGGCGCGCTTTTCGGGTGCTGCCCTGATCGTCAGCCATGATCGCGGACTGCTGGACCGCGCGGTGGACGCCATCGCCCACCTTGATCGCGGCAAGCTGACGCTGACCCCCGGCGGGTATGAGGAGTTCGTGCGCATCCGCACCGAACAGGCCCTGCAGCAGGCGCGCATGGCCGAACGCATCAATGCCCGCCGCGCGCACATGCAGTCCTTCGTGGACCGCTTCCGCGCCAAGGCGACCAAGGCGAAACAGGCGCAGGCACGGCTCAAGGCGCTGGAGAAACTTCCGGTCATCGAATCGGTGGTCGAAGACGCGCCCAGCCAGTTCTCCTTCCCCGAACCCTCCCCCCTGCCGCCGCCGATGCTGACGATGGACCGGGTTTCGGTCGGGTATGGCGACACCACCATCCTGTCGAACCTGTCGCTGCGCATCGACATGGAGGACCGCATCGCGCTGCTTGGCGCGAACGGCAATGGCAAGTCCACCTTTGCCAAGCTGGTGGCCGGGCGGCTTGCGCCACAGTCGGGCACCCTGTCGCACAGTCCGCGCCTGCGCGTGGGTTATTTCGCGCAGCACCAGGCGGAGGAACTGCGCCCCGACGAAACGCCGGTCGATCACATGGCCCGCGCCCTGCCCGATGCGACACCCGTGGCGGTGCGCTCGCAACTGGCGCGCTTCGGGCTGGATGCGGCGCGCGCCGAAACGGTGACGCGCGACCTGTCGGGGGGGGAGAAGGCGCGCCTGCTGCTGGCGCTGGCCACGCGCGATGCACCGCACCTGCTGATCCTTGATGAACCGACCAACCATCTCGACCTCGACGCGCGCGACGCGCTGATCCGCGCGCTGGCGGAATTCGAGGGCGCGGTCCTGCTCATCAGCCATGACCCGCATCTTGTCGAACTGGTGGCCGACCGGCTGTGGCTGGTGGGCGATGGCGGGGTCCGCACGTTCGAAGGCGACATGGCGGAATATCGCGCGTGGCTGATCGAACGCGCCCGCGCCGCGACCTCCGGCGGCGACAGTGCGCGTCCTGCCCCCGCCCCCCGGCGCGAGGACCGGCGCGAACGTGCCGAGGCGCGCAAGGCGCTGGCCCCGCTGCGCCGGCGCATCCGCGACGCGGAAGCCCGCATGGCGAAGCTGGCGGCCGAACAGGCGAAAGTGGAGGCGCGTCTGGCCGATCCCACCCTGTATGAAGCGGCGGACAGCGCGGACGAAGTCACGAAGCTCAACACCCGCCTTGCCGCACTGCGCCGCGACCATGCGGCGGCGGAAGAGGACTGGCTGGCCGCGGAAACGGAACTGGAGGAAGCCGAGACCGAGTGAACGGCCGGAAGGGCTCCGAAAACCATTTCCGGGTCCTTGAGTGATGAAAATAAAAGTTTCCGGGAAAGCTTTCCCGAAAACTTTCAAATGATTTTCAGCCGGTCTTACACGCTTCCTTCATTCCGGGGACGGCATCTGTCGTTCCCGGCGGCGCCCTGCGTCCCATGCCAAAAAAATCGCCATCCCGCCGGGGCACCGGGCAGGTCCGTGCGTTTGACCTGAGCCCCTTGCGCATGCGGGGCAAAACGGTTCCGATTCCCCCCATAATCCACCAACCCATGGATATCTTTATGGCCTCTTCCACCACAGAGCATGATACCGGCCATGACACGGGCCACGACACCGCGCCGGAATCCCACGGCGATGCGGGTGACGACGCCCCGACCAACCCGCAGGCCGAACAGCTTGCGCGCATTCACCACCTGCTGCGCCTTGCCCTGACGATCACGGTACTGGTCGTGTCGATCTGGCTGGTGGGTGACGTGCTGATGGTGCTGTTCGCGGCGACCCTTGTGGCCGTGATCCTGCACAACCTGGCGCGCCATCTGGAACGGCGCACACGCATGCCTTACTGGATCGCGCTGAGCATTGTCGTGCTGACCATCATCTCCGCCCTGACCGCCCTGATCTGGAGCAGCGGCCCGGAGATTTCCGAACAGGCCATCCGCCTGCGCATGGCACTGAGCGAGCAGGCGCACACCCTGCGCGACCATATGGGTGACAGCACGCTGGGGCGCATGATCCTCGACAACCTGCCGACCTCCTTTGGCGGGAACGAACATTCCTCCGGCGGCAGCGGATTCGGCTCCATCGCCGGGTCGATGACCGGGTTCGTGACCTCCGCCTTCGGTGCGGCGGGCACGCTGGCGGTCATCCTGATCGCGGGGCTGTATTTCGCCATCTCGCCCGAAATCTATGTCAACGGCATGCTGCGCCTTGTGCCGCGCATCTACCGCATGCGCACGCGCGACCTGCTGCTGACGGCGGGACAGACGCTGTGGGCATGGACGGCGGGACAGGCGCTGGACATGACGGTGGTGGGACTGCTGTCGTTCATGGGGCTGTGGATCATTGGCGTGCCGCTGGCACTCGCCCTTGGGGTCGTGGCGGGGCTTGCGAACTTCATCCCCTATATCGGCGCGTTCGTCGGGGCGGTGCCCGCCGTGCTGATCGGCCTGTCGCAGGGCACGCGGGAGGGACTGACGGTGCTGGGCCTGTATGCCGCCATCCAGTTCTTCGAAGGAAACGTCATGGCGCCACTGATCCAGCGCCATGCCGTGAAGATGCCGCCCGGCCTGACCATCCTGTCGCAGACGATCTTCGGCACGATCCTTGGCATCCCGGGGCTGATCCTCGCCTCCCCGCTGACGGCGGCGCTGCTGGCGATGATGGACAGGGCCACGCCGAAACTGTCGGATGACGAGCGGGTCTGAACAGTCAGGAAAATAAAGTTGTAAAAGGTTTTGGGTGTCGCCTTTTTTCAGAAAGGCGACGTCTCCTGAAGCTTTTTGGAAAAAGCTTCACCAAAAACTTTTACTCTATGAACAGGTATTCCAGACGGGCCTATGCCAGCGTCGCGACATCGACATAGGCCATTCCTGCATTGCGGGCGGCGGTCATGCCTTCACGGCTGTCCTCGAAGACAAAGCAGTGTTCAGGCGCGACACCAAGGCGCTGGGCCGCCGCAAGGAACAGGTCGGGCGCGGGCTTGCCATGCGCCACGTCGTCAATGGTCAGCATGGCATCGAACAGGTGGTCGAGTCCCACGCGCGTCAGCGACGCCTCCACGATCCGGCGCGACCCGTTGGAGGCCACGGCCATCGGCAGGCGGCGGTGATATTCCCGCGCGATCGACGCCACGACCGAGATTTCCTCCAGGTCCACCAGCATGTCATGCAGGCTCTGCCGCGCGGTCGCGATGATCAGTTCGCGATCCACCGCAGCCCCAAGCCTGTCCTCGACGATATCGAGCACCATATGTTCCGACAGGCCCCCCTGCCCCCGGAACCATTCGCGCGAAATGGGCCGTCGGGTCACCTGCTCCAGCGTCGTCATCCACGCCCGCAGGTACAGCGGCAGCGTATCGACCAGCGTCCCGTCGCAGTCGAAGATCAGCGCCTTCACGCCCGGCGGCACGACACTCATGGAAAGGCGGACCGGGGATAGTCGAACTGGTTGGCCAGTTCACGTAGCGGGGCGAAGTCCTTGTCATTGAAATGATGGATCCGGATGACCGCGCCGGGCTTTTCCTCGATGAAGACGGTGTTGTTCCAGTCGGCGGCGCTGATCCCGGTCCACAGGGTAATGCGGAACGGCCCGGAATCCGCGGGCGCGCCGGACGCGTTGTCAACATGCGCCACCTGCATTTCCATCACGGCGTCCCCGCTCGACGGAGGGGTCTGGCCCAGCGGGCCCCAGCCCGATTTGTGCTCCGCCAGCCAGTCATTGAGCATCTTGACCTGTGCCGCGGTCAGGACCCGGTCCTTGCGCATCGGGCCGACGGACATCGTCCCTGACTGCAACTGCGGGAAGGTCAGCGGATGGAAATTGGGCATGGCCATCGACCACAGCCCCGCGGCCGTACCAATCGTGATGACCAGGAACCCGATCAGCAGGGCTGTCTCGCGTCTCATATGTGTCTGTTCTCCCTGGCGCGTGGATATGCGCCGTGTGCCACGGGACGCGCGGACGCACGCCCCATCACTGCCGGATCACGCGGCAGGCCGCGATATTGTGATCCAATACCGCAAATCCCCCGTCCGCGACCACCCTGCCAATGGCGGGACAGACGCGCGCCCGCGCCATCCCCACACGCCATTTTCAACCGTCGTCACGCACCGCATACGGCGGCCACGACCCGCGCCACGTCATGATCCGTCAGCACGGAATGCAGCGGCAGGGCAAGGATACGGCGCGACAGATCTTCCGACACCGGCAGGAATACGCCGTCATGATGCGGCCGGTATGCAGGCTGAAGGTGCAGGGGCATGGGGTAATAGACGGCGCTTGCGACATTGCGGGCCTTCATCTGTTCCTGAAGCGCCGCGCGGTCCTGCGCATCGCGCGTCAGCACGGAATAGATCGCCCACGCCGATTCGCTGTCGGGCACGCGCGCGGGCGGGACGACGCGCCGGGCAATGCCCGCGTCATAGGCCTGCGCGATCTCGCGCCGGCGCTTCAGGTCGTTATCGAAGATATCCATCTTCGCCAGCAGCACGGCCGCCTGCAGCGTATCGAGGCGCGCATTCATGCCCGTGCGCAGGACCTCGTAACGGGTCTTGCCCTCCCCATGGCTGCGCAGGGAGCGGTAGAGTTCCGCGCGCTCCGGGTCATCGGTCAGGATCGCGCCCGCATCGCCATAGGCGCCAAGCGGCTTTGACGGGAAGAAGGACAGCGTGGTCGCCGCCGCCTCCCGCCCAAGCTTCCGGCCCGACAGGCTTGCGCCAAAGGACTGCGCGCAGTCGGCCATCAGGAACATGTCCTCCGCCGTGGCGATGGCGCGCAGTTCGGGCCATGGCGCGGGCTGCCCGAACAGGTCCACGCCGATGATCGCGCGCGGGCGCAGCCTGCCCTGCGCACGGACATGGGCGATGCGTGCGCGCAGGCTGGCGGGGTCGATCTGGAACGTATGGGGATCGACATCGACGAAAACCGGCGTCGCCCCCAGCACCAGCGGCACCTCCGCCGTGGCGGTATAGGTGAAGGCGGGCAGGAACACCGCATCGCCCGGACCGACTCCTTCGGCCATCAGGACGACCTGGATCGCATCCGTGCCCGAGGACACGCCCACGCAGGCGGCGGCCCCGGCATACGAAGCCAGCCGTTCCTCAAGCTCGGAGACTTCCGGCCCCATGACGAAGCGGCAGTGCTTCATCACGGCATCGATGCGCGCGCGCAGGTTGGGGCCGATTTCCTCCTGCTGTCGGGCCAGGTCCAGAAAACCGATCGGTTTTTCAGCCGGGGAGGTCATGACACATTCCTTTCGCGGTCGGTCCGTCGGGCTGGCGCCGTGTGGTCGCCACGCTGTCCCGTATGGACGAATTCAGGCACAAGCTCCTTGAGCAGCGCAAGCGCGGTCCGGTCGTCGCCCGCCATGCACGCCCCTACAATCGCATCCATGATAGACGTCGCCAGCGCAAGGTCCACCGTGCGCGGCGTTGCCATGCGCAATCCGCTGCAGCCGGTGGGACGCGGTACCTCGCGCTGGTGGAACAGGTCCTCGGACAGTTTTTCGCCCCGGCGCGCGCCGGTGAAGCGGATCTCGATATCCTGGCCGGGCCGCAGGCCGGCAAGGACGATCATCTGGTGCGCAAGATCGACGATGCGCACTGGCTGTCCCATGTCGAGGACGAAAATCCCCCCCATGCGCAGCATGTCGTCGATCTCCACCTCGCCGGGGCGGCTGTCCAGTCCGCAGGCGCTGGCCTGCAGCACGAGGGCCACGGCCTCCGCCACGGTCATGAAATAGCGTTCCATGTCCGGGTCGGTGATCGTCAGCGGGCCGCCGCGTTCGATCTGGTGGCGGAACAGGGAGACGACCGACCCGGCCGAGCCCAGCACGTTGCCAAAGCGCACGGTGATGCAGCGCAGGTCCGTCCCGTCACGGCGCGCCACGATGTCGAGTGCCTGGCAGTACATCTCCGCCACGCGCTTGGACGCGCCCATGATGCTGGAGGGATTGACGGCCTTGTCGGTGGAAATCTGCACCATGGCGCGCGTGCCGTGCCGCCGTGCCGCGTCGGCGACCACACGGCTGCCCTCGATATTGGTCAGCAGCCCTTCGCACGGATTGTCCTCCACCATCGGGACATGTTTCAGCGCGGCGGCATGGAAGACCAGTTCGGGGCGGTACTGCGCGAACACCTGCCCGATACGCTGCGGGTCGCGCACATCGGCGATCACGATATGGCGTGGCACCTGCGGGGCCTGTTCGGACAGGTCCACGTCAATCCGCCACAGCGCATATTCCCCGTTATCGAGCAGGATCAGGCTGGCGGGCGCATAGCGGGCGATCTGGCGCACAAGCTCCATGCCAATGGACCCGCCCGCCCCTGTCACCAGCACGCGCCGCCCACGCAGCATCTCCGCCAGGCGCCCGAAATCGGGGGCGACAGGGGGGCGGTTGAGCAGTTCCTCGATCTCGACGGGGTAAAGCTCGCTCCATTCCGGGGCGGTGACCGCCGCGATATCAGGCATGCGGCGGACCTGCACGCCATGCGCCTGCGCGGTGCGCAGCACGGTGGCCAGCGCGGTTCCCTTGCAGCACGGATCAACGACCAGCAACGGTGACGCTTCCGCATCCCTATGGCACAGGCGCGCCAGCACGGTATCGAGTTCATCCACCGTGCCCAGCACGGGCACGCCATGGATCCGCCGCCCCCGGCGGTGCGCGCCATTGACGACCATTCCGGTCACGGCCATCGCCGCCGACGCCGCATGCATGAACAGGTCAGCGCTGCGCCCGTCCGCGACCAGCACGACGCGGTACTGCCCGGCCTGCCCCCCGCGCGCCCGACGCTGCTGGCGCCATAGTCGCCAGCGCTGGTAGGTCAGGCGACTGCCGACCAGCATGACCAGCAGGACAAGCCCGTGGATGACGGGCAAAGCCGGTCCCGGCACCCCATGGCCAGCAAGGGCCATGCCCGTGACATACAGGAACACCGCCAGGGCCGCCGCCCACGCCAGCCGCCAGAAATCCGCCGCCCCGGAAAAGCGCCAGTGCTGCTGTGCAATGCGAAAGGGCATCCCCGCCGCCAGCAGCGCCGCGCCACCGGGCAGCATCACGCGCCAGTCCCACGCCAGGCCGCCACCCGGATGGTCCAGCCACTGCGCGCACGGCACGGCACAGGCCCCGATACAGAAATCGAGACTGATGTTCACCACGATCGCCTTGGCCGTAAGGAACCGGTGGACAAGCGCGTCAGGCCTGAGGGATTGCACAACCATTGCCCCTCCCCCTATAGCCCAGCAACGAAAGCGCCCAAAGGAAAGATCATGTCCCAAAGCGTAAAGTCGGCCCGGTAATGCACAGGTCACTGCCGTTCATGGTGCTTCTGGTGGCGATCGGGGCGGTCTCCATGCTGCTGGTACGGATCATGGTCCGCGTGCGCGTGCTGGACCATCCCGTCGCACGCAGCGCCCACAGCGTGCCCGTCCCGACCGGCGGCGGCATCGGCATCATGGCCGCGTTCATGGCGGGGATGCCGGTTGCCGGCGCGATATGGGGATCCGGGACGCAACGGCCCGCGTCAGGGCATTTTGGCACGGCCGGGTTTATCGGCGCGCTGGCGCTGCTGTGCCTTGTTTCATGGTACGACGACCTGCGTCCGCGCCCGGTGGCCGTCAAGCTGCTGGCGCAGTTCGCCGCCGCCATGGTGATCGTGGCCTGCTTCCCGCCCCTCGCCATAACCTCCACGGCCGCGACGCTGCTGCTGGCCATCGGCAGTGTCGTGTGGCTGGTGTTCATGGCGAACTGCGTGAATTTCATGGACGGGATGAATGGCCTTGTCTCCGGCACGTCGCTGTGCGCGTACCTGATGCTGCCATGGCTTGCTCCCGCGCCCGTGGCCGCCACCGTCATTCCCATCGCCGGGAGCATGGCCGCCGCGATCGCGGGATTCCTGCCGTTCAATTTCCCCCGCGCCCGGATTTTCATGGGTGATGTCGGCAGCCAGGGATGCGGGATGGTGCTGGGTACGCTCGGCCTGCTGCTGGCGCATGGCGGGCATGGCGGATGGGCGGTCATGCCGCTGCTGATGTCCGGACTGCTGTGTGATGTCACCTTCACGCTGCTGCGCCGGTGGCGTGCGGGCGAGTCGATCGTGACCGCGCACCGGGGCCACCTGTACCAGGTTGCCCATCGCAGCGGCCTGCCCTGCACGCTGCTGTCCCCGCTGGCATGGGGGATGTGCCTGTGGGGCGGCGCGCTTGCGTGGCTGCTTCGCCATGGCGGGATCCCGGCATGGGCCGCCTTCGCCCTTGCGGCCGCGACACAGGCGGCATGGGCGGGATATGTCCGCCACCGTGTCCGCACCCATCCCGTCGGCCGGTGGTAGGCCACGCCAGCCATGGCCACGAACGCCAGCGAAATGCCAGCAGATACAAAAACAGGGACCGGCCGCGATGGCTGGTCCCTGCTGTCATGCGATCCGATCCCGGCGAAGGCCGGCAGGATTATTTGGCGAGGGTGATCTTCATGCCCTGTGCCGCCGCGGCAAGGCGTCCGCCCTTGCTCTGCGTCACCAGCTTGATCTTCACCCCGTTGGGATTGCTCAGCACGATGCCGCCCACGCCCGAACCCGCCGTGGCCTCGCCGTTGACGGCGGCATAGCTGCCTTCGAAATCCTTGACGGCGTGCAGGTTATAGACCTCGCCACTGCCCGTAACCTTGGAATATCCGACGGCGGCGACCGAACCGCCATCAATACGGAAACGGTAGGTATGGTGCTGGAACGTCAGGCGACCCGAACCCCATGTCCGGCCAATCCCGATATCGGCGGACTGAACCTTGATCGTGACATGTCCCACAGGTGTTCCAAGCGCGTCATCGGCATGGGCGACTGCACCAAGAAGGGGCAGCGCCATCAGGCCTGCTGCCGCCGCGCGGGTTACCATGCGAATCATCGAATTCTCCTGTCCGTTACCGTCTCAAGAACCATAGCCCCTGCATAATGCGCCGCACGGGCCAAGGTTGCACCGCGCCCCGCCGCCATCATGGATGCATGATCAGCCCGCGCGACGCATGCGCGCATCCATGCTGCGCACGCGCGCCTTGCGCACGGTGGCCTCGGCTTCGCGATCCTGCTGCGGGGCGCTGACCTCGTTCACGATGGCCACCAGGTCACGCAGGTAGTACTTGCCCTCGATCGTGCGGTGGATCAGGACGGAGCGGCCATCCATGTGGTCACGCACCCGCTTGACCAGCTTGAGGTCCTCCAGCCGGTCCAGCGCGCGCGTGATCGCGGGCTTGGAGACCTTCAGGTCCGCCGCAAGGCCGCGCACGGTATGCGGGCCTTCCTGCTGGTAGCAGGTCAGAAAGACCCCCAGCTGGCGCGCGGACAGATCCGGGCCATCGCGCCGCACCATCGAGACGATGGTATCGCGCAGGACGTTGATCATGGAATCCGAACCTGATGACTGTGCCATCATTTCAATCCTTGTTCTGCTGTCCATGGCCGGACCGGGGCGAAGACTCCGCACCCGGCCAGGACATGGGATAAGATGGTGTTGCACATATAATTGGCAATTACGGCATATATAAGTCGCAGAATGCAAATTAGTTTCCGGATCGGATCGTTACATCACTGTCCCATTATGTCCTCGATATTAAATATTTTTAATATCCCTCCATAAGTAGCTCTTAAACAAAGACTTTCCCCACCCTCCGGACGACCGGGCCGTGCGGAATCATTCCATCCATACGTGTCGATATGAGCCCAGCGCACACCAGTTTTGACAAAATTCTGCAAAAACAGGGCGGCCGTTACGGCCCCGGCCATCGGTCGGGATGAAATATTGTTCATATCTGCCACCGGACTGCGCAGCCATGCGCGGTACCCGTTCCACAGGGGCAGGCGCCACATCGGGTCCGCGCACATGTCCCCCGCCGCCAGCAGGTCCACCGCCACCGCGTCGTCATTGCTGAACAGCGCGGGCAGGTCCGGCCCCAGCGCCACGCGCGCGGCCCCCGTCAGCGTCGCGGCGTCAAGCAGCAGGTCGGGGGCGGAGTCGCAGGCCTCGCTCAGCAGATCGCACAGCACAAGCCGCCCTTCGGCGTCGGTATTGCCGACCTCCACCGTCTGTCCCGAACGCGTGACGATCACGTCGGACGGCCGCATGGCGTGGCCCGACACGCTGTTTTCGACACAGCCCAGGCGCAGTTCCAGCCGCAGCGGCAGGTCACGCAGCATAATGAGCCGTGCCAGGGCGAGCATCAGCGCCGCGCCGCCCATGTCTTTCTTCATCCGCAGCATGGAGGACGCGGGCTTGATGTCATATCCGCCCGTATCGAAACACACCCCCTTGGCCGCCAGCGACAGCAGCGGCGCGGTCGCGTCGGCCGCACTGCCGCGCCATTCGGCCACGACGACGCAGGGGGGACGGTCCGACCCCATCCCGACATGGGCGACGGTGGGATAGGCCGCCTGCAATGCCTCCCCCGTGACGACACGCACCTGCGCGCCCAGCGGTTCCAGCGTGGTCCGCGCCGCCCGTGCCAGGTCATCGGGTCCCATCAGGTTGGGTGGCGTATTGATCAGGTCACGCGCCTGGCACATGCACGCCGCCACCTGCGCCGCGCCAATGGCCCGCGGCGTCACGACCAGACGCGCCTGCGCTCCGGTATCGGGTTGCGTGCGGCCGAATGCGGGCATGCGGTACCCGCCCAGACAGAAGCCAAGGACGATATCATCCGCCGTCACCCCCGCCGGGGCCTGCACGCGCCACGCACCGGCGGGCAGGTGCGCCGGCAGTGCGCCATACACGAACGGGTCGCAGGCCTCGTCCTGCGGACCATCGCCCAGGCCCAGCAATGCCGCGTCCACCCCCTTTTCCCCCGGCAGCAGCAGCACCTGCCCATGGGTCGCGCCAAATCCGGCATCGGTGGCGAACGCCGCCGCCGCCCCACCGATCAGGTCCGCAAGCTGCGGCAACTGCGCGGGCCGCAGCGCATGGACCACGCGTACCGGCGGGTCGCCTGCCGCCGCCTCTGGCAGCAGGCAGGGAAAATCCTCAAATGTCATGACATTGCCCTTTCAGGTCATTTGTCCCAGCGTGCGTCCGCCACGCGCGGCATGCAACCTGTCAGGCGTGATATGCTGGTTTTGCTTGCATTTGCCCGCCACTCGCCAGAGCATGCGGATATGACGGGTGTACCCACGGGGGCTGGCCCCCTTCATTCCGCCGCCGGACGCGCGACCGGCATTTCGTCCTCCGCGCAGGTGCGCGCCGTACTCGGCCCCACCAACACCGGAAAGACGCATCTGGCCATCGAACGGATGCTGGCGCATGCCAGTGGCATCATCGGCTTTCCGCTGCGCCTGCTCGCACGCGAAAATTATGACCGCATGGTCGCGCGCAAGGGCGTGGGCAAGGTCGCGCTCATCACCGGCGAGGAAAAGATCATCCCTCCCGATGCGCGCTGGTTTTCGTGCACGGTGGAGGCCATGCCCCTCGACCGGCGGGTGGCGTTCGTCGCGGTCGATGAAATCCAGCTCTGCGCCGATCCCGACCGCGGGCACATCTTCACCGACCGCCTGCTGCATGCGCGCGGGCAGGTGGAGACGATGTTCCTTGGCGCCGACACCATCCGCCCGCTGCTGCGCCGTCTGGTGCCGGGAATCGAGATCGACCACCGTCCCCGCCTGTCGCACCTGGGACATATGGGGGCGAGCAAGCTGACACGCCTGCCGCCACGTTCGGCCATCGTCGCCTTCTCCGCGGCCGAGGTCTATGCCATTGCCGAACTGATCCGCCGCCGCCGTGGCGGGTGCGCGATCGTGATGGGGCAACTCTCCCCGCGCACGCGCAATGCGCAGGTCGCGCTGTACCAGAACAAGGAGGTGGACTACCTCGTCGCGACGGATGCGATCGGGATGGGGCTGAACATGGACGTCAACCATGTCGCCTTCGCCAGCCTGTCCAAATTCGACGGCACGCGCATGCGCCCCCTGACCCCGGCGGAAATCGCGCAGGTGGCCGGGCGCGCGGGGCGTGGCCTGCGCGATGGCACGTTCGGCACCACCGGGATGTGCCGCCCCCTGTCCGAGGAGGTCGCCGAAGCGGTGGAGGAACACCGTTTCGACCCGCTGACGCGCCTGTCATGGCGCAACAGCGACCTTGATTTCTCCAGTCCCGACGCACTCCTGACAAGTCTCGGGCGCTCCCCGCCACGGCCCGAACTGACGGCGGGGCACGAGGCGTCGGATGTGCTCGCGCTGGCAAACCTTGCCGCCAGCCCCGAAATCCGCACCCTTGCCCGTTCACGCGCGGCAACGCGCCTGCTGTGGGAAGCCTGCCAGATCCCGGATTTCCGCAAGCTGGGCGATGACAGCCATATCCGGCTGTGCGCGCGAATCTTCTCCCACGTCATCCGCGACGGACGGGTTCCCCCCGCATGGATGGAAGGGCAGATCGCCGCCTTCCTGCGGCCGGAAGGCACGATCGATTCCCTGATGCACCGCCTGTCGGGCATCCGTGTCTGCGCCTATGTCGCCGCGCGCCCCGACTGGCTGCGCAATGCCGAATACTGGCAGGAGCGCACGCGCGATGCGGAAAACCAGTTGTCCGACGCGCTGCATGCGCAACTGACCGCGCGTTTCGTGGACCGCCGCGCCGCAACCCTGATCCGGCGGCTTGATGAAGGCAGTGCGGACGACCTGCTGTCTGCCGTCACGGCACAGGGCGAGGTGCTGGTGGAGGGGCATCCCGTCGGGCGTATTGCCGGGCTGGACCTGATGGCCGATGGCATTGACGCGCCGGATGGCCGCCTGCTGATGCGCGCGGCGCGACGGGCGGTACGCACCGAAATCCCGCGCCGCGTGCATGTGCTGGCCCATGCGCCCGACTCCTGCTTCGATATTGCGCAGGACGGGCGACATCTGATGTGGGAGGGCGTGAATGTCGCCCGCCTGCGCCGTGGCCATGACCTGCTGCATCCAAGGATCGAGGTGCTGGACAACCCGCTGCTGGACAATGTGCAGCGCGAACGCATCCGCGAACGCCTGCAGCAATGGCTGGAGCGCCATGTGCGCGACGTGCTGGCCCCGCTGTTCGCGGCACAGGCTGCGGTGCCCGACGACCCGGCATTGCGCGGAATCGTGCATCGCCTGATGGAAGATGGCGGCGTCACCCCACTGCACCGTGACGAGGCGCGTTCGCGCGTCCTGCACGGGCATCTGGGCCGTCTGGGCATCCGCATGGGGCATCTGGCGCTGTTCATGCCCGCGCTGATGAAACCGCGCTGCATGCGCCTGCGCGCCATCCTGACCTGCGCGCATATGGAGACGGACATCCCCGAACTGCCGGCCGCCAGCGTGATTTCCGTCCCCCATGACCTGCTGCCCGCGACATTCATGGACCGCATGGGCTGGATGCGCGCGGGGCCGGTGCGTATCCGCGCCGATATCGGGGAAAAGCTGGTCACCGAACTCACACGGCAGACCCGGCATCATCCCGTGCCGCTGTCGAACGCCCTTGCCTCGCGCCTGAGCATCCGGCGTGACGCGGTCCTGGCCGTGCTCAAGGGTCTGGACATCCATGTCCGCCCGGCGCGCCCGATGCCGCCGGCGCAGTTCGGTCCCCCTGCCCCCGTCATGCTGATGGGACGCCTGCGTCACAGGCCCGCGCACACGGCCCCCCGGACCGTCCCGTCGCGGGCAGCCGCCCCTCCCGCAGGGAACCGCAGGCCCCATCCCGCCGCACGTGGCGGACATGATGCGGGGGATCATCCCTTTGCAGCCCTGGCCGTGCTGAAGGTGCGTCAGTCATGAGCCGCAAGGGGGCACGGGAGGCCGGACCGGGGGAAGACACCCCGCAGGTCCAGCGCCTTGACCTGTGGCTGTGGCATGCCCGTTTTGCGCGGAGTCGTAATGACTGCGCGGAATTCATCGCGGCGGGACAGGTGCGCATCAATCGCCAGCGCACGGTGAAGGCCCACGCACAGGTGCATCTGGACGATATCCTGACACTGCCCGCGCCCGACCGGCGCAGCGTCATGGTCATTCGCGTGACAGGCTTCGCCCGTCGTCGTGAGGGCGCGTCTGCTGCACGGATGTTATATGACGTTATTCCAGAAATTGATGAAAAGCATCGCACATAGCCCACATCGCCACGGATTATTCATTTGTGGGCGTCTTTGACTTGCCACAATGGCAAAACCCTCTCATATCTTCGGCCATTCCGGATGAGGTTTTCTGCCCTGGCTGGCGCCCTCATCTCATGTCCCTGGCTGAAGATATACTGCTTTGGCCTGCAAATAATGATCGGAGATAGGCGATGACCTATGTGGTCACCGAAAACTGCATTCGCTGCAAATTCATGGATTGCGTCGAGGTCTGCCCCGTCGACTGCTTCTATGCTGGTGAAAACTTCCTGGTAATCAGCCCGGACGAATGCATCGATTGCGGCGTGTGCGAACCGGAATGCCCGGCCGAGGCGATTTTCCCCGACAGCGACGACCGCGCCACCGCATGGGCGGAAATCAACGCCAAATATGCAGGCGTATGGCCCAACATCACCCGCAAGGGCGAACCCCCCGCCGATGCGGAAGAATGGAAGGACAAGCCCAACAAGGCTGAACTGCTGTCGCCGGAACCCCAGAAATAAAACTGATCCGGTAACACCGTTCCATCAAAAAGGGCCGGCGAGGAAATCCTCGCCGGCCCTTTTTTTCGACCAATGGTTTCTTCAACCGCTGTCCGGATACCCCGAAGGATATCCGGACCGTGCTGATATCGCTTAGCGCGACATCATGTTGATCGAGGTGTCGTGCATGATGAAGACCGTGCCGCCAACCAGGATCAGAACCGTCACGACCGTGAAAGCAAAGGCCATGACATTCCAGCGCTGTTCGGACGAACCGTTCATGTGCAGGAAGAAGATCAGGTGAACGACGATCTGCACCACGGCCAGGAGCGTGATCGCCCCCATGGTTCCGGACGGTGAGAACGTATGCGCCATCACCAGGCCGAAAGCCGCAGCCGTCAGCAGGACAGAAATCACGAACCCGGTGAGGTAAGACCCTACACTCCCGTGGCTCTCGCCTGAGGCGGATGTATGTGCATCAGACATCAGACCACACTCATCAGATAGACAAAGGTGAAGACACAGATCCAGACGATGTCCAGAAAGTGCCAGAACAGGCTGAGGCAGGTGAGCTTGCCAATCATGCGCTCGTTCAGCTCGGTCTTGCCAGCCGTCTGGAACAGCAGGACCGCCATCCACAGCAGGCCGCAGGTGACATGCAGACCATGCGTGCCAACCAGCGTGAAGAACGACGACAGGAACGCGCTGCGATCCGGGCCGTTGCCTTCGGCAATCATGTGAGTGAACTCACGGATTTCCATGAACAGGAAGCCCAGGCCCAGCAGGAAGGTAACCCCCAGCCAGACCCGCATCGTGCTGATCTTGTTCTCGTGTGCGGCGATCATGCCGAAACCGTAGGTGATGGAGCTGAACAGCAGGATCGCCGTTTCAATTCCCACACCCGACAGTTCAAAGACCTCATGACCATTCGGTCCGCCGTTGAACTGGGTCCGCAGCGCCGCGAACACAGCAAACAGCGTGCCGAAGATGATGCAGTCCGTCATCAGATACAGCCAGAACCCGAACACCACGGGAGATTCGTGGTGTTCTTCGTGGGCGTGGGCCGCATCAGCAGTAATATTATGCGCCATTATTCTGCTGCCTGTGCTGCCATAAGGTTGTGGGTGTGTTCGTTTTCAATGCGGACAACCTCGGAAACCGGCACATAGTAGTCGACATCGTTGTCGGACGAACGTGCGATCACCGTCGCGATGACGCCAATCAGACCAACAGCTGCCAGCCACCAGATCCACCACACAGCGGCAAAGCCAAGGATGAAGCTGAACGCACCGATCAGGAAACCACAGGCCGTGTTCTTCGGCATATGGATGGGCTGGTAATCACCACCCGCATTGCGCGTGTCGATACCGGCTTCCTTGTCGTGGGCAAACGCATCCAGTT
Source organism: Gluconacetobacter entanii (assembly GCF_003206495.1). GTDB lineage: Bacteria > Pseudomonadota > Alphaproteobacteria > Acetobacterales > Acetobacteraceae > Novacetimonas > Novacetimonas entanii. The sequence goes on along the minus strand of NZ_NKUF01000036.1, from coordinate 9,546 downwards.
CATGAACAACCGGCAGGATCGCGAAGTTGTAGAACGGCGGAGGCGAAGACGTGGACCATTCCAGCGTGCGCGCATTCCAGGGATCACCCGTCATGTCGCGGTTTTCAGCCAGGTTACGATCACGGATCGAAACATACAGCTGCGTCAGCTGGCACACGATACCCAGGGCGATCAGGACCGCACCGAATTCCGCGATCAGCAGCCAGGGATGCCACGCGGGGTTGTCGTAGTGGTTCATACGACGGGTCATGCCCTCGAAGCCAAGGACATACAGCGGCATGAACGCGAAGTAGAAGCCAACGAACCAGAACCAGAACGCCCGCTTGCCCCATGCTTCGTTCAGCTTGAAGCCGAAGGACTTGGGGAACCAGAAGTTCATGGCCGCGACGTAACCGAAGTACACGCCACCGATAATCACGTTATGGAAGTGGGCGATAACGAAGAGACTGTTATGCAGCACGAAGTCCGAAGCCGGGATCGCAAGCATAACGCCGGTCATGCCACCGATGGAGAAGGTGATCATGAAGCCGATGACCCAGTACATGGTCGCGTGGAATTCGACGCGGCCCTTATACATGGTGAACAGCCAGTTGAAGATCTTCACGCCCGTCGGGACCGCGATGATCATGGTCATGATGCCAAAGAACGCGTTGACGTTCGGGCCGGCACCCATGGTGAAGAAGTGATGGACCCACACAACCAGCGACAGGACCATGATGGACGCCGTGGCGTAAACCATCGTCTTGTAGCCGAACAGCGGCTTGCGGGAGAAGGTCTGGGTGATTTCGGAGAAGGCACCGAAAGCAGGCAGCACCAGGATGTACACTTCGGGATGGCCCCAGCCCCAGATCACGCTCAGATAGAGCGTCTGGTTGCCGCCGCCGTCGTTGGTGAAGAAGTGCATGCCCAGGTAACGGTCAAGACCCAGCAGACCCATCGCAACGGTCAGGATCGGGAAGGCCACCATGATCAGCACGGTCGTGCAGAAGATGGTCCAGGTGAAAACCGGCATCCGCATGTAGTCCATGCCAGGCGCACGCATCTTCACGATGGTCGTGAAGAAGTTCACACCCGTCAGCAGCGTGCCAACACCCGACAGCTGAACCGCCCAGATGTAGTAGTCGACGCCGACGCCAGGGCTGAACTGCTGTTCGGACAGGGGCGGATACGCCAGCCAGCCGCACTGCGAGAACTCGCCGATGAACAGGGAGACGTTGACCAGCAGGAAGCTGATGGTCGTCATCCAGAAGCTCAGCGTGTTCACGAAGGGGAAGGCAACGTCGCGCGCACCGATCTGCAGCGGAACCACGATGTTCATCAGACCCTGCATGAACGCCATGGCCATGAAGAAGATCATGATCGTGCCATGGGCGGAGAAGATCTGGTCATAGTGATGCGGCGGCAGGTAACCGGGGTTCCCGGCATAGGCCAGCGCAAGCTGCGAACGCATCATGATGGCGTCGGCAAAACCACGGAACAGCGCAACCAGCGCGACCACGATATACATGACGCCAATGCGCTTGTGATCGACCGAGGTCAGCCACTCACGCCACAGGTAACCCCATTTGCCGTAATAGGTAATCAGCCCCAGAACAGCCAGCCCCGCGATCGCGACACCGATAAAGGTTCCAACAAGAATCGGCACATCGATAGGAATGGCCGACCAGGTTAATTTTCCTAACATCTGTCCTATTCCTTCATATTCATGTCGGACATTGCGGACTGCTGCATGTGCAGCATTTTGCCGGTGCTCTTATCCATTACCATGCCGTTGTTGTACTTGGCAACGATATCGTCAAACAGAGTCGCATCGACATGCGAGAAGTACTCGACCGGGTTCGCCTCGCTCGGGGCGGCCAGCTTGGGATAGCTTGCGCTGTCCAGCTGCTCGGACGAAGCCTTCACCTTTTCCACCCACGCGCTGTACTGATCCGCCGGCATTGCCAGCGCACGGAAACGCATGTCGGAGAAGCCGCGGCCACTAAAGTTAGAGGATTCACCCTGGAAATCGCCAGCTTCGTTTGCAATCAGGTGAAGCTGCGTCTGCATGCCCGCCATGGCGTAGATCATGGTGCCAAGCTGCGGGATGAAGAACGAGTTCATCACGGAATCAGAGGTAATCCGGAAATCAACCGGCGTATTCACCGGCATTGCCATCTGGTTGACCGTGGCGATCCCCTCATCCGGATAGATAAAGAGCCACTTCCAGTCCAGGGCCACCACTTCGACGTGGATCGGCTTGACGTTCGCTTCGGCCTCAAGCGGCTTGTACGGGTCAAGCGAATGGCAGGTCTGGTAGGTCAGCACAGCCAGGAACAGGATGATCAGGCTGGGAACGGCCCAGATGACCACCTCGATCTTGTTGGAATGCGACCATTTCGGCAGGTACTCGGCCGAGGTGTTGGACTGGCGGTAATGCCAGGCAAACCACAGCGTCAGGATACATACCGGAATGACCACCAGCAGCATCGCTACGGTGGAGGTCAGGATCAGGCTTTTTTCCTGGACCCCGATCACACCCTTGGGGTTCAGCGTATCCCAATCGCATCCCGCCAGGAGGGCTGCGGAGGACAAGCACATTAATTTCGATAATCTTGGCAAGATTTTTTTCTTCATCTCACGCCTCGTTGGTTTCGACATCACCCTATTTCGCTCACATCCTCGCTTCATCCACGGGCACTAACAACAACGGTCACGTTATACGCACGCCACGGGCCATGCATCTGCATTCGTGCAGGCAACAACGTCCCACAACAGCGACATCGCGCCTTCGTCAACTCCCGAAAATCAAACATATGGTTTTTTTCGGTTTGCATCTGTCATGAGTTGGTTGCCGACCGGCTGACCATGATTTCGATCAATCCAGCCCATCAGATATCAATCCTGGTTTCTATCAGGGCAGATCGGACCGGTAATCGCGATGCCGTCCTGTGTCTTGAAGCGTACCTTTTTCGTGCCGTATTCCCTTTCATATGTTTTCTCTATTCAAGGGTTATCCGACCTGAACCCCTCCATAAGCAAGTCTTCACATAATATTTCAATAGATTTCAAAGAAGGGGGAATATCTTATTTTTTTACACAAAAACAATGCATTAACCGTTTCTCTCGTGCATCACACTCTTGTCAACTAACTGTTTCTCATAATGAATAAGTCTTATTTCGAACAACGTTTGTTCCATAACGCCCTGAAATGTTCCCATTGTGTTCGTACTTCGCCCATATCGGAGCCACGACATGAAAAAAGCCCGCCACTTTCGTGACGGGCTGATCTGCCTGAGTCTTTCATATCCATTCCCGACATGGCCCGCAGGAACAGGCCGGGAGCATGTGAAGCATCTTCAGTCGTTGTTGTTGTTACGCACACCCATGAACTGTAGCAGGAACTGGAACAGGTTGATGAAGTTGAGATACAGGTCCAGCGCGTCATAAACCGCGCGGCGGGCCGCCATATCCGGCCCTTCATAGGCCGCGAACTGCTGGTAGTTGAACTTGATGCGCTGCGTATCGAACATGGTCAGCCCGATGAACAGCAGCACGCCAACCACGCTGTAGATGAAATAGACGGCCGGGCTGTGCAGGAACAGGTTCACGAGTCCGGCGATCACCAGACCGAACAGTCCCATCATCAGGAACGAGCCAAAGCGGGTCAGGTCGGCGCGCGTGGTGTAGCCCCAGATGGACATCGTGGCGAAGGTCGCCGCCGTGATGAAGAACACCCGCGTAATCGACACCCCGGTGAACACAAGGAAGATGTTGGCCAGACTGCAGCCCATCACCCCGCAGAACAGCCAGAACAGCGCCTGCACCGCCTGCAGCGACAGGCGCGTCACGCCAAAGGACATCACCAGGACGAATCCCAGCGGGGCGATCATCGCCAGCATGCCCAGTCCGGTCGGGCGGAAGATATCGCCCCCGGGCGTCTGCACCGCCTGATAGAACACGGACTGCAACGCGGCATTGTGTGCGATCAGGTAGGCAACCAGCCCCGTCAGCACCAGCCCCGAAGTCATCCAGTTATAAACGCGCAACATATAGGTCCGCAGTCCCATGTCGATGGAACTGGCGGCACCATTTGCCGTAGGTCTGGCAAAAGTTCGCGAATCCGGGCCAAAAGCCATTTCAAGTTTCCTTCATTCACGTCGTGCGAACGCGTCATCCCTGAATGTGGGGCATCCTATAGAGGCTTCAAGAACGTTCGCGTGGCCAACACATTAAAAGATGGCAACACATGCCCCCTGCCCGGACATGATACCCGGCAAAGGCCACTACGTCATAGATACGTACATTAGTATATAGTACAGCCTGACATCATCTGGCCCGGCAGACGGGGCAATACTCCCGCACGTCACCCCGCGGCTGGCATCTTCCACCCCATCTGCCTGACTGGTCCGCCTGATGAGACTTTTCATTGCCCTCGGAATCCCCCACCCCCTTTCAGCACGCCTGGCGGAGCTGCGCGGCAGCCTTGCCGAGGTGAACTGGGTGCCGCCGGAAACCTACCACCTCACGCTGCGCTTCATCGGGGAGGTCACGGACCGGCACCTGATGGAGGACATCCACCACGCGCTCTCGGCCATCCGTGCGCCATCCTTCGACCTTCTTGCCGATGGGCCGGGCCTGTTCGAACGCCCCGCGGCACCCGCGACGCTGTGGATGGGAGTCGTCCGGAACGAGTCCCTCCTCCATCTCCAGCGCAAGGTGGATACCGCCATGCGGCGTGTCGGGCTCGATGACCGGCGGCGGCGGTTCGTGCCACACATCACCCTTGGCTCCATCCCCCATCCTGACCCGGCGCGACTGGCGCCATGGCTGGGGCGTCATGGCCTGGCCGATGGCGCGGCGACCACCATCGAGGCCTTCTCCCTCTACAGTTCGCTACGGGGCAAGGAGTCTCCCGTCTATGAGGTGCTGGAGGATTACACCCTGAGTCCCTGACGCAGGGTTGCATCACTTTCGAAACAAGTGCCCGTTCGATACCGCCTGGTCACATATTTTACGAATATATGAAATGCATATGTGGCATATAAAGTTACCGGCAAATGACCTGCCACCTGCGGCCAGAAGGGAAAATATCCTTTAAAAACAGGAACATTTCAAAAGATTACACGCAGGTCATCTTGTGCGAATCATTGCTTATACGACACCTTGTTCACAACTTAGTGATCCTGAACACTAAAATGTCAGAAGACGTATGTAATCCCGCCGGTATGTTCGGATGAAACGGACTACCTGCTTTTTCTCCCTGTCGAAGGCCGGTTTTTCAATCCCTTGGGGACGTGTAGTGACTGGAGCCGGATTTGTGGCTCCGCTCCTGCCCCTTGAAATGAAAAGCCTCCTGCGGCGGAAAGTTGCAGCGGCGGCGTCCCGAATTCGAAACCGTTAGTTTTCTGAGGACATCACATATGATTTCTGCCGTTTTCGGAAAAAGACGTTCTCTGAGCAGAACGCTTACAGCCGGAACGATATGTGCGGCTCTCGTCTCCGGCTACGCCAACATGGCATTTTCCGCTGATGAGGGTCAGGGCCAGACGGGCGAGGCGATCATCCATGCGGATGACCATCCCGGCGACTGGATGACCTATGGTCGCACATATTCTGAACAGCGCTATAGCCCGCTGGATCAGATCAACCGTTCCAATGTCGGAAACCTCAAGCTGGCCTGGTATCTCGACCTTGATACCAACCGTGGCCAGGAAGGCACGCCGCTGGTTGTCGATGGCGTCATGTACGCCACCACCAACTGGAGCATGATGAAGGCGATCGACGCCGCCACCGGCAAGCTGCTGTGGTCCTATGACCCGCGCGTGCCCGGCAACATCGCCGACAAGGGCTGCTGCGACACCGTCAACCGCGGTGCGGCGTACTGGAATGGCAAGGTCTATTTCGGCACGTTCGATGGCCGCCTGATCGCGCTGGATGCCAAGACCGGCAAGCTGGTCTGGAGCGTGAACACCATTCCCCCCGATGCCGAACTCGGCAAGCAGCGTTCCTATACGGTTGACGGCGCCCCGCGCATCGCCAAGGGCCGCGTGATCATCGGTAACGGTGGTTCCGAATTCGGTGCCCGTGGCTTTGTCACCGCGTTCGACGCAGAAACCGGCAAGGTTGACTGGCGCTTCTTCACGGTTCCCAACCCCAAGAACGAGCCTGATCACGCAGCATCCGACAGCGTGCTGATGAACAAGGCCTACCAGACCTGGAGCCCGACCGGCGCCTGGACCCGCCAGGGTGGCGGCGGCACCGTGTGGGATTCCCTTGTCTATGACCCCGTGACCGACCTGGTCTACCTGGGCGTGGGTAACGGCTCCCCGTGGAACTACAAGTACCGTTCCGAAGGCAAGGGCGACAACCTGTTCCTGGGCAGCATCGTCGCGCTGAAGCCTGAAACCGGCGAATATGTCTGGCATTTCCAGGAAACGCCGATGGACCAGTGGGACTTCACCTCGGTCCAGCAGATCATGACGCTTGACCTGCCGATCAACGGTGAAACCCGCCACGTCATCGTCCATGCGCCGAAGAACGGCTTCTTCTACATCATCGACGCCAAGACCGGTGAGTTCATCTCCGGCAAGAACTACGTCTATGTGAACTGGGCCAGCGGCCTTGATCCGAAGACGGGTCGTCCGATCTACAACCCCGACGCGCTGTATACGCTTACGGGCAAGGAATGGTACGGCCTCCCGGGCGATCTGGGTGGACACAACTTCGCCGCCATGGCCTTCAGCCCCAAGACGGGCCTGGTCTACATCCCGGCGCAGCAGGTTCCGTTCCTGTACACCAACCAGAAGGGTGGCTTCCTTGCGCATCATGACAGTTGGAACCTTGGCCTTGACATGAACAAGGTCGGCATCCCCGATTCCCCCGAAGCGAAGGCTGCCTTCGTGAAGGACCTGAAGGGCTGGATCGTTGCATGGGATCCGCAGAAGCAGGCCGAAGCATGGCGTGTTGACCACAAGGGCCCGTGGAACGGTGGTATCCTGGCGACCGGTGGTGACCTGCTGTTCCAGGGTCTGGCGAACGGTGAATTCCACGCCTATGACGCCACCAACGGCACGGACCTGTTCCACTTCGCAGCGGACAGCGGCATCATCGCCCCGCCTGTGACCTACCTTGCCAAGGGCAAGCAGTATGTTGCGGTTGAAGTGGGCTGGGGCGGCATCTATCCGTTCTTCCTCGGTGGCCTCGCGCGCACCAGTGGCTGGACGGTCAACCACTCACACGTGATTGCCTTCTCGCTCGACGGCAAGGCCGGTCCGATGCCCAAGCAGAACGACCAGGGCTTCCTGCCGGTGAAGCCGCCTGAAAAGTTCGATGCAAGCCGCACCGATAACGGATACTTCCAGTTCCAGACCTATTGCGCGAGCTGTCACGGCGATAACGCCGAAGGCGCTGGCGTGCTGCCTGATCTGCGCTGGTCCGGTTCGATCCGCCACAGCGACGCGTTCTATAACGTTGTTGGTCGCGGTGCCCTTACCGCCTACGGCATGGATCGCTTCGACGGCAACATGAACCCGAACGAGATCGAGGATATTCGCCAGTACCTGATCAAGCGTGCGAACGAAACCTACCAGCGGGAAGTTGATGCGCGGAAAAACGCAGCCGGTATCCCCGAGCAGCTGCCGTAATCCCGTTTTTTTCAATTTTTCGCATCAACGCGACGCATGATGGTGAACATAATGATCAACAGGCTTAAGGTGACTTTCGGCGCGGCAGCGCTTAGTCTGCTGGCTGGCACAGCATTGGCGCAGACGCCCGATGCCGAGCTGGTCCAGAAGGGGGCATATGTCGCAAGGCTGGGTGACTGCGTGGCATGTCATACGGCCCTGCATGGAACGGCATATGCCGGCGGGCTCGAAATCAAGAGCCCGATCGGGACAATCTACTCCACGAACATTACCCCCGATCCGACGTACGGTATCGGCCGCTATACTTACGAGGAATTTGACGAAGCCGTTCGTCATGGCATCCGCAAGGATGGTTCCACGCTGTATCCGGCGATGCCCTATCCTTCCTTCTCCCGCATGACGAAGGAAGATACCCGCGCCCTGTATGCATATTTCATGCATGGCGTGCAGCCGGTGGCGCAGCCGGACAAGCAGCCCGAGATTTCGTGGCCGATGTCCATGCGCTGGCCGCTGTCGATCTGGCGCATGATGTTCTCTCCCTCGCCCAAGGATTTCACGCCGGCTCCCGGTACGGATCCTGAGGTCGCACGGGGCGAATATCTCGTGACGGGCGCCGGGCATTGCGGTGCGTGTCATACCCCGCGTGGCTTTGCCATGCAGGAAAAGGCCCTGGATGCTTCGGGTGGTCCCGACTTCCTGGCCGGTGGCGCACCGATCGACAACTGGGTCGCCCCGAGCCTGCGTAACGACCCGAACGTGGGTCTGGGACGCTGGTCCGAGGATGACATCTACCTGTTCCTGAAGTCCGGCCGTATCGATCATTCGGCTGTCTTCGGCGGCATGGGCGATGTCGTGGCGTGGAGCACGCAGTACTTCACCGACGACGACCTGCACGCCATCGCGAAATACCTGAAGAGCCTGCCGCCGGTTCCGCCGTCACAGGCCCCCTACAGCTATGACGCGACAACGGCGAACACGCTGGCTTCGGGCAACATCTCCAGCATTCCTGGCGCCGATACCTACGTCAAGGAATGCGCCATCTGTCACCGTAACGACGGTGGTGGCGTGCCGCGCATGTTCCCGCCGCTGGCTGGCAACCCGGTTGTCGTGACCGACGACCCGACCTCGCTGGTGAACGTGATTACGCATGGTGGCGTCCTGCCGCCGAGCAACTGGGCACCGTCCGCCGTGGCGATGCCGGGTTACAGCAAGTCGCTGTCGGCTCAGCAGATCGCGGACGTCGTCAACTTCATCCGCACCAGCTGGGGCAACAAGGCGCAGGGCACCGTCACTGCCGCCGACGTTACCAAGCTGCGCGACACGGGGGCCCCGGTCTCCAGCGCGGGCTGGAACTCCACCAGCAGCGGATGGCTTGTCTTCCAGCCGCAGCCTTATGGCCATGGCTGGACGTTTGCACCGCAGACGCACACCGGCGCAGACAACGCGCAGTAAGGCTGACTGGTTTCATACCGGTCGTGACTACCAGGGACCGCCGCAGACATTGTCTGCGGCGGTTTTCTTATGCGCGCCAATCGTCCACACTGCGCCCACAGACAGTCACGAAGACAGGGAAAGCCCCATGCAGCGCATCGTTGTCCTGACTGGCGCAGGAATAAGCCAGGAATCAGGCCTCCAGACCTTTCGGGGGGAAGACGGGCTGTGGAACCACGAACGGATTTCCGACATCTGCACCCCCGAAGGATTTGCACGTGATCCCCTGCGGGTGGACCGGTTCTATAACGGGTTGCGCGCCGAGACTGTGTAGAATTTTGTGCGGTGGCACTTTTTCAGGCCATTGGGAAACGATCATCGAACATGATGGCGAGCTGGCATCTGACAGCATACCATTCGCTCACTGAGCGCTTCCACTCTGAGGAGGTAGCATTGAGCGCCAGGTAAATCAATTTTGCTGCGGCCTCGT
>NZ_NKUF01000035.1 GCF_003206495.1 Gluconacetobacter entanii | reverse complement strand
GTATCCTTCATCTGCCGTCCTTTCGCGCAGTCGTTTCTTCCAACGACCATTCTGGCACATTGCGATGCCGTGCGGGGAGGACGGCAACCACCCCATCTCACAGGGCGCTTGTTATCGGGGCAACGGGCATTGTCGGGCAGAACCTTGCCAACCGTCTCGTGGCCGAAGGCTGGAGCGTCTACGGCCTTGCCAGGCGGGTGGAGCATCTGCCGGGCACCGTCATCCCGGTTGCCGCCGATGCGCTTGACCCGGCATCATTGCGCACGGCGCTGGCGGGTGTGGTGCCCACGCATGTATTTTTCACCACATGGACCCGCCGCGCGACGGAAAAGGAAAACTGTGCCGCCAACAGCGCGATGCTGCGCAATGTGATCGCGGCCCTGCCGGAGCCACAGGCCCTTGTCCATGGCAGCCTCGTCACGGGCCTGAAGCATTATCTCGGCCCGTTCGAGGCCTATGCGCAGGGTGCGCCGCCGCAGACGCCCTTCCGCGAGAGCATGCCCAGGCTGGAGGTCGAAAACTTCTATTACGCACAGGAAGACGTCCTGTTCGAAGCAGCGGACCGGCATGGCTTTGCATGGACGGTCCATCGCCCGCATACGGTGATCGGTTATGCCATTGGCAACCTCATGAACATGGGCACCACGCTTGCGGCCTATGCCACGCTGTGCCGTGAGAGGGGACTGCCTTTCGTCTTTCCCGGCTCCCCCGTGCAGTGGAGCAGCCTGACGGATGTCACGGATGCCCGCCAGCTTGCCAGCCAGATCCTGTGGGCCGCCACCAGTCCCGCAGGGCGCAACAGGGCGTTCAACGTGGTCAATGGCGACGTGTTCCGCTGGAACTGGCTGTGGCCTGAACTGGCGGGCTGGTTCGGCATCAAGGCTGCGGCCTATCCCGGTCATGCCACATCTCTGGAACAGGTGCTTGCGGGGAGGGAGGCGGACTGGGCGGCCATTGCGCGCCAGCACGGGTTGCGCGAGGCGGCACTCGACCGTCTGGCCTCGCCATGGCACACCGATGCCGACCTGGGGCGGCCTGTCGAATGCGTAACCGACATGAGCCTGAGCCGCAGGCTCGGCTTTACCGGGTACCGGTACACACCTGACTCGTTCTTCGACCTGTTCGAGCGCCTGCGTACGGAGCGTTACATTCCCTGATCGGGTGCGGGGCAGGGGTCTTGCTGAAATTATCTTGTAAGACCGTGATGGTGACGACCGGGCATAAACACCTTACGGTATGAATGGGTATCGACGGCCTCTGCCGTTACGTTGCGCACGCAGAAGACAGATCAAGGATAGTCATGGAAAAGCAGGTTCATTCACTTCTGGAGCAGGTGGACGGATTACTTCCTCTTGCGCTGGGATATGCAGGTCAGTTCTTTCTGGCCCTGATCGTTCTCTTTGTGGGCTGGAAACTGGTCAACGCAGTCACGCGGGCGACGGGCCGGATGATGGAGGCCAGTCATATAGAGCCGACATTACGCGGTTTCCTGCTGAGTGTGATCGGACTGTTCCTCAAGGCCCTGCTGCTCATCAGCGTGGCGTCCATGGTCGGAATTGCGACAACGTCGTTTGTGGCGGTTCTGGGTGCCGCGGGCCTGGCGGTCGGCATGGCACTGCAGGGCAGCCTTGCCAACTTTGCCGGTGGCGTGCTGATCCTGCTGTTCCGTCCTTTCAAGGTCGGGGATTCCATTACCGCAGGTGGCAGTTCGGGCACGGTGACATCGATCGAGATGTTCCGTACGGTGCTGCTTGATGCCAATAACGAAATTATTTTCGTCCCCAATGGAACATTGTCAAACAACATCGTGATCAATAGTTCGGAATCAGCGCGGCTTCTGGTCTCGGTCAGCCTGCTGATTGATTACAACGACGATATCGACAAGGCACGGACGCTGCTGCTCGGCCTGACGGAGAATGATGCGCAGGTGCTCAAGGATCCCGCGCCTTCCGTTTCCTTCCTGCCCAAACCGGCAAACATTCAGGTCACGCTGGGGTTCTGGTGTGCGCCGGGGGATGTGTCAGGACTGGTCGCGAAATATTCCGAAGCCTCGATCAAGGTGCTTCAGAAGGAAGGATATCGCCTTGGGGTCACGGCGCGGAACGCCGCATGACCGAAACAGGTTCCGGGGGATTGCCCCGGAACCGGGGCGATGCGTGAACGCGGATCATGCATCTTCTGCCCCGTGAAGGTCATCCATGACCGTCAGGGTCCCATCCGGCAGCGGACGTTGCAGCCGCAGCGCTTCGCCCGGGGGCGCATTCATCCAGATATCCAGTTCTTCCGCCCGGGTCAGGATGACCGGCATGGCCTTCGGATGGATCGCGCCAACTTCGCGATTGGCCGTGGTGGTCAGGAAGCCGAACAGGTCATCCGTCGTTTCGCCATCCGCCAGTTTCCGCACTGACGTCCACCGGCACCAGATCCCCGCAAAGAAAGCCAGCGGTTCCCCATCGCTGCGGGTGAACCACACAGGATGCGACTTCCCGTCAGGCAGGCGCGCCGGTTCGGAGAAAGCCGTCAGCGGCACAAGGCAGCGATGCGCCACACCGTCCCAGCGTTTCCACCATGTCGATGTCGGGTTGCGGATATTGGTCACGCCCCGATCGACCCTGTGACCCTTCAGGTATCCCGGCGGCGTGGGCATGCCCCAGCGCGCCATGACCAGTTCGCGCCCCGCCGGCGCATTGCGCACGATGGGGGCCATGGTGTTGGGCCATATATCAGGCAGGGGCGGGAGATTGCCGCTATGGTCAGTCATGACCCGGGCCGCCTTGCGGATCGCCTGCTGGCTGCTGGTCATCGCATAAAGATTACACATGCCGCCTTCCTTTCGCGAGTCCGGATATGGGGCCGATACCGGGCATGATCCAGTCTGCGCAGGAGCATGGTGGCAGGGCAGGACCGGGTCAACTTCCCCGTTCGCATGGGGGATTCGCCCGTGTGGGGGCGCCGGTTGACGGGGACGCCGGAAATATCTACCGCTCAAGGTTCATTTCGATGACGGAAGGTCTGATCCATGCTGCGTTCGAAGCCCCTGCTGTTTTCATTGCTGGTGATGTCCATGGGATCAACGGCCTGGGCGGCGGATCGGGGTGTCCCCTTTACCCCGGCGCATCCCGTGTCGCAGACCTATCACGGCGTGCGCGTGACCGACCCGTATCGCTGGCTGGAAAACAGTGATGATCCAAAGGTCATCGCATGGTCGGATGCACAGAACGCACGCACACGCGCCTATCTTGACCACCTTGCGCAGCGGCAGGTGGTGTTTGACCGCCTGATGGCGGCCTATCGGGCGCAGTCGCCTTCCTATTCCGATTTCCACCTTGCAGGCGGTCATGTGTTCGCGCAGGCCGTGCTGCCGCCGCACCAGCAGCCAGTGGTGGGTGTCATGAATGGCCGTGCCGATCCGAAAACCTTCCGCACGATCATTGATCCCGACCGGATCGACCCGTCGGGCCAGACCACGATCGACTGGAGCGTCCCGTCACCCGATGGCAGGCTGCTGGCGGTATCCCTGTCGCAAAACGGGACGGAGGACGGGACCGTGCATGTCTTTGACACGAAGACAGGCGCCGAAACCGCCGATATCGTCCCCCGTGCGCAATACCCGACCGCAGGGGGCAGCCTGGCGTGGAAAGCCGACAGCAGCGGGTTCTGGTACACCCGCTATCCCGGTGAGGAACGTCCCGAGGCGGACCGTCATTTCTACCAGCAGGTATGGTACCACCGGCTTGGCACGCCAGTATCGCAGGATGTCTATGTGGCGGGACGGGATTTTCCCAAGATCGCCGAAATCGCGCTGGACAATTATGGCGTAAGCCAGAACGGGCATGCCGTGCTGATCTCGGTCGAAGAGGGGGATGGCGGCCGGTTCCAGCAATATGTCATCAACCAGAAGAGCGGGCAGGTCACGCGCATCAGCGATTTTGATGATCGTGTCGTGGCCGCCGCCATCGGCCCGGACGATCATATCTACCTCGTGTCGCGAAAGAACGCACCGCGTGGCGAACTCCTCGAGACGAGCCTTGAGCATCCGGCAGTGGCGGATGCAAAACGCCTGATCGCGCAAGGTGAGGGCGTCATCATGGGGGGCGCGGAATTCGGCGGCGCGCCGGTGATCGCAACGCGCAAGACGCTGTATGTGCGCGAAATGGTTGGCGGCCCGAGCCGTGTTGCGGTCTTTTCCCCCGATGGGAAGCCCCGGGGCGACCTGTCCCTGCCTCCGGTGATCTCGGTTTCGGATGTGTCCCCCATTGCCCATGGGGACATGCTGGTTTCCTTCAACAGTTACCTCACACCCCATCAGGTGATGCGCTACCGTCCCGGGACAGGGAAGCTGAAGCCAACCCCGCTGTCGAGCACCAGTCCGGTGTCCTTTGCGGACTGCGAAGCCGTGCGGGCCGAGGCGACGTCACTGGACGGAACCCACGTGCCGATGACGGTCATCCGTCGCAGGGGAACGCATCTGGATGGCCGGAACCCGACACTGGTCTATGGTTATGGGGGATACGGCATTTCGGAGATGCCGCGCTTCATGGGGGCGTGGCTGCGGGCATGGCTGGACGCGGGTGGGGTATATGTCGATACCAACCTGCGCGGTGGCGGGGAATTCGGGGCGACATGGCATGAAGATGGCGCTCTGACGCACAAACAGAATGTCTTTGACGATTTTGCCGCCGTCAGCCGGCAGGTGATTGCGGATGGTTATACCAGTTCCAGCCGGCTTGCAGCCCTTGGCGGCAGCAATGGCGGCCTGCTGATGGGGGCGGCCATGACGCAGACGCCCGAACTTTACCGTGCGGTCGTGTCGCTGGTGGGAATTTATGACATGACGCGGATCGAACTGGACCCCAATGGCGCGTTCAACGTGACGGAGTTCGGAACGGTCCGCGATCCGGCGCAGTTCCATGCCATGCTTTCCTATTCCCCGTATCAGGCTGTCCGGCCGGGCGTGAAATATCAGGCTGTCTTCATGGCGACGGGAACGCATGACGGGCGCGTCAATCCCGCGCAGTCGCGCAAGATGATCGCGAAACTGCAGGCGGATACAGCGTCGGGATATCCGGTCTACCTGTCCATCAGTGACAAGGCAGGGCACGGCATGGGCAGCGCCGTCAATGTGCGTCTGGGACAGACTGCCGATTACGTGGCGTTCCTGTTGGATCAACTGGGGATGAAACTGTAATCTCCCCCGACCCGGACCTGCGACGGATCATGCGGCCCCACCGTCATGCATGATCCGTCCTGTCACGTCGCTTACTCGGCCGCGGGGGCAGGGGGCTGGGCCTGTGTGCCGGTCACACGCCAGATTGTGTTTCCCACATCGTCGGCGACAAGCAGCGCCCCCTCGCGATCCAGTGTCAGGCCTACCGGACGGCCATGGACATGGTTTTCATCGGCGGTCAGGAACCCCGTCAGGACATCCTTGGGCATTCCGGCGGGATGGCCGTCGGCAAACGGGATATAAATGACGCGATAGCCGCTTTTGGGCTGGCGGTTCCATGACCCGTGCTGCGCGACAAACAGGCCCTGCCGCCAGTCCTGCGGCAACAGGGTGCCGCCGGAAAATGCAATGCCCAGCGAGGCCGTATGCGGCCCGAGTGCATAATCGGGCACGACGGCACGTGCCACAAGTTCTGGTCGCTGGGGCTGTACGCGCCTGTCGACATGCTGCCCGTAATAGCTGTAGGGCCAGCCATAGAAGGCGCCTTCCTTCACGGCGGTGATGTAGTCCGGTACAAGGTCACTGCCGATTTCGTCGCGTTCATTGACGGCCACCCACAGCGCGCCCGTTGTCGGCTCAAAACCCAGTCCATTGGGATTGCGCAGGCCGGTTGCATATTCACGCAGCGTACCCGATGCCAGGTCATACTGGTAAATTGCCGCGCGACCCTTTTCCACATCCATGCCGTTATCGGCGGCATTGCTGTTTGAACCCACGGTTATGTAAAGCTGCTTCCCATCCGGACTGGCGATGACGTTCTTGGTCCAGTGGTGATTGTACCCCGCAGGCAGGTCAAGCACCTTCATCCCCGGTCCGGTAATATGTGTCTCGCCCTCGTGATAGGGAAACCGCATCAGGGCGTTGGCATTGGCGACATACAGGTCATCGCCCACCAGCGTCATGCCAAAGGGGGAATACAGGCCATCAAGGAACACCGTGCGGGTGTCGGCGTGGCCATCTCCCTTCGTGTCGCGCAGGAGGATGATGCGGTTCGGGCTTTTCTCACCCGCGCCGACCTCTCCCTGGATGAAGCGGGCGATGCGGTTTTTCAGTGTCCTGATGTCCGTGCCCGGTGAATTGCTCTCGGCCACGAGGATATCGCCGTTCGGCAACTGGTAGAGCCAGCGCGGGTGATCGAGGCCGGTGGCATAGGGCGCGACGCTCAGGCCCGGTGCCGCGACGGGATGTGCGTCGCCCTGCCATCCGACAGGTGTCGCGATATTGACGGTGGGCATCATGGTCTGGTTGGGCGCGGGAAGGCGGGGATGCGGACCGATGCCGGCCGCTACCGATTGTGTGGCGTGTTCGGGATGCAGCATGATCTTCCATCCCGCCAGTCCGATCACCACGATGCCAACCACCGCGCCGGTCAGGTAAGTCCTGTATCGTGTCTTCATTCCGCACTCCTCGTTTCTTCCCGCTACTGGCATGGCGACCATCAGGGGGTGTCTGGCCCGTCCTGTCGCGTCCGGGGCGTCCTGTCATGCTCAACAGACAATTCCCTTTGCCGGTTTCGTGCTGGTGGTCACATCATGCGGCCATCCGGCAGGTCCGGCCGGAATATCACGTATGGCGACCGCCTTGCGGAAGCGGTCGCTGCGGCGTCCTTTCTGTTGCGGGCCAGATGACTTTCAGGGCCTGCTCATGCACAGAACCCGATGACCAGGCCTTTTTCGCGACCGCGCGTTTCCTCGTCCAGCAGGGCCAGCAGGCGGTGGGGCGAAACGGGTTGTAGCATGAAGCGCGCGCGCCGGCGCACCAGGGCGAAATCCGATGGGGTCAACGGCCCGACATGGCGCAGTCCTGCAGGGGCGGCGTGGCGGAAAAAACGCATGAAGGCCGCCTCCTTCTGCCGTGGTGTCAGGTAGTCGAAACGGGCCTTGAACAGGAAACGCCGCAGGCTGGCAGGGTCCAGACGGGTGGCGAGGTTCGTGGTGCAGGCAAAGGGCAGGGGGTGCTGTTCCATCCATGTCAGCATCTCGTTGACCTGACTGACTTCCCATGCGCGTTCGGCGTTGCCACGGTTGCCCAGCAGGCTGTCAACCTCGTCGAAAATCAGGAATGAGCCGGTATCGCGCGCCTCGGCAAAGGCTGCGGCAATCTGGCGTTCGGTCTGCCCCACATACTGCCCCAACAGGTCCGATGCCCGTTTCTGCAGCACTGGCAGGTTCATGATCTCGGCCACATGGCGCGCCCACGCACTCTTGCCCGACCCCGGCGGCCCGGACAGCAGCAGCGAAATGGCGCGCGGGCAGTCGGGTGCCGCGAACTGCCGGGACAATTGCACAAGGTCGCAGTCGGCATTGACGAGTGCCGGGTCGTAATCCGCAGGCAGGGGCTGGGCCGCCTGCGGCAGCAGGCCGCCGTTGGTTGCGCGTGCGATGCTCATGGCGATGGTGCTGGCCGTATCCGAATTCCCGCCCGCCAGACGGGTGGAGCGCAGGGCATTGCGAAAAATACCCGGGGCGGCAGGAATGGCGTGCGCCAGGGCTGTGGCGTCCTCCGCACTCAGGCTGACGCGCTCCGCCGTGGCCATGTCCTGCCACAGCCGGGTGCGGGCCGTGATGTCGGGGGCACGCATCTCGATACACAGCGCCATACGGCGGGCGACGGCAGGGCCAAGGGTCGGCAGGTCATTGGCAATCCAGATGACCGGGGTTTCGGCCTGTTCCAGCAGGCGATGGAAATAGACCAGGCTGCGGCCCTTGCGCTCCATCGACAGGGAGGTGGTGAACAGGTCCTCCGCCTCGTCAAACATCAGGATGGAGGTCGTGCCATCAAGCAGGCGCAGATTGCATCGCAGGTCGGCAAGGCGTTCCATGCGTGAGGGTTCGTCGCCGCTGGCGTTCACCTCTCCCACCGGATAGAGCTTTGCCCCGATCGTGGCGGCAAGGGTCGCCGCGAATTCGGTCTTGCCCGTGCCCGGCGGTCCATAGAGCAGGATGTGCACGCCCTTTTCGCGTTCCGCCACGGCGGCCCGCAGGATCTGGCGCGCGATATCGCCAAGTTCGCCAATATGCGCGAACGCATCCCATGGCAGGATGGCGTCGCGCGGGCGGGCGACCAGCAGGCTGCGGACATCATGCGTCGGTGAGGTGCGACGCGCGATCAGGCCGGCAAGCCGGGGGAGGATGCTGATATCGCCGTCGTCATCAAGGGCAATGATCCCCGTGGTGCGCAGGCGTCCCTCCGGCCCGAGCGCATGGGCAACCGCGATCTCCGGGGCGCCGCTCAGCAACCGGAACAGTGGTATGTCATCGCACAGCGACATGCTACGCCCGTGGTTGCGCGTCAGGGTATCCCACAACTGCTCGAAGACAGGGGTTGTCGTGTACAGGAACATGATACCCAGAATGAAGGTTTCCGTGTCGTTCAGTCCCAGGATTTCCTGCAGCGGGGCCAGCCATGCCAGGATATGGCAGGCGTCGGTGGATGTCTCCGCCCGGCGCCTGTCAAGTTCCGCACCCATCCGCTTCCATTCATGGGCGGTCAGGGGCTTTTCGCCATCCTGACGGCTGGGGGCGGGCAGGGCCTGATCGGACAGGCCAAGCGGCCCGCGATTCTGGACCACATATTCCACCAGGGGCATCGCATCGCGTTCATGGCGGTCAAGGCCGGAATGAAGATGAACCAGGACATCGAGCATGAAGGCCACGTTGCTGCTGGCGACGGTATCCGATGCTTCGTTGGGAGACATTCTCAAAAGCTTCCTGCGCGTGCGGGCGTTCTTTATGTAATTTGCCATGGTGTAAGGCCCCGGACGGATGAATATCTGAAAATACGTATGATGCTGGCACTATCGCCACAGGCGGCGGGTGCGGTGGCCGACCGTAACGATCTGGTCGTCGGCGCTGATGATGGCATAGATGCCCTTCAACCGGTCATCGTCGGTGCAGATGCCTTCCGCCAGCAGTTCCTCGTGGCGGTGGCGGGGAAGATAGACCATCTCGCTCCCGCTGCCAGCAGGCTTGCGCGCGCCATGTTCCAGAAGCAGGGCGAGGACCATGGGCCGGATGGCACGCTGCTGGCTGCGTCTGGTGGCATGTTTTGTCATCGCCCCGATGGTATGGGCGCAGGATTTCAGAGTATCGCGGCTATGCTTTTTGCTGACGGTACAGGCCATTGCGGTCTCCTCTGTGCATCTGGCACATGGATACCGTTACGCTACGTCAGAAATGGTCGTCGGTGGGAAAGGCGGGTAAAAAAAGCGATTCAGGGCCGGGGTGTGCGCTCATGATGTTCCAGCGCCCTGCGCAACAGCCTGCATAATTCCGTACGCAGTTCGATGGGGGCCAGGATTTCCACGGCCGTGCCCCAGGTAAACAGGTAAAAGGCCTGTTCCTGGAGGCCCCCGGCATGATAGCGCACGACCAGCGAGCCATCGGGCAGGTGTTCAAGTGTCTGGGTCGGATGGAAATGACGCCGCGCCGCATCCTCTGCCGCGTCGGGTGTGAAACGCAGGATTACGTCGCGTGGCGTACCCTGGTAGATCCCGAACGACCGGGCGGCGAAGGCCTCCAGATTCCAGTCCGCAGGGGGCGGGTTGGTGGGGGCGTCCGACAGCTTTATGTCATGTATGCGGTCCAGTCGCCATAACGCAGGTTCCGTCTTGCCCTCTCCGGGGGCGACGAGATAGTAGGCCACCTGCCCATAGAGCAGTCCCCATGGGGTAATCTGGCGGAGGCGGTTCGACCCGGTCTTGTACAGGAACGTCACCGCGCATCCCGCCTTGAGCGCCGTGCGGATGGTTTCGATGACAGTCGGGTCCTCCGGTGGGCGAAGGCCTGCCTGCATCGCCTGGCTTTCGGTCATGAGCAGCGCATCAAGGTCAGGCGCCATGCGCAACCGGGCGGACGGACGCAGGGCGGCCTGTATCTTGTCATACAGCGTTCCCAGAAGGGCCGCGCGCGTGGTGTCCCCCTTTTTCTGCAACATGGTGATGGCGGCGCGCAGTTCCGCAAGTTCATCGACGCATGGCATCTGGAGGAAACCGTCAAGGCCCCCGGGAATGTGAAAGCGTTTCTTGTGGCCGTCCGCTATCGTCTCCCACTGGGGAAACATCACTTCAAGCGTGGCGCGCATACGGTCCACAGTGCGGCGGGTCGTCCCCATTTCGGACGCCATTTCATCGAGGGTCATGCCTTCGGCGCTACCCGCCAGTTTGCGGGCCAGTTTCAGAAGCTCATCAAATTTCCCGTAGCGCATTGCCGCAGATACATTCCCGTTATGACCGTTTCTGTCATAACAGAAGCCTGCGGCAAGCCAACCCGGCACGGCGCATAAAGCCCCATCGCCATTTTCATGATGGCGTGCCGCGCGGTCTATTTTCTGTAGTCGTCCGGCAGATGGCCGGGACGGGACGTGCGCGGGCGCAGGATGTCCGGCAGTTCCGTGTGGGACTGGTTGCGCCTGTGGATATTGGCAAGCGTATTTGGCCCAAGCAACTGGTTGTCAGGACAGAAAGGCGCGCCGAGATAGTCGGTGCAGATCGTGCGCCGGAGCATGATGTCGCGCTTGAGGAACGTGGCGAACAGGAACGGATGGCCTTTTTCTTCGTCAAGTTCCCGACGGCCGCAACGCAGTTGCAGGCCCTGTTCAAGGTTGATGAACCACCAGTCCAGTGACAGGCTTCGGTAATATTCGATAATCCCGTAAAGGTCGCGCAGCGTGGAACGGGCGTAATTATGGCTCATGGACCTGAATGCGACTCTTTTTTCAAAATGCGGGGCGAGATCATGCATGGGAAGAAATACCTTTTGCGAAATCATTGGGTGTTCGGCATGTGCATGAAGGGTATGGAACCCGCCTGCGTCAGAAACGGTCGTAATTGGAGGAAAAATTTTCAGGACCGGTTTTTTTGCGATTGTTGATGCCCTGTCCGGCCTGCCGGGATGTTCCGGCGTCGGACTGGGGCTGGCCCCATTGGATGGCCTGCACTGCCTGCCGAACATGCCCCAGATCCACGATCAGGGCTGCCCGTAACGACAGCGTGGCACTGCCCCGCTGTAGCAGGTAGGGTTGCCCCGAAGCATGCCATGCAGGAGAACGCAATCATTCGTGCCGTTACATCCATTGATGTCGCCCGGGCGGCCGGAGTATCCCAGTCGGCAGTGTCGCGGGCGTTTTCGCCGGGGTCGAGCATCTCTGCGCGGACCAAGCAGAAGGTGCTTGCCGCAGCGGCCAGCCTTGGCTACCGGCCCAACCGTATCCCGGCGATCATGCTGTCGGGACGTTCCTACATGGTGGGGGTCGTGATCGGGGGGCTGGAAAATCCGTTCTATGCCACGGCGCTGGAGCGTCTGGCGACCGCCCTGCAGGAAAGTGGCCTGCAGGTGCTGCTGATGCATGTGGATGACGCCCTGACCCTTGACAGGGCGCTTGACCGGTTGGTGAGTTACCGGATCGACGCCATTGTCACGTCGCTTGCCATCGGGTCGAAATCCGTTGTGCAGGCGCTTTCCCAACTCCGGCTTCCGGTTGTCTGCTTCAACTCATCACATGTGGGGCCATGGATCTCGACCGTGAATTCAAACAATCACGGGGCGGGTCTTGTCGCGGCGCATCTGCTTGGACGGCGCGGTATACAGCGCCCGCTCTGGCTGGCCGGGCCTGTCCGGAATTCGGCTTCGCGTGCTCGGGGGAAGGGATTTTGCCAGGGATTGCACGCGGCGGGCCTCGCCCCCGCACTGACCAGAATGCAGGGAAACGACACCTACGACAGCGGGTATGACGCCATTGCCTGCCTGCGCAAGCAGGGGATACGGCCAGATGGCATTTTCTCCAGCAATGACATGATGGCCTGCGGTGCGATCGACGCGCTGCGGGAATGCATGGACCTGCAATGTCCGCGTGACGTGGTCATTATGGGGTACGACAACATTCCGCAGGCGGCATGGCGCAGTTATGACCTGACATCCTTTGACCAGCATACCGAACATATGGTTGCCCGCGCCATGGAACTGCTGGACGAGGCCCTTGGCACAAAGGACAGTCCCCTTTCGCGGACATGTGTCGTTGACGCGCAGTTGATCGAACGCGGCAGCACAGGTTCTGGTCAATAAACGATTAGGGCTTGCGCCCGGGCACCCAAAGCGTGTTGTTTTGCATAGCTATGCAATTTTCTGCCCGTCAGGACCGCTCATGAGCAACCAGAATTTCCGCAGTATCCTTACCGGATCCTTTTCCACGCCCTGCGCGGACAACCCGACCGTCGCGATGATCGAGGCGGCCTACCATCATGCCGGGATCGACGCGCGCTACATCAACTGCGATGTCAAGGCCGCGCATCTGGCGGATGCCGTCAAGGGCGCACTGGCCATGGAGTGGGTGGGATTCAACTGCTCGCTCCCCCACAAGGTGGCCGTTATCGAATATCTTGATGAACTGGTGCAGGCCGCGCGGATCATCGGGGCCGTGAACTGTGTTTCCATCCGCAATGGCAGGCTGGTGGGGGACAATACGGATGGCAAGGGATTCCTGGCCTCGCTGCGTGATGTGATCGACCCTGCGGGCAAACGTGTCTTCCTGCTGGGGGCCGGCGGTGCGGCCCGCGCCATCGCCGTGGAACTGGGACTGGCGGATGCCGCCCACATCACCATCGTCAATCGCGATCCCGAGAAAGCCGGGGTTATCGCGGCCCTCGTGCGTGACAATACCCGGTGTGACGCCACCGGTGGGGCATGGGGGGGAAAGGCACGTATTCCCGAAGGGACCGATATCGTCATCAATGCCACGTCGGTTGGCCTGGGCGATGCGCAGGCCATGCCGGATGTCGATCTGGATACGCTGGTAAAGGGGCAGGTTGTTGCGGATGTCATCCCCAATCCCCCCATGACCCGTTTCCTGCGCGAAGCGCGCGGACGTGGCTGCACGCCGCTTGATGGCTTGGGCATGCTGGTCAATCAGGGGGTGATCGGTGTGGAGCTATGGCTTGGCAAAACGCTTGACGCCGGTGTGATGAAACAGACCCTGCGCGATATTTTCGGCGCATCCGACGCAGGTTGACCCACGGCCCTTTTGTCACAGGGAAAAAGGAACCCCCGGCATGACCTCCATCCCGGACATTCAGGACCTTTCACGCTGCCAGACGCATCAACGTGCGCTGACCGCCCTGGCGGACCTTGTGCATCGTGGCGACCAGACCCTGTCCGCGCGCCGGTATGTGTCCATTGCCGCCGCTGTGGCCGCCGTGGGGGGACTGCTGTTCGGATATGATACCGGGATCATCGCGTCCGCCCTGATTTTCGTGACGCAGACATTCTCCCTTTCGACCGCCGGGCAGGAATGGGTGGCGGCGGCCCTGAATATCGGGGCGATCTTTGGCGCCCTGCTGAGCGGTCCCGTGTCGGACCGATGGGGACGGCGGCCGGCCATCATGGGGGCTGCCGGTATTTTCATCGTGGCCTCGCTGGGATGCGGGCTTGCGCCTGATGTCGGCACCCTTGTCGCCGCGCGCCTGTGGCTGGGGGCCGCAATCGGCGCGACCACACAGATCGTACCGGTCTATGTCGCGGAACTGGCGCCTGCGTCCCGGCGGGGGGGACTGGTTTCACTGTTCCAGCTTGTCTTCTCGCTGGGACTGCTGCTGGCGTTCTTTGTGGGATATGAACTGTCCGGCAGTGCGGAGTCATGGCGGGCGATGTTCATGCTGGGGGCAGTCCCGGCCATCCTGCTTGGCCTTGGCATGCTGTTCCTGCCCGAAAGCCCGCGCTGGCTGCTGCATCATGAACATGAACGGCATGCCGTCTCGATCCTGTATAAACTGCGTGGGCATAAGGACATTGTCCGGCAGGAACTGGATGACGCGCTGAAGGTTGACGCGGGGGAGGCCGCGGGGGCCGGTGGTCTGGGCCTCAGGACACGCTGGATCCGTCCCGCCCTGATCGCGGCGCTGGGGGTTGCGGCGTTTTCGCAACTGTCCGGCCCGAATGTCATTGTCTATTACGCGCCCATCATCCTGTCGCAGGCCGGGCTTGGCCATTCGGCGGCGCTGCTGACGTCCGTTTCGGTTGGCGTGACCTCCACGATTACAACGGCGATGGGTATTGCCCTGATCGACCGGATCGGGCGTCGGCGCATGATGCTGTGCATGTTGCCGGTTGCGGCCCTGTCGCTGTTCGTGCTGGGGGCGGTCTTCCTCAGTTCCGCGCCATTGGTGGGCGTGCGTCTGTATCTGATGGTCCTGTCGCTTCTGGGCTATATCTTCTTCAATTTCGGTTCGCTGTCCGTGGCGGTGTGGCTGATCGCGGCCGAGGTCTTTCCCCTTTTCATACGCAGCAAGGCGATGGGACTGGCGAGTGCGACGGTATGGCTGTCCGACACGCTTGTCTCACTCGTCACACTTTCCCTGGTGCAGGCGTTTGGCACGACGGGGACATTCTGGCTGTTCGGTTTCATCAATCTTGCGGCTTTTGCCTTCGTGTGGAAATACGTGCCTGAAACCGCCGGAACCACTCTGGAAGGGATTGAAAGCGCATTGAAGCGCGGAAGTTTTTATAAAAATATCCGCTGAAGGTGTGCCGCTGTTTGGCCACTTCCATGATCGTGTAAAAAAAACGGCACTCCTGCACTGCCATCCTGTGCTGATTGCGTGCCAGGTTGCGCAGGAAAACCCTTTTGTTCGATATCTCGTATTCCTTTCTGGAGCCGGCTTCCGTGCAGGAAGGGGACGCTGCCCCCGGTGTTAATGTGACGCAGGTGGTTTCTGAACGAAAGAGACGCATCCAGCCAATATTTCCGCTGTCGCGTCATCTTGTTTTTACTGGTTGGACTGGATGAGCAGGCGGATGCAAACCTGATATGTCCGGAATATATCGGGGAAGCATTTGCGCGTGATGATACCGCCGGAAAATCATTTCTCCTGCAGGGCTCTGACTTGGGAGATCAGGTCGTAATCCTCCTCATAAATCTTACGGATGCGATAGATCTGATCGACATTGAGGGGAGGTAGATCGTCCTGTGTCCTGTTGGCGTGGGGAATGTAGTTCGGGGTGTATTTCTTCATGAACTGCCGTATGCGGTCCATATCCTCCATCATGAACAGGTGATCGACGGCAATCCTGCCATTGCGGTCCGTAAGGTACCATTTCTGTTTGCGGAAAATATGATCGATGTCATAGGGACGGCGTGCCTCACCAATATGGTCGAGGGCGTCATCAATGCAGCGGAAATTCATGTATTGCTGCCGAAAGCTTGCTGTCACGCGCCTGTCGCTGCTTCCGCCCATGCGCGCATATCGATAAGCGGACAGGAAGCGTTGTAACGGATCACGCAGAATGGCAAAGGATGGATATTGCCGCATATTCCACATGCGATTGTGAAAGTAACGGATTGTTTCGTGTCCGATTTCCAAGTCATAGAGCGTTCGGGAAATGGAGGTTCCCGCGTTCTTGGGGATATGAATGAACAGCAGTCCGCACTGGCGGATTTTCTTCATACGCTTCCTGCGCTTGGGACCGGGGGGATAGGGGATGTGCAGTTCCGCAAGACGTTCATGCAGGTCACTGGACATTTTGACACCAACGACCGGCTGCAGAAGGGTTTGCATGCAATCTCTATTCCCATGAAACTGGATCCGGAGGATACCGGGCAATCATGCAGAAAAAAAGATTACATTGTGCAACGAATGGAAACAGGTTGCGTCAATCCGTGCCCCACATATCCGCGCGGGAATATGTCGGAAGGCATGAATGAAATACCAGCATATCGGGACATCTGATCTGCCGGGCCTCGTCGCTTTTCCCGATCCCCCGGAGTGGCAGCCTGTTTTTTCCATCCTGACATATCCCAGGCCGGGATGGAAAATCATTCAGTGAAGATGGGTAATTACGGTCACTCCGGCATTTTTATTTTTGCAGATGTTATTTCATGTTTTTTTGCATCTGCATTTCCGAACACGGTAAATGTGCAGAGCCCGTCAGAAGACCGGTTTACATTGGAGCAGTTGCTGCCAATGTATTTCTTGTTGTCATCATCAAGATCATTGTAATCTATGTTGTAGGAAATGCTTGTCCTTATTCCT
Source organism: Gluconacetobacter entanii (assembly GCF_003206495.1). Taxonomy (GTDB): domain Bacteria; phylum Pseudomonadota; class Alphaproteobacteria; order Acetobacterales; family Acetobacteraceae; genus Novacetimonas; species Novacetimonas entanii. The sequence goes on along the minus strand of NZ_NKUF01000035.1, from coordinate 11,944 downwards.
CCCGATGAAGGGGATATGTCTATCGGGGTGAAACGGCATGTCCGCAAACTTTGATTGAGATCACAATGTATCTTTCCTGTCCCGATTTCAGTTGTGCTAAAGGTGCTTGCATATTTGTAAACAAAGATTCCAAAAACAGAAAATAATATCGCAAAAAACAAAATATTTGATGTAAAACCTAGTGCTCTTTTCAGCATGTCATGCCCTGTGCATTATATCCCGTCCACTTCATGATAGCATGCCTGAATGTCACTATACCACACCGGAAATAGTTTTTATTTTCATGAATATTATCTACAGGAAACATGTGCCGTTCAGTCATTCATGATCTTGACAGTGCCATCGGGGTTTCGTGTCACGGGATCGACCCTGATGATGGCGTCAGAGGGAAGGGTCCCATAGAAATGTGGAAACAACTGACCCGCGCGGGAGGGTTCCCACCGCAGGGCGGCGCCGAGACCTTTCTGGTCGATTGCGGCAAGCATCAGGCCGGACTGCCCCTTGAAATACAGATCGACCGTGGCGGTCACCTGGGCGGCCGTGGACATGTGAATGAAACCATCGACGATATCGAGCGCAGAGCCGGAGAATTTCTTCTCTCGCATAAGGACGTCATATTCAGGTGCCGTCAGGATTTTATATACAATCTCTTTTGTCATGGATATTTCTGATCCGGTTCGGGGTGATTGCAGACGTTCATGCAATAAGTCATCAACATATGTGTCGTGGATGATTAAAATAATATCAGGTTTATGGATAGGCCAAATAAAACCATGCACCACAAGGTGACAAGAACCATTCTTCTCTTTATGACGTTTCTTGACAGGAGGGAAATGAGCGGGTCATGAAACTCCCTGAACGTTCTTTTGTCTTTTTCCCGGTACAAACCATTATTTTCGCAGATCCCCACGGATTCCATCAGGACAAGACGGAATGCGCCAAGTTCGTCCTCCTTGTACAAAGTTTCCCTGTTGATGGAGATCGTCTTTGGACCGCATCGCAGTACGCGCATAACGAATAAAAGATATTTATTAATGCCAAGATACTGCGAAGCTTCCACCGGCGAGAGAATGGTTTTTCGGGGAAAACGTATCAGGCCTGTCATATCATCTTGAAACGAAGTCATCCGAAGCTTCTTTCCTTCATGGTGGGAGGGATGTACAGGTCCGCCTGATGTCTCGGGTCTGGCCATCATTCTATATCGACTATGGCTTCGGTCTCAATCGAAAGGCCATACATATGTGGCGGAAGGGCGTTGCGATCGTCTGATATTGACCCGGGGTAGGGGCAGAAGTTGCGGATGGCCGGGATGTCGCAACGTGTTGTGGTTGCGCGGTGCACATGTTCTTCCCGGTCATCTGTCTCGACAGCGATCGCTATTTTCCTGATGCTGTATAAGGTTTAGAAATGCCTTCTTTTGCAACTGAAGGCTATAGGTGAAGAAGGCATGAAACAGTCCCTCCATTCCGGTTCCGACAGCGCACTGTCGCGGCTTGCGCCCACCATGGCGCTGACCGAAGGGCAGGAAGCACTGAAGGCGGAGGTACTGTCTTTCTGCCGCGCCCACCGGACGGATGACCATGCGCTGTTCATCATCGAAGGTGACGCGGGTACCGGCAAGAGCCTGCTGCTCAATACCCTGTTTACCGCCCTCCAGCATGCGGCACGGGGGCGTGATGGCCATGATCCCCTGCATGGCAGCCATAATTTCCTGCTGGTGAACCATCCGGAAATGATAAAGCTGTATCGCAATATTTCCGAAACACAGACCGCCCTGCGCAAAAAGGATTTTGAACGTCCGACAACCTTCATAAATCAGGTCAACGCGGGCGGCAGGCGTGCTGACATCGTGCTGGTGGATGAGGCACACCTGCTGCTGACCCGCCGCGATCCGTATAACCGTTTCCATCAGGACAACCAGTTGGAGGAGATCATCCGTCACGCGCATGTAGTGGTGATCGTGTTCGATGCCCGTCAGGTCCTAAAATTCAAGAGCCTGTGGGATGATGCGTCCCTTGCGCGACTGGTATCCGGCTTCCCCGTCGTGACCCGCAGGCTGGAACATCAGTTCCGCATGCATGCCCATGCCGATGTCATGGACTGGATACGTGCACTGCGTGACGGCGTCCTGTGTCCGCTGCCCGCGCCCCAGGCGTTCGATTTCCGGATTTTCGACGATGCACAGGCCATGTACGAAGCCATCAGGCAGCGTAATGCGCAATACGGCCTGTGCCGCATGCTGGCGACCTACGATTATCCCTATACCCTGAACGGGCAGGATCATTTCATTACGGAGGGACGTTTTCACCTGCGCTGGGACCGGGCCATGCCACAGGCGCGCCTGCCATGGGCGGAACGGCCCGATACGATTGATGAGGTGGGATCGGTCTATACCATTCAGGGATTTGACCTCAATTACGCCGGCGTCATCCTGGGACCGTCCGTCACCTATGATCGTGCGACGGACCGGATCGTGATCGACCCGTCACGGTACGAGGACCGGGCCGCCTTTACCGGTCGTGACGGTGTGGAAAACCCGCACGAGGTCATGGCGCGGATCATCCTCAATTCGATCAATGTCCTCATGACCCGGGGAGTGAGGGGTCTGTATATCTATGCCAGCGATCCCAACCTGCATGCCCGTCTGGCGCAGTTGTGGAAAGAGCGGCAGGCGGGAGGCAACACCCGGCCCGCCGCATGATATGGCATAAAACCTGACTTTTATATATCCCCGCAATATTAGCGTTTCGGTTCGGCCTGCATGACAAAGTGCAGTTCACCGCCCTTGAGGATATCTTCATGCCGCAGGTGCAACAGGTCCTGTGGCCTGCCGTTGAGCGTCACGGACGCGACATAGGGATGGGCCGCATCCAGACCGGTAGCCACCATGGTGAAGGTCCGGCCATTGGGCAGGTGAAGCACCGCCTGCGGCACAAAGGGACGGCCAATGGTGTATTCATTGCTGCCCGGCGCGATGGGGTAGAAGCCCAGCGCGGTAAACAGGTACCATGCCGATGCCTGTCCCAGGTCATCATTGCCCGCCAGCCCGTCGGGACGGGCATTGTACTGGCTGTCCATGATCTGCCGCAGCCTCTGCTGCGTCTTCCATGGCGCCCCGGCGTAATCATAAAGATAGGCGATATGGTGGCTCGGTTCGTTCCCGTGTGCATACCAGCCGATAAGTCCGCTGATATCCTCGACATTTTTAAACCGCGCCGGATCAACCTTCGTATCGAACAGTTCGTCGAGCTTGGCCGTGAATTTCTCGGCACCCCCAACCGTCGCGATCAGGCCGGGGACGTCCTGTGGCACGTACCACAGATACTGCCATGCATTGCCTTCGGTATAATCACTGCCATAGGCGGCCGCCCCGGGATCAAAGGGAGTGTGGAATTCCCCCGTGCTCAGCCGTGCGCGCATGAACCCGGTCTGCGGGTCCCACTCATTGCGCCAGTTGCGGGCGCGTTTTTCAAAGGTCTCGGCAATGCCGGTCCGGCCCATCGCACGCGCCATCCGCGCAAGGGACCAGTCGTCATAGGCATATTCCAGCGTCTTTGACCCGGCCTCCGCCTCGCGGTCGATCGGGACATAGCCCAGCTTCATGTAATCCGTCAGGTCGCCATAGACGGGTGATGTCGCGGATGCCACCATCGCATCAAGTGCGGCATTCGCATCAAACCCCCGCACCCCCGCCAGGTAGGCGTCCGCGATGATCGGCACGGCGTGGTAGCCGGTCATGCACCATGTCTCCAGCCCCAGATATGACCAGATCGGCAGCACGCCCACGGGACTGGCCTGCTGTGCCGCGACGAGGGAACGCACGAACTGCGAACTCATGTCCGGACGCAGCAAAGCCATGAGTGGCTGCTGCGCGCGATAGACATCCCATGTGGACCATGTGGAGTAAAAACCGAAGCCCTGCGCCCTGTGCATTTCCTGATCCGGGCCGCGATATTCGCCGTTGGCATCCATGCTCAGCGTGGGGGCAAGCATCGCATGGTACAGCGCGGTATAGAATTGCGTGCGCTGGTCCGCCGTGCCGGAAACATCAATGACCGAAAGCGCGTGGTTCCATGCCGTCGTGGCGTCGGCGCGGCGGGCATCGAAATCCCAGCCCTGTCCCCCGGCGTCGAGATTGGCGATGGCGTTCGTCTCGCTGATGGGGGACATCGCCACCTTTACCCCGAGTGGCGCGGAAAGGTTGCCGAAATCGAACACCGCCTCCACCGCGCGGCCCGTCTCGACATTCGGGTCCATCGGCGCGTTCCCCGGTCCACGAAACCCGTGATAGGTCAGGTTGGTCTCGTGGTTATAGAGCATGTGCGCACTCATCGGGCGCGAAAAGCGCATCGCAAAGCACGTCGTCCGGCCGGGCGCCCAGCCACGTGTCATGCGACAGCCTGAAACCGTGCCATCCGCCCGTACGCGCAGGCGTGTCCACAAGACCTTGCCCGGATAGTCGTAGATGCTCGGCCGCAGGTCCAGAAGCACATGCGCGGGCCTGTCCGCAGGGAAGGTGTAGCGATGCCACGCCACGCGCTGTCCGGCCGTCAGTTCGGCGCGGACGCCATAATCATCCAGCGTCACGGCATAATAACCGGGATGTTCCTCCTCGCTGCCATGGCTGAAGCGTGAGCGGTAGCCGCTTTCAGGCTTTGCGGGATCGCCCGGTTCCATCCTGACATCGCCAGAGATGGGCATCAGCAGCCAGTCGCCAAGGTCGGAATGTCCCGCGCCGGAGAAATGGGTCTGGGAAAAGCCCATGATGGTCGGGTCATTATATTGATACCCGCCCGCCCAGTCATAGGCATGGTGGAATTCCGGCATCGCGGTATCGGGGGAAGGCTGGACCATGCCGAACGGGACGCTTGCCCCCGGAAACGTATGTCCCGGCCCGCCCGTGCCGATGCGTGGATCCACCATGTCGGCAGGCTGTGTCGCGGCTTTTGTGCTGGCATGTCCGTCTTCCGGCAGGAACGTGGTGGAAACCACCAGCATGATGGAAAAGCCATACAGGAGTGGGCGACGCGTCATAAAGGAATTCCGGCCTGGATGTGGAATGTTTCGGATGGGCAAGTTTCGCATGCCATGACGGATGTGTCATCCCGGTGATGACGGCACGAACACGGACAGGCCATCACGCGGCATATGGTGCCGGGTCACTCCGCCGGGGCCGGTCCTCCCGCAATGGCGAAGGCATGGATGCGGGTCAGGGCAGGGACGGGGTACTGATGGAAATCAGGGAAGGAGCGGAAAGCATATTCCCGGACAAGCCCTGAATGAAACGCATAACACCTTGTCCCCAAACGAAGTTTCACGAGATCTTGAGCATGAAAAGCTTTGTTAAGCGATGATGACTATATATGTTCGTATATAGACAAATCACAGCAGACCCCTGTCATCCGCCATGGGCAATACCTGCATATGGCGTGGAATCCAGGCTCGTGTCGGGGCGGGCAGGTGTGTTGCTGACAGAAAAATCGGGAGGTTACCGTAAGGCCATGCAGTACCAGACGATAAATCCGTACACCGAGGAAACGCTGAAGACCTTCGACATGCATTCGGATGCGCAGCTTGCGAAGATCATCACCACGGCTGACACCACCTATACGAACAACTGGCGCAAGAAGAGCTATGCAGAACGCAGCGCCATCCTGCACAGGGCCGCGGAAATCATGCGGCATAATCGCGATGCATTCGCGACCCCCATTACTGTTGAAATGGGCAAGCTGTTCCGCGAGGCACAGGCGGAAGTGGACCTCAGCGCCGACATCCTTGATTATTATGCCGACAATGCCGAAAAATTCCTTGCCCCCGTTGACCTGAAGGTTGATGACGGCAAGGCCACGATCCTCAGCCAGCCAATCGGCATCGTGTTTTGCATCGAGCCGTGGAACTTCCCCTATTACCAGTTGGCGCGCGTTGCCGGGCCGAACCTGATGGCGGGGAACGTGCTGATCGTGAAACATGCGCCCGGCGTGCCGCAGTGCGCCGTCATGTTCGAGGAACTGTTCGCCGATGCCGGTGCGCCCGAAGGCACCTATTCAAATGTCTTCATCACGAATGAACAGTCGGCCACGGTTGTTGCGGACCCGCGCGTACGTGGCGTAGCCCTGACCGGGAGCGAGCGTGCGGGCAAGGCCGTCGCCGCAGAGGCGGGAAGTGCCCTGAAAAAGAACACGATGGAACTTGGCGGCAGTGACGCCTTCATCGTGCTGGATGATGCGAACCTTGATGTTGCGGTCAAATGGGCCGTCTGGGGCCGGATGAACAATACGGGGCAGTGCTGTGTCGCGGCCAAGCGCTTCATCGTCCATGAAAAGATCGCCGATGCCTTTACCGCCCGCTTCAAGGCGGAGCTTGAAAAACTGGTCGATGGCAACCCGATGGATGAAAAGACGACGCTTGGGCCGCTCTGCAGCGAAAGCGCGCTGAAGCTTGTGCTGGGCCAGATTGAAAGCGCGGTCGAACATGGCGCGCGGATTGTCACTGGCGGCAAGCGTATTGCACGTCCCGGATACTTCCTGCAGGCCACCATCCTTGAAAACATCACCAGGGACAACCCGGCGTTCCATCAGGAATTCTTCGCGCCGGTGGCCATGATTTTCCGTGTGCCGGACGAACAGGCCGCCATCGACCTTGCCAATGATTCCCCTTACGGGCTTGGCGGTTCCGTCATCACGACGGATATCGAACGTGGCAAGCGCGTGGCCAGCCAGATCGAAACGGGGATGGTCTTCATCAACCGCTCCACCTGGACGGCGCCGGGCCTGCCGTTTGGGGGTGTCAAGAATTCCGGCTATGGCCGCGAACTGTCCTCGCTGGGGATCGAGGAGTTCATCAACAAGAAACTGGTTCACGCCCCTGCATAAGTGGACCCCGTCCTGAACGGACAGGACCTGCGGATAAAAAAACCTCCCACGGCGGACACCGTGGGAGGTTTTTGTCTTTTTGCCGAAAACGGCAGCAGGGCGGTGGCGTCATGGCCCCCGCCCGGATGACCGCATCAGAACGGTGCGTCGATATCGACGATGTTGATCAGCTTGTGGTTGACGAATTCCTTGATGCCAAGGCCAACGAGTTCACGTCCGTAGCCGGAGCGCGCAACACCGCCAAACGGCAGGTCGGCCTTGGGGACGAGGGGATGGTTGATGAACACCATGCCGGTGCGGATGGCCTGCGCCACGCGCATGCCGCGTGCCTCGTCGCGCGTAAAGACCGAACCGCCCAGGCCATAGGGGGAGTCATTGGCGATGCGGATGGCATCGGCATCGTCCTTCGCCCGGTAGATCTGGGTGACGGGACCAAAGAACTCCCAGTGGCGGGCCTCGTTCTTTTCGTCAAGGTTCGACATCAGCAGCGGCTGGAAGAAGGCGCCCTTTTCGGGGACCGGCGCGCCGATGACCTCGACCTTCGCGCCATGCTCCACCGCCCGCTTGACCTGTTCGCGCAGGTCGTCTGCCGCCCCCTGGGAAGACAGCGGGGCGAGCGTCGTGGCCGGATCCATCGGATCGCCCGCTTTCAGCGCCGCGACACCTTCCTTGTAAATGGCGAGGAACCTGTCATAGATGGCGTCGGCGACGATCAGGCGCTTGGCCGAAACGCAGACCTGTCCGGCATTCCAGTGGCGACCGATAACCGCCCAGCGGGCCGCCTTTTCCACGTCGGCATCGTCCAGCACGACGAACGCGTCGGCACCGCCCAGTTCCATGGTCGCCTTCTTCAGCGCCTTGCCCGCGGTACCGGCGATCACGGTGCCCGCGCCTTCGGACCCCGTCAGGGCGACACCGCACACGCGCGGGTCGTTCAGGATCATGGCAGTGTGGGGGCGCGCCGCATACAGGTTGCGGAACAGGCCCTTCGGCAGGCCGGCTTCAAGCATCAGTTCCTCGCACGATGCTGCGCACTGCGGCAGGTTGGACGCATGCTTGAGCAGCACGGCATTACCGGCCGAAAGCTGCGGCGCGATGATGCGCACCACCTGATAGAACGGGAAGTTCCACGGCTCGATCGCCAGCACGATGCCCAGCGGCTCATGCACCAGAACGGGCCGGCCTTCGGCGGGGTCGGCAACGGGCAGGATTTCGGGCTTCAGCAGTTCTTCGGCATATTTCGCATAATATTCGAGGATTTCCGCCGAAAGGATGACTTCCAGCTTCGACTCTTCAAACAGCTTGCCCATTTCCAGCGTGCCGAGGCGGGCATATTTGTCGATGTCACGACGCAGGATGGCGGCGGCGGCATTCATGACCTTCGCACGTTCGGCAAAGGACGTGTTGCGCCAGCTTTCAAAGGCGGCATGTGCTTCCGACAGCGCGGCCTGCACCTGTGCATCCGTAGCGTCGGGGAAGGTGGCGACGACTTCGCCTGTATAGGGATTGGTAGTTGCGTAGGCCATTTTGATCCTTGTTCTCTATTATCAATTCATTGCGCCGGCATGTAAGGCCGGGCCGCACATCCCGGTCAGGTCCTGCCGTGGTCTTTCAACTGCTGCACCATATCGCTGATGCCCTCCACCCCGATATCACAGGCGGACGCGCGTCGGCACGCCTGGGGTTTCAGGGAATGCCTCCGCCCTGTTCATAACGGCATCGCTCCGCTCATCTTCCGTCCCATCGGTCAGGTTCCGCACACGCTTGTGCATACTGCGGCACTTTGGCACGCTTTTGCGTCCGGTGCACCTGCAGCAGGGTTGGGAAATGCCATCGGGCGGGCAGGGGGAATGGTCAAGACGGTATTTTGCCATGATTTCATGGCCGATCAACGGTCGGGCTGCTGCCGCCGAACCGCCTTTATTGACCTGGGGCAGTCAGGCCATGGGCTGTGTCATGATGTCCCCCATGATATTTCCAACCAGATGCGTGACGCGCGAAAGCTGCCGGGTGCGGTCATGCACCAGCGCCAGCGTCAGGTGCGGCATGTCCGACCCAATGAGCGGCACGAAGGCCACGTCCCCGCGCATCACTTCGGACATGACGTCAAGGGAACTCAGGAAACAGATCCCCACGCCCGCCGTGACAAGGGAAATGATCATCTGCACATTATTCGCCCGCGCCGCAACCATGGGGGTCATCCGCCCGCCCTCGACAAGCCGTGTGAACATGGAGGCCAGTGCGAGTGGCTGTTCCGGTGCGATCATGGGGCAGGCGGCACAGTCCGCCAGCCTGACGGCGGCATGCCGCGCAAGGGGATGGCCGGGCCGGCAGGCGAACCCAAGGGGGAAGGACAGCCGCCGGACCACGACAAGGTCGCGTGTTTCCTCCGGATCCAGCACGAGGGCAAGGTCCCCGTCGCCAGAGAGCAGGGTGGGACAGATCCGCCTGTTGTCGCGGATGTTGATGTTGAGCACCACACCGGGATGGCTGCGTTTCATGCGCGCGACAAGTTCGGGCAGGAAGGCGCGCGACATGGCCTCGGGTGCCAGCAGGTCCACCTGTCCACGGCGGATCCCCTTCAGGTCGTCGATCTGGCGGGTAAGGTCGTCAAGATCCTTGGTCCAGCGCCGCGCGCATCCATACAGCAGTTCACCCGCCGCCGTCAGGCGCATACCGGTCGGCAGGCGTTCGAAAAGAGGGGTCTGGAGTTGCTTTTCCCCCAGCAGGATATGCCGGTTGATGGCGGAGCCTGCGATATGGAGGTCCTCTGCCGCCTTTCGGATGGATTTATGGCGCGCAACGGCCAGAAAATAGAGAAGGAAGCGGGAGAACGGCTGCATGCGTGCTGATTTTGAGAATGGTAAATGATCAATTATGATATATCTGAGATCGCGCTGGTTGTGAAATGATCTTTTCCGAAAGCCGCCGGATGGAGTCCGGCCCTGTTCAGGAGAACCCGCCGTGACCACGACCACCCATCCGCGCCCGACCCCCGCCCATGTCCTGCCTCGCAACATGACGTTCGATGTCGATGACTGGAATATCCTTGCCCGGTGTTGGTATCCGGTCGCCCTTGTGCGCGACCTCGGGGAACAGCCGATGGGTGTGACGCTGCTCGACGCGCCGCTGGTGATCTACCGTGCGGGGGACAGCGTCGTGATCGCCGATGACCTGTGTCCCCACCGTGGTGTCCCGCTCAGCATGGGAAAGGGCGACGGCACGACGATCGCCTGTGCGTATCACGGGTTCCGTTTTGGCGGGCAGGGAAAGTGCGTCAGGGTGCCCGCCCATCCCGACAGCGCCATTCCGTCAAAGCTGAACCTGCGTACCTATCCCGCGGTCGAACGCTATGGCCTGATCTGGACCTGCCTGCGGCCGGAGGGCGATGCCCCCGTCATTCCGCCGATGCCGCACTGGGACGATCCCGCCTTCCAGCAGATCAACTGCCCGTGGATCGACATCGCCGGTTTCGCCGGACGGCAGGTGGAGGGGTTCATTGACGTCGCCCATTTCGCCTTTGTCCATACCGATACGTTCGCCGACCCGGAAAACCCCGTCGTGCCGCCTTACAAGACCCGCGTGACGCCGGATGGGTTCGAAGCCGAATATCGCAGCAGCGTCGGCAACTACCCCATTGGCAAGAGCGACCGGGGACGTCCGGGGTTTGAATGGCTGCGGCACTTCCGTGTGCATGTGCCCTTTACCGCGACACTGGAAATCCACTTTCCCGATAATGGCCGCCTGGTGATCATGAATGCGGCATCGCCCGTATCAGCGCGAAAGACACGGATGTTCGCCCCCATGTGCCGCAATTTCGACAAGGACCTGCCCCTGCAGGATGTGTACGATTTCAACCTGCGTGTTTTCGAGGAGGACCGTGCCCTGGTCGAAGCGCAGAAGCCGGAGAACCTGCCGCTCGACGTGACGCTGGAGGCGCATGTGATGGCGGACCGCAGTTCGATTGCCTATCGCCGCGCGCTGCGTACGATGGGACTGAGCCAGTTTTTCACGGCGTAAGGGAAGCTGTGCCCATGTCTTCGCTGTTTCCTGTCCTGGTCGAGGATGCCGCGCCCGAGGGGACGGACTGTGTGCGCCTGCGCCTGGTCGCGCGACCGGGTGGGGAGGGCCTGCCGTCTTTTGAACCGGGCGCGCATGTCGATGTCATGACGCCCTCTGGCCTGATCCGGCAGTATTCGCTGTGTGGCGCTGCCGAGGATCCTTCTGCCTATGAACTGTGCATCAGGCGTGATGCCGCGTCCCGTGGTGGGTCGGAATCACTCTGCACGCAGGTCTCGCGAGGGATGGAACTGCTGATCTCCGCGCCACGTAACGCGTTTTCATTGCCGGATGCACAACGCTACATGCTGGTGGGCGGCGGCATCGGGATTACACCCCTGCTGTCGATGATGAGGCGCCTGCAGGCTAACGGCGTGGACTGGGGGCTGTCCTATTACACGCGTGAGCCTGATCAGGCCCCGTTTCGCGACATGCTGCGCGCGTCGCCTTATCGGGAACATGTCCGCTTCAGCAGGAGCCTGAAGGACGGGTATCCCGATTTTCTGGAGATGCCTTCCCCCGATACGGCCATCATGCTGTGCGGGCCGGACGGGTTCATGGACGCCGTCTTTTCCCATGCGGTGGCGGCAGGGTGGCGTCCGGAGCAGATCCATACGGAATATTTCCGTCCCACGGAATCCACCCATGCGCTGTCGGATCGTCCGTTCGAGGTCGTGCTGGCGCGATCGGGACAGACGGTAACGGTCCCGGCGGGACAGAGCATCGCATCCGCCCTGCTTGCGGTGGGCATAGATGTAGACCTGTCGTGTGAACAGGGCATGTGCGGTGCATGTATCGTGCCATTGCTGGCCGGGGAGGGGGATCATCGCGATGTGGTACTGACAGAGGAGGAGCAGGGCAGCCATATCGCCCTGTGCTGCTCGCGCAGTCGCACGCCGTCACTGACGCTCGATGAGACTGTGTAGAATTTTGTGCGGTGGCACTTTTTCAGGCCATTGGGAAACGATCATCGAACATGATGGCGAGCTGGCATCTGACAGCATACCATTCGC
>NZ_NKUF01000034.1 GCF_003206495.1 Gluconacetobacter entanii | reverse complement strand
CCATAAGACTGCCTCGATGAAAAGACGGTTGTCCTGCCCGCTGCGCCCGCGATCTGTTTTCTTGCCAAGGCACAGCGGTTCCATTTTCGCCCATTGGGCGTCTGTCAGTACGAAGCGATCCATACAGGCTTTGAATCATATGCAGATGCTTGAAAAAAGCATAATTCCCAACAGGCCCCAAAAAGCTTCAGAAGAGCGCCGCCCTTAAAAAAACATCGTACCAATATGCTGCGTTCAAACAGCCCCTAAAGCTCTTTCCCAAGAGGAATATGGTACCAATGCCCCTGTTCAAAAATCACCGGGGCATGGGTTTCCTGATCATTGACGATCTGGCCTTCGGCAGGTGCTGTCATGTGTCTGATCTGCTTTTCGGTCATGGTGGGAAGAACGATGCCCTGTCTTGTGCTAATGGCCTTATCCAGTATGACATTTCCCGCGAATTCCACGTCACGGCCGACATGCACATTACTGTTGAATGTCACTTCCCCATCGGGAGAAATCGAAAGCGCGTTGAGGGAGCGTGTCATATCCCTGTCCGGTCCGGGGACGACAAAGTTGAGGGTTCCATATTCGTCGTCTGTGATCGCGGGATAGGAGCTGGCACCGATCTGAAGTCCCTGTCGTGCGATCAACCGGCCAGAGATCGCGGTATCACCAGACCCGGTCAGTTCCAGCGCGTCCGCATAACGGGTTACAAAATGCAGGTTCCCCTGATAATCGCCAAATATCTTGACCCGGTTGGGATCTGAATGGCCAAAGGAAATCGGGCCAAGTTCGCCAAGCCAGAGCGCGGGCGCACAGATGTCGCCGGGACATCCGGTATTGGCGTAACGCAGGTCAATGGCAGCGTCCTTGTAAGCGCCCATGATCTGAAAGGCGCTGTCGTAAAAGGTATAGGCACCGGCCCGAAGCAGGATGCCGTTTCCGACCTCCAGATTGTTATGGCTGTCGTCTTTCTGCTGCTGTGATCCGACGATCAGGGCAACCCTGTCATGCCCGTCATCGGCACCGCTGGCATAAAGGTCTATTTCCGCGGATTCGATTCCTCCGGCCTTTGAGGACGGCAGTCCGGTCTGGTCGATCACGCCGGTATTGATGCCTGAAATCTGGCTTCGGGGACCATGAGTGTCCCGGATGGCGGGACGGATTGCAAAAAGGTTCGCATCCGTCTTGATCGCGCCGTTATAGGAGGCCGCAGTCAACTGGCTGCTGAGGCAATAGACCTGCCCCCTGTTTTCGATGCTGGCTTCCTCGCAGTTTTCAGTGATGCCGAAATGGGCGTTGTAGACTGGATTTTCCGGTGTGTTCCAGTTTTTCGCAGGCGTGTTGATATTGTAGTCCACGCTGACCACCGCCCCATCCCCGGCATGATTGCCGTTCTTGGCAATGTTGAGGGTGCCGGCATAGTTGGAGATGACCGTATCGCCGGTAGGCGTGGGGAAAATGCGGAAACTGTTGCCGGAGGCCGCATCCCTTGCCCCGTCGGAAATCCAGATCTGTGTGCCCGGATAGCCCGAAACCGGCGGGGTCCGGTATGTAAAGGACCCTCTTGGCATCCGCAGCAGCGCCATGGAGGGAAAGCTTCCCCGATAGGCATCAAGGGAAAGGCTTTCGTCGCCCCCTTCGAACTTTCCCCCGAAATCCAGCGGGGACAGCGTATCGTTGAAATGCTGCGCCAGGGTGCGCGATGTCGTGCCATCCGCCGCCTGTGCGTGCGCCGGACTGATATCTCCGTCAAAACCTCCCGCAAGATCGGCCAGGCCGCGTGGATGATCGGTGGAGGCTGCCTGCGCAGCACCCCTTGCGATGGCCAGGAACAGGAAAGCCGTCAGGATATGTTTCATGGGCATGACCGTCAGGCCTTCATGTATGGCGTGTATGTCGGAAGACCCGGTTCATGTTTCAGGAATATATTGTAAATCCATTAAAACATGCTGGATGGGGCATGAAGTTATCCGAGATGCACTTAATTGAAAATTAACGAAATAAAAATAACCATATATGGATTGATAACACTAATAAATTAACAAGTAATGAACCCGTTAATTACTAATTAATAGTTGACTAAAATACACATGTATTTTACATTATTCTGGAGAGCCTATTTCAAAAGGTTGAGCCTGACATGATCCCGTATTCTGTTCTTTCACCGCTGGCTGAAGAAAGCGGTGCGCATGTAACCATATCCAAGACGTTGTTCCGGTTCCTGATATCGGAATACCTGAAATCCCTTCCGTTTGATGAAAAAGCCTATCTGGAGACAAATCCCGATGTCGATGCGGCGGTCCATCGGGGGGAATTGAAAAGTGGTGAGGAGCATTTCCTTTACACGGGCTTTTTCGAAGGCCGTGAGACCGGCAGCACTGAATTCGATGAAAAATGGTATCTGAAGAACAATCCCGATGTCGTGGCGTCCGTCCGGCGTGGTGACTGGACAACGGGCAAGGAACACTGGCTGGCCATGGGGCGTGCCGAACTGCGCGCACCCAGCAGGGCGCTGGTGCCATTATATGATACGTGGCGGCAGTTCCTGCTGAACAACAAGTATAAATAAGAACAGAATACAGAAATTTTCAGCATGTGTTGCAGGGGCTTCGGGATATATGGGCGGTAATACAGACGATTTCATAGCGGATTCGGCCCATCGTTATATTGCGTCCCTTGCCTCCCGCTATGACGGACTTCCTGCGATACCGGAAGATCTGGCATCTGTGCTCGGGCGTCTGGAATATCTCCAGCGGGCACATCCCAGCGCACGTGACATCATGCTCGGGATCGGCCTGTGCCGTCTGGCGACGGGTGAGCCACGGGCTTCGGAGCCTTTTGAATATCTTTCCGGGCATGCGCTTTCCCCCATCGCGCGGTTTTTCCTGCTGCTGACACGGCTGAAATTCGGTGCGCATGACCGCACCTTTGCTGAACTGCGGGCTTTCCTTCGTGAAACGGCCATTGTTTTTGACGATGTCGCGTTTGAGGTTTTCAGTGCCCTGTCGGCCGCGCACCGTTGTGATGGATGGTGCGCCATGCGACCGGACGGGCGCATCGTCGTGGGGCTTGCGGATGGAAAGGATGGCGACGTCACATGGCATCATGACGATGTGGAACATCGGGCGGAACTGGCCGCTGTGGGGTCTTTCGCCGGGTTTGGTGTGTATGATGTCACCAATTTCGAACTGCCCGACAGCCTTCCCGTCATCCATGTGCGGCATGAAGGTCGTGACATGCTGGGCAGTGCGCTTGAACCACGCACCATCTGGCGTTGCGAAGGATTTGTCGAAGGGAGTGCCGAGGGCCTGACGGGGTGGTTCCGTTATCCCAACAACCTTGTGGCGGATGAACATGTGCGGGTCCGTGCGGTTGAGGATGACAGGCTGCTGTTCGACGACGAGGTTGGGGACGGATGCTCCGACCTTCTTGTCGCGGAGAAAGCGCGCACACCATTCCTGATCCCGTGGAGCGACCTGGACGGGGTGGAAACGCCCGCCGTCAGGGTCACGGACCGTTTCGCGCAGGAATTCTATGGCAGCCCGCTCGATCCCCTTGCGGGCGCGCGGTACGCCCGCGCACAGGCGCAATGGGTGGCGCGGACATTTCCCACCTCCTGTTCCCATGCCCCCCGGCCCAAGGCCAACCAGCCTTTCCCGGCATTATATTCCCCCCGGTTCAGGGAGGATGTGAACCCGGAGGCTGATGCGGACAGGATCGGGCGTCCTGTTGCCATCATCATCCCGGTTTACAAAGGGTATGAAGTGACCCGGGAATGTATCGAACTCGCCCTGCAATGGCGTGGGCCCGATGACCGCCTGGTTGTCATCAACGATTTCTCGCCTGATCCGCGCATTGTCAGCTTCCTTGAAGATGTTGCGGACAGGGAGGGCATTACGGTCCTGCATAACGAACGCAACCGCGGCTTTACCTGTTCAGCCAATCGTGGATTGCGTGAAGTCAGGCAGGATGAAGATGCGGTGCTGCTCAACAGCGACACCATCCCGCCGCCGGGATGGATCACGAAGCTGCAGCAGGCCGTCTATCGCGCGCCGGATATCGGCACGGCGACGCCGCTTTCCAATGCCGCGACAATCTTCAGCTATCCCCGCAATGACGGGAACAATCCGATCCCTTCCTATGACGAGGTGATTGAACTTTCGTCCCTGCTGGCGGAAATTGACAGTGCGGAGATTGTCGAGGTTCCGACCGGGCATGGCTTTTGCATGTATATCCGTGCGGAATGCCTGCACCAGACGGGCGTGCTGCGTGAGGATGTCTTTGCCCAGGGCTATGGCGAGGAAAACGATTTCAGCCGACGTGCCGCGTCCCTGGGGTGGCGGCATGTCGTGTGCCTTGGCACCTATGTCGGCCATGCCGAAGGGCAGTCCTTCAGCGCGTTCAAGGGCGACCTGATCCGGCGCAACCTTGGCCTGCTGAACGGACTGCATCCCGGCTATGACCGCCTTGTCCATGAATGGCAGGAGCGCAATCCGCTGCAGCGGTTCCGTCGAGACCTCGATATCCGCCGCCTGTCGCAGGCCATCGGAAACCGCCAGACCGTCGCCCTCATGACGCATGACCGTGAGGGAGGCGTGCATCGTTTTGTGCATGAACGCGCGCTGTCCATTTCGGAAAATGGATGTGTCCCGCTGATTATTTCCCCATGCGCGGCAGAGGCGAAAGATGACTATCCCCGGTGGGAAGTCGTACCCTATCTGGCCGATGAGTATCCCAATATCATCCTGTAGCGCCGTGGGCCGGACCTGCGTGAACTCCTGCTGTCCCTCAACTGCGCGCGGATGGAAATCCACAGCTATATTGGCGCAGGGATCAAGGACATCCACTGGGTTTCGCTCTTCGGGTTCGACTATGATGTCTATCTCCATGATTATTCATGGTTCTGCCCGCAGATTACGCTGGTCTCCCACAACAGCCTCTATTGTGGGGAGCCGGAATCTCCGGTCTGCGAGACCTGCATCATGGATCGTGGCCATGCGACAGGGGATGACACGGCGCTGCCCCTGCTGCGGGAACTGGGGACGGATATCTTCCGGCGCGCCCGGGCGGTGATTGCGTCCTGCCACGACGTGGCCACACGGTATCGCCGGCATATCGACGTGCCTGTCGTCCTGGCGCAGTGGGAGGCCCCGGTCCCGACACAGGACATCGTCTTTACGCCCAGGAACCCTACGGATGTCAGGCGTATCCTGCTGATCGGGGCGATAGGCCTTGAAAAAGGGTATGACCTGCTGCTCAGGCTTGCGCGCCATGTGGCGGCGACCGGGCTGCCGCTGCGGTTTTCCATCGTGGGGTTCACATGTGATGATTCACGCCTGCTGGAAACAGGGGTTGTTGAAATCACCGGACGTTATGCCGAAAACGAACTGACATCGCTGATCCGGATGCAGAAATGTGACTGGGGCTTCCTGCCTGCGGTATGGCCGGAAACATGGTCCTATGTGCTGACGGAATTCTGGCGTCATGATTTTCCCGTCGTGACATTCGACATCGGTGCGCCCGCCGAACGCATCAGGACCGCAGGCGGGGGGCTTGTCATTCCGCTGCACCTTCCCGTGGCCTCCGTGGCCAGTGTCCTGCTGAATCCCGCACAGTTCATGTCACGGTGATGCGTATCAATCAGGACAGGGAATATCGTGATGTCGCCTGAAGGTCTGGACATGAAACCTGACTGGTCCTGTTTCGATGCGTCATGGTACAAAAGCCATTACCACGTCATCCTCGATGCGTTCGGCCTGCATGATGATGCAAGCATCATGCGGTTTTATGAGGAGTTCGGGAAAAACCTGGCCCATTCGCCGAACATGTTTTTTGATGAGGAATGGTACAGGGCGGCCTACCCCGATATCCTGCCGCTGATCGAGGCCGGGGAGATTGCGTCCGGGTTCGCGCATTATTGTACGTCCGGCTTTGCGCAGCGTAATCCCAACTGCTTCTTTGATGAAGAATTCTATTGCCGGACGCAGGTCTGCATGTCCACCCAGCAGCTTGAGGCCCATGGGTTGCGTAATGGGTACGACCACTACCTGATTTATGGCGCGCGGGAAGGGCGTGATGCGTCGCTGTTCTTTTCCACGAAACTGTTCCTGCGGGAAAATCCAGATTTCCTTTATGACAGGCGCAGGGGCGCATTTGTGTCTTTCCTTGGAAATTTCAGGGATCCTGCGATTGCCTTGTGTCGCACGTCTGCCTGTTTCGATCCTGAATGGTATATGCGGGCCTATCCTGACGTTGCTGAACATATAAGCGAATGGCAGCATCCGTTACGGCATTATCTGGGCAATCCGGCCCCCGGCGCGTTTGATCCCAATCCGTTCTTTAGCGAGCGGTTCTATGCGCAGACGAACCCTGATGTCTCAACGCCTATGAGCATTTCCTGCGTTATGGACAATATGAATACCGACGTCCATGCGCGAACGTGAACCTTGCGGAGTATGCATGCGACCCGAGTGTCTCTGACGCCGTGGAAAGTGGGGAATACCCGACGCCGTTCGGGGCCTATGCCGTGCTGTATGGGAAAACCCCCGATGCGGATGGCGGGCAGCAGGCGCCTGAAATCCTCTGCAAACGCGCCTATCGCCGGATGGCGGAGGTCCGGGCCGCGACGGTTCTGCAGCAGGGACTGGATTTTTCCTGTGACCTGCCGGAACTGAGCGTCGTGATGGTGGTCCATGACCAGTTCGCCTTTACCATGACGGCGCTGTCCTCGCTGCGTGCGACCTGTCGCGGGGCGATTCAGCTGATCCTTGTCGATGTGGCCTCGACAGACGAAACATCCATGATCGAACGTCATGTCGCCGGGATCGAGGTCATCCGGTTGGCGGAAAATGTCGGCTTCCTTGCCGGGTCGAACCTTGGCCTGGCCAGGGCGGTGGCGCCTTATGTGCTGTTCCTCAATAACGATGTGGAACTCATGCCCGGCGCCGTCGATGCGGCACTGGGGCGACTGCGCCGGGAGGAAGGCGTGGGGGCGGTGGGCGCGAAACTTGTCCGCACGAACGGGGCATTGCAGGAAGCGGGGAGCATTGTCTGGAACGACGGCACGACATCCGGTTACCTGCGGGATGCCTCCCCATTGCTGCCGGAGGCGAATTTCGTGCGTTCGGTTGATTTCTGCTCCGGCGCGTTCCTCATGGCGCGGACGGAAATCGTCAAGGCGCTTGATGGTTTCGATCCCCTGTTCGCACCGGCCTATTATGAAGAAACCGACCTGTGCGTGCAGATCCGCCAGCGTGGTTTTGACATCGTGTATGATCCGGACGTGGTCGTCCTGCATTACGAATTTGGCAGCGGAAAGTCTGGCGAGATTGCCGCATGCCTGGGACGGAACATCGGAAAGTTCTTTCACAAGAACCGCGCATATGTGGAAGGAAAATACCAGCGGGATGAAGCCAATGTGCTGAAGGCACGCTCTGCCGCTGCGGACAACGGGCGCGTCCTGTTCATCGAGGACTACCTGCCGCAGCCTGAAATCGGGGCGGGCTTTCCCCGTTCCAATGACATCGTGCGTACGATGGTGGAGGTACTGGGGCTGCATGTCACGGTCTATCCCATCTTCCCGCCACGCCGTGCGCCCGTGGCACGATACCCGAACTTTCCTGACAGGGCGGAGGTCATGTGGGATCGGGGCCTTGGTGATCTTGGGACATTCCTGCATACCCGTGCCGGGTATTACGACGTCATATGGATCGGCAGGACCCATAACGCGGATCGCCTGAAGCCTGTCCTTGCGGCATGTGAAGGGGCGCTGGCGGGATGCCGGGTCGTGCTGGATACGGAGGCCGTCGCCACATTGCGCCAGCATGGCAGGATGCGGATCATGGGCCAGACGGACCTGCCCGACCTGAATGGCATGCTGCGTTACGAATTGCGGAATACGGATTTCATCGACCGGTTCGTGACAGTCAGTACTGAAGAGGCGAGCCTTATCAGGGGGATCGTGAAACAGGATGTGCATGTTCTGGGCCATATGAAAACGCCAGTCCCCCGCAACCGCCCGTTCAGTGAGCGCAGGCATTTCCTGTTTGTCGGGGCGATCCAGAACTTGGAGTCCCCCAACTGGGACGCGCTTTCATGGCTTAACGACCATGTTGTGCCGTATCTCGACAGTTTCCTGCCCGAGGATGTCCGTATCCGGGTGGCCGGGTATGTCGGCGGGGATATCGACCTGTCCACGATACTGACGCATCCCCGGTTCGAACTGCTGGGGGCTGTCGAGGACCTTGCCCCCCTGTATGAGGCGCATCGCGTTTTCATTGCCCCCACACGCTTTGCCGCGGGCATTCCGTACAAGATCCATGAAGCTGCGGCCCATGGCCTGCCCATTGTTGCGACCGACCTTCTTGTCAGGCAGGTCGGGTGGGAGGCCGGGGCGGATATTGCCTGCGCGCCGGAGACGCAGCCACTGGCGTTCGCGGGGCAGATGCAGCAGGTCTATACGGATGAAAATCTGTGGGCGCGGATCCGCCGTAATGCCCTGCATCGTATCTTCCTTGAAAATCGTCCTGATGATTACAGCAGGCGATTGAAGGACATCCTGAATTTCAACGACTGAAAACAGGCCGCCCATAAAACGCAGGCCAAATTACAAAGAAGTTTTTGGTGAAGCTTTTTTCAAAAAGCTTCAGGGAACGACACATTTTTAAAAATCTCAGAACCAGAAAATTTTCATAAATCCCATGAAGGGCCGTCTTCATGCCGGATGGAACAGCACACGCCCCCAAACTGTGGGGCACCGTGAAGCATATATTAACAGAAACCTTATAACATAAGGGGCCAATATGCTGATAAATAACATTTAAGAGGAAAATATAATGGAACCTGTCCGGCTGGTCATCTGGGATCTTGATGAAACATTCTGGAGCGGGACCCTGAGCGAAGGTGGCATTCAGCCTATTGAACGAAACATGGCCCTGCTCAAGACCCTGTCGGAAAGGGGAATCGTCAATTCCATATGTTCCAAAAACAATTTCGCGGATGCTGAACGCGAACTGAAAAAAATGGGGGTGTGGGACTACTTCATTTTTCCACAGATCGCATTTGCGCCCAAGGGTCCCATGATCAGGGAAATCGTCGAAGCGACAAACCTGCGCCCGGAGACGATGATGTTCATTGATGATAACCCGATGAACCTCAATGAAGCTCTGTTCTTTTACCCGGGGATGCAGGTTGCTGATCCGTCAATTGTTGCGACTCTCCTTGAAGATGACAGGTTCCGGGGAAAACCGGATACAGGGATGGAGCGCCTTGGACGCTATAAGGTGCTTGAGGAAAAGCATAGGGATAAAAAGGAGATACAGGGAGATAACATAAACTTCCTGAAGCAGAGCAATATCAGGGTCAGTTTCCATTATGACATCGAAAAGGAATTTGACCGCATACACGAACTGGTCAACAGAACGAACCAGTTGAACTTTACCAAGAATCGCTGGCCGGAGAACCGGGAGGCAGCATGGGACGTGTTCCAGAAAGAGTTTTCGGAAAGGTTCCCGGCGATTTCCGGATATATAAAAGTCTCTGACAAATATGGGAATTATGGAATCTGCGGATTTTTCATGATCGGGGAGCGCAGGGCGACGCATTTTCTGTTTTCATGCCGTATCATGAGCATGGGGGTGGAGCAGTTCTGCTGGAACCATCTGATGCGCCCGCATGTCCATGTTGTCGGTGATGTGATTTCGTCACTGGATGGCGACGTCAACTGGATTACGATTGTTGATGATGTCGATGATGATTCAAACAACTTCATTCATGACTATGCAAAAAACCTCAAGGTCTGCCTGAGGGGAGCCTGCGATTTCACATCAATGGAACATTATTTCCGTGCCCGGTACAATGTCCTGGGCGAATTCCCGCTGGCCTATAAATCATGGGCGTTCAGCCCGTGGGTAAGGACGATTGCCGCCACCGATGCCCTGCAGACACCAAAGGGACGTGAACTTCTTGCCCGGACAAGCATCTTTCCAGAAAACTATCTGGACTCTGCGGTCATCAGCGGGGATGCCGATATCTATGTCCTTTCGTTTTCCGTTGAATATGCCGCGCATTTATACAGGTCCCGTTCCACAGGGGTCACGGTTTCGCTGTGTAACGATTTCCTGGCAGGACGGGATTTCAGTGAAACGTCCTATGAAACACTGGTCAGGAATTTCGGTCGTGATCCCGGCTTTTCCGAAAGCGAATGGGAATTCATGCAGCAGGAATTTGAATTCTTCGCACATCATGACATCGGGATGTTCATGGCGGATGTCTGCAAACTGTTCGAGAAACTGAAAGACAAAAAGGTCATCGTTCTTGTCCTGAATGAACGGGTGGGATCGGATGACTGGATCAAATCCGTTTATGGCAACATCAACAGGATCGTTGTTCCGCTGTCGGAAATATATGGGTTTGATCTGGTGGATTATGGAAAATATGTCCAGTCCGTAGAAGATCTGGCGTCACCAGATGATCACGGGGTTCATTTCTCCCGTGAAGTATATCTGAAAATGGCGACAGAGATCATGAATATCTGCGACAGATATGCAATTGAAAACGAAAAAGCCGATTGAGCGCAAGTATCTATGATTTTGAACCTGACGCTGGTCCCACTTGATCCACAGGACGCGGCATATCCCCGGTCTGACAGGAACATGACCGGGGATATGGTACGTTTTTCAGACCGGCCCGGCATATGATTTATTTTCTGTTTATGAAGCGTATATAAAATCATGCAATCAGGGAAAGGAACATAAAATGAACGTGGTTGCAGTGATGAGGCTTCTTAACGAAGATGATGTTATAGAAGCAAATATAAGGCATCATCTGGCGCATTTTAACCGCATCATTATTCTGGATGACGGCAGCGCGGACAGGACATTGGACATCATTGAGAAGATGATTGACGAAGGCCTGGCAATCACTCTCATAAAAAAACCATGCATCGTGTCCAGTGAACGCGAAAGGAATACGTTTCTATACAATATTGCCTGCACGGATTTCGACGCGGACTGGGTGTTTTTCATCGATGCGGATGAATTCATCGACATGCGTGGCAGGGTCGAAGGTTTTCTGAATTTCATCAAAACGGTTTCCCCTGAATTTGAATCCATCCTGCTTCCCATCAGAAACTATATGGATACAGTATTTGACAGCAAGGAAGAACTGGTTGTCCCCCACAGGATGATATGGCGCACGATCGAGAATATCGGCGTCCTGAAGGTTGCGGTACGGGGCAGGATTCCCGGGCATATCCAGATCAGTGAAGGCAACCATACCGCCTATCGTGACGGTGTTGAATTGCGGGCCTTTGGTGGCAGCAACCTGTGCATCGCGCATTACCCCAGAAGGTCTGGCTGGCAGGATATTTACAAGTGGATCATCATGCGGTTGAAGATCACGGCGGCAGGCAGGCGGGAGGTCGAAAAGGGCACTGGGTCGCATTATGTCGAACCCCTGCGGATACTGATGAATGACCCCAACAGGATCCTGAATGACAAAGGGTTTTTCGAAAGAACCCCCAACAGTCATTATACCATGGACATGATGAAGTATGACGGCGGAGACCTCAGATATACCGAGGAAACGGACTACAAGGCCAAATGCATCAAACTGGTGCTGGACTGCTCGTTTTCCATCGCGCAGGCATTCGGGCAGGAAATGGATGAAAACCCACAGTTGCGGGACCGGATCCTTGCCTGATGGCGATGTAGGTAAAGAATAAAAGTTTTTGAGTGCTGCCTTTTTTTAAAAAGGCGGCGTCTTTTTGAAGCTTTTTGAAAAAAGCTTCACCAAAAACTTCTTTCTGTTTTTCTGCTGCGGTGCGGACAAAAGAAAACCCCTCCTGAAACATACAGGAGGGGTCATCAGTCACTGGCCAAATGGCACGGGACCTTACGTATTCATCGCGTCGAAGAAGTCCTTGTTCGTCTTGCTGTATTTCAGCTTGTCGAGCAGGAAGTCCATCGCATCCATCGTGCCCATCGGCGCCAGGATACGGCGCAGGACCCACATCTTCGACAGGTCGGCGCGATCGACCAGCAGTTCTTCCTTGCGGGTGCCGCTCTTGGTGATGTCGATGGCGGGGAAGGTGCGCTTGTCCGCCAGCTTGCGGTCAAGGATCAGTTCGGAGTTGCCGGTGCCCTTGAACTCTTCAAAGATCACCTCGTCCATGCGGCTGCCGGTATCGATCAGGGCGGTTGCGATGATCGTCAGGGACCCGCCTTCCTCGATGTTACGCGCGGCGCCAAAGAAACGCTTGGGCCGCTGCAGCGCATTGGCGTCCACACCACCCGTCAGCACCTTGCCCGATGACGGCACGACCGTGTTGTAGGCGCGCGCCAGGCGGGTGATCGAATCCAGCAGGATGACCACATCGCGCTTGTGCTCGACCAGGCGCTTGGCCTTTTCCAGCACCATTTCGGTCACCTGCACATGGCGCGTTGCCGGTTCGTCGAAGGTGGAGGACACGACCTCCCCCCGAACGGAGCGGGCCATGTCGGTCACTTCCTCGGGGCGTTCATCGATCAGCAGCACGATCAGGAACACTTCGGGATGGTTCGCGGAAATGGAGGACGCGATGCTCTGCAGCATCACCGTCTTGCCGGTGCGCGGGGGGGCGACGATCAGCGCGCGCTGCCCCATCCCGATGGGGGAGACAAGGTCGATCACACGCGGGGTAAAGTCGCGGGTCTGGCCCTTTCCCTTCCCCTTGGCGGTGCTTTCGGCCGGCCCCACGGCGGTGTTCTCGACTTCCATCTGCAGGCGGCGTTCGGGATACAGCGGCGTCAGGTTGTCGAAATTGATCCGCTGGCGCACCGCCTCGGGCGGTTCGAAATTGATCGTATCGACCTTGAGCAGCGCGAAATAACGCTCCCCATCGCGCGGGGCTCGGATCTGACCCTCCACCGTGTCGCCGGTGCGCAGGCCGAAGCGCCGCACCTGGCTGGGGGAGATGTAGATGTCGTCGGGGCCGGGCAGGTAGTTCGCCTCTGGCGAGCGGAGGAAGCCGAAGCCGTCCGACAGGATTTCAAGTGTCCCATCCCCGTAGATCGCCTGGTCATTCTCCGCCAGCGTCTTGAGGATGGTGAACATCAGTTCCTGCTTGCGCAGGGAAGATGCGTTTTCAATATTCAGACTTTCGGCATAAGCCAGAAGGTCTGCTGGTGTTTTGGCCTTGAGTTCGGCGAGATGCATGCAAGCGTTGCCTTGGACTGGCAGTTCAGGGGGAGGGAATGGATAATATCCGGTGTGACAGGAACAGGCGTGTTGTCACATCCCAGCATCTGCAGACGAAGTCAGAAATGCGACGTGGATATTACATTCATACAGAGGATAAGGCGCGATGATCGGACGACCACCCAGCACATAGGGTGTCGGATATCCCAAAGCGGAGCAAAAGTCAACTCGGATTCGTGGCTACTTTCCCAGCCATCCCTTGCGCCAGAACCACAGCAGCGGCAGCACCACGGTCGCGGCCATCAGCGCCAGCGAATACCAGTATCCATATTTCCAGTTCAGTTCAGGGATATCATGGAAATTCATCCCATATATCCCGGCAACCAGAGTGGGTGCGACACCGATGAAGCTGACCACCGTCAGGATCTTCATCCCGTTATTCTGCTCGATACTGATGAAGCCCAGCGTGGCGTCGAGCAGGAACTGAACCTTGTTCGATGTCTGCGAGACGAAGTCATTGAGCGACTTGATATCGCGCTCCACCGTCGCCAGCCGTCCCTGCAGCTTGTCTGACAGGTCGCGCTTCTTGTTCTCGGTCACGAAGATGGTGATGCGTTCCAGCCCCAGCAGGCTGTCGCGCACCGATGACGTCAGGTCGCCCGAGCGCCCCACGCGGCTGAGCATGCTGCGCAGCAGTCCGTCCATGCGCCGCATCCCGCCATGTTCGGACTGGAACACATCCTTCGACATGCCGTCGAGCGACTGCCCCAGATGTTCAAGGATATCGGCCAGCCGGTCCACAACCGCTTCGAGCAGCAGGGTCACGCACTCATCGCCAGACAGACGCGTGGACTGCCCCGCCACCTGCCGCGCCACCACGTCGAATGCGGTAAAGCCGGTAAAGCGGATCGTCAGCAGCCGGTCGCGCATCAGGATGAAGCCGACGGGGGAGACGAAAAAGTCATCCCCGATCTGGCGCACCAGCGGCGTGGACAGGTACACCGCGTCATCTTCCATGAACAGGCGCGACGAACTCTCGATCTCGTCCAGGTCGGCGCGGGTGGGGATGCGCTGCCCCGTGATGTGGGCGGCCAGTACCTGCTCGTCATCGGTCGGGTCCAGCAGGTCCAGCCAGGGAACATCCTTGACCTCTTGTGCATCGGCCTCGCTCGTGATCGTCCGGGCGGGCGAGCCGGGCCTGTGCGCAAGAAACATTGAGAGATCCTCTTTTCCTATCCTGTCGCGGCCTATCATCGGGACAACCGGCTTTATGTCAAATCGTGACAGTCGGGTCGGGCGACCGGGGGGTGGTGTTTTTGCGCCATCGGGTCCAGAACGCCGTAGGCGTATCATCGCGCGGGCGCGTGCGATATACCATCATCGACACCCGCATGAATTTTATTCCCTGTGGAGAGCAAAGTTGAGCGCAGCACAATCCCCGGCCCCGCCGCCCCGCGCGAACAGCCTGCGTAACGGCCCGGACGAACATGGGCGGTTCGGTATCTTTGGCGGCCGCTTTGTTGCCGAAACCCTGATGCCGCTGGTCCTCGAACTGACCGAAGCCTACAGGGAAGCGAAGGCGGACCCCGAATTCCATCGTGAACTGGACTATTACCTCAAGGATTATGTCGGCCGCCCCAGCCCGCTGTGGTTCGCCCGTCGCCTGACGGAGGAACTGGGCGGCGCGCGCGTCTACATGAAGCGCGAGGAACTCAATCACACAGGCTCGCACAAGCTGAACAACGTGATGGGGCAGATCCTGCTTGCCCGCCGCATGGGCCGCACGCGCATCGTCGCCGAAACCGGCGCGGGGCAGCATGGCGTTGCGACCGCCACGGTCTGCGCCCTGTTCGGCATGAAATGCTGCATCTACATGGGCGCGACCGATGTGGAGCGGCAGAAGCCCAACGTGTTCCGCATGCGCCTGCTGGGGGCGGAGGTCATTCCGGTCACCGCCGGGGCCGGAACGCTGAAGGACGCGATGAACGAGGCGATGCGCGACTGGGTCACCAATGTGCGCGACACCTATTTCCTTGTCGGCACCGTGGCGGGCCCGCATCCCTATCCGGAGATGGTGCGCGATTTCCAGTCGATCATCGGCGTGGAGACGAAGCAGCAGATCCTCGCGGCCGAAGGTCGCCTGCCCGACGCCATTGTGGCGGCCATCGGCGGCGGATCGAATGCGATGGGGATCTTCCACCCGTTCCTTGATGATGCGTCCGTGCGCCTGATCGGCGTGGAAGCTGCCGGGCGCGGCCTCGACAGCGGGGAGACCGCGGCCTCCATCGAACGCGGACGCCCCGGCGTGCTGCATGGCAACCGCACCTACCTGCTGCAGGATGCCGACGGGCAGATCGCGGAGGCGCATTCCATCAGCGCGGGCCTCGATTACCCCGGCATCGGGCCGGAACATTCATGGCTGCATGATATCGGCCGTGCCGAATATGTCGGCGCCACCGATGACGAGGCCCTGGCCGCGTTCCAGCTCTGCACCCGGACGGAGGGGATCATCCCCGCGCTGGAATGTGCCCACGCGCTGGCCTATGTCGCGAAGCTGGCGCCCACCATGTCGCCGGATCAGATCATCGCACTGAACGTATCGGGCCGGGGGGACAAGGACATCTTCACCGTCGCCGCGCATCTGGGAGTGTCGTTGTGAGCCGTATTGCCAGCCGATTCGCCGCCCTGAAGCAGCAGGGACGCGGCGCCCTGATCCCGTATGTGGAGGCGTGCGACCCGGATTACGAAACCTCGCTCGCGCTGCTCCGGGGGATGCCGGGGGCGGGTGCCGACCTGATCGAGGTCGGCATGCCCTTCAGCGACCCCAGCGCCGATGGCCCGACCATCCAGAAGGCGGCGCTGCGCGGCCTGCGCGGCGGGGCCAGCATGAAGCGCGTGCTGGAGATGATCGCGGCGTTCCGTCGTGACGATAACGAGACGCCGATCATCCTGATGGGCTACGTCAACCCGATCGAGGCGTATGGACATGACCGCTTCTGCGCCGATGCCGCGCGCGCGGGCGTGGACGGACTGATCATCGTCGATGTCCCGCCGGAGGAAGGCGACCTGCTGCGCGCGCCTGCTGCGGCGAACGGTCTGGATATCATCCGCCTTGTCGCGCCGACCACGCCGGATGCGCGCCTGCCCATCGTGCTCGATGGGGCGTCGGGCTTCCTGTATTACGTCAGCATCACCGGGGTGACGGGTACCCGCACCGCCAGCACCGATGAACTGTCGGCGGCCATCCCGCGCCTGCGGGCTGCCACCGACCTGCCGATCGCCATCGGCTTTGGCATCCGCACGCCCGCACAGGCCGCCAACGCGGTGCGCGCCGCCGATGCCGCCGTCGTGGCCTCGGCGCTGCTCAACACGCTGGAGGGGACGCTGGATGCGGATGGTCATGCCACGGCCACGACCGTCAGCAGCGTGCTGGCGCAACTGCGCGAACTGGCCGATGCGGTCCGCGCGGCCCGGAAATAAACGTGAATCTGGCATCACACGCGATCTGCCTGTATGGAGCAGGCGGATAGATGTACGTCAGGGAGAGTTAACATGAGCTGGCTGACCGAATATGTCCGGCCCAAGATCCGTGGCCTGCTCAAGCGGGAAGTGCCGGACAATCTTTGGACCAACTGCGAGTCCTGTGAGCAGATGATTCTGGTCAAGGACCTGCGGCGGGCGATGAATGTCTGTCCGCATTGCGGCCACCACATGCGTGCCACGGTGCAGCAGCGGCTGGAATGGACGTTCGACAAGGGGGAGTTCACCCGCATCGAACTGCCCAAGGCCCCGGTCGATCCCCTGTCGTTCCGTGACCGCAAGCGCTACACCGACCGCCTGAAGGACGAGCGCGCGAAGTCCCAGCTTGAGGAATCGATGGCGGTTGCGCATGGCCGCATCGGTGGGCATGACGCGGTTGTCGCCGTCATGGCGTTCGAGTTCATTGCCGGCACGATGGGCGCGGCATTGGGCGAGGCCTTCCTCGCCGCCGCGCGCCTTGCGATCCTGCAGCAGGCCCCGCTGATCGTCTTTACCGCATCCGGCGGTGCGCGCATGCAGGAAGGGATGCTCAGCCTGATGCAGATGCCGCGCACGACCATCGCGGTGGAAATGCTGCGCGAGGCGAAGCTGCCTTACATCGTGGTCATGACCAACCCGACGACGGGCGGGGTTTCGGCCTCGTTTGCGATGCTGGGCGATATCCAGATCGCGGAACCGAACGCCCTGATCGGTTTCGCCGGACAGCGCGTGATCGAGGACACCGTGCGCGAAAAGCTGCCCGAAGGGTTCCAGCGCGCGGAATACCTGCTCGACCACGGCATGCTCGACATGGTGGTTGCGCGCCCGGAACTGCCGGCCATCCTTGGCACTTTGATCGGGCAACTCAACCATGCCCACATCACGCCCCCTGCTGCGTAACCTGTACGGTCCATCATGAACGCATCGCCTACGTCCGGTCTGGGTCCTGAATTCGCCGGGCGTACCGGCGCGATCCTCGAACGGCTGAATCAGCTTTATCCTGCCCTGATTGACCTGTCGCTGGGGCGGCTGGAACATCTGTTGGCGCGCCTGGGCCATCCCGAACGCCACCTGCCGCCGGTGATCCATGTGGCGGGCACCAATGGCAAGGGCAGCACCTGCGCCCTGATCCGCGCCATTGCGGAGGCGGCGGGGTGGCGCGTCCATGTCATGACGTCACCGCATCTGGTGCATGTGACCGAACGCTTCCGCATCGCGGGGAAGATCGTCACCGAATCCGAACTGGCCGAAGTGCTGGAGGAGGTCGAGCGTGCCAATGATGGCGCACCGATCACCGTGTTCGAGGTGCTGACCGCCGCAGGCTTCGTGCTGGGCGCGCGCCATCCTGCCGAACTGATGATTGTCGAGGTCGGACTGGGCGGGCGTTACGACGCGACCAACGTGCTGGCGCGGCCCGCGGCGTGTGCGATTGCCTCCATCTCGATGGATCATGAGGCGTTCCTTGGCGATACGCTGGAAAAGATCGCACTGGAAAAGGCGGGTATCATCAAGGATTTCGTGCCGGTTGCCACGGGCCGTCACCCGACGGACGTGATGGGCGTGATCGCCCGCGTGGCGGCGGAACATGACGCGCCGCTGTGGCGGCGGGGCCATGAATGGTCCATCACCCCGTCACCCGATGGCACGCGCCTGATCTATCGCGACGGAGAAGGGATGCTGGAACTGCCGCATCCCGGCCTGCCGGGGCCGCATCAGGTGGATAATGCGGGGCTTGCGGTTGCCACCCTGCGTTCAAGTGGCCTGTCGCTGCCTGCGCAGGCGTGGGCGGGACTTGCGGATGCGCACTGGCCCGCGCGGCTGCAACAGTTGCATGGTGCGCTCGCGCATCTCCTGCCTGACGGGTGGGACCTGTGGCTGGACGGTGGACATAATCCCGGCGCGGGGGAGGCGCTGGCGCGTGTGATGCAGGAATGGTCGGACCGCCCCGTGCACCTGATTGTCGGCATGAAGCAGACCAAGGATGCTTCCGGCTTCCTCGCGCGCCTGCTGCCCCATGCCGCGAGCGTGCAGGCCGTGGCGGAACCGGAGCAGCACCTTGCGCTGCCTGTGGCCGATATCATTGCGGCAGGGCAGGGACGTGTGACCGCAGGCCCGACCATCAAACAGGCGCTGGAACACCTGTCCCGCGACATGCCGGCACAGCCCCCCGCACGGGTGGTGATCTGCGGCAGCCTGTATCTGGCCGGGGTAGCGTTGCAGCAGGATGGCTGGGTCGCGACCTGATCTGTTTAAAAAGTAGTGGTTTCCAAAGGTCCGTGACCTTTGGCGGGTCAAGGGCAGAGCCCTTGTTACGGCAGCAGGATCGTACTTCCCGTGGTCCTGCGCGATTCCAGTGCGACATGCGCCTGTGCTGCGTCCTTCAGGGCGAAGCTCTGTCCGATGCGCGGCGTAATCACGCCCTTTTCCACCAGTCGGAACAGTTCCGCAGCCCCCGCCACCAGTTCATCGCGCTTTGCGATATAGGTGCCCAGCGACGGGCGCGTCAGGTACAGGCTGCCATGGCTGGCCAGCGTGCCGACCGCGACCCCTGTTACCGCGCCCGACGCATTGCCATAGCTGACCATCAGCCCGCGCGGTGCGAGGCAGTTCAGGCTGTCCTCGAACGTGGCGTGGCCGATGCTGTCATAGACGACGGGCACCATCGCGCCATCGGTCAGGGCACGGACCCGTGCGGGGATGTCGTGCGTGCCGACCAGCACGTCGGCCGCCCCGTTGGCACGCGCCAGTTCGGCCTTTTCCTCGGTCGAGACGA
Organism: Gluconacetobacter entanii; assembly: GCF_003206495.1. Classification (GTDB taxonomy): domain Bacteria; phylum Pseudomonadota; class Alphaproteobacteria; order Acetobacterales; family Acetobacteraceae; genus Novacetimonas; species Novacetimonas entanii. Next base: position 8,749 of record NZ_NKUF01000034.1, on the reverse strand, counting down.
CGCCGATGACACGCGCGCCCAGATGCTGCGCCCACTGGCACATCAGCAGCCCGACCCCGCCCGCCGCGGCATAGACGAGGATGTTCTCCCCCCTGCGCACGTCATGCACCTGCCGCAGCAGCATATGCACCGACAGGCCACGCAGCATGATGCCTGCCGCCGTCTCGAACGGGATTTCGGCGGGCAGCGCCACCACCCGGTCCGCCGCGATGACACGGTACTGCGCATACCCGCCGAGCATGATGGGATAGGCCACGCGTGCCCCCACCGCGAGGTCATGGACACCGGGACCGACCGCCTCGACGATGCCCGCGCCCTCCATGCCCGGTGTCGCGGGCAGGGAGGGGAATTTGTACAGGCCGCTACGGTAATAGGTGTCGATGAAATTGACACCTATCGCCGCCTGCCGGATCAGGATCTCGCCTTCGCCAGGCGTGGGGATCGGCAGGTCTTCGGCGCGCAGGACTTCGGGGCCACCATATTCATGGATGCGGATGACTGTGTTCATGGCAGGGGTTCCTTGGGATGAGAGGGGCGTTGGGGGTCAATCCATGTCGGGCGTGCCGGTTTCCATCTCACGCAGGAAGGCGCGGTCCATCGCCCCGTTATCGCCGGGGTAGGTGTCCGCGTCGTACTCCGCGCATCCATCCATATCCACCCGGTGGCAGGGGATCAGGATGGGAATCGGGTTTTCACTGCATGCAGCCACCACGTCCGCCACGTCCACGCCAGCCTGCCGCGCGACCTAGGCGCATGGTATGGTCTGTCCCATCGGGATGGTGCGGATGAATGTCCATGCCGCAACCTGCTGCGGTGTGCCATAAGGGGCCAGTGGCAGGGTGCAGGGTGTGGTGTCACCGTCGAAATAGGAATCGAGCCAGTCGCACGCGCGGCGCAGCAGGGGCGTTTCCTCCTGGTCGCGGCCCCAGCCCCAGTCGAGCGCCACGATCGTGTCGTCCTCGACCGAGACGGTCAGCGGGCCGGTGGGGGAATGCAGGGAAAGTTGTGGCATGTGTCACCTTGATCACGACAGGGACGTGGACGATAACCCGTTCCCGTCACAGAGGAAATGGGAACGACCCGAATGACAGCGGCAACCGAGGTTCCAGCAGGGCGGCATGGCGACGGTGCGGCCCCCGTCATCTTCGCCCTTGCCACCGGCGCGGGGCGCGCGGCCATTGCCGTCATGCGCATCAGTGGCGCGGGGAGTGACGCGATCCTGCGCAGCCTGTGCGGTGGCCTGCCCGAACCGCGCCGCGCGTCGCTGCGCGGGATCTGGCGGCGCGATGCGGATGGGGGGAAGGGCGTGCTGCTCGACCGGGCCGTCGTGCTGTGGTTTCCCGGACCCAACAGTTATACTGGCGAGGACAGCGCGGAACTGCACCTGCATGCGGGACCTGCGGTGATTTCCGGCGTGGCCGATGCGCTCGTGGCGCTGGGCGCGCGTCCGGCCGAACCGGGGGAGTTCACGCGACGCGCCTTCGCCAGCGGGCGGCTCGACCTTGTGCAGGCGGAGGGTATCGCCGACCTGATCGATGCGGAGACCGAGGCCCAGCGGCGTCAGGCGCTGGCGCAGGCCGATGGCGCACAAAGCCGTCTGTATGAGGACTGGGCCGCGCGCCTGCGCACCGCGCTTGCGCATCAGGAGGCGCTGATCGACTTCCCCGACGAGGACCTGCCGCCGGAGGTGGAGGACGAAATGCTCGGCACGATTGCGGGCCTGCGTGATGAGATGCAGGCCTATCTTGACGATGGCAGCCAGGGCGAACGCCTGCGCCGGGGGCTGGTTTTTGCGATTGTGGGTGAGCCCAACGTGGGCAAGTCGAGCCTGCTGAACGCACTGGCGCAGCGTGACGCCGCCATCGTGTCGTCGCGCGCCGGGACCACGCGCGACGCGATCGAGGTGCGGGTCGTGCTGGGCGATGCGCCGGTGACACTGGTGGATACGGCGGGCCTGCGCGAAACCGAGGACGAGATCGAAGCCGAAGGCGTGCGGCGTGCATTGTTTCACGTGAAACAGGCCGATTGCGTGATACATGTGTTTTCAGGTGCGGCGGTACCGGATAAGGTCGGCCCCGACAGCATCATGGTCTGCAACAAGATTGACGAAGTTGCCGCCCCGCCGGGCATCACGGCCATCAGCGTGCGCAGCGGGGAGGGGATGGAAACCCTGCGTGACGTGCTGGCGCAGCGGGCGCGAGACCTGACGCAGGGACGTGCGGCCGCCCCCCTGACACGCGCGCGCCATCGCGCAGCGATCGAGGAGACGGCCCGCCATCTGGCCCGTGCCGCCGACGATGCGTGGCCGGAAGTGCGGGGTGAGGAGATGCGCCTGGCGATGCGCGCGCTGGGGCGCCTGACCGGGGCTGTGGATGTGGAGGCGCTGCTGGACACGGTGTTCGGGCAGTTCTGTATCGGCAAGTAGGGACGAAGCGGGAGCAGGGAATAAGGTGAACGCCACTTACGATGTGATCGTGATCGGCGGCGGCCATGCCGGGTGCGAGGCCGCCGCCGCCGCCGCCCGGTGTGGTGCGCGGACCATGCTGCTGACCCACCATCGCGCGACGGTGGGGGTGATGTCGTGCAACCCGGCGATCGGCGGGATCGGCAAGGGGCATCTGGTGCGCGAGATCGACGCGCTCGACGGCCTGATGGGCAAGGCCGCCGATCGGGCCGGAATTCATTTCAAGCTGCTCAACCGCTCCAAGGGGCCGGCCGTCCATGGGCCGCGCGCGCAGGCGGACCGGTTCCTGTACCAGCAGGCGATCATGGACCTGCTGGCCGAAACCGAAGGGCTGGAAATTGTCGAGGGTGCTGCGGGCGACCTCGTCGTGGATGACGGTCATGCGGTGCGTGGCGTCGTGTGCGAGGACGGGCGCGTATTCCATGCCGGGGCGGTGGTACTGACGGCGGGCACGTTCCTGCGCGGTGTCATCCATGTCGGCCATGACAGCCAGCCTGCGGGCCGCGTAGGGGAGGCCCCGGCTCGAAAACTGGGTGAACGGTTGCAGGCGCTGGGCCTGCGGATGGGGCGGCTCAAGACCGGCACGCCCGCCCGCATCGCGCGCGACAGCATCGACTGGGACGCACTGGCGGAGGATCGGGGCGATGTGATCCCCGAACCGTTCAGCCGCATGACGGACACGATCACCAACCCGCAGGTGTCGTGCTGCATCACCGCGACGACCCCGCGCACGCATGAAATCATCCGCGAACACCTGCACCTGTCGGCCATCTATGGTGGGGCGATTTCGGGGCGGGGGCCGCGCTACTGCCCCTCCATCGAGGACAAGGTCGTCCGCTTCGCACAGCGCGACAGCCACCAGATCTTCCTCGAACCCGAGGCTCTGCCGGGGAATCCGGGGGGCGACCTGGTCTATCCCAACGGGATCTCCACCAGCCTGCCTGCGGATGTGCAGGAACAGATGCTGCATTCCATCCCCGGGCTGGAACGCTGCCGCATCGTGCGTCCCGGCTATGCGGTGGAATATGACTATGTCGATCCGCGCGAACTGACCCCGGCGCTGGAACTCAAATCCCTGCACGGCCTGTTCCTTGCGGGGCAGATCAATGGCACCACGGGGTATGAGGAAGCAGGCGCGCAGGGCATCCTTGCCGGGATCAACGCGGCACGTTGCGCGGCGGGCGAGGGGGCGGTGACGCTGGATCGTGGCACGGCCTATATCGGCGTCATGATCGATGACCTGACGACGCAGGGCGTGTCCGAACCCTATCGCATGTTCACGTCGCGCGCGGAATATCGCCTGACGCTGCGTGCCGACAATGCCGACCTGCGCCTGACGCCGCTGGGCATGGAATGGGGCTGTGTCGGTCCCGCACGACGCCAGCGTTTCGAGGCGGAGCGCGCGTCGATCGACACTGCCATGGAACGCGCCCGCACCGAAACCTATCCCCCCGAAGCCCTGCGGCGGGAGGGGATTGCGGTCTCCGCCGATGGGCGCGCGCGTTCGCTGCTTGACGTCATGGCGACGGGGGCGGCGATGGAGACGGTGGAGAAGATCGCCCCATGGCTGTCCGACCTGTCGCCACGGGTGCGCCAGCATGTCGCGACCGAAGCCCGCTACAGCGGATACCTGTCGCGGCAGGAGCGCGAGATCCGGCAGCTTGCCAGTGACGGGCGCATCACCCTGCCGCATGATCTCGATTACCGCGCGATCGGTGGCCTCAGCACCGAAATGCAGGAACGCCTGTCGCAGGCGCGGCCGGTGACGTTTGGCGCGGCACAGCGCATCCCCGGCATCACGCCGTCGGCGCTGGTGGCGGTGCTGTCGCATGTGCGGCAGGTGGCCTGAGGCATGGCACGCGACATGACGACGCAGGAGGCGATCCTTGGACATGTTTCACGTGAAACAGGCGAGCGCCTGACGGCCTATGCCGACCTGCTGGTGCGCTGGAACGCGCGCATCAACCTTGTCTCCCGTCCTGATCTGGCGCAGTTATGGCCCCGCCATATTGCCGACAGCCTGCAACTCGCCACCCTGATCCCGGCGGGCGCGCGGGTGGTGGATATGGGATCGGGCGGGGGCTTCCCCGGACTGGTCATTGCCATGGCGACCGATGCGCATGTCACGTTGATCGAATCGGACCAGCGAAAGGCCGCGTTCCTGCGGGAGGCATCGCGCGTGGCGGGGGTGCGCACCCGTGTCATCGCCAGCCGGATCGAGGCGGCGGATGCCGGTCCTGCCGACGTGGTGAGCGCCCGCGCGCTGGCCCCGCTGCCGCAGCTTCTGCAATGGGGGGTGCGGTTTCTGGACAAGGAAGGATCCTGCCTGTTCCTGAAGGGCAAGAACGCAGACGAAGAACTCAACGCCGCCCATGCCGACTGGCGCATGGCGGTGACCCGAATTCCAAGCCGCACCGATGCGGATGGTGTCATTCTTAGATTGAGCGATATAAGGCGTGTCACAGACCACAACCATGCAGCCGGTCGATAAGGCCGCGCATACCCCCCGCATCATCGCCCTTGCGAACCAGAAGGGCGGTGTGGGGAAAACAACAACAGCCATCAATCTTGCAGCCGGCCTTGCGACGGCGGGATTTCGCGTCCTGCTGATCGATATCGACCCGCAGGGCAATGCCTCCACCGGGTTGGGGATCGGTTACGAAAACCGGCGTCGCGGGACCTATGCCCTGATCGGGGAGGACGCACCGGCGGCGGACCTGATACAGGAAACCTCCATTCCCGGCCTGTCGGTCATTGCGGCGGATACGGAACTGGCGGGGGCCGAACTGGAACTGGTCATGTCGGACCGGCGGGAATTCCGCCTGCGTGACGCCATTGCGCGGATCGGGGGGGAATATGACGTCATCCTGATCGACTGTCCGCCCAGCCTCGGCCTGCTGACGCTCAACGCGCTGGTGGCGGCGCAGGCGGTCATCGTGCCGTTGCAGTGCGAGTTCTTTGCGCTGGAGGGGATCAGCCAGTTGGTGCGCACGATCAACAGCCTGTGCAAGTCCCTGAACACGGCGCTGAAGCTGGAGGGGATCGTGCTGACGATGTATGACCGGCGCAACAACCTGTCGGAACTCGTCGCTGCCGACGCGCGCGGCTTCTTTGGCGATCGCGTGATGGAGACGGTCATCCCGCGCAACATCCGCATTTCCGAGGCGCAGAGCCACGGTCAGGCCGTCATGTTCTACGATGCCCGATCTTCCGGAAGCCAGGCGTACAGGGCGCTGTCGGAGGAAGTGATCGCACGTCTTGCGCTCAAGGCAGGCAGGAAAGGGAAGAAGCAGGGATGAAACCGAAGAAGGACGCCACCCGTCCGCGACTGGGCCGGGGGCTGGCCGCATTGCTGGGCGATCAGGTGAACATGCTCAATCCCGCGCCGGGGCTGGAACCGCGCAAGCCCATGGACAGTGGTTCGGTTCTGCCGGTCGATGTGCTTGAACCCGGTCCGTTCCAGCCACGCCAGCACATGGTGCCCGAGGCGCTGGAGGAACTGGCGGAGTCCATCCGCACGCGCGGTATCCTGCAACCGATCCTGGTCCGTCCGCACCCGGACCGTCCCAACGTGTTTCAGATCATCGCGGGGGAGCGGCGCTGGCGCGCGGCGCAGTTGGCTTCCTTACATGAGGTGCCGGTCCATATCCGTGCGCTTGACGATGGGGATGCGATGGCGGCCGCGCTGGTGGAAAACCTGCAACGCGCCGACCTCAACGCCATGGAAGAGGCCGAAGGGCTTCAGCGCCTGCTGGATGATTACCGTCTGACGCAGGAAGAACTGGCCGGGGCGATCGGCAAGTCACGTCCCCATGTCGCTAATATGGTGCGCCTGTTGCAACTGCCGACGCCGGTGCGCGACGCCGTGCGGGAAAAGGAACTGTCAGCCGGTCATGCGCGCGCGCTGCTGGCGCATCCCGATCCTGTCGCGGCATTGAAGGTCGTGCTAAAACAGGGGCTGAATGTCCGCCAGACCGAGGCGCTGGCGAAAAAGACGGCCACAAAGCGTCAGGTGGCGGCAAAGCAGGAGGAAAAGAACCACGAAAACCCGGAGATCGGTGCGCTGGAACGCGAACTGACGGCGAAGCTGGGGCTGAAGGTCCATATCACGTTCGATGGCAAGGGCGGGACGCTGCGTGTCGATTACCGCTCCCTTGATCAGTTCGATGGATTGCTGAAGCTGTTGCAGGCGTAAGGGGGGAAAGGGTTCTTTTTTGGAAAAAAGAACCAAAAAACTTCTGGTCGTATGGCACCTGTTTGCCGGGCGGTTTGGAAACAAACAATGAACATTCGTGGGGGAGCTAGGGAATAGGGGGATTGCGGGGCCAGATGTCGTGCATGGGAAAAAATATTGAAAAATCCCCTTGTCCTGATGGCCCTGCCTTGGTAAAAGCCCCTCACCCGAAAGGGAAAACCCTGTGGGCGCATAGCTCAGTTGGTAGAGCAGCTGACTCTTAATCAGCGGGTCCAAGGTTCGAGCCCTTGTGCGCCCACCACAGGATCCCGGCGCAACGCCGACAAAAAGCCCCGGTATCGTCTGATACCGGGGCTTTTTTTGTCTGGGACTGGCGCAGCTAGCCAATACGGCTTGATATGCCTCGTATGAAATGCCGGTGCAGTCGGTTGCCACTTGCCATCCCACGATCCCTGCTTGAGCCGCCATGCTGCGGAACAGGATATTCATGGAGCCGATCCCGGAAGGGCGCTCCAAATTGATGGGGGCTATTCCGGCACAGACTGCGAACGCAAAAAGGGAAATGCTGCTGGAAGGGGCGCTGTTTTTGGACTGCGTGAACCTGGCGGCCGCGTCCATGCCATGATGACCCACGATGTGGGAAACGGGATGCCCATATCGATCATGCCAGAGTGGATGCGAAAGGCGTTTTCATTACCTTCATCCAGCAGGCGCCTGTAAATCGGCACTCAACGGGTCAATACCCGTTCGTATCTTTCACCTTGCTTTCTGGCCCATCCTGGTCACCGAAAGATATCCCGCCGTCTCTTTTTGGGCGCTTTCGTCATGGCGCAGTTGAATCATCAAGACCATGCGGTCTTCATGCATGGGCATACATCCTTCGTGTATATTTGGAAATCTGGCTGCCAGTGGCTCTGATCAGGTATGAACATTTGTGTTGTCGCGCCATTTTCATGGAAATGTGCAGAGGCAGCAACAATAAGACACTGGCGATGCATCAGTTCGGGGGGATAGGCTTCCGCGAAGATTAAGGCATAAATTTATGCGTTCAGGAAATGCCTTTTATACAAATAACAGGTAAAAGTTAGTTTTTGGTAAAAAACAATCCGCCTCACCCAAATTTTTTAAAAAATGCCTTTAAGAGACATCATTACTAATGTAAACGCATGTTCACATATGCTAATGCGGGCGGAAAATCTGGGAAAAAGGTTTTTGATAAATGATTTCAGGTGAAAATTCGTCAGCGCGTCATAATATTGTCCCTGTTATTCTCTCCGGCGGCTCCGGTAGCCGCCTCTGGCCGGTATCCCGCCGCAGTTTCCCCAAGCAGTTCTGGCCATTATTGTCGGACCGGACCCTTCTGCAGGAAACGGCGCTGCGGGGGATGGGGGCGGATTTTGCAAGCCCTGTCGTAGTCTGTAATGAGGCACACCGTTTTATTGTGGCGGAGCAGTTGCGCGAGGTCGGGATTACCGACGCGCGGATCGTGCTTGAACCTGTTGCACGTAATTCCGCACCGGCCATTGCCGCCGCGGCCTTTCTGATTGCCGAACAGAATCCTGATGCCATCCTGTGGATCATGGCGGCGGATGCTGCGATCCAGCATCCCGAACTCCTGCAAAAGGCATTGGACTCCGCAGTACAGGCGGCGTCCGAAGGGTATGTTGTCACCTTTGGCATTCACCCGACCAAGCCAGATACGGCGTATGGCTACATCGAGCGTGGTGCTGAACTTAAAGATGTGCCCAACGCCTATCATGTATCGAAATTCCTTGAAAAACCCGATGCCGACCGTGCGGCCGAGTTCCTGCGTGATGAACGCTTTTCATGGAATTCGGGAATGTTCGTCGCAAAGGCGGACCTGCTTCTGCGGGAAATTGAAACGTTCGAACCCGAAGTGTACGCATGCGTCCGTGACGCGGTGAAGGATCGCGCTGTCGATCATGATTTTGTGCGTCTTGCTTCGGCAGCGTTCTCCAGGGCTCCGGATATCTTCTGTGGTTGCCGTCCGTTATGCAAGAGTTTTCTGACCCATATTGACGTGTGATCGTGTGCGGTCTTCTGTAAGGCCTGTTGATGTGGCCTTTCAG
>NZ_NKUF01000033.1 GCF_003206495.1 Gluconacetobacter entanii | reverse complement strand
GCTCCACCGAAAGGTTGCGCATGTCATGCGGGTAACGCACACGGTCCAGTTGCGCAAAACGGCCCAGCGTCGGGATCGAGCCCCACCGGTCCGCCTCGGGCCGGGTCCCGGAAGAAGCTTCCGCAGAACCTCCTGGCGAAGCCGCAGACGGGGGGGCGTCGTGCTTGGGGGCTGCCTTCGGCTGGTCCATGATGGTCGCGTCCATTTATCTTTGTCGGGATCTGTCCGGGGAAACGGGTCAGACCCTGAACCGGTTTCTTGGTCGGCCGCCTCATGCCCGGCATCACGGCCCGCCCGTATCCATGGGGGCGACGGTCGCGACAGCCGGGTATCATGCGACATGGTCATGGTCATTCATGACGACCGCAAGGTGTTCGCCCCTTGCGCACGTTATGGCAAGGGTGGATAAATACTAAATCGCCGTGTGTTGTGAATTCGCCACACCCCATACGATAGCAATTGAATACAGGATGTTTTTTGTCCTATACAGCCGCCAAAGTGTTCATGTGTCGTAACAACTCCGCAACCTCGCCATGTTCTTGATGCACGGCTGACACCTGTCGGGGTTGTTTTCTTGCGATCGGACGTGTCCATAGTCCGGACTACATGATTTGGAATCAAGACCGGCGTCCGTGCGCCGGTGCAGGAGCAGAGGTTTCATGGCCGTTCCTATTATGCAGGCCGTCCGGGTGGGCGCCTACGTCGTCAAACAGCACCTGACGCGCCGCCAGCGCTATCCGCTGGTGCTGATGCTCGAACCGTTGTTCCGCTGCAACCTTGCATGCGCGGGCTGCGGCAAGATCGATTATCCCGCGCAGATCCTGAACCAGCGCATGACCGTGCAGGAATGCCTGGACGCGGATACGGAGGCAGGCGCCCCCGTCATTGCCGTGGCCGGTGGCGAACCGCTGCTGCACAAGGAAATGCCGGAGATCATCCGCCAGCTTATCGCGCGCAAGAAATACGTCTATCTCTGCACCAACGCGCTGCTGCTGGAAAAGAAGCTCGACGATTATGAGCCGAGCCCCTTCTTCTCTTGGGACGTGCATCTTGATGGCGACCCGGCGATGCATGACGCCTCCGTCTGCCAGGAAGGCGTGTACGAACGCGCCGTCGCGGCCATCAAGAAGGCGAAGGCCCGTGGTTTCCGCGTGTCCATCAACTGCACCCTGTTCGATGGCGCGGACCCCAAGCGTGTCGCCGCGTTCTTTGACGAGGTGATGGCCATGGGCGTGGACGGCATCATGACCGCCCCCGGCTATGCCTATGAGCGCGCGCCGGACCAGGAGCACTTCCTGAACCGCCAGAAGACGAAGCAGCTGTTCCGCGACATCTTCCGCCTTGGCAAGGGCAAGAAGTGGCGCTTCACGCAGTCTCCGCTGTTCCTGAACTTCCTTGCCGGGAACGAGCAGTACCACTGCACCCCGTGGGGCAAGCCGCTGCGCAACGTCTTTGGCTGGCAGCGCCCGTGCTACCTGCTGGGTGAAGGCTACGCCAAGAGCTTTGAAGAGCTGATGGCCGACACCAACTGGGATTCGTATGGCACCGGCAACTATGAAAAGTGCGCCGACTGCATGGTCCATTCGGGCTACGAATCGACGGCGGTGATGGATGCGGTGCGTCGTCCGTGGCACATCGCCAAGGTCGCGCTGTTCGGGCCGGAAACGGAAAAGCCGATGGTGCCGGAAATCTCGCTGGCGAACCAGCGGCCTGCGGAATACGTCTTCACGCAGCATGTCGATGCGAAGATGGAGGAACTGGCGGCCCGTAAGAAGCCGGCAGCCCCCCCGCGCGTGAACAAGGTGTCCGCGCAGCCGGAAACGGCGGCCGCCGCCGACTGATCCCATGCCCGTCCGGGCCATGGAGCAGGATAAAAGGTAACGGAATGGCGGGGCATGTCCCCGCCATTTCTGTATCCGGCACAGGAAAATGACCCGCCGCGAATCGGGACCGATTCGGTCTGGGTTGGGGATGTGCATGATTTCGGGTGTCATCGACGCGCGCGATATGCTCTAGGATCGCGGCATCATGCTTGTCTCCCTGATTATCATATTCTGCCTTGTTCTCCTCAACGGTGTGTTCGCGATGGGGGAACTGGCGCTGATTTCCGCACGGCGCGCACGTCTTGCGGTCATGTCAAAGGCCGGGGTCAAGGGGGCGGACCGGGCGCTGAAGCTGGCGAACGACCCGCAGGGCTTCCTGCCGACGGTGCAGGTCGGGATGACCCTTGTCTCGATTCTGGAGGGCACGTTCGGCGGCACCAGCATCGAGGCGCGGATGACGCACTGGCTGCTGCACTTTCCCCGCCTTGCCCCGTTCGCCAGCGAAATCTCGATGACCGTGGTCGTCAGCAGCATCACCGCCATCATGCTGGTGGGCGGTGAACTGGTGCCCAAGCAGATCTCCCTGCGCCAGCCTGAACAGATCGCCGCCCGCCTTGCCCTGCCGCTGGAGGGACTCGCCTGGATTTCGCGCCCGGTGGTCTGGCTGCTGGGGCGGGCGTCGGAACTGGTGCTGCGCCTGATGCGGGTCAATGCGCATGCCAGCACGGCCCTGACGGAAGAGGAACTGCGCGCCTACATCGCCGAGGGCGCGCAGGCGGGCGTGCTGGAGCAGGAGGAGCGCGACATGATCGAGCGCCTGCTGCGCATGGCGGACCGGCCCGTGCGCGCGATCATGACGCCACGCACCGAACTGTGCTGGATCGAGCGCCATGTTCCACGCGCGGAACTGCTACGCATCCTGCGCTCCACCACCTATTCGCGTATCGTGGTCTGTGACGGGGGGGTGGACAATCCGGTGGGCGTCATCCTCGCCAAGGACATGCTGGACCGCTTCCTTGATGGCAAGAGTCCCTCGGTCGAGGCCGGACTGCGGCGTCCCATTTCCGTGCCGGATACGCTGTCGGCGTTCGACATGCTGGACCGGATGCGTTCATCGCCGCTCGGCCTGGCGCTGGTGCTGGACGAATATGGCTCGTTCGAGGGAATCGTGACGTCCTCCGACCTGTTCGGCGCCATCGTGGGCGAACAGCACGAACCCGGCAGCACCCCGCCGCAGCGGATCGCCCATGACAATGTGCTGGTGCTCGACGGGTCCATGCCGGCCGATGAGGTCAAGCACAGGCTGGACCTGTCGGACCTGCCGGCGGAAGGTAGTTACCATACCCTTGGCGGCCTGATCCTTGCGCTGTTGCGACGTGTGCCCGCACGCGGCGACAAGGTCGTGTTTTCCGGCTGGCTGTTCGAGGTGCTGGAGATGGAGGGACGGCGCGTGGTGCGTGTCCGTGCCAGCCGTCAGGTGCTGGCGGAGAACTGAGGCTGGTTCCCGGGGGCTTTGCCCCCGAACCCCCACCAAAGGGCGCGGCCCTTTGGAAACTATGACTTTTAAACGGATCAGGGTGCAGGGAGCGTGCTCCCTGCCGGGTCCGGGCAAGCTGCCCGGATGTTATCCGCCTGCGTGGTTTTTTACGCCGGAGGGCAGATGTCAGTGGATCGTGCGTGAACCGCCGTGCACGAGGTTCTGCTCGGGGCTGAAGGCGGGCCATTCGTTGCGGGCCAGCGTCTCCAGCGAAGGTGAGGGCAGGTGAAGCCTGTCGGCATAGATCCACAGGTAGGTAAAGGCGCGACGGACATAATCGCGGGTCTCGTTATTGGGCAACTGCTCGATATACAGCAGCGGGTCATCGGCCTCGTCCGTGCCGTTGGCGGCGCGGCGGGCGATGGCGGATGGCCCGGCGTTGTAACTGGCGAGCATGCGGATCAGGTCGCCCCCGGCCGGTGCGTGCGGCCCCGGGTGCTGGGTCGAAAGCTGCGCCAGGTAAAGGACGTAAAGCTGCCCGATCTCCAGGTTGTGGCCCGGGTCATGCAGGGCCGCCGGACGCCCGGCATAGTCCATGCCGCTGTGGGTGACGAAGCCCGCCGTCACCGGCATCACCTGCATCAGGCCGTGCGCCCCGGAACCGGAAACCGCATTGGCATCGAAATTGGATTCCAGCCGTGTCAGCGCATACACCAGCGCCGGGTCCATGCGGAACCCGTGGTCAGGATGCAGCGGCGGCAGGGGGAAGCGCGTCTCGCGGTCCGACTGGTCCCCTGCCTGCGACTGGATCAGCAGCGCCATCTGCGACGCCAGTTCCTTCATGCCCATGGCATCCGCCACAAGCTGGAGGGAGCGGCACAGCGCGGCATCGTTCTGCACATCGGGCCACAGGCGGCGCAGGGTGGCTTCGGCGCGGGCGTTTTCACCCACCTGCGCCAGGGCGAAGGCCCTGCGTCCGGCAGGTGTCGCGGCGACGGCCTCCACGTCGATTTCACCCATCACCGGGGTGCCTTCATGCAGCGGGTGCCGGTCATCGGCCAGCGACATGGACGCCCCGTCCCCGATCGTGCCGGGGTGGGTGGGGGCGGCATGACGCAGGCCCAGCGCCTGGCTGGCCAGCATGCCATAGAATGTGTGCGGGGCGGCGGCGGCGCGATGCAGCCATGGCTCGTACGCCGCGACGTCACCCACCGCGCGGTGCGAACGCGCGGCCCAGAAGGCGGCGCCCGCACGGATGCTGCCCGGTGTCAGGGGCGCGCGCGACGCGGCCTCGAACAGGGGCTCGGCCTGGTCGGGGCGTCCCTGCCGCCAGGCCGCGAGGCCCGCGACATAGCCCGCAAGGCCGAGGCGGCCGGAGGATGTCTCGAACGCCTCACGCGCGATGCTCAGGGCGAGGCGGTTTTCGCCCGCGCTGAACAGGGTCATCGCGACCTCGGTCCGCAGGTGGGCGGCATACAGGGGGTTCAGGCCCGGCGTCGCCTGGATCAGGTGCAGCGCGCTTCGGGCGCCCTTGACGCCCTGCGACGTGCGCTCCCGCACCGTATGGTCCAGCAGGCTGTTGCGGGTGAAGACCCGCAGGGAGGGATCGTCCTCCTCCGGCAGGTGGACGTGCGCGGGGGCCCGTACGCTGCCCAGCGCGATGTCGGGTGGTGCGGGCGGCAGCGGGGTTCCGCGCGGCGCCTGCGCCACAAGCAGGGCATGGATGGCCGGGGAATCCGCCAGGGAGGAGAAGGTCCGCAGCCACATGCGCAACTGCCCCGTGCTGGGGTGATAGGCGGGGTTCAGGTAGCGCGCGGCCAGAAGGTCGCCAAGCAGCAGGTCGTCATGGATGCTGGCTGTCTGGCTGATGGCGGCGTCAAAGCGGCCTTCGCGCTGCAGGGCAAAAATCCTGCGGATGCGTGCCGCGTCGTCAGGCGCAAGCACACGCGGCAGGCTGACACTGCCACCGCCCCGGGTCGGGAAGCGTGGAAGCGCAAGCGCTGTTTCCTCGTTGTGGCCGCTCTGGGCTGATCCATCCGGATCCAGCGCCCTGTGGTCCACCGATTGGGCACGAAGCGGCGCGAAGGCTGCTCCTGCCAGGAATGCGGCACCCGCCAGGAATGCGGTTACCGCGGTGGGGGGGGTATGATTTATCCCTCGCATGGCTCGCGGGGTTTAGGACCTTGCGAGCAAGAAAGCAACCCAATTGCGTCGGACGCTTATCAATAAGATTTCACAACAGTTATTGGAACCGAAATATATCCTTGAAAACACGTCCTGAAACGCAGGTTGATATACCTGATGTTAATGAATGGACACCTGTTAATATATCATGATTACGCGCCATGATTGTATCCGTCTTCCTGTAACGTTTTGCGTAACTCCAGCATGTCTTTCCATGCATCACGGCGTGCTGTCGGACTGGCGCGCAACTGCTGTGCGTGGCGCATCGGCAATGCGGGGATAACGTGCGCCGTGCCTGAATTGTTGCCTGTTTCGGACAGGTTTGGCGGCACGGTGATGTCGCGCCACCGCCCGCGTGCGCGCGCCGCCGTTATGCGCTCCCCCGTCAGGAGGGCGACGGGGATGTTGCCCATCAGGATCAGGCGGCGCGGCCGGGCCAGCACAATCAGGCGTTGCAGGAATGGCAGGCATGATTTCAGCTCCATGGCGGAGGGCGGACGCCCCCCCGGTGGCCGCCATGCGATGACGGGGGCAAGGAACAGGTCATCGCGCGACAGGCCGATGGAGCCGAACATCCGGTCGGTCAGGCGCCCCGTCTCCCCACAGAACGCCACGCCGCCGCGGTCCTCGTCCGCGTCGGGGGCCTCGCCCACCACCATGACATGCGCGCCGGGCCTGCCCTGCGGGGCGACGGTATGGGTCGCGGTGTCACGCAGGGCGCAGTGTTCGAACGAGGCCATGACGGCGTGCAGTTCCTCCACCGTGGTGGCGCGGGCGGCGCAGGCGCGTGCATCGGCAGCGGCCCGTTCGGCCATCGTCGCGGCGGACGGTGGCGGGGCGGGACGCGATGGCCGGGCGGCGGGGGATGCGGGGGTGGCATGGGAAAAATGATGTCCCTCGTCCCCCGCACGCTGTATGGGGGGGGGTGGTTTGGCCTGCGGCGTGGTCAGCCGGTCCACGGGAAAGGGAGACAGCGCCTCGTCCGCGCCCCATTCCACATACAGTTGCAACAGGGACAGGGAATCGGTCATCGGATGGATACATCCCGGACAGGCAGGGCATTCACAGGGTCAGGCACCAGCATGGCGGGCGCAGGCGCGGCGCATGGGCGCGGCATTTGGCATCGCGCCGCGCACACGCTAGATTCTGGTTTCATGCTGTCCTCCCGTTTCTGGCGCGTGGCGCTGCTGGGTGCCGTTGTACCGCTGCTTGGCATTATTCCCAACCGCGAAACGCACGCCGCCGCCCCCGTGACCTCCCGTCTGACCACCCGTCCAGGCCCCGCCGGCACCCCCACCGTGACACAGAGCCTGGCGACAAACGTGCTGGTCGCCACCATCGCCGCGAGCGAGGGCGACAATGCGGAGGCCGCGCGCACCTTCACCCGCGCGGCGCAGCTTGCACCATCCTACCGCCCCTTTGTCGAGCGTGCGTTCCTGTATTCCATCCTTGCCGGCAGTCCCGACGCCGCCCGCCTTGCGCGCCAGCAGCCGCCCGGCGTGGTACCCGAACTGGTGATGGGCAATGCCGCGGCCATCGCATCGGACTGGGCCGGGGCGCTGGCCCATTATGACAAGGCGCCGGACGATCCCATCATGAACATCGTCCGCCCCCTGCTGCGGGCATGGGCGCTGCAGGGGATGGGCCGCACGGATGACGCGCTGGCGGCGCTGAACCGCGCGCAGGCGGACCACCTGCTGGGTGGGTACTATACGCTGCATGCCGCCCTGATCGCGGAAATGGGCGGGCAGGCGATGCGCGCCGATACGCTGTACCGCCGCGCGCTGGACATGTCGGGCGGCGACCTGTTCACCACGCGGGTGCTGACCCACTGGCTTTACCGGCAGGGCAAGGCGGCGCAGGCGCGTGACATGATCGCGGCCAAGATCGCCTCCATGGCGGCGCTGGAACCCGCGCGGCCTGCGCTGGTCGCAGCACTGGGCCGTCCCGTCGTCACCAGACCGCAGCAGGCCATGGCGCAGGCGTACGGCCTGCTGGCGCTGCTGATGGACCAGCAGAACGCGGCGGAGACACCGCCACCCAAGCCTGGGGAGGACCATCCCGCCCACGACCATGACATCACCACCCTGCGCAGTACGGAGCAGATGATGCTGCGCCTGTCGCTGATGCTTGATCCCGCGAACACGGAGGCGCGGATCCTCCTGTCCGCCCTGTTCCATGCGGAGGACGAGAACCAGCAGGCGATCGACGTGCTGGCGGAGGTTTCGCCCAATGACCCGATGGCCGTCGTCATCCGCGCGGAGGAAGGCGAGCTTGACATGGCGCTGGGCCACCGGGCGGAGGCGGAGCGCATCATCCGTGGCCTGCTGCGCGATGCACCCACGGACCGGACCCTGTGGTGCGACATGGGCGACATCATGCTGGGGCAAGGCAAGTGGCGCGAGGCCCTGTCGGCCTATACCCACGCGCTGGCGCTGTCGGGTACGCTGGAGGGGGACGACTGGCGCGTGCTGTTCGGGCAGTCGATCGCCTATGACCGGCTTGGCGACTGGAAACATGCAAAGGCGGGACTGACGCAGGCGCTGCGCATGGCCCCGAACGAGGCGGAACTGCTCAACGACCTTGGCTATTCCATGGTCGAACATGGCGATGACCCGGCGACGGCGGAAAACTACCTGCGCCGCGCGCTGGCCCTGTCGCCCGATGACGGGCAGATCCGTGACAGTGTCGGCTGGGTCGAACTGCGCCTTGGCCATGTGGGCGAGGGACTGCCGCTGCTGGAACGCGCGGCGGAGCAGATGCCCCAGGACCCGGCGATCAACTATCACCTTGGCGTGGCCTACTGGGTGTCGGGGCGCAGGCTGGAGGCGGTGGATGCGTGGCAGGACGCCGCACAGTTCCATCCCGATCCCCCCGACCAGCGCAAGATTACCGCCGCCCTTGCCTATGCCGCGTCGCAGGCGGCGGCGCACCCGCCCGCCCATGCCACTGTCCCGGCCGACCTGCGCATCACGCCGGCCAGCACCCCCGCACCGGCCGCATCCGGTTCCACCGCTGCTGCGCCTGCGGTGTCCCCTTCGGCGGCAGGCACGGCGGCATCCCCGAATCCCCAGACCACAGGCCCTGCCGATAACAGGCCAGCAGGCGACAAGAAGGACGGAGCACACAAGTGACGGCAACCCAGAGCGAATCGGCGCATGCGAAAATCAACCTCTACCTGCATGTGACCGGACGCCGTGCGGACGGATATCACCTGCTGGACAGTGTGGCGGTGTTTGCCGGTGCGGCGGATGTGCTGGATGTGGAGGTCGCGCAGGCGCGTGGCGCGGCACTCGGGCTTCGGATCGACGGGATGTTCGGCGCCGGGTTGCGTGGCGATGATGCCACCAACCTCGTCATCCGCGCCGCCGACGCACTGCGCGCGCGCGCGGGTGCGGGGGCGCAGGCGCTGCCGTCGCTGGATGCCGTGCTGCACAAGGAACTGCCGGTGGCGTCGGGAATCGGCGGTGGCTCGGCCGATGCCGCGGCCGCCCTGCGCTGCGTGATGAAGGCATGGGACATGGATGTGCCGCGTGCCGAACTGCTGGAAATCGCGACGGCACTGGGCGCGGACGTTCCGGTCTGCCTGGATCAGGTCCCCACGCGCATGAGCGGGATTGGCGAAATCCTGCGTCCCGCGCCGGTCCTGCCGCAATGCGGGATGATGCTGGTCAATTGCGGGATGAGCGTCTCCACCCCTGCGGTGTTCCGTGCGCGGCAGGGCGGATTCCGCCCGGCCCCGGACCTGCCCGCCCGGTGGGAGACGCTGTCGCAGATGGTGGGAACGCTGTCGGAACTGAGCAACGACCTTGAAGACGCGGCCTGCGAGGTATGTCCCACGATTCGCGAGGTCCTGTCGGCCCTGCGCGCCGCCCCCGGCTGCCGCTTTGCCCGGATGAGCGGGTCGGGTGCGACCTGCTTTGCCCTGTTCGATTCGCCGCAGGCGGCGGAACTGGCGCAGGATGCAGTAGCCCGCCCGGGCTGGTGGGTCTGGGCGGGGGACCTGTATCGCGACGGGCGTGCCGCCTGAAGCACCCGGGCGGCTTCCCGGACCCGGCAGGGAGCGCGCTCCCTGCACCCTGATTCATTAAAAGTCATGGTTTCCAAAGGGTAATACCCTTTGGTGGGGTTTCAGGGGCAAAGCCCCTGAGCCTGCGGGCTTATCGGCGCATGAAGCACCCGGTCGCTGCCCGGGCCCGGCAGGGAGCGTGCTCCCTGCATCCTGATTCGTGAAAAGAACCTATCCCCGGCGACGGCAGCGCACGGCGAGCATCAGCGCGAATCCCGCCGCGGCGATGGCGGTGCCCACCTGCGCATGGCGTGACGTCAGCAGCGGCGGCACGCCCTTGCGCGTGATCATGTCGAAGCGGCCATGTGCTGCGTACGCCCCGGCGATGGTGCCGAACAGGTCGTCGGGTTCGTTGCCTTCCACCGCGACCTTTTCCATCTGTTTCGCATAGCCGCCCTTCGACAGCCAGCGATCCGACAGGCCGGGCAGGAAGGTGGAGATCACCCACGACTTGATCCCCGACGTGCCGACCCAGATGTCGCGATATTTCCCGAACGCCGCGCGGCAGATCGCCTCCGCCGCGATTTCGGGTTCATAGACCGGGCCCATCGGCTTCAGGCGCTTGCCCGTATGGTTGCGCGTCCATGAAAAATGCGGCGTGTTGATCGACGGCAGGTGCACCAGCGCGATGTGGATGCGGTCCCCGTCATGCAGCAGTTCGGGGCGCAGGCTTTCGGAAAATGTGCGGATCGCGGCGCGCGCGCCATTTTCGATGGATTGCAGCGGCGGCGGACGCAGTCCCGCAAGGGCGACAAGGTTGACGATCGTGCCATAGGAACGCCTGCGCATCCGCAGCAGGGCGGAGCGCGTGCCATTGACGGTGCCAAGGTACGTGACCTCGGTCGCGCGGCGGATCTCGTCCGGGGTGATCGCGGCAAGCTGCCCGCGCACGCCGGCCCCGGCGCAGTTGACCCAGATGGTGATGGGGCCAAGCGCCTGTTCGATTTCCTCCGCCGCCGCGTCAAGGGCGGCCGCATCCGCCACGTCGGCGCAGGCGATGTGCGTGCGGACGTTGAGCGCCTGGAGTTCCGCCGCCGCATCGTTCAGCCGGTCCCGGTTGCGCCCGACCAGGGCGATATCGCATCCGGCCCGTGCAAGCGTGCGGGCGGTGGCGCGACCGATGCCGGCCCCTGCACCGGTAATGACAGCAACCTGTTGCGGCATGAAGAATGGCTCCGTGTAGGTGATGGATGCTCCCCGCTGGCCGTATCCGTGCCAGACGGGGCGGCGGCGCGGGATGATCCGGTTGATGGCGTCTGTTGCGGGCATGTTATCACGCGTCCGCGCCCGAAGCCTATCCGGCATAAGGCATGGCGGCTGCGATATCGTGGCCGGACATCGTACGCAGGTGGCGCGTCAGACATATTTCAGCGCGACGAATCCCCCCACGACCAGCACCGCGAACGCGCCCGCCACCAGCGGCAGGCGGCGTTCGATGAAGGCCTGCACCGGCGCGCCGAACCGCCGCAGCAATGCCGCGACAAGGAAAAACCGCACCCCGCGCGTGATCGCGCACGCCACAAGGAACGGCCCGAGCGCCAGGTGGGAGGCACCGCTGGCGATGGTGACGAATTTGAAGGGGATCGGCGTCAGCCCCTTGATGAGGATGATCCACACCCCCCATTCGCGAAACCGCGCCTGAAGCCCCGCCAGCGTCGCCTGCGCGTGATAGAAGCGGACAACCGGCATCGCCACGTAATCCAGCAGGAACGCGCCGATATACCATCCCGCCACCGCGCCACACAGGCTGGCGGCGGTGCATATCGCGGCCAGGCGCCAGGCCTGCTCCCGCCGCGCCAGGACCATCGGGATCAGCAGCAGGTCCGGCGGCAGGGGAAAGACACTGGCCTCCGCAAAGGCGACCAGCGCCAGCCACAGCGCGGCATGGCGGCTGGCGGACAGGTGGAGCGTGCGTGTGTAAAGGCGGTCAAGCATGGATCGGGGGCCCGCGACTTTCGGCAGCCGGGACGGGATGGGAAATGGCATGCCGTGGCCACCACCCTAGCAGACAAGTGTGACGGTCACACGCAATCCGTGCGGGCTGCAGTTGCCAAGGCGGATGTCACCGCCCAGCCCCCAGATGATGTTGCGCGAAATCGACAGGCCAAGCCCGGTGCCCCCGGTTTCGCGGTTGCGGCTTTCCTCCGCCCGGACAAAGGGGTCGAACATGCGCTCCAGGTCGCCGGGCGGCAGGCCGGGGCCGTCATCCTCGATCCACAGGCGTGTCACCATCTCGTCCGGGTCGTTGCGGCCGCCGGGTTCGGGCGGGAACAGGGTGACGCGCACGTTGACGCCATACTTGATCGCGTTGGTCACAAGGTTGTTGAGCGCACGTTTCAGCGCGACGGGGCGCGCATGGATCGTCACGTCGGGCGGGTCTGTGGTGAAGCCGATGCCCTCCGCCAGGTCGGGATGGGTCTCGGCGGCCTCGTCAAGGATGGTCTGCAGCAGGATCGTCAGGTTCAGCGCGCGCATCGGTTCGCGCTGTTCCGCGTCGCGCCCGAAGGACAGGGTGGCGGCGACCATGGCCTCAAGCTCGTCAAGGTCGGCAAGGAAACGGTGCTGCATTTCCTCGTCCTCGATGAACTCCGCGCGCAGTTTCAGCCGTGTGATCGGCGTGCGCAGGTCGTGGCCGATGGCCGTCAGCATCAGCGTGCGGTCCGACAGGAAGCGGCGGATACGCCGGGCCATGGTGTTGAACGCCATGGCCGCGCGCGCGACCTCCAGCGGGCCATCCTCCGGCATGGGGGGCGCGTTGACGTCACGGCCAAGCGCCTCCGCCGCCGCACCCAGCGTCCCGACCGGCGCGATCAGGCGGCGCACCCCCCACAGGATCAGCACGCCGCCCGCCACCGTCATCAGGATGAAGGCGATCGGGAAGGTGGGGGAGCGAAAGACATTGGGCCGGCGCATGACGTAATGGATCGTCAGCCAGCGATGCTCGTCCGGCAGCAGGAAGGCGATCGCACGCTGCCGTCCCTCCCGGTTGGAGGGGGAGACCATGACCTGCAGCGGGCGCAGGTTCATCGGCAGCGGCGGGCCACCGCCCCATTGCGGCCCCCCGCCCCATGGCGGACCGCCCCACGGGAAGCGGCCGCCGCCAAATGCCTGCGGGCCGCCATCACGCCCGCGCCAGCGTGGTGCCCCGTTGCCCGGCCCTTCGTTGCCCCGACCGCCATTGTCACGACCACCGTTGCCCCGGTCATCGTGGTCCGGGCCGCCATTGCCGGGTCCGGTGTTCCCGGTGTTACCGGGGGCAGCAGTGCCTGCGGCGTTCCTGTCCGCGGGCATCCCGCCATGGCCCATCTGGCCACCCGGTCCGCCGTCCGGCCCCTGTTCAGGCGGGCCGCCCCATGGTCCCTCCATCCGGCCCATGCGGTGTTCGCCCCGGGGGGGATGCATCAGGCTGTCGATCATGTCGGGTTCGGGGCCGGGCGTCAGTTCGGCATGAAAGCCGGCCGGCATGTGCAGCGCCGCCAGTTCCGCATCGCGATGGTCGATCGCGGTTTCCACGATCCCGCGATACAGGGTCGCGACCTCGGTATGGTATTTCTCCTCGATCATGCGGCGGTCGAAATCCAGCCGGTCCAGCGCATGGATCGCAAGGCCGGCCGCCTGGATCACGCCCAGCCCGCAGATCAGCAGCAGGCTGGTCCGCGCGGCGAGCGAGGGCGGACGCAGCCGCCCCAGCAGCGCGCGCACGCGTCCCCCCCGCCCCGGCGGTGGCGTCTCCGCCACGGGAACGATGTCGTCGGGATGGATCAGGGGCGGGGGGGAAGCGCCATGCAACAGGGTCAGGTCCGTTCGATTTCCGCCGCCAGGACATAGCCACCGCCCCGGACCGTCTTGATCAACTGCGCATTGCGGCCGTCATCCTCCAGCTTGCGTCGCAGGCGGCTGATGGCCACGTCGATGGCGCGGTCGAACGGCCCGGCCTGCCGCCCGCGCAGCATGTCGAACAGCATGTCGCGCGTCAGCACCCGGTTGGCGCGTTCCAGCAGGGCCAGCAGCAGGTCGTATTCCCCACCCGTCAGCGGCACCTCCGTCCCCGCCGGATTCAGCAGGCGGCGGCGCACGGTGTCGAGTTCCCATCCCGCAAAGCGCAGGGTCCGGCGCGCGCCCGTGCTGCGCGGGTCGGGATTGTCGTTCACCCGGCGCAGGACCGCGCGGATCCGCGCCAGCAGTTCACGCGGGTTGAAGGGTTTGGGCACGTAATCGTCCGCGCCGAGTTCAAGCCCGATGATCCGGTCCGTATCGTCGCCCATGGCCGTCAGCATGATGATCGGCACATCCGCCTGCGTGCGCAGCCAGCGCGCGACATCCAGCCCGCTTTCCCCCGGCAGCATGAGGTCGAGGATCACAAGCTGGTAATGCCCGCCCGTCCATTTGCGACGCGTTTCCTGTCCGTCGCGTGCCGTTGTCACGCGCAGTTCGTTGCGTTCAAGGAAGCGGGCAAGCAGCTCCCGTATCTCGCGGTCGTCATCAACGATCAGGATATGCGGCAATGGGTCCATGACATGGCATCCTAGAGGAAAGGAGGTGGCTTCACACCTGCTGTTTCACTCCGTTGCAATATGGCGCCGGTGCGGGGAAAGGCACCGCGATGAACGCACGGAAAGGCGCAGCGGGGAGGGCATGCCACTGCCCTCGGTGCGATGGGGGCGGGGCGGCCCGGGACACTGCAATCCCCGGGCGCGGCCCCCTGTCTTCGGGATTCTTTGGAAAGAACCCGTCGATGAAGGGAATAAAGGTCTTTCGGGTGTCGCCCTGTTTTTAAAAAGGCGACACCTTCTGAAGGTTTTTGGGAAAAAGCCTCACCAAAAACTTTTCATGGTTTCAGTCCGTCCCCGGACAGGGCTTCATTTATCCAGCCATGACGGCACCGGCAGGTGCTTGCCACGCAGGAACGTCGGGTTGAACAGCTTGGACTGGTACCGCGCGCCGCCATCGCACAGGATGGTGGCGATGCGATGGCCCGGCCCCATGGCGCGC
The DNA here is from genome assembly GCF_003206495.1 of Gluconacetobacter entanii. Lineage (GTDB taxonomy): Bacteria > Pseudomonadota > Alphaproteobacteria > Acetobacterales > Acetobacteraceae > Novacetimonas > Novacetimonas entanii. The sequence continues at coordinate 15,666 of NZ_NKUF01000033.1, read as the reverse complement.
GCGACACGGATGGCGGCGGCGACATTGATGCCCGCCGACCCGCCGACCGACAGCCCCTCGTGGATCAGCAGTTCATAGATCTGGACCAGTGCCTCGGCATCGGGGATGCGTTCGGCATCGTCGAAATGCAGCCCTTCGAGGTTGCCGGTCACCCGCGACTGACCGATTCCCTCGGTGATGGAGGAACCGGAGACCGAAAGGTCCCCCGACTTGACCCAGCCATACAGGCCCGAACCCTCGGGGTCGGCCAGCACGACGCGCGGACGCGCGACACCTTCGGCGCGCGCCCTGTCCTCCAGCCCCAGCGTAACCCCCGCCAGCGTCCCGCCCGTCCCGCACGAGCAGGTGAAGGCGTCGATGCGCCCGCCCATCTGGCCCCAGATTTCGGGTGCGGTGGTGTGGCGGTGGCCTTCGCGGTTGGCGAGGTTGTCGAACTGGTTGGCCCAGACCGCGCCCGTTTCCTCCGCCAGGCGGCGCGAGACATGGACATAGTTGCCCGGATCGCGGAATGGCTTGGCCGGGACAAGGCGCAGGTCCGCGCCGATCATGCGCAGGAAGTCGATCTTCTCCTGGCTCTGCGTCTCCGGCATCACGATGATGGAGCGGTAGCCGCGCGCGTTGGCCACCAGCGTCAGGCCGATGCCGGTATTGCCAGCCGTGCCTTCGACCACCGTGCCGCCGGGTTTCAGCACGCCGCGCCGTTCGGCGTCGTTGATGATGGCAAGGGCCGCGCGGTCCTTGACCGAACCGCCGGGATTCATGAACTCGGCCTTGCCGAAGATCTCGCATCCCGTGGCCTCGGACGCGCGATGCAGGCGGATCAGCGGCGTATGACCGATCGCGTCGGTCATGCCAGCGCTGGTGGTGGGGTGGAAGGAGGCGGGACTGTCGGCCATCAGGACTGAACCTTCGGATCTGTTGCGTGCGACGGGATTATGTGGCCCCGTCATCGGGACGGGGGGCACCCATGGGGCAATGTGCCCCAATGCCCGCCCGAAACCAAGATGCCCATGCCCTCCATGATCTCCATGACACCACGATGCCGCGCGGGCCGGTGGGTGTCATGCCGGGGAGATGATGGGCGCGGCGGTCAGGGCGTGGGCAGGTCACGCACGAAGGCGGTGAGCCTGCCCTGGCTGTTCACGTCCAGTTTTTCATAGACGCTGCGCAGTATGGAGCGCGCATAATGGTCGGAAATGCCGATGGCCCGCGCCGCTTCCTTCAGGGGGAGGCCATTGGCCACCTGCTGCACAAGCCGCGCCTCGCTCTGGTTCAGGCCCAGCAGGCGCAGCGCGTCGGTCACGTCGGGCATGTCCGACCCCGGCCTGTGGAACGCCAGCATCGCCATGGGGCGCGTGGGACGGACCATTTCGTCCCGCCCCTCCGTCAGGAGTGGGATCGCGCGCGCCAGCAGCGGCCGGCCGGAGGGACACTGCACCATGACGAAGCGTTCGGGACCGGGCGCCACATCGGACGAGGGGGACAGCGCATCACGCAGCAGCCCGTCCAACTGGCGCGCGCTGGCGCGGTGCGAACAGGTCAGGCGCCCGTCAGTATGCACCACCCCGTCACCCAGCATCCGCTCCATCGCGTCGTTCATGAAGATGACGCGGCCGTCATGCCCGATCACGGCGGTGGGGGTGGGCAGGCGGGCGCACATTTCGCGAAACCCGTGGGCCAGGGCGTTGGCCTGCCGCCCGCCCAGGGACATCGAGATCGCGCGGCACACATGCTGCCCCAGCATCAGGCGCAGCCTGCGTTCGTCGCCGGTTTCATGCGGGCGCCCCAGCGGGCGCTGGATCGAAAAGGCGAAATGCGGGCCGTTGGGGTCGGTGAAATAGAACCGGTTGGTCCTGCTGGCGCCAAACCTGTTCAGGAAATCCTGGTAATAGGGATTGCGGGCCACCTCCTCGTCACTGAGGAAGGAAATGTCCGAAAGTTCCCCCTGCGGCAGGCGATGTCCCGCCAGATATGCCCGGTAGGGATCGTGCCGCCACATGTGGTCGTAATACATGTGGTCGGATTCCGGGATCCGGGCGGACCCGAACCGCAGGTCGGAGTGCAGTTCCGTCGGGATGATCGCCGCCCCCACGCCACCAAGCAGGCGTGACAGCGTATGCAGGGTCGGTTGCCACAGGCTGTCATCAAGTGCGCAGCGATAGATATCGCCTATGGCCGCATTGACGGCATCGGAGAGCATTGGCGAGACCTCTGCGGGAGCAATTCTAAGGCAAGAAGATAAACATATATATAATGCAGCTTTTTGTTTTCATGTCCAGCCGCATCCATGGGCTATCGCGCAGATACCCAACTGCGCATCCTGTGCCCTGATAAAGGCGGTTTTATGGCGCGGCGTGGAAAACATCATGACCACGGTTCCGTCAGTGCTGGCGACCGTGGCTCAGGCCCGCGCACGCGTCACGCCAGCCGCCATGTATGGCAGCGAAGGACGTGGGGAAGGTCATGACGCTTATAATTCCGGCGATGGACCAGCCGTTGCAGGGACCCGGGGGTGGCGGCAGGTGTCGTGACCACGCCCGGCGGGAGGGGACGCGGACGCGGTTTTCGCCCGTCCCGCCCGTGCCGCCCGTCATGCGGCGGGACACCATGACGCGCATGGACGAACTGGCGACCGGTTTCATTCCCGGCACGATGCTGCGCACGCCCTCGGGGGATGTCGCGGTGGAAAACCTGGGGCCGGGCGACTGTGTACTGGCGGCCTCGGGCGAGATGCGGCGCATCTGCTGGATCGGCCTGATCGCGGCGCATCCGCCCACCGTCGGGCGCAGGGATGCCTACCTTGTCCATGTCGCCGCCCATGCCTGTGCGCAGGGACGGCCGGCGCGTGACCTGCAGGTCCTGCCGGACATGGCCATGGGGCAGTCCGTGCATGACGAGGTGCTGGTCCCCGCGCGGGAACTGACCAATGGCGCGACGATCGCCACCGTCCCCGGCGGTGTGATGGAATGCTGGGGGATCGTGCTGGACCGCGCGGCCGTCGTGCTGGCCAATGGCCTGCCGGTGGGCGTGGGCATGGCGCAGGCGCGCCCGGGCGGCCTGCCGCGGATTTTGACACGTGGCCCGCTGGTCGCGGCGCGGCGCGCGGGACTGGCGGGGCGGGCGCAGGACATGGGCTGGCGTGTCAGCACCTGCATGGACGTGCATGCGATGGTCGATGGCCGCCGGTTGCGCGGCGATGTGAAGGACGGCGTGGCGTGTTTCATCTTTCCCGCCACCGCGCGGCATGTGCGCGTGGTGTCACGCACCTTTGTCCCGGCGGACTGGGCCGCCTGCGACGACCGGCGCGCGCTGGGCCTTGCCGTGCGGCGGATCAGCCTGGGCGACGGGATGCGCATGGCGGAGGTCGATCCCGCCGACCCGCGCATCGCCCCGGCCTTCCATGCGCCGCTCCACCCCGATGGCACGGATGGGGCGGAGGGGACGGCGTGGCGATGGACACGGGAAACGCTGTCGCTGCCATGCGCGCTGTGGCGGACAGGGACGCAGGCGCGCGGGCGTGAAGTCATGCTGCGTCTCGAATTCGACGCTGCCGCCAGCCAGTGCTGGGTGCTGCCGGCGGTGCCGGTGCGTACCTTCCACCCCGATCCCGCCACGTTGCGACGGCCCGCGCACAGGCGTCGCAGCGCGGATTATGGCGCGTTCGACGGCGCGCCGTCCGCGTCATAGAGGACCTGCAGCACGACGCACCACGGATAACGCGGATCGACGCTGCCGCCGCGATGGCTGGACAGGCGCCCATGCCGGTCCACCGGCACATGGGTCATGGAGACGGCATCATCCACGTTGCCGCCGATGATGCTGATCTGGTGGCCAAAGGGCGGGGCGTTGTCATCCATCGCCACCACGAGTCCACAATGCGCGGGGAAGGGGTTGGCCGTGGGCAGGTTGGCGAAACGCACCGCCTTGCTGGCCCCGCGCCCGACACAGATCAGGTCGCCAAGGCGCGGGGCATAGCTGTCGGGATTGCGCGCCCGCACGCCTTTTTCCGTATGGGCGGCGGCGGCGTTGATATAGGTGGCGTGGTTGGGGGAGTAGGCAAAGCGGTCATTCGCCCCGGCCACGCGCATCACATAGGAAATGAACGCCGCCGACCAGGCATAGGTGCCGTCATGGACGAAATCCGTGACCTGCCCGTTTTCGTCATGCTTGCCGGTCCATGCGCTTTCCTTCTCGCCGGGGTCCTGGCCGATCCACCAGTATTCGCCCACGCGCTGCCACATCCCGGCGGTGCGTTCGGGCTTGACCGCGGCGATGGTGGGTTCGGGGCGCTGTTCGGGATCGTCATCGCTGACGGGTTGGCCGAACATCCGCCATTCACGCAGGGCGATGGCGATGGTGTTCTGCCGTGTGAAGGGTTCAAAATTTCGTGTGGCGAAATCGGGCACATGTGTATCGACCGCCAGCGGCCCCGCCCCGTTGGGGTATTGCGCGACCGGTGTGCGCGCGGGATGCTGGTGGGGGGTATGGGCACAGGCCCCAAGGGCCATGAGGGGCAGCAGAAAGGCAATCTTGCGCGGCACGCGGGGTTTCTCCTCCATTGTGTACGGCGCGGCGGCGTCGCCCGTTCTCCTTCCTGCATACGGCGCGGTGCCCGATGCGAAAAGGGGGCAGCCCATCTGCCGGATGTCAAAAGTCCCTGCCTTGCGATCATGTCCAAAAGGCCCAACTCTGTAACACATGGACTGTCTGGCGACATCCGGCCCCCTTGCCCGGGGCGGGAGGTGCGGCCAGAACGTCCGCAAGGGATCAGCGCGGGGCGCGCCCGGCCACCCGCCGCCATGGGGGACGCCGCATCATCGCGGCCGTGCCCGTGCCGGGTGGCTGCGTCCCGCCCATTGCACGAAGGAGCACTGCATGACAGGCGAAGCAAACGGTGTCGCGACAACGGCGGATACCCTCGCCATTCCCGGCCTGAAGCGGCCGGTGGCGCGCATTGCGCTGGGCACATGGGCGATTGGCGGATGGATGTGGGGCGGTCCCGATGACCGTCAGGCCATCGCCACGATTCACGAGGCGCTGGAGGTCGGGATCGACCTGATCGACACGGCCCCCGTCTATGGCTTCGGCCATTCGGAGGAAGTGGTGGGCGAGGCCCTGTCCGGTGGCCGCCGCGACAAGGTGGCGATCGCGACCAAGGTCGGCCTTGACTGGCATGCCGACCACAAGCCGTTCCGCAACACGTCCGCCGCGCGCATCAACAAGGAAATCGAGGATTCGCTGCGTCGCCTGCGCACGGACCATATCGACCTGTACCAGGTCCACTGGCCCGATACCGCCGTGCCCATGGAGGAGACGGCGCGTGCGCTGGAAAAACTGGTGACGCAGGGCAAGGTGCTTGCACTCGGCGTCAGCAATTTCAGCATCCCGCAGATCGAGGAATTCCGGAAATTCGCCCCCCTGTCGGCCATCCAGCCGCCCTATAACCTGTTCGAGCGTGAGATCGAGCGCGACATCCTGCCCTATGCCATCAGGAACCGGCTTGCGGTGCTGGCCTATGGCCCGCTGTGCCGGGGACTGCTGTCGGGCCGCATGACGCCGGAGACGAAGTTCGGCAGCGACGACCTGCGTGGCAGCGATCCGAAATTCCAGCCGCCGCGCTTTGCGCAGTATCTGGCGGCGGTGGATGCGCTGCGTGATTTCGCGCGTGAACGCTATGGCAAGTCGCTGCTGGCGCTGGCGATCCGCTGGGTGCTGGACCAGGGGCCGACCATCGCGCTGTGGGGCGCGCGCAAGCCGGAGCAGATCGCGGGTGTGCGTGACGCGCTGGGCTGGAGCCTGACGGAACAGGACCGCAAGGATATCGACGCGATCCTGGTGCGTACGGTGCGTGACCCGGTGGGGCCGGAATTCATGGCGCCTCCGGGGCGGTAAGGCCCGGAGACGGTTTTTCGGACGTCGCCCCGTTCCGTGCCGGGCGGCGTCCCCTGAGCCTTTTTTGGGAAAGGCTTTTGCAAAAACTTTCCCTCGTTACCTGATGCTGTCGTCGCCGCCCATGTCGCCGCCCGCCGAGAGCGCCAGCGAACGCCATGCCCCGTGCGAGACCATGCATTGCGCATAAAAACGCCGGTGGTCGGTGCGGTTCATCGACATCTGCTTGGCCGTGGTGGTGGCGTACATCCCCATGGCCGACGTCGTTTCGCACACCTGCGCGGTCTTGATATATTCGGGGCTTTTCTTGTCCTGCACGGGTTCGTAGCCCGTGACGTTGCCATAGGGCGAAGGCGCGTGGGGACGGTGCGGGATATGGAAGCTGTGGTCGCGCGCCTGCGCCGTGACCGAGAGCGGTGCCGCGGCCGCAAGCATCACCGCCATGGCGGCGGCCAGCATGCGCGCGGGCGGGAATAACGGGGGCTGGTGCCGGGCGTTCGTCATCCTGTGGTCTCCTTATGGGTCTCGGCGCATCCGGCCGGCTGCTGGCACGGGGTCAGTGCGCGGCGGCTTCCGCATGCTCACCCGCCTGCCGCGGCAGGGAGTGTGCCTCGATCTGGAGTTCCTGCTCGATGAAATCAAGCTCCTGGTTGATGGTGGCCTCCGTCTCGTCATTGATGCGGCGCTGCATCACGCGCAGGTGCAGGCGTTCGCGCATGTGGCGGATGACATGGAAGCGCAGGGCCAGTTCCGCGCGTTTTTCGCGGATGGCCGTCGCGCGGATGCCGCTCTGCGATGCCGCGGAATTGTCCAGCCGCTTCAGCGTGTCCTGATATTCATGCAGCAGGCGTGAAATCGCCTCCTGCTTCAGGTCCACCGCTTCCTCGTCCGTGTCGTGGTCGATTTCGTGATGCGCCAGCGCCGCCTGTTCGGCATGCAGCGTCTGCACCGCCGTCTGCGCCAGTTCGATGCGCATCGCGTCAAGCTCCCGCAGGGCGGGATCGTCCTCGTCCATCTGCATCCCCGCCATCAGCGCCGGCATTGTCGCACTGGCGAGCACGAGCGAGCAGATGATGACCCCCGCCGCCAGCGTCACCAGCAGGTCGCGCCCCGGAAAGCCGGGCGAGGTCGCGGTCGCGATCGGCAGCGACAGGATCGCCGCCAGCGTGATCGCCCCGCGCGTGCCCGCCACCGTCATGATCAGCACCGTGCGCGCCGACGGGATGACCGTCTGGCGGTGGCGCACATGCGCAAACAGGCGCCGCGCGGAAATGGAGATCCAGATCCAGATGAAGCGCATCGTGCTCATGGACAACTGGATCGCGATGATGGCCAGGATCAGGAACCACGGCGACACGCCCCCCTGGCGTGCGATGCGCGCGCCCTCGGTCACGAGGTCGGGCAGTTGCAGTCCCAGCAGCAGGAAGATCACCGCGTTGAAGGTGAAGTTGACCATGTCCCATACGGTCGTGGCCTTCAGGCGGGTTTCGGTCCGCGCCTCGTTCATCACGCCGGTGAACTTCACCGTCATGCCCCCCGCCACGGCGGCAAGGATGCCCGAACAGTCCGCCGCGTCCGCGATCAGGTAGATCGCGAACGGCAGCATCATCGCCAGCGTGATGTGCGTCGGCGGGTCGTCATAGCCACGCACCAGCAGCACATGTTCCGCCCGGCACGCCGCCCACGCGATCAGCACCCCCATGATGATGCCGCCCGCCGACATGAACATGAAACTGCCCAGCGCCTGCTGGAAGGAGAAGATGCCCGTCATCGCCGCCGCCACCGCGAACTTGAAGCACACCAGTCCCGATGCGTCGTTGAGCAGCGCCTCCCCATGCAGGATATGCACCACGCGGGCAGGCGCGCGCCCGCCCTCGATCATGCTGCCGACCGACACCGCATCGGTGGGCGACATCACGGCCGCCAGCGCAAAGGCGGCGGGCAGGGTGATGGGCGGGATCATCCAGTGGATGAAATACCCGCACCCCAGCGTCGTGAACACCACAAGCCCGAGGGCCAGCATGATGATGACATTGCGCAGTTCCCCGAATTCACGCATCGGCATGCGATAGGCATCCGCATACAGCAGCGGCGGGATGAACAGCAGCAGGAACATGTCCGGGTCGAACCCGATCTTCAGCCCCGCAAGTGACGCGATGGCCCCGATAGCGATCTGGATCAGTGGAAGCGGAACGGGAATGCGGCCGATGCGTGAAATCAGGCTGCTGATTCCACTGACGGTCAGTAATGCCAGCGTGAGGAAGACAACATGCATGTCAGGGGGATATCTTCTGTATTGGTATTTTTATTGATACAATAAAATAATACCGTCGCGAAGTAAAACAACAAAAGATTTATTTTCCCGGCGGCCTGAGATGTTATTTTCATCTACCTGATATGCACCCGACAGTATTCTGCACCACGGGCATGCGCTTTTGCCTGCGCCCTTCATTGACCGGGGCGCATGGGCTTCCCATTATCATGGTATGAATGACCGTCAGGCAGGCAGGACGGGGTCGGCCTGCCGCGCGGCCCACACCGCAACATGTTCGGCCCGACCCGGAGGAATGACACCCAACCGTGAGTAAAGATCCATACGAGGTACTTGGCGTGGCGCGCACCGCCAGCCAGGACGAAATCCGCAAGGCCTACCGCAAGCTGGCCAAGAAGCACCATCCCGACCTCAACCCCGGCGACAAGGCGGCGGAAGAGAGTTTCAAGGCGGTGGGGGCGGCGCATGCGCTGCTGTCCGACGAGGAGCAGCGCGCGCGCTTCGACCGTGGCGAAATCGATGCCGAGGGGCAGGAGCGCGGCTTCCCCGGCGGTGGTGGCTATCGCAGCCACGCCGAAGGGGGGCAGGGCCATTTCTATGGCGGTGGCCAGTTCTCCGAGGATGACCTCGGCGACATCTTCGGCGGCATGTTCGGGCAGCGCGGCGGCTTCCGCCGGCGTCCGCAGGGGCCGATGAAGGGGGAGGACCGCCAGTACGCCCTGACCGTCAGCTTCCTTGATTCCGTCAATGGCGGCACATCGCGCGTGACCCTGCCCGGTGGGGCGACGCTTGACGTGAAGATCCCGCCGGGGATCGAGGACGGGCAGGTCCTGCGCCTGCGCGGCAAGGGTGACGAAGGCTTCCAGGGTGGTCCGGCGGGCGATGCGCTGATTACCATTTCGGTGGCGCCCGACCCGGTTTACACACGTGATGGCAATGACGTGCGCTCCACCCTGCCGATCGACGTGAAGACCGCCGTCCTTGGTGGCAGCATCACGGTCCCGACGCCTGCGGGCCCGGTCAAGATGAACGTGCCGCCGCATTCCGACACCGGCAGCGTGCTGCGCCTGCGTGGTCGCGGCGTGAAGGCGCATGGCGGGCAGGAGGCCGGCAACCTGTACGTGAAGCTGCAGGTCACGATCGGCAAGACCGACAAGGCGTTCGAGGACTTCCTGAAGTCATGGACCCCCGGAGGGGAGAAGGACGGCAAGAAGGGGGACGGCGCGTCATGATTACCTTTGAAACCCTGTGCGTCAGGGTGGGTGGCGTTCCCGCGGACGAGATCCAGCACTGGATCGACAGCGAATGGCTGCGCCCCGAGGGCACGCCGGGCCATTACCTGTTCCGTGAAATCGACGAGGCCCGCGCCATCCTGATCCGTGAACTGCGCCATGACCTTGGCGTGAACGAGGAAGGGGTGCCCATCGTGCTGTCGCTGCTCGATCAGCTTTATGCGTCGCGCCGGCAGATGCTGCGCCTGCGTGAGGCGCTGAGCGTCCCGCGCGAAAACGAACTGCGCAGCAAGCTTCGTGGGCTGCTGGGCATGATGCCCGACTGACGCGGATGCGACCGCATGAAAAACCCCGGCCATGCACCGCACGGCCGGGGTTTTTCATGTCGGGACGTCCTGGTGACGCCCCTTGCCTTGAAAAAACGCGGGTCAGTCCGCCCTGCTGAGCGGCAGGTTCATGACCTGTCCCGGCTTCTTGCCCTTCATCTTGAGGTCCGCGCTGTTCTGCGAGGTCAGGGTGAAGGTGATGTCCGGGTCGTCATTGACGGAATGCAGCGTCGTGCCATCGACCTGCCGCAGCACGAAGGTGCGCCCGACAAGGCCCGTCAGCTTTTCCAGCGGCGCGGGCAGCTTCATGTTCAGCGGTGTGGTGCCGCCTGACGCCTTGCCCGCCGTGATCGTCACCGGTTCAAGACCCAGCGAGGACCAGGGGCCGAGGAAGTCTGTCGTGGGATGGGCGGCCTGTTCTGCCTGCGGCGCGGCGGCGGGGGCCGGGGCGGCAAGGGCCTGCGCGCCCGTTCCCAGCAGCCCGGAAAGCATGAGGGCGGAGGCGGCGATACGGAGTGGCTTCGTCATCGGGTATCCAGTTTTCAACATGGTTATGCCCCCAACAATGGCGGGCGCGCGGCCATCGGGCAAGGCGGCATGTCGGCCCCGCCATGGCGGGCATGGGGCGCCCGGTGCGAATATTTGCGCCCCCTGTATTCGCGGGCGTGCGGGCATTGCGAATATTTCCATTTTACATGGTTTTTTTCATGTCCGCTGCATCCGTCATGCCCGGCGGGGGCAGGAGGGGACGGGCGATGTGCCATATGTTTGATATATGGAAAATGGCATAAATATATATTGGACGATTGGGTCGGGCTGCATCACCATCTGCGCACACAAGGATTTATCCGGCGCCAGACCCGCAGGCGGCCGCCGTGATCTGATGCGGGAGACATGGTTTGAAATTCAGATGCCAATCGGTCGGTGAGATCGATTCCCGGTCTGGCGCGCTTGGTGGCGGCGCCGATCTTGGCCCCCGTCGCAACCGGCTGTACCAGACGTCCACCATGGCGGCGCTGCTTGACGCGGTCTATGACGGGGAAACCACGCTCGACGAACTTCTGGTGCATGGCAATTTCGGCCTCGGCACGTTCAACGCGCTCGATGGCGAGATGATCGTCAATGACAGCGTCGTCCACCAGTTTCGCGCCGACGGGCAGGCCGGGCGCGTGCCCGGTTCGCTCAAGACGCCGTTCGCCTGCGTGACCTTCTTCCAGCCGGAGAAGGAATACGTGATCGACACGCCGTGCGACAAGGACGGGTTCGAGGAGATCGTCAACCGCCTGGTGGACAATCCCAACCTGTTCGCCGCCGTGCGCTTTACCGGCCTGTTCGAAAAGGTGGAGACGCGCACCGTCTTCTGCCAGTGCCATCCCTACCCGCCGATGCTCGAGGTCGTCAGCCGCCAGCCGACGATGCAGCTTGGCGCGTCTTCGGGCACGATGCTCGGCTTCCGCACGCCGCCCTATATGCAGGGCGTCAATGTCGCGGGCTATCACCTGCACTTCCTGACCGAGGACGGCAAGCGTGGCGGCCATGTGACCGATTACCGCGTGAAGCAGGGACGGCTTGAGGTCGGGATCATCTCCGACGTGGAAATCCAGCTTCCGCGTACCGAACAGTTCGCCAAGGCAAACCTGACGCCGGAAAACATTCACGAGGCCATTCGCGTGGCAGAAGGCGGTTAAGGCGGGGTATCGCCCCGTCCTTTACTGTATTATCCGCAAATTGCGCCCTGCCACATACAGGTCGGGCGCACCCGTTACAGGAATAACGGTCATATGACAGACAAGGCAGGATCGGCCGCCACGCAGTGCGGGGCCGAAATGATTGTGCGCAACCTGGTCGAACATGGCGTGACGCATGTTTTCGGCATCCCCGTGGCAAAGGTTGACCGCCTGTTTGACGCGCTGGTCGACTCCCCGATCGAGACGGTTGTCACCCGCCATGAACAGAACGCCGCGTTCATCGCCGGCGGCATCGGGCGCATCACGGGCAAGGCGGGCGTCGCCATCGCGACCTCCGGGCCGGGGGCGTCGAATTTCGTGACCGGCCTTGCCACCGCCAATTCCGAAGGCGACCAGGTGCTGGCGATCGGCGGCGCGGTGAAGCTTGCGGACCGGCTGAAGCTGACGCACCAGAGCATGGACACCGTCGCCCTGTTCCAGCCGATCACGAAATACAGCGCGGAAATCACCTCCCCCAACGCGGTGTCCGAAGTCGTCGCCAACGCCTTCCGCTTTGCCGAACAGGGACGCCCCGGCGCCGCCTTCATCAGCACGCCGATGGACATCCTGTCGATGCCGGCCTACGGCCCGGTGCTGGCGGGCCGCCCGCTGCCGGATGCGGGGGCCGCCGCGGACGATGCCGTGGCCGAAGCCGCCGCCCTGCTTGAAAAGGCGCAGCGCCCGGTCATCCTGCTCGGCCTGCTTGCCAGCCGTCCCGACGTGGCGAAGGCCGTGCGTGGCCTGATCGCGCGCACCGGTGTCCCGGTCATCGGCACCTACCAGGCGGCGGGTGCGGTGTCGCACGACCTTGCCGACCGTTTCGGTGGTCGCGTCGGCCTGTTCCGCAACCAGCCGGGCGACCAGTTGCTGCATGAGGCCGATGTCGTCATCTCCATCGGCTACAACCCGATCGAATATGACCCGTGGCTGTGGAACGTCGATGACGCGCGCCGCATCGTCCATGTGGACGTGGTGGCCGCCGAACTCGACACCCATTACGTGCCGGCGGTTTAACTGATCGGTAATGTCGCGGCCAGCGTCGCGGCGCTGACGGCGAAGGTGGGCAGGCTGGCGCGTGCGACCTCGCTCGAGGAAATCCTTGGCGACTACCATGCCAAGCGCCGTGGCGACCTGCTGGAGGCCCGCAGCACCAGCAACACGGCGGTCCATCCGCTGCAGATCGTGCGCGAACTGGAAAAGGTCGTGACGCCTGACGTGACGATGTGCCTCGACATGGGGACGTTCCACATCTGGCTGGCGCGCTACCTGCTGTCGTTCCGTGCGCGCCAGATGCTGATCAGCAACGGCCAGCAGACGATGGGCGTCGGCCTGCCGTGGGCGATTGCCGCAAGCCTGATCAACCCGGCGCAGAAGGTCATTTCCGTGTCCGGCGACGGCGGGTTCATGATGTCGTGTATGGAACTGGAAACGGCGGTGCGGCTGAAATGCAACATCGTCCACCTTGTCTGGGTTGACCAGCAGTACAACATGGTGGAGATGCAGGAACGCAAGAAATACGGCCGCGGGTCGGGTGTCGATTTCGGGCCGATCGACTTTGCAATGTTCGCACGCTCGTGCGGCGCGCAGGGGATTGCGATCCGCAGCGCCGATGAAATCGCGGGCGCGCTGTGCACGGCGATGGAGGCCGAAGGACCGGTCGTCATCTCCATCCCGGTTGATTATTCGCACAACCACCTGCTGATGGAACCGCTGGCGCGGCTGGGCGAGACGTCCGCCGCCGCCTGATGCCGGGCTCCATGGACATGGAGCCCCGGCGTTTTATACCTGTCTGGACATGCGCCGGGCGTGGCACACTGTATCGTGTGCCTGTGTCCGCGCACGGTTCCCTGCATGTCGCAGGCCCCGTGCGCGTGGCGCATGTACTGGATGGGAGATTTCAAGAAGAATGCTGACAATGGCGCATGATACATCCGCAAGCCAGTTGATCGACACGTTCCGCACGATCGTGGGTAACGGGCATGTCCTGACCGATCCGGGGGCGACGCTGCCATTCCGCCGGGGGTTCCGCTTCGGGCAGGGGCGCGCCCTTGCCGTCGTGCGTCCCGGCTCCCTTGTGGAGCAGTGGCGCGTGCTGCAGGCCTGTGTAAAGGCCGATGTGATCGTCATCATGCAGGCCGCCAATACCGGCCTGACGGGGGGATCGACCCCGGATGGTGACAAATATGACCGCGATGTCGTCATCATCAACAGCATGCGCATGCGCACCATCCACCTGATCGGTGGGGGAAAGCAGGTCGTCTGCCTGCCGGGCGCGACGCTGGACCAGCTTGAGGGCATGCTCCAGCCGCTGGGGCGGGAGCCACATTCGGTCATCGGGTCGTCGTGCATCGGCGCCTCCGTCTTTGGCGGTGTCAGCAACAATTCCGGCGGCGCGCTGGTGCGCCGTGGCCCGGCCTATACCGACATGGCGCTGTATGCGCAGGTCGATGCGGCGGGCGAACTGCACCTGGTCAATCACCTCGGCATCGACCTCGGCACCGATGCGGAGGAGATCCTGAGCAGGGCCGAACGGGGCGAATTCCCCGACGCCAGCATCAACTGGAACGCCGGGCGCGGCCATGATGACGATTACGCCCGCCATGTGCGCGACATCGACGCCGACACGCCCGCGCGCTACAACGCCGACCTGCGCCGCCTGCACGAAGGGTCAGGCTGTGCCGGGCATCTGGGCCTGTTCGCCGTGCGCCTTGACACGTTCGAGGCGGAGAAGAACCCCGTCGTCTTCTATATCGGCACGAACCAGACCGACGTGCTCGAGGACCTGCGCCGCCATGTGCTCGGCTCGTTCGCGGAACTGCCGATCGCGGGGGAATACCTGCATCGCGACGCGTTCAACATCGCGGAGAAGTATGGCAAGGACACCTTCGTCATCATCCGCATGCTGGGCACGCGCCGCCTGCCAGCGCTGTTTGCGTTGAAAGCGAAGTTCGATCGCCTGTTCGACCGCATGGGCTTCATGCCGTCGCACTTTACCGACCGGTTCATGCAGTTCCTGAGCCACTTCTTCCCCAACCACATGCCGCGTCGCATGCGCGATTACCGCGACCGCTTCGCCCATCACCTGATGCTCAAGGTCAGTGCGTCGGGCGCGCAGGAGGCCCGCGACTTCCTGACCAGCCATTTTGCGAAGAACGAGGGCGAATTCTTTGAATGCACCCCGGACGAGGGGGCAAAGGCGTTCCTGCACCGCTTCGCCGCCGCGGGGGCGGCCGTGCGGTACCGTGCGGTCCATCCCCGCACGACGGAGGACATCGTCGCCCTTGACGTCGCCCTGCGCCGCAATGACCGCGAATGGTTCGAGGTGCTGCCCGACGACATCAACCGCGAGATCATCGTCAAGCTGTATTACGGGCATTTCCTGTGCCACGTGATGCATCAGGACTATGTGGTGCGCAAAGGCAACGACTGCATGGACCTTGAACATCGCATGCTGCCGCTGCTGGACCGTCGCGGGGCGCGTTACCCGGCGGAGCATAATTTCGGGCACCTGTATGCAGCACCCGATGACGTGCGTGCGCATTACCAGCAGCTTGACCCGTGCAACTGTTTCAATCCCGGCATCGGGCAGGCGACCAAGCGCAAGAACTGGGTCGCCGAAAGCGTCTAGCGCCCCCGCCGGGCCAAAGGTTCGTTCACAGCGGTTTATCGGGGGAGTGTTTCGGGGATCGGCCTGACAGGGAAAGTAAAAGAAGTTTTCGGGTGCCGCCTTTTTTCAAAAAGGCGGCGTCTTTCGAAGCTTTTTCGATCAAAAGCTTCACCAAGAACTTTTATTATTTCTGGCAATGGTTTGTTCTGGAACATTCTTCCATGTGGTCGCATGACCCATCATGTGGCCATCCGCGATAATAAAACGGAGGGACACGAACATGGCCTATACTGTCGGACATTACCTTGGCGACCGCCTTGCCCAGATCGGGCTGAAGGATCACTTCGCGGTTGCCGGGGATTACAACCTCGTCCTTCTGGACCAGCTTCTGGAAATTGACGGGCTGCGGCAGGTCTATTGCTGCAATGAACTCAACTGCGGGTTCAGCGCCGAGGGCTATGCCCGTGCGAATGGCGCGGGTGCGGCCGTCGTGACCTTCAGCGTCGGCGCGCTGTCGGCCCTCACATGAGGAGTTTCACGTCAATGGCCACTTTCACTGCGAGATCATTTTTTCTTCTCCGTGTTTTGGATCCATGGTCTGAGCCTGTTTAAC
>NZ_NKUF01000032.1 GCF_003206495.1 Gluconacetobacter entanii | reverse complement strand
CACTCTAGAAAACCAGCCCGCTAAACTCAAGAACTTTCTGCCCCCGAAGCGGTGAACGGGGATATAGGCCCCTCACCAAAAACCGTCAATCCAAAAATGCACTTTTTTTGAAAAAACAATCCCCGCCTAAATGTGGATCGCGGTTAACCGCCGATTTCGACGGGCATCTTTTTATCGTCCCCTTACCAGCAGCACCAGACGAAGTGGTATAATATAACAATAATCCGTTGGGCAGGATAACTGCTATTATCAAAATCAGCGCAGACCCTGCCAAAGACGGCCCGTAATATGCGGCCATCGGGGAGCGGCCGCCGTAGCTGTTACGCCGTACTGCCCCAATCCATGTTCCATTCAAGGCAAGAGACGCACAAACCGATGCAACCTGCTCCCAAGGCAACACTTCTCACGCGGCTCAATGAACAGATCGCCGTCAAGATGACCTTCATCTTTGGAAGCATCTGGTGCGTTTACGCCTTCCTTGTCTTCTCCCTGATCCCGCTTGCCGCACCGGGATGGCAGAATACCCTCCTTTATATCAGCAACTGCATCCAGCTTGTGGCGCTTCCGGCGCTTATGGTGGGGAATGCAGTCCTTAGCCGCGCCTCCGACCAGCGCGCGGCAGAGGATCATCAGGCGCTGGTCGAAATCCTCAATGATGTCCGGGCCGAAGTCGCGGCGCTGAAAACCATGACGTCTGGCATTGCGCAGAAAACGGACGAAGCCGCAAAACATCCTTCCTCGGAAATGGTGTCCTTTGCCAATGAGGCCATCATCAACCTTGGTGAGGCAGAGGCCGCATCTTCGAAGGACGATCATTCCAAATAGGACAGGCCCCGGGCTCTATTGCAATCCGGCCAGTACGGAGAGTTCATCAAGCAGCCCCACACCAAACGAGCCTGTACCAACCGCCTGCACGCGCTCCGCCGCGACAGCATAGGTTGCATGCGCGGCGCAGGCCGCTTCCACCGCCGTATCGCTGACGGGCAGGAACGCGGCAATCAGGGCACCAAGGGCGCAGCCTGCGCCCGTAACCCGCGTCAGGCGGACATCCCCGCCTTTTACCGCAAAAATTGTGGCGCCCGATGCGATGTAATCCGTGGCTCCGCTGACGGCCACCACTGCCCCGCTCTGGCTGGAGAGGGTCTGTATATGCCGCAGGGCGTCATGGGATCCGTGCGCGGTTTCAACCCCCCTGCCCCCGGCATCCGCCCCGGCAAGGGCCATCAGTTCGCTGGCGTTTCCCCGGATCACCGCCGGGCTAAAATCCAGCAGCCCCAGGACGATCCGGTCATATTCCGCACTGCCCGCCCCAAAGGCCACGGGATCAATCACCCACGGGATGCCTGCGTCATGCGAACAGGCCGCCACACGCCGGACATCCTGCGGGGATGAGGACATCAGTGCGGCGGTATTGATCCACACCGCCGCCGCAGAACCACCAAATGCCTCAGGCCAGCCAGGCGCGGTTCCTATGGCTGGCGCCGCCCCGACGGCAAGCAGCACATTGGCGCTCAACGTTGCGGCCACATAATTCGTCACGCCATATATGAACGGTGCGCGCTGGCGTATCCCGGCGAGCCTGCCACGCACCACCGGGTCCTCCCATGACACTGTGATCATCGACATTGCGGCACTCCCTGCGCATCAGTGTTGCCCGACATGGGGCCCTGCGGACTGTCGGGCCAAAAACTTCATGAATTCATTGTCATATATCGTTTATTGCCAGCCGGAAGGACAGATCGGCACTTGCCTTTTGACGACGATGGCACGACAAATAGGATACTCCCCGGTATTCGAGGCCGTGAGAGGGTATCGCACCTGTCCCGCGCCATGCCGACCTGCCGCCGTTTTTTTCAGGAACATATTGTGCGTCCAGTCTTCTTCTGCATTCCAGCCCTCCTGCTGGCTGGCCTTGTTACAACACAGACCGCCCGGGCTGCTGACGCACTGGGACAACCCATGGCCAGGCTGTGCTTTTCGCTGAAGTCCGTTGCCGTCGCGGGGGGCTATAGCTGGGGCAAGGGACGTCTGTTCTATGGAACGCATTCCTATCCCGTCCGGATCCGTGGCGGCGGTGCAGTGGGAATCGGGTATTCCCACATCCGTGGCGATGGTTCCGTCTATAACCTGACGCGCCTGCCGGACCTGAACGGAACCTACTGGGCGGTGAAGGCCGAAGCGACCATGGCGCGCGGCGGCCACTGGGCGGTGATGGAAAACAACAACAACATCAACATAAAGGTGTCCGCCCATACCAGTGGCGCCCATCTTTCGGCGGCAGTCATGCGCCTTACCCTCAAGGTGGACCCAAGTCTGGGCGACGATGTGAGTGGAGAGGGAAAATCCTGCAAGATGGCGCTGGCGCAGTATCACCTTCACTAGGCCCTGCCCTGCCTGCCGCATGCCACAATGGCCCCGCCCCTGTATCGAGGGACGGGGATGGGATATGCTCTGGCTTTCATCCCAGCAGAAGCAGGTCATCTCCATGAGCGATACCCCACGCCACCTGAACATCAGCAAGATACTGGGAGGCCGCCCCTCCCCTGATGGCAGCAAGGTTGTCCTGGAAGTCGAAGATGGGGATGGCGCGAAACTGCATCTGTCCGTGCCGCCGGCGCAGCTTGTCAACTGCCTGCCCCTGTTTGCCAAGCTGGCTTCGGACTGTCAGGCCGTTGGCGGGGGGAAGCCCAACCCGGTCTATGACGTCACGCAATGGGAACTTGGCACCGACAGGTCGCGACAGGAGGTGTTCCTGTCCCTGAACCTGCCGCCGGGTGGCAGGCTGACCTTCCACCTGCCCGCCCCCGCGCCGCAGGGCATTTACGAAACGCTGGGACAGATGCTCCGGGTTCAGGCGCAGATCTCCTCCTCCACGCACTGAACGTCCCGGCCCGCGCGTCATGCGGCCGGCATCGTGGTGTCCTGGTGCATCAGGACATCCCGATACAGACCCGGCGTGTTTTCCAGTTCGGAAATACTGCCATCCTGCACGATATGCCCGTGCTCCATCACCACAATCCTGTCGAAACCCTGCAGGGTGGACAGGCGGTGGGCCACGGCGATGACGGTCCGCCCCGCCTGCAGGCGATCAAGCGCGTCCTGCACGTGCTTTTCGCTCTGGCTGTCCAGTGCGCTGGTCGCTTCGTCAAGGATCAGGATCGGGGCGTTGCGCAAAAAGGCGCGCGCAATGGCAATCCGTTGACGCTGCCCCCCGGACAGCATGACGCCGCGCTCCCCCACGATGGTATCGAACTGCTGCGGCATCGCCATGATGAAATCGAGGCACCCTGCCGCAGAGGCCGCGGCAATCACCTGCGCGTCGCTTGCCGTATCGCACCCGTAACGGATATTGTCGCGCACGGAACGACGCAGTAACGCCACCTCCTGCGCGACAACGGCCATGCAGCCACGCATGCTGTCTTCGTCAAGGTCAAGGATGTCGATCCCGTCAATCAGGATCTGCCCCTCCTGCAGGAAACGCTGCCGCTGCAGCAGGGCCAGCAGCGTGCTTTTTCCCGACCCCGACTGCCCCACAAGCCCGACGCGCGTGGCGGCGCGGATTTCAAGGTTGAAGTGCGACAGGACCGGCTTCCCCCCGGGATAGGAAAAACACGCATCGCGTATGCTGACATGGCCACGCGCGCGTTCCGGCAGGCTGCGCGAGGGCAGAGGATGGCTGGCGGTTTCATGCGGCAGCAGGAGTTTTTCCAGCGTTTCCGACAGGCGCGAGACATGCTGCACCGCCTCCACCAGCGCGAAGGCAAGATCACGGGTGCAGTTGAGGATGACAAACCCCAGCGTCGTCACCATGACCACGTCGCCAATCGTCGCGCGGTGCAGATGCCACAGCATCACGACCCAGAACAGCAGTCCACCGGTCATGAGCATCGTCAGGCCGGCATGGAACATCCGGAGTTTTTCAAGGTAGCGCAGGGAGCGGCGATGCAGTCCGGTCTCGTTGCGGATACGCTGGCCCATGCGCAGGCATTCACGCGCGGTCATGCCATATGCCAGCACCAGCGGCATGTTGTTGACGATGTCCAGCATCTCCCCATCGTTTTCCG
Organism: Gluconacetobacter entanii; assembly: GCF_003206495.1. Taxonomy (GTDB): domain Bacteria; phylum Pseudomonadota; class Alphaproteobacteria; order Acetobacterales; family Acetobacteraceae; genus Novacetimonas; species Novacetimonas entanii. Next base: position 26,285 of record NZ_NKUF01000032.1, on the reverse strand, counting down.
CCGCCTGCGTCGCATAATCACGATGCAGGCGGCGTCCCCTGGTGCCAAGCAGGAAGATGACCAGGCCCGCGCCCACCGTCATGCCCACGATCGACAGCGCCATCCACGGACTGACGGTCACCAGCATCCAAATGGACATGAAGATGTTCAGCGTGGAGGGAAGCAGCGTCCAGGCCATCTGGTTTTCAAGGCTGAAGACCGCATTCGCCGCCGTGGAAATACGCGCGGACATGGCGCCGGACATGCGTTCGGAGAAATAGGCGACGGAATGCCCGGTCAGGTAGCGGAACAGGTCGCGGCGGATATCGCCCCCGACCTGTACGAACAGGCCGGACGCCATCCATCCCGCCACGCGCCATGCACAGCCATCAAGGAAAATGACCCCGCAGAACACCCCGACCATGGACCAGACCACCGCCATGTCCGGCCGGGGGGATGCGGCCATCGCATTGACCAGATGGCGGATGATGTAGGATGTGCTGACCCCGCATGCCATCGCAAGCGTCACCATCGCCATGACCAGCAGGTGCGCCCACCAGTGACGGCGGACATACCACCCCATGAACCGGGCCGGATGATGGCGCAGGCCGGCCATCACCCCATCGGGGATGGTCACGTCGGAAGGTTGTCTCTTGTCCATATATGTCCCTACTGGGTCGAGCCATTGGTTTCATGGACGGTGGCCGTCGCCAGATGCGTCGCAAGCGCGCTTGGAATACGCGGATCCCTGTCCTTGCTGAGAATGGGCGGCGTCAGGTACAGCACACCCTGCGGGAACGCCATGAGGACCCTCCTGTTGCGCAGGAAATCCATGCCCAGAAGGTTGTATTTCGCCTTTTCCACATTCACGTCGAGGGCGCGGTCCTTCCACTCCCCGATCGTCACATTGTCAAAATGGTGCCGGTGCCCGACCAGGATGCGTCCCACCACGGTCCGCACATGCGGGTCATCGTGCAGCGTGGCATGGGTCAGGCCCACCGTGCGCGCATCCTTCTGCCGGACGACCGATGCATTGGATCCCGGCTCCACCTCCAGCCGCAGGGGAATGTCCCCGACCTTCAGTTCCACCCCCGTCAGCACGCCCCTGGCGTTGGGAATCAGCGTGACCGGCGTCACCCCCGCGCCCAGCCATTGCGCCATGGCGGTGCATCCCGGCGCATCGGACAGGCGAAAGAGGATCATCCGCTTTGCCACGAAATCAAGCAGCACGTCATAATTGCTCAGCACGCTGTAGCCGATAATGCCCAGCACCGGCTGGTCATTTATGGTCTCCAGCCTGTCCCCGACCACGATGGCAGGCACATTGCCGGCCTCACCCTGTGCAATATGCAGGGACTTGATCGTCGTTGCGAAGGAATAGCTCTGCCCGGCGATGGTCTGAAGCTGGAACGTCCTGCCAACGGGGTAATTCATGACAGGATCGGCAAATACCCCGATATCTTCCTGCGTGAAGCTGACATAGGCCAGGCCGGACTTTCCGTTGATTTCCACGGGAATGACTGGACTGCCGCTGTGGGACATCAGCGGCACGTCCATGACATGGGCCACGCAATGCGCGGGCAGCACATTGTCGATCATGTCTTCGGCACGGGCAGGCACATGGCCCGCCACCAGCACAGAGCATGCAACAAGCAGCCACCCCGCCCCGCGCCACCATGCGTACCGCCGATCATGTTCAGCAGCAGGAGGCCAGGAGGCGGAAGGATGCGACAAGCGGGAATCGCGGCCCGAACGGGTAATATGGCTGGGGAGCATGCTGCACGACGGGACTTTGCTGCGTTTTGAAACCGCCGCAGCCTAGCACGAAATGCATGCAGTGGCAGGCCATGAAATCCCCCGTACCGCCTGCCCTGCGCCATCGGGGTCCTTATCAGGCGCGGTCGGGCACAGGGGCGGAAAGGAAGCGCCCATCCCCATCGCGTCCCTGCGCGCAGGGCGGTGACACATGCCACCGCGTCCCACATTCAGGCGCAGCCATTACGGCCGGGACGGGCGACACGGACAGGGCGTAGGCATTGTTGATGCCCCAGGCGAAAAAGAACCCCAGCGCGCTGAGTGCCATGCATCTCATCTCGTGCCTCCCTGCCTGAAAGAACGGTATATCCCTCCAACGCCCAATTTTTGGAATCGTTCACACCCGACTGTAAAAATACGAACCTATGCTGCGCGCCGGAATGGGGATCAATGCGTCATGCGCAACATCTTCCTTATCCGCATGCAGATTGCCTGGCGCAGCCCCAGCAGCCAGACCTGTATGCTCCATCCCCGTGCCTGATGGTTGAACGGCCACCTGCCCCCCCGCACCCGGTCGGAAGGATGGAACAGGGTCGGTTCGCACAGTTCGATGGCACGATGGTCGCGCGTCAACTGCCGCTCCATGCCCAACTGGCTGACGCACCATCCGATGACCCCGGGCATAAAGCGCGTGGCAAGGGAAAAAAGTTCGGTCGTGCCGGTAATGAACAGTTCGGAATGATTGCTGCGCGCGGCAAGCCAGATCCCTTCGGCTGCGACCTCAGGCTTGTAGATCGGCTTGGCCGGGCGGGCGGGCCATCCCATGTGGCTCAGCGCATGACTGAAAAAGGGCGTGTTCATCGCCGCAGGGAAAACCGAGCATATGCGCACATGACTTTTTTCAAGGCGCAGTTCCCCGCGGATCGCCTGCGTAAATGAACGCACGGCCCCCTTCGCCCCGGCATAGGACGACAGCAGCGGCACACCGTGAAATGCAATGGCGGAGCAGACATTGACGATACATCCCTGCCCGCGCGGGCGCATATGCCGCAGGGCAATGCGCGTTCCATTGACCGTGCCGTGGTAGGTGACATCGGTCACGCGCTGGAACTCATTTTCACGCACATCGTCAAAACGTCCGTAAATGCCGGTGCCCGCACAGTTGATCCAGACATCAACCGGCCCCAGTTGCGAAATGATGCTGTCTGCCGCCGCCTCCAGCGCGGCGGTATCCGTCACGTCCGCTTCCACGATCGCAGCGCACCCGCCCTGGTCACGCACGTCCTGCGCCGTTGCCTGCATCGCGGGAAGACCACGGGCAATGATGCCGACTTTCCAGCCATGGGAGGCAAAAAGCCGGGCCGTGCATCGGCCGATTCCTGATGAACCGCCGGTAATGATGACAACTTTTTCTCTAGAATCGTGCAATTTACCAACCTTGACGCGTTTTACAGACGGGACACCAAAAAAATTGTCCCACCGGACATAGTCATACCTGCGGGACATGCACAACATGTCCCTGTCCCGGCATCCACATGTCATCATTCACAGAAAAATAAAGTGAAAATATGGCCCCTTCACTTCCTGCCGGGCCGTCTCATGCGATTGCCTTGCCGCCCCGGAACATCATGAGCCACACGAAAAACGCATGGACATGCTGCCCCCATGCCCGACGTAATGGCGGGAAAACTGCCGGGCGTCACCCTGACGGACGCTGAAAAGACGCTGGTGAAGTCCGCCAGCCAGACCGTATTCAACGAGATCACATCGCTCGAAACCTCAATCGAGGGTGGGAAGTCCATCACCTCCACCGTCGTGTCGGCGCTGGAGACCGACTTCGGCTCGTTCGAAACCTGCTGGACCGGCGTGAAGGCCGGGCAGCAGCCCTCGGCCTGCGCCGACATCGCAACCACCACCACGGGAAACTGACATCATGGACGCAGCAGAAATCGGCGCGATCGCCAGCGCAGCCAGCGCGGTCCTCGCCCTGATCGAGAAATACGGCCCCGAAGCATGGGCTACGATCAAGAAAGCGGTCGAAAACACCAAAAGCACGACCGGACCCGCCCTGACGGAGATCAAGGCGATCTATGCCAAGTGCAAGGCTGACAACTCGGCGATTCAGGCGTCATGAGCATCTTCGTCGCGGGCCTGCTGGCCGGGTTCGCGGGCGGCTTCATCTCGGCTGGTGCCGGAATGGAACTGTTCCTGTGGCGCAGGCAGAGGCGGGCGTTGGCGGTACGGATGACGTTGGGCAATCTAGACGATTAAGCAAAAGGTAGTACCGCAAATCAACTCTATTGGAAAGGCCGTCTGAGTTCCGTCCATAATAATATTAATAATAAATAGTAATAATATTTACTAATTATAGTTTTATATAATTTCCTTGAAAAGAAGGACACGTGTCTACTTTGGAAATATCGCGATACACTTTAAACGGCTGAGATAAGGCAAATGCCGCCCGTCTGCTCAATTTTCGATGCCGACAGGCAGACCAGCGAAGTCAGCGGCCCTTGATGATCTTGTTAAAGTCGATGTCGTAGCCGGCGGCATGCATTTCTCTGGCAAGAGCGATCTTCCAAGCGCCGGCATCGTCCCATTCGATGTAGGCGACGCCGACGTAGTCCGATGGCAGTTCGATCGTATCCTTGCACAGCGCGCAGACCTTGTCCCGCCCGAGGCGGCCGACGAAGTACCCCAACTCCAGTATCACGTTCTGTCGGGCGCGCGGCATCTCCTCAGTGTCAGTCTTTGCCTTACCGACATCGTCCGGGGTCAGGAGGACCACTGCGAAACCGACGTCGCTGTTGGCGATGAGTTTCTCCGGGATGGTCATCCCCCTGCTGGGCTGCTCGTGCAGAATGACCGGCTGCAACCCCTGCTGCTCAAGGAAGCGGGCTGCGGTTTCCTTGGTGCCATTGTCGCGGCCATGGACCACGAATATCTTGTTTAGGTCGATGGAAGTCGATGGAGCATCCTGCAGGGCTGGCACCGATTGCTCGACGAACGCCTTGAAGTCGCGACCGAACGGCACGATGACCGACTTCGTCATCTTATGAATGCCGGAGATAAGCTTGGTGCCGTTGTAGAACCAATGGAATCCGAAGTCCCTGAACCAATTCGGATCAGCGGCGCCGCGCTCTATGATGATGATGGTGAGGCCGAGCTCCTGCTCCTTGTCGTCGGGCCACTTAAGGCTTGCGCTGCCCACCATGCTGCCTCCCTGATCGCTCTCCGCGAGGAACCGGTCGAAGTCGACCTTGCTGCTCAATGCCTCGCTGGTGGCGCGCAGTTCCTCCGCTTTCAGAGCCCCAGCCAGCTTCTTCAAAGGTCGTTCATAAGTGTTGTAGTCGGCCTGCTGCAGGTCGAGTATGGCGTTGTTCAGTTCGGCGAAAGCAGATTTCAGAGTCACTTGGTGTCTTCCTCCAGACGAGCAGCTGCGGCCTTCTCAAGTATCTGCTCACGCAGATTCGCCTTCATCTGCTCCACCAAGTTGGCCACCATGTCGTTGCCCTCGTAGGAAACGGCCTTCTGATGGATGGCGGCTTCCATCTCGCTGATGGCCGTCTCGATGCTGCTTGGGTCGGTGGGATCAAAGGATACGCTCGTCAATTCTCCGTCCACCTCCTTGGCGAACTTGGCTAGTTGGTCCATTTCCCTAGTGAGCTTGTCGAGACCCGTGATCTTGAACATGTGTTCCCCTCCCAAAGGCGTCGTACCCCAGCGATGAGCATGGAGTAGATGTCGTGCCCGTAGCTATCCCAAATCGCCCACCAGCCTACGACAGGGTATTCAGTAATATTCCACGATATCCGTGTGTTGTCATTAACCCATCATTACATGCTACTGATCGGCCGAGAGATATGGCTGCTTCCGATCGGCGAGGCAGCAACAAAAATCTCCCTTTTAGACAGTTAGGTCGATGGGTGCGCCAGGTCGTCAAGCAGGGTATGGGCGCATGGCAGTTCATGTGCCTGTCCGGGCGACAGTGTGAAGGACAGTGCCGCGCGCGTCGGTCGCACCATTTGTGGGCGAGCGTCGTTAAACTTCTTTGCGTCTCCACTCCTTGGGTGACGGGAATTCCTCATGTATCCGGGCCAGAACCTCCAGCCACGCTGCAATGGATGGCGGGATATCAGCCCGCCCTGCCGCCCATCGACGTGCAAGGCGTTCGTCCGCACCAATTTTGGTAGCAAAACCTCGCTGCGACCATCCAATCGCAGCAAGGCATTCCCGGAAGCGGGTGGGGGTCATCCCTCCATTCCCTTTATCATGTGGCTGGCAACTGCCGCGAGAACGCCGCCCCCAAGGCTACTGACAACCACCAGAGGCCCAAGCCAGCGATCCCGGTTCAGCTTGGCAGTTGCAGTCATCAGCTTGTGCTGTTCGGCCACATACTTGCGCGTCTTTTCCTGCATCATTTCGATGCGGGCGACCTGTTCCTGCTGTTTCTGAAAACCCATTTCGATTGCTACCGTTTCGCTTATTGGGGTGTCCCCTCAAAATCGGGCTGGGTCAATTCCCTTGCCATGTCCGCAATTTGCGAACAAACCGAAATGGAAATCAATAGGAGAACGCAAAACAGCAGGCTCCTATGAAGACTCTGTTCGTAGTGATACCGAAGACAATCCCCATCGCCTCTGCCATGATCTGGATGATCTGAATGTCGATCTGATCTAGTCTGCTGCAGTTTTGACCAAGAGAAGGATCGCGGTCTGTATGCAGACTTTATTCTGCAACGCAGGCATCATTTGTTGGTGCACGGCGATTACGCAAGTCCACCCATTCACAAAAAATGAACGTCAATGAACGCAGACGTATATAAAAACTTATTAGGGGATAGGTTTGGGGCCAATTATGGCCAAACTTCAAAAGTATTCGTAAAATCAGTTACTTGTTGAAGTTAGTTGGCGGAGGGGATGGGATTCGAACCCACGGAACGAGTTACCCCGTTCAGCGATTTAGCAAACCGCCGCCTTCAGCCTCTCGGCCACCCCTCCGCCGGGGAAAAGCGTATATTTCTACACGGCGTTTGCAGCGCTGCTTGTAGCGTGTTCCAGCAGCGCCGTCAAACGTTCATACGAAAAAAATATCCAGTTTTTACAAAACCTTTTTCAGCGCCTCGTTCACGAGGGCCGGATTGGCCTTTCCGGCCATCGCTTTCATGACCTGACCGACGAAAAACCCGAACAGACGGTCCTTGCCACCGCGATATTCCTCAACCTTGTCGGCATGTTTGGCCATGATGTCGGCCACGACCCTGTCGATGGCCCCCGTGTCCGTCACCTGCTTCAGGCCCTTGCGCTCGACAATGTCGGCGGCGCTGTCGCCCGTCTCCAGCATGTCCTCGAACACTTCCTTGGCGATCTTGCCGTTGATCGTCCCGTCTGCAACGAGGTCCAGCATCCCGCCAAGGGCCGCCGCCGAAATCGGGCTGTCGCCGATATTGCGCCCCGTCTTGTTCAGCGCCGCGAACAGGTCGCCCGTGACCAAGTTGGCCGCCAGTCGCCCGTCACGTCCACGGGCCACAGTTTCGTAATAATCCGCGATCGCCTGCTCCGCCACCAGCACGCTGGCGTCGTAATGCGGGATCTTGTATTCCTTTTCAAAGCGATCGCGCTTGTCATCCGGCAGTTCCGGCAGCCCCTTTTCCAGATCGCGCACCCACTCTTCCTCGATCACCAGCGGAAGCAGGTCAGGATCGGGGAAATAACGGTAATCGTGGGCGTCTTCCTTGCTGCGCAGGGACCGGGTCTCGTTACGCGACGGATCGAACAGGCGCGTTTCCTGATCAACCGTGCCGCCCGATTCCCAGATTTCCACCTGCCGCGTGGCCTCGACCTCGATCGCATGCATGACATAGCGGATCGAATTGACGTTCTTGATCTCGCAGCGCGTGCGGAAGGGTTCGTCCTTCTTGCGCACGGACACGTTCACGTCCGCACGCATGGAGCCTTCCTCCATATTGCCATCGCAGGTGCCGAGGTAACGCAGGATCATGCGCAGCTTGCGCAGGTAGGCACCTGCTTCCTCGGGCGAGCGGATGTCCGGTTCGCTGACGATTTCCATCAGCGCCACACCCGCGCGGTTCAGGTCGATGAAGGAACGGGTCGGATCCTGGTCATGCATCGACTTGCCTGCATCCTGCTCCAGATGCAGGCGCGTGATCCCGATATGGCGTAATGTTCCATCGGACAGTTCGATCTCGACCGTCCCCTCCCCCACGATGGGATGGGTGAACTGGCTGATCTGGTATCCGGTGGGCAGGTCGGCGTAGAAGTAGTTCTTCCGGTCAAAACGGCTCTGCAGGTTGATGCGCGCCTTCAGGCCCAGTCCCGTGCGCACGGCCTGCGCCACGCATTCACGGTTGATGACGGGCAGCATGCCGGGGAAACCCGCATCCACCAGGCTGACATGCGTGTTCGCCTCCCCGCCATAGGTGGCCGAGGCCCCGGAAAACAGCTTCGACTTGCTGATGACCTGCGCGTGGACCTCAAGGCCTACGACAATTTCCCACGTTCCGGTCTTGCCTTCGATCAGGTAGGACATCACACACCCTCCGCACGGATGGAGGGACGGTGCGTGAAGCCCGCCGCCCGTTCAAGCGCATGGCCCGCCGCCAGCACGCTTTTTTCATCAAAGGGACGCCCGATCAGTTGCAGCCCCAGCGGCAGCCTGCGCTCGCTCAGGCCCACCGGCAGCGACATGGCGGGCATGCCGGCCATGCTGGCGGGAACGGTGAACACGTCATTGAGGTACATCTGGACCGGATCGTCCGTCGTCTCACCCTGTGCAAAGGCCGGGGAAGGCGCAGTCGGTGTCAACAATACGTCAACCTTCTCAAAGGCTTCTGTGAAATCACGACGGATCAGGGAACGCACTTTCTGCGCCTTGAGGTAATAGGCATCGTAATAGCCCGCGGACAGGACGTAGGTCCCGATCATGATGCGGCGGCGCACTTCGGTGCCAAACCCTTCCCGCCGGGTCTTTTCATACATTTCATCGAGCGTCGGCGCCTCCACCCGGCGTCCGAAACGCACGCCGTCATACCGGGCGAGGTTGGACGAACATTCCGCCGGGGCGACGATGTAGTAGGTCGCAAGCCCGTATTTCGTATGCGGCAGCGAAACATCGACGATCTCGCACCCCGCATCGCGCAGCCATTCGATCCCTTTCTGCCACGAGGCCTCGATTTCGGCGGGCATGCCCTCCACGCGGTATTCACGCGGGATACCGACGCGCATGCCCTTGAGGCTGGAGGAACAGGCAGCGCGATAGTCATCAAGCGGATGATCGACGCTGGTGCTGTCCTTGGGATCAAACCCCGCCATGGACTGCAGCATGATGGCGCAATCCTCCACCGTGCGGGCCATCGGCCCCGCCTGGTCGAGCGAACTGGCGAACGCAATGGTGCCCCAGCGGCTGCACCGGCCATAGGTCGGCTTCAGCCCGACGATCCCGCAATAGGCGGCGGGCTGGCGGATGGAGCCCCCCGTATCGGTGCCGGTCGCCCCCATGGCAAGCCCCGCCGCAACGGCTGCGGCCGACCCGCCCGAGGAGCCACCGGGAACAAGGGCGGCCTGCGGATCGCCTTCACGCTTCCACGGGTTTTCTACCTTGCCGAAGGCCGACGTGATGTTGGCCGACCCCATGGCGAATTCGTCGAGGTTCGTCTTGCCCACGAACACCGCGCCATCGCGCAGCAGGTTCGCCGTCACCGTGCTTTCATACGGGGGCACAAAATTTTCCAGCATCCGGCTGGCGGCGGTGGTGCGCACGCCATTGGTGCAGAACAGGTCCTTGATCCCCAGCGGGATACCCGTCAGGACCGGGGCCTCATTCCCTGCCAGCAGGTCATCGGCGCGCTTTGCAGCCGCCAGCGCCTGTTCGGAGGTCACGGTAATGAAGGCGTTGAGCCGTCCGTTCAGCCGCCCGATCGCATCAACATGCGCGCCCACCAGTTCAGCGGCGGAGAATTCGCGCCGTCGCAACCCATCGTGCGCCGCGGCGATTGTCAGTTCGGTCAGCATTATTCAACCACCTTCGGCACAGTATAATAGGGGCCAGCCGTATCGGTGGCGTTGGACAGGACGGCGTCACGCATGTTTCCATCCGTCACGATGTCCTCACGCATGCGCAGGACCGCTGTTTCGGTCCCCACCATGGGGGCGACGCCATCGACATTGACCTCGTTGAGCTGTTCGATCCAGCCGAGGATGCCGTTCAGGTCCCCTTGCAGGGACTGCAGGTCGGATTCGTCAATACCAATCCGTGCCAGCCGGGCAATTCGGCGGACGGTCGCGGGATCAAGCGACATGAAGCAATAACTTTCCATCGTGACGGGACAAGAATACCCTGCAAGCAGGAACGCGAAGGACAATAGCCCCAGACCATGCCCCTGTTCAACATACCCGAACTGCGATCCGCCCTGCGGCCCGGACAACGCCTGATGGGAATCGATCCCGGGCAGAAGACGATCGGGATCGCGCTGTCGGATGTCTCGCTCATGCTGGCCTCACCCTGCACCACCGTGCGGCGGCGCAAGCTGTCGCTTGTCGCGGCGGAGATCGCGGAACTGGCACGAAAACACGATGTCGGCGGACTGGTGGGTGGGCTGCCGCTTTCGCTCGATGGCAGCTTCGGCCCTGCGGCGCAGGCCGCGCGCGACTGGATGATGAACCTGTCGCAGCAGGTGGGCCTGCCCGCAGCGATGTGGGACGAACGCCTGTCGTCGTCTGCGGTGAACCGCATGCTGATACAGGACGTGGACATGACCCGGCAGCGGCGCGAACAGGTGGTCGATAAACTGGCGGCGGCCTATATCCTCCAGGCCGCACTCGACGCTTCGGCGTGATGGCGCGCGCGGATCCGGTCGCCATCCGCGGGATCGCCAAACAGCGCCTGTAGCAGCAGCAGGGTCAGGAAAACCGCGGCCAGAAGCCCGAAAGCCCGGCCAAAGACCCGGAACGCCGCGATGATGAGCGCCACGAGCACGAGCGTCAGCACGGCGCGCTGCACCTGCCCATGGATGCCGATGGTATCGAGCATGGCCGCCATGAACCCCTCGACCATCACAATTCCGGCGATGACGAGGCCAATGAGGCCAAACAGCATGTTGCCCAGCAGGTTGAGGGCATGGTTCATGGGCGCGCGACTTTCCCTTGCGATGGCGGTGGCAGGCGGCATGGGCACATAACGCGGGCGGGGGCCATGCGTTCGGGAAGAGCGAACACACGATGTTACGGAAAATTGCGTCATTGCGGGCAACCCGCCCTCCCCTTGTCAGAAGGCGGCCTCCGTGCTGTTTAAGCCTGCGAAACGCGATTGGAAGGGACTGACAGCGGATGAAGATTGCCGTCATCGGGGCAGGTTACGTGGGTCTGGTATCGGGCGCGTGCCTTGCCGATTTTGGCCATGAGGTCCGTTGCATCGACCGGGATCTGCATCGTGTGGAGGGACTGCGCGCGGGACGCATGCCCATCTACGAACCCGGCCTTGCGGAACTGACGGCCCGCAACGTAGCGGAAGGCCGCCTGTCGTTCGAGCATGACCTCGCGGTCGGCATGAAGGATGCGGAGGTGATCTTCATCGCCGTGGGCACCCCCTCCCGCCCGGAGGACGGGCATGCGGACCTGACCTTCGTCTATGAGGTCACGCGCGAGATTGCGCAAAACCTCGACGGCTATGCGGTCATCGTGACGAAATCCACGGTTCCGGTCGGCACCAGTGACGAGGTGGAGCGCCTTGTACGCTCGCTGCGTCCGGAGGCGGCGTTCTCCGTGGCGTCCAATCCGGAATTCCTGCGCGAGGGTGCTGCGATCGGGGATTTCAAGATCCCCGACCGTATCGTCGTGGGCGTGGAGGATGACCGCGCGCGTGAAGTCATGGCCGCGGTCTATCGCCCCCTGTTCCTCAACCAGGCGCCGCTGCTGTTCACCGACCGCCGCACGTCCGAACTGACGAAATACGCGGCGAATGCGTTTCTGGCGACCAAGATCACGTTCATCAACGAAATCGCCGATATCTGTGAAAAGACCGGGGCCAATGTGCAGGACGTCGCGCGCGGCATGGGCCTCGACAAGCGGATCGGGCCGAAATTCCTGCATGCCGGACCGGGATTTGGCGGGTCATGCTTCCCCAAGGATGTCCGCGCGCTGATCAAGACCGGACAGGACTATGACGTTCCCAGTCGCATTGTGGAGGCGGTGGCCGATGTCAATGAACGGCGCAAGCGCCGGATGGGACGCAGGATCATCGCCGCGTGTGGCGGGGAAATCCGTGACCGTGTCATCGCGGTGCTCGGCCTGACCTTCAAGCCGCGCACGGATGACATGCGCGACGCCCCCTCCATCGCCATCATCCAGACACTGCGTGATGCAGGGGGGCGGGTGCATGCGTTCGACCCCGCCGGGATGGAGCAGGCCCGCGATGTGCTGGGTGATGTGACCTATTTCCAGGACCCGTACCAGGCGGTCGCCGGTGCCGATGCCGTGGCCATCGTCACGGAGTGGGAGTCCCTGCGCGCGCTGGACCTGAAGAAAATCCATGGCCTGATGCGCACGCCCGTCCTGGTCGATCTGCGCAACATCTATGTACCGGATGAGGCAAAGGCTGCCGGCTTCACCTATATCGCCGTCGGCCGCGGGGATCTGGAGGCGTAGGACACCGCTTCCCCTCTCCACCGGCATTATTTCGCTGTGGAGAGGGCGTCCCCCCATCCCAGGTTTCTGGTGACGCCTGTTGGGGAAGCCTCCGAAGAAAACCGCACTCCTGACAAAAGACGACATCGGGAAACTTTTATTGTCGTCTTTGCCGACAGGCTATCCAGAAACAGGCTATTGGGGATATGGTAATCATATCCACCATATATTGCCGTCCTTGCCGAAATATCAGGAAACCATGATTCATGGGAAATACGTCGCGGGTCCAGTATGTCGCCACAGGTATCTTTGTCTGCCTTGTCATCATGGCGTCGCTGTATATCGAGCAGTCCTTCCTCGGTGCGTTCATCTGGGGCATCATCCTGTCGATCACGGCCTTCCCGCTTTACCAGATCCTGCGTCGGCGCGGATGCGGCAACATGGTGGCGTCACTGATCATCAGCATCGGGATTTTCGCGCTGCTTGCGGTGCCCCTTGTGGCCATGGTGGCAAAGGCCGTGGGTGACCTGCCGTCACTGTATGACTGGGCCAAGTCCGCCTCACAGACAGGCATTGCGGTGCCCCGACAGGTGGAGGACCTGCCGGGGGCGGGGTCAAAGATCGTCCCCCTGTGGCGCAAATACCTGTCCGACCCCGATGAACTGCGCAACTGGCTGGGCACGGTTTCGCACACATTCGCCACCGCCGATGGAAAAACGCTGACCCACCGCCTGATGGAAATTGCCGAGACCTTCATGATCGCGGTCCTGTCGGTTTATTTCTTTCTGGTGTCCGCCGAAAGCCTGATTGGTGACATCCGCGCAGTGGGCAAGAAATTCCTGGGCCGCCGGGCAACCGATGCCATCGACAACATCGTGGGGTCGGTGCGTGGTACCGTCGCGGGCCTTGTCCTGGTCGGGATGGGCGAAGGTGCGATCATCGGGATCGGCTATTTCGTGGCCGGTACCCCTCATCCCGCACTGTTCATGCTGGTAACCGCCATCGTCAGCATCGTGCCCTTTTGCGGTCCCGTCATTCTGGCGCTGGCCGCCGCGACCACTTTTGCCGCAAGCGGCGGCACGTCTGCGCTGATTGTCGGGCTTGTCGGGGGCATTGCCTATTTCTTTGGCGACCATTTCGTACGGCCCAAACTGATCAGCGGAAATACGAAAATCCCGTTCCTTGCCGTCCTGACCGCCATATTGGGGGGCCTGCATGCCTGCGGCCTGCTGGGACTGTTTATCGGCCCTGCCGTCATCGCGGTCGCGTTCTCGCTATGGCGTTCGGCGGTGGCGGACAGTCGCGCCGATTGCGCGGCACAGTGACAGGAGGGACGGTCATGAAACCCGGTATACTGCTCGGCGGCCTGCTGGCCCTTGTCATGACAGGTACGGCAGCAAATGCCGATCCGGTAACCTTCAGCACCTATCTGAAGGATCCCGTCTGGGCAAAGCAGTTCGATGCGATGTTTGGCAAGACCCCAAAGCCAGACTGGCTGCGCACCGCCACCGAATCAGAGGCCGTTCCCGTCACCATGGATGGCAGGCCCTATACGGTGCTGCTGGCATGCAGGAAACATGACTGCGCCAACCATCAGTTGGCCGTGCTCTTTGACAAGACCGCAATCTATGGCCTGCGTTTTGAAACCCGCGATAACAGTCCGAAAGAGGAACTGACCTGGTTCAACATTGGCGGCGGGCCGGAAAGCATTGATGGAAAAACGATCCTCTATGCAGCTATTACCGGTAGCCTGTTCAACCATCCAGGGATGTTTTCTTTTCCGGCGGGAAAGTAGGGTGCGGGACCATTATCATATGACCTGGGCAGATCAGGCAGACGGAGAAACGCAGGCCTCGGCCTGCATGCAGAGGCCGCGCTGGATTGTCCGCGACCGTTAAACCGGACGGTACATCCTGTGTGACGACACTGCCCGTCACGATAACGGCATCATCACCGATCACCACGCCCGGCAGGATGATGGCAGGGACATTGCTGTCGGGTTATGAATTACAGGCATCTGCCGCACGCAAGACTGAACTGGCCGCCATCATGCGCAAAATGGATACGCACCAGCGGGGCTGACCGGTCGGGCGTTCGCTGCACTGGTAAAAGGCATGGGCATATCCACTCAAACGTTTTCGCGACATTATCCCTGAACGCCAAATATCCTGCCAATGCCTGCGGTGATCACCATGGCCATCACGCCCCAGAATATGACCCGCAATGCCGGGCGCAGGGGAGCCGCACCTCCGGCACGCGCGCCAACACATCCCAGAATGGCAAGTCCCAGCAGGGAAACGACCGAAACCGTCCACGGCACCAGGCCCGACGGGGAAAGTGTGGCGCCCAGCACGGGCAGCATGGCCCCTGATGCAAAGGCACACGCGGAGGCAAGGGCAGCCTGGACCGGGCGCGCTGCCGTTTCTTCGGAAATGCCAAGTTCATCGCGGGCATGGGCGCCCAGCGCATCATGTTTCATCAGCGCAACGGCAACCCTGCGCGCCAGAAGGTTATCAAGACCACGCTTCCGGTAAATACCGGCAAGTTCGCCCACTTCGGCATCCCAACTGCTGCCCAGTTCCCTTTTTTCCCGCGCCAGGTCGGCTTTTTCCGAATCTGCCTGTGAACTGACGGACACATATTCGCCCGCAGCCATGGACATTGCGCCTGCCACCAGGCTGGAGATACCGGCCAGCAATATGCTCCCCCGTGTCGCATGGGCGCTTGCCACACCGATGATGAGGCTGGACGTTGACAGGATGCCGTCATTCGCCCCCAGTACGGCGGCCCGCAGCCAGCCAAGACGCGATGTGGCATGCACCTCCCGCGTATCGGGCACGCCGTCATCTGCTGCATTCATCAGTCATATTCCCTGCATCCAGATATTCCATACGCAACACCGGCATGGACAATGGGTTCGTGAAAACATGTGTCCCGGGCATGGGGTGTCACAAAACGGCATGTTTCAGGCCCCATCATATGGCCCGGACATGACGCAAACCTGAACGCATGGCCTTACGCTCCCTCCGGCGCGGATGTTATTTCAGCATCCGGAAATGCAAGGAAAATCCCGAACCCCCTGCCCGTCCCCGCAAGGGGCGAACACAGGCGGAAGGAAACATCCATCTGCGTGGCAATATTGTTGGCAATGGCCAACCCAAGGCCACTTCCATGCGCACCGGTCCCGCCCCGCACGAACGGACTGGTCAGTCGTGCCAGCATGTCCGGCGCCAGTGCGGGGCAGTCGTTGGTGATATCGATGCCACCATCAGGCGTGACGGCAACATGCACCGCCGTGCCGGGACTGCCATGCAGCAGCGCGTTTTCAAGCAGGTTGCGCAGCATGATGCCGGTCGCATCCATGTCGCCATGCACGAATATGTGGCTGATGCCGTTTGTCTTCATGACGATATTGCGCCCGTCGCGCGGGATATGCCCCAGATCATCGACCAGGACATGCAGCACGGTCAGCAGGTCAAAACGATTGCGCCTGAAGGCAATGCCGGAAGACGCGCGCGAAAACTGCAGCAGTTTTTCCACACTCCGGGCCAGTCGGCGGGTACGTTCGGCAATGATATCCACCCGCTTTCCCGCCTCTGATTGCGCAGGCACCATGCGGCCCAGCATCTGCACCTGCGCCAGAAGGGCGCCCAGCGGGTTGCGCAGTTCATGCGCGGCACTCGCCGCGAAGGCACGTTCCGTAGACAGCGCCGTTTCCAGACGGGACAGCAGGGTATTGACGGCATGCTGGATGGGAACCAGTTCGACCGGCAGGTCAAGTGATGCGATGGGCCGCAGGTTTCCGCTGCCACGCACCTGCATTTCATCATGCAACCGCCCCAATGGACGCAGGGCGCGACGCACGATCAGGCGCACCAGCACCCAGATGACAGGCAGGAACACCAGTATCGGCACGATCGCGATGGCCGTGGCGCGCAGCAGGGCCCCACGGCGATGCAATGTGGGTTCGCCCACCAGCACACGATACGCCGTCGTGGTGGGCGCTGCGATATACACCCTGAAAAGCGGCGTATCGGCAAATCCCGTGTGTATGTCAGGCACAAAGGGCCGGGCCGGAGCATTCTGGGAGCGCAGCACGACATGGCCCGCCCGATCAACCACCTGATAGGCCAGCGTCCGTGGCCCGACATCGGGCACCCAGGCGACAGTACCCGACTGCGGCCCATGAAGCTGGGTTGCAATCGTCGCCTGCAGGCGTTCGGAGACTTCCTGCAGGGAATTGTCCAGCCGCTCCGTTATCTCATAACGCGTGAAACCGGCGACCGCGATGCTGAGCGTCACAAGGCTCAGCATGACGACGCTCAGGACACTGCTGACGATCCGGGCGGCAAGGCTCCATCGCTTCATGCGGCTTCCCCGTCGGCAAGGCAGTATCCCCGTCCCCGCACGGTCCTGATGACCGCATTGCCTACCTTCTTGCGCAGGCGACTGATGAAGACCTCGACCGTGTTGCTGTCCACGTCACGGTCCAGCGCATACAGCGCCGTGTCGATCTGCTGGCGGGAATAGATCCGCCCGGGACTGCGCGACAGGAGTTCCATGATCGCCCATTCGCGCGCGGTCAGGTCAAGCCTCTGCCCGTCACGCGATACGGAACGGTTTTCACGGTCGATCGTGACCTCGTCCACCCGGTAGCACGCCTGCCTGCGTGGGGTGGCATATCGCCGCGCCACGGCCGCGATCCGCGCGACAAGTTCATTCAGGTCATAAGGTTTGACGATATAATCATCCGCCCCGTCGGACAGGCCGGCAATCCGGTCGCTGATCTGGTCCTCCGCCGTGGTGATGAGGATGGCGATATCCATGGACGTACGCCGTATGTCACGCAGCAGGGCGCGCCCGTTCCCGTCCGGCAGGCCAAGGTCGAGCAGCATGAAATCATAATCCACGGTGGCAATGGCCGCGCGCGCCTCTTCCAGCGTCGTGAACCAGTCCACCGCATGCCCGTCCATCCGCACGCGTTCCTGCACCGCCGCCCCCAGGTCATGTTCATCCTCGA
Organism: Gluconacetobacter entanii; assembly: GCF_003206495.1. Taxonomy (GTDB): domain Bacteria; phylum Pseudomonadota; class Alphaproteobacteria; order Acetobacterales; family Acetobacteraceae; genus Novacetimonas; species Novacetimonas entanii. The sequence goes on along the minus strand of NZ_NKUF01000032.1, from coordinate 8,891 downwards.
CCACAAGAATACGCATCAGTCCTGGACCTTCTCTTTCATCACCCGGGCATAGAGCGACGGCAGCACCAGCAGCGTCAGCAGCGTGGATGTCACCAGTCCGCCAATCACCACGCTGGCCAGCGGGCGTTCGACCTCCGCCCCCGCGCTCTGGGAAAAGGCCATGGGAAAAAAGCCCAGACTGGCGACAAGCGCGGTGGCCATGACCGGGCGGAACCGGGATTCCGCCGCCGCAAAGGCCGCCTGCGCCACCGCCATGCCCCGCGCCCGCAGGGCCGAGATCTCGCTGACCAGCACTACGCCGTTGAGGATGGCCACGCCAAACAGCGCGATGAAGCCGATCCCCGCCGAAATGCTGAACGGCATGCCCCGCAGCGTCAGCGCGATCACCCCGCCGGTGGCCGCCACCGGCAGGTTGACAAAGACCAGAAGGGCAGGCCGCACCGCGCCAAACGCCACCACCAGCAGCGCAAAGATCAGGCCCAGCGCGATTGGCAGGACGATTTCCAGACGCCGCATGGCCGATTGCAGGTTCCGGAACTGCCCGTCCCACTGCAGGGTATAGCCTGCGGGCAGCCTGACATCACGCGTCACGCGGGCCTGTGCCTCCGCCACGAAGGATGCAAGGTCGCGCCCGCGCACATTGGCCTGCACCACCATGCGGCGACGCACGCCGTCGCGACTGATGCGCGGCGGGCCATCGACCTCATGCACATGGGCGACCTGCGACAGCATGACGCTCCCCTGCCCGTCCATGCGCCGGACCTGCAGCGCGCCAATGGCCGCGGCCGAACCGGCGGCACGCGGGTCAAGGCGCACCTGCGTGCCAATGATGGCATTGTCCACGATCACGGGACGCGCACCGATATGCCCGCCCACCGCCTCCACCATATCCAGGATGTCCTGCACCGCCACGTTGCGGCTGGCGGCCTGCGTGCGGTCGATATCGGCCACGATCAGCGGCACGGTGCCATCACCCGCCGCCGCCACGTCCGCCGCCCCCTTCACGCCTGACATGGATGCCACCACCCGGTCGCCAAGGTCGGCCAGCTTTGCAAGGTCATCGCCAAAGATCGACACGGCGATCTGCGTGCGCACCCCCGACAGCAGGTCGTCCATGCGCATCTGCACCGGCTGGCTCCATGAATACAGCGCATCGGGCAGTTCGCGCCGCAGGGTATCGTCCATCGCGGCCACCAGTCCCGCCTGCGTCCGGGCGGTTTTCCATGTGGACGGATCATTGAGGAAGATGAAGCTGTCGGTCTCGTTCACGCCCATCGGGTCGGTGGGAATGGCGGACGTGCCGGTATTGCTGACCACGGAGCGGACCTCGGGGAAGCGGCGCAGGATCTGCTCCTGCTTCGTGACCGACGCCAGTACGGTCTCAAGCGAGGCCGAGGGCAGCCGCGTGGTCGTGACCGCAAGTGCACCTTCATCAAGCTGGGGTATGAACTCCCCCCCCAGTCGCGTCGCAAGTCCCGCAGAGATCGCCAGCACGGCGATCGTGCCGCCAAACAGGATGCGCGGGTGCGCCTCGCCCCATGTCACCATGCGGGTATAGGGACGGCGCATGAAGGCGATCAGCCGCGTATCGCCCGCAGGCCGGACACGCGCCAGCGCAAGGGTGGCCAGCACGGGAATGCAGATGAAGCAGTACGCCAGAGAAGCCAGCAGCGCCATGATGACCGTCTGCGCCATGGGGCGGAACATGTGCCCCTCGATCCCCTGCAGGGTCAGGATGGGCAGGTAGACCATGATGATGACCAGGATGGCAAACCCCACCGGACGCATGACCTGCTGCACGGAGGAGACCACAAGCGGGATGAAGGACGCATCCGGTTCCTCCTCCCGCCGGGACAGGACATGTTCGATCACCACCAGCGACCCGTCCACGATCATGCCGAAATCGATCGCGCCGAGGCTGAGCAGGTTGGCCGATATCCCGAACTGCCGCATCCCTGCCATGGCGCAGACCAGGGCCACCGGAATGACCGAGGCAATGACCAGCGCTGCCTGCCAGTGGCCGATCACCACCACCAGCACGCCCACCACCAGCACCGCCCCCATAACCAGGTTGTCGCGCACGGTGGCGATCGTCTGCCCCGTCAGGGTGGCGCGGGTGTAATAGGGCTCCAGCGTAACGCCTGCGGGCAGCGCCTGCCTGATGCCAGGCAGGGCACGGTTGATGGCGGCAAGGGTGGCGTTGGAACTCGCCCCGCTTTCCATCATCACCACGCCGATCACGATCTCCCCCCGCCCGTCGCGCGTCACGGCCCCCAGTCGCGTACGCGCGCCCGTGGTGATGCGCCCGAGGTCACGCAGGCGCACGACAGACCCATCGGGATTGGTCCGCACCGCGATGTTGCCGAAATCCGCAAGGCTGCCGATCAGGCCGCGTCCGACCACGCTCTGCTGTTCGGCATGATGTGTGATCCACCCGCCGCCGGATGCCGCATTGTTCGCATCCACCGCGCGATAGACCTCGCCCACCGAAAGGTTGGCCCCGATCATCCGCGCGGGGTCCAGCGTGACCTCATAGGTTTCCTCCGCCCCTCCGTTGACGTTGACGTCCACCACACCGGGGACAAGGCGCATCTGTGGCACCACGGTCCAGTTCATGATGCGGTTGAGGTCCATGGGGGAACGCCCGCTGCCCCGGATCTGGAACTGCATGATCTCGCCCATGCCGGTGGCAAGCGGCCCCATGCTGACGGTGATGCCGGGCACGGAGATACTGGCGCGCGCCTGCTGTATGCGCTCGTTCACGCGGGTGCGGTCAAGGTTGATGTCCGTCGCATCATCAAACTGCACATACACCACCGACACCCCGCCACGGGAGACGGAGCGCAGGTCGGTCATGCCGGGGATGCCGGTCATGCTGGCCTCCACGGGAAAGGTGATGAGCTTTTCCACCTCCTCCGTCGCAAGGCCGGGTGCAACGACGGAGACGAGCACCTGTTTTGGCGAGATGTCGGGCACGGCCTCCACCGGCAGGCCCAGTACCGCCATGATGCCCGCCACCAGCAGCAGGCCAAGGCCGCCGAGCACCAGCATGCGCGCACGCAGCAACGCCTCAAGGTACCTCCGCGCCATCAGTCCGCGTCCATTCCGGCAAGCCCGATGACCGAACGCAGGGCGAAGCTGCCGTGGTCCACGACCGCCTCGCCCCCCTTCAGGCCGGAGCGGATGACCGCCCGCGTCCCGTCATCGAGCGCCACATCGACCATGACGGGCCGGTAGTCGGTTTCACTTGCACGGACGAACACGACGCTGTGGCCGTCGATCCGGTGGATCGCAGCGGAAGGCACGACAATGCCCGCCACACTGTCACGTTCGGCCAGCGTCGCGTCGAAGACCATGCCGGGCACCAGCGCGCCATGCGGGCTTGCGACGCTGCTGATGACGCGGACCAGCCCGGTCAGCGGACTTGCCATGCCATCGACCGTATCGATACGCGATGCCAGCGGCCCCTGCGTCGTCTGCGTCACCTGCGCCCCACCGACCTGCACACGCGCCGCCTGGTCGGGGGCGATGTCAGAGACGATCCAGACACTGGACAGGTCCGCGATGGTGGCCACGTCCATGTTCGAGGTCAGGTCCCCCGCCACGGAGGTGTCGATCGCCTGCACCATGCCATCGACCGGGGAAATCAGGGTCGAGGTTTCATCCTGCCCCTCGCGCCCGCCCTGTTCGGAGGTTGAATTGAACTCCTCGTCAAAACGGTGGCCCAGCGTGTCCACGTCGGCCTGGCGTGCGCGCATGGTCGCATCGGCCTGCGCCAGCGCATCCTGCCTGCGGCGCAGTTCGGCGACGGAAATGACCCCGCCCACCAGCGCCCTGGCCCGCTGCACCGCGGCGGCGGCATCCGCACGGGCCGCGCGCGCGGCGGTCAGCGCCGCGCCCATCTGCGTCGCCTGCAGGCGCGCGACATGCAGCGAATGGTCCTGATACCGCAGCAGCGCCTGTCCCCGGCGGACCGGCGTGCCCGGCCGCACCAGCACCGCAAGTACCTTGCCATTGCCTGCGGGATGGATATGCACCACCCGCGTCGTGTCCGCCATGACCCGACTGATGACCGGCAGCGTCAGCGCAAGGGTGCCGGGCGTGGCCGTGGTGACGCTCACGCCTTCGTTGGCGACGGCCGCCGCGTCCAGCCTGACGACCGGAGGCAGCGTTTCATCAGCGGCATGGGCCGGCAGGCACGACAGGCCTGACACGAACATGGCCGCAGCAATATGGCAGACACCACCTGTCATGGCACGATGCCTGTAGCGATCAGCATGCGGATGCTGGCGACATGCCATTCCACCTCCGCCCGGGCGCTGGCCAGGCGGGTCGTGCATGCCGCCTGCCGGGCCGCAAGTGCCGCATCCAGACCGACCTCCCCCAGGCGCCAGGCGCGTTCATGTGCCTGCGCCCGCCTTTCCATCTCCGCAGCGGAGGCACGCGTCGTCTGCCGCGCCGTGGTGGCCGCGATCAGGCGTTCACGCACGCGCGTCATTTCCAGATGCACCATGCGCCGGGCCTGCGTTTCCTGGCTGCTCGCCGCGGCCAGGCGGTTGCGGGCCTCGGACATGATGGGGGTATTCCGGACCTCGCTGGGCAGGGGGATGCTGAAATTCAGGCCCACACGGTCATCCCATGGGCTGGCATACTGCTTTTCATGGATCGCATCGACGCCGATTTCCGGATTGGGCATGAAGGAACGCCGCGCCAGTTTCATGTTCGCTTCCGCAGCTTCGACGTTGCGGTGCGCGACCCTGATGCGCGGATCATTCTCCTCGATATCGCGCGGGGTGACGAAACGGGCATGGGTCACATCATCACCGCCATAACGTGACAGGTCCGGCATGCCCGGGCGGCCAAGCAGTACCTCGAGTGCCGCCGTGGCATTTTCGGCCTCCTCCTGCGCCAGGGCCAGTTCGTTACGGGCGTTTTCCATCGCCGCCTGCGCCATCTGCCCATCGGCGGAGGCCAGTTCGCCCCCACGCACCGCATGCGCGACACTGGCGCTGATCCGGGCCGTTGCCTCATGCAGGTCGCGGGCGACCTCCACGCGCGTCCGGGCGATCCGGGCAGCGGCACTGGCGTCAAGCACCCGGACCGACAGCGCCATATGTTCGACATTGATCTGTTCATCAATGGACAGGGCCTCGGCGCTGGCGACCTGTTTCGTCGCACTTCCCTGTCCCGGCAGCCACAGCGGCACCGACACCCCGCCCTGATAGGTGGTATAGCCTTCGTTACTGCCCAGCATATGGTCATCCATATATTCACCCGACACGGTCGGGCCGCCGGCGAACCATGATCCCGCCGCACTGGCGCGGGCTTTGGCGGAATGATGACCGACCTGCAGTTCGGTGCGGACGGGATCAATGGCCCATGCCATTGCGACCGCTTCATGAAAGGACAGCGCGGATGGCGGTGTCTGCGCACGCAGGGGGGAAAACCACGCCACGGCACAGAGCATGGTTGCAAGCACGACCGGCAGCATCGATGGGTCAGGCCTTTCCCGTCATGGAATGACGGGACCGCCGCGACCGACCCGCGCGGCAAGATCGTCCCACAGGCGCGCCATCAGGAGATTGACGTCCGAAGTTATCGAGAAAGGGGACTGCGACCGTGCAAGTGGGGAAAGGGACATGCGCTCCCCGATGACGAAATGTCCCCGGGAGTACAGGCGCGCGGAAATCGCCCCCTGCTGCCCCTGCCCTATTGGGCGCATGACCGCGATATGCAGGTGGGGCGCCGGGGTGGCGATCAGGCCCAGCGCATGCAGTTCCGCCTCGCTGGAGTGGCAGGCCACCCCCTGCAGCACGGCATCGCGAAATACGGAATGGGGATACCCGCCATACATGCCGTTCACATGCAGTCGGATCCCCTGCTGGATCGTCATGCATATGCCTTCGGTGCCGCTTTCTGCCCGTGCGTCGCGTAGGGTCAGGGACAAAGCACAGGCGGCACACAGGCTGGCCAGAAATATCCTTAGCATAATATGTGGCGTTTCCCCGGCAGAGACAAAACCCATGTCATCATCGCAATGACTTCACGGTTATAGCAGGGAAAGCTGACACGAACCTGAACAAATGGCCTGCTGCGGAAATTTTCAGGACATTCCATTGTGAAAATAATTATCATTACAATGAAATGTCCCATACCGGGCACGAAGGCAGGTATTATTACTTCCCCGCTTCGCCCAGGACGTCATTCACCGCCTGTTGCAGGGCGGTCAGGGCGCGCATGGCATGAAGGGGCGTGGCATCCATCCGGACGGGAAACGGTGCCAGATGCGGGGACGTCATGTCCGTATCCGGTGGAGTGAAATGACGGCAGGCGTTTCCGGGCGCTGCTTTTTTAAAAAGCGACCCTGCCCTGAAGCTTTTTGAAAAAATCTTTACCGGAAACCTCCTGGAGGTTCAGGACCTGTTCCAAATGGCGGGGCCAGATTTCAGGGCGCAACCTGCTACCCGAAAAAACCGGGCGCGTCATATGAAATCTGACGCCAAAAACGCATGACTGGCTTTACTGACAAGCGCTGGTCTTTCTTCATCGACATCCATATCTGCGCCTGAACAATTTTTTCGTGAGCAACGTGGATGAAGAATACCGGTCTTTCGGCAGGCATGATGCTGGCATTCGCGGCGTTCGCCTCGTTTTCGATCAGCGACGCTTATTCCAAGCTGCTCGCGGGGCAGGTTGACCCGTTTGAAGTGGCATTTTTCGGTGGCGTGTTCGGCCTGCTGCTGATTCCGTTCATACGCGGGAAAAACGAATCCTGCCGTGACCTGTTCGTCATCCGCCAGCCTGTGATGTGGATGGTGCGGGCAGCCTCCACCTTTGCCGCAACGGCGGCAAGTGTCGAAGCCTTCATGCTTCTGCCCATGCCGGAGGCATTTTCGCTTATTTTCCTCATGCCGCTGTTCGTGACCATCCTTTCGGTCGTGCTGCTGCGCGAAAAAGTCTCCGCACTGGGATGGATGTCGGTCATCGTGGGGTTTGCCGGTGTCCTGATCGTGCTGCGTCCCGGCCTGCGCGCGTTGCAGTTCGGGCACCTGTGCGCGCTGATTGCGGCGATGGCCAGCGCCGTGGGCGTCATCGCCTACAGGCTGTCCGGCAGGAACACGCCCCGCCTGTCCATGTTCGGCTCCAGCCTCTGTGGCCCGCTGCTGGGCAATGGCGTGCTCATGACCGCACATGCAAGCTGGCCGCACGAGGCCACGGCCTGGATGTTCCTGTTTGGCTACGGCTTCCTTGCCGCACTTGGACAACTGCTCATGATGCTGGCCACCGCCCGGGCCGAGGCCAGCACAATCGCCCTGCCGCAATACAGCCAGATGCTGTGGGCCGTGGCGTTCAGCTACTACGTGTTCCATGAACCGCTCGACGACTGGACCTTTGTCGGCATCGCGGTAATCATCTCCTCCGCCCTGTTCAAATGGGTCTGGCCGGGTGTGGCAGGCAGGATGGCGGCCATGAAGCGGCAGCGGGCCATGCAGCCGCCCTATGACCCCTGCCCCCTGGCCTGACACCGGGGCAAGGTGCCGTTTGTGGGAAAGGTGGCACCTGGAACCTTCTGTTTTATCACGGCTGTTTTCGCAGGCATCACGACCGGATCGCATAATGCCCGTCCCTTGACCCGCAGGCATCCGGGCTAGAACGTAATGCTGCTGCGCAGGCCAAAGACGGCTTCATTCCCCACACGACGGTTACAGGACACGCCGTAATCCGGCACACCGCCGGAGGGATGCCAGATGTACTGGAAATCCGGCTGCATCACCAGCCATGGCGTGACCTGCGCCTGATAGGTCAGTTCAAGGTGATTCTCGTTACCCTGCACCGGGCTGTAGGCACCGGTCCGCGCCACATTACGGTCGAACTGGCGCTTCCCCGAACTGACACGGCCGATCCCCCAGCCCAGCCCCAGCGTATCATTATCGCTACCCCGGAACGGGGCTTTCAGGTTGAATCCGGCATCCATGGCAAAACTGATGAGGTTACGATCGCCACCATTGCCCGTGGCGCGGACGAACAGCCCCAGTGAACGTGTGGATGTGAGCGAGGGCCGCCAGATCATCTGGTCAATGATGCCATAGACCATCCAGTCCCCCCGGTCCCAGCGAGGAATGCCGGTACTGTCATCGGGCCCGCCAAGCGCCTGCCCCATGTTGTTGTAGCGGTAATCAGGGAACCTGCCGGTATCGTAATAACCACCCAGCTTGTACACACCCGGTAGCCCCGGATCCTTGCCCGCACTGGACATGTCGTCAGGCTGCTGGTTGAGGGCATATTGCAGTTCGGTGATCAGCAGGGCACCGGTCCCCATGTTGAACTGCGTACCGCTGCCGTCATTTGTGACCTGGTTGGTCGGATCGGCCCCGTTGCCGCCATTCTGGATGGCAAAGGAATTGTCCCGGTTCCCGGGCGGATTATCATCGGCAGCCGCAAACATGAAGGTGAATGCCTGGCTGGGACGATAACGGACCCTGACGGCGGGCGAGGCAAGCGGCCAGGACGGCCCGCCACTGTACAGATTGAGCGACGGGGCCATCGGCCAGCCAAAGCTCGCATTCAGGTAGAGTGCTGCGTAATCGCTGATGAGGAATTCGGTATCAAGGTTCTGCTGCCCGATCTTCACATCCAGCTTTCCGTTCAGGAAGGACTGATGGTACCACAGTTCGAACAGGCGGGTGGAACGATCGGCCTGGAACCCGCTGACGGGGTTGAAATCGGCCAGATGATCCTGCGAGATGGAGCGCCCACGTGTCTGTAACGCACTGACATTGAACAGTCCCCCCGAGACTGTGTAGAATTTTGTGCGGTGGCACTTTTTCAGGCCATTGGGAAACGATCATCGAACATGATGGCGAGCTGGCATCTGACAGCATACCATTCGC
>NZ_NKUF01000031.1 GCF_003206495.1 Gluconacetobacter entanii | reverse complement strand
GGGAAAGCGCCTGCGTATCGCTGCCAGGACATCAACGGCCCCATCACGGTCCTGGATGTCGGCGGCATGAACGAGGAGAAAGATCAGGAAGCCGCAGGTATCAGTCACGATATGGCGCTTGCGGCCCTTGACCTTCTTGCCCGCGTCATAGCCCGAAAGCCCGCCGCTTTCCGTAGTTTTCACCGACTGGCTGTCAATCACGCCCGCGCTCGGGGAGGCTTCACGCCCCTCGATCTCGCGCAGGCTCATGACCAGCACCGTATTCATGACCTCGAACAGCCCGGTATCACGCCAGGCGTAAAAATAGCGCCTGACGGTCGAGACCGGTGGAAAGCATTTCGGCAGCAGACGCCACGCGCACCCGGCCGAGGCTATGTAGAGCATCGCGTTGACCACCTCGCGCATATCCGTCGTGCGCGGACGACCGCCCCGTTTCGCAGGGGGCACAAATGGCATGATCAAAGTCCACTCCCCGTCCGTCATGTCCGATGGATATCGCAAGCCTTCCCGGCTATACTCGCGCCGGGCAATACCAGTCCATGTCATCATTCACTCCATCTCTTCGCAAAGACGGATGAATCACAACAGGCTGGTATTGTTCAAAAACTTTCGGATCGGGCTCTAAGGATCGAAATCCAGTCGCTGAATGTTATGGATGAGGCGCAAGCGAGCACAGCTTCGAATAAATACATCCTCCATTCTACGAGGGGAGGAGCTCATTGATTGCAGTAATGGATCAGGCGCAGGCAGAAAAAAGTTCATCGAAACAGCCTGTTAAGCCCTCTTTGCTCTCAACTTGCGATTGCCGCAATTTGAGAGCCAATCCTGCCCCCGCAACCAGACGACATATAGAAAACCCCACGAAGCCAAAAGGTTCGTGGGGTTTTTGTTTGGCCGCATGGTGGGGCGTCGATAAAACACAAATAAATCAATGGACTGATTTCATAGGTTCAAATCGGAGCTGCCTAACACGCAACTAATTGCGATACCAGACGCCATAATCCAGTGAAGAATGAGCGTCAGACGCGTATATCGCTCAACAGACCATGGCGCTGATTGCTGTTTACTGCTGCAACTCGAACGCGCCGGCGATCGTCAGCGTCACGGTGTCACTCACGAGCGGCACGTACTGCTTCACGCCAAACTCGCTACGGACAATCGTGCCGGTCGCTTCAAAGCCTACGGTAAACATCTTGTCGAGCGGGTTGGTTCCGCTGCCGATCAGGCGGGCTTTGAGCGTGACCGACTTTGTCACGCCGTGCAGGGTCAGGTTGCCGGTGATATTCGCGGTGTTCGCACCGGTCCGGACAACCCGGGTCGATCTGAACGTCGCGTTGGGAAACTTGTCTGCGTCAAACCACTGCGCGCTTTTCAGTTCGCCATCCAGCTTCGGCACCGTGGTGTCTACCGACTGCACCGGAATCGTTACATCAAGGCTGGTGGCCGAAAGATGGGCGGGATCAATCGTGAGCGAACCGGATGCGCCCGTGAAAAAACCGGAGAAATTGCTGAAGCCCATATGCAAAAGGGTGAAGCCGACCTGCGTGTGATAGGGCTCGACCTTGTAGGTGCCAGCCTTCACCGCTGATGGGTCGGGGCTGGCAACCTGCTGGGCGGAAGCCTGTGAAACCGCACCGAATATGACGGCTGCCATAAAGGCGGACGTGGCGAAATGACGTTTGATCATGGGGCATATTCCTCTGAGATAAAACGGTATTTCAGACCGGAAGGCCGGCAATTTCGCCCTGGGCCTGCACAATGGCGGCGTCTTTTGCGTCCTGCCCCAGCGCCAGTCCTTCAGCGCGTATCCAGGTAACATTCGTCAGGCCGATGAAGGCGAGGACAGTGCCGAGATACTTCTCCTGATAATCCAGAGCGGCGGCCGGGCTGTTCCCGGTATAGATCCCGCCGCGCGTCGAGATGATGAATGCCTTCTTGCCCTTTGGAAGCAGACCTTCGGGGCCGGCCGCGCCATACTGGAACGTCCTGCCCGCCACGACCACGCGGTCGATCCAGGATTTGAGCTGGGCGGGAACAGATAAATTATACATCGGTACGCCAATGACGATGATGTCAGCCGCCAGAAGGTCATCGATATACCCGTTGCCGGTCTCCAGATCATCGGCAAGTGCAGCGTCCGTTACCGGCGCCCCCTGGAATGCCGCCATATGCTCGCCAGTCAGATAGGGGATGGGACTTGCAGCAAGATCCCGATAGGTGACGGTGGCGTCCGGGTGCGCGGCCTTCTGCTGCGCGACGGTTTCTGCCGAAAGCTGGCGGCTGACCGAATGGTTGCCGAGAATACTGGAATCAATATGCAGGATCTTCATCGTGGTTGTCTCCGCAGAGGAATTGGACAGGGCTTTTCTGTTACGCCCTGAAAATAGGTTTCTGATTGCCCTGAACATGATCCAGCATGTCCCATGGATTTATCCATCTATAAAGTCGCTATATTCCGATATATAATACCGGAAGAACCGATGGATTAAGACCCTATGCTGGACGGCGTATCACTGGATCAACTGCGTACCTTCATTGCCGCCAGCGATGAAGGCAGCTTCTCGGCGGCGGCCCGGCTGCTGCACCGGTCGCAATCAGCGGTCAGTGAAATGATCGCAACACTTGAGGCGCAGATGGGGATCGTGCTCTTCGACCGGTCCGGTCGTTACCCGCAACTGACGCCCGCTGGCCGGGTCCTGCTGGCCGATGCGCGCGGCGTGGTCGCGAATGTGGACTTCATGAAGGCGCGGGCGAAAGGCATGGCGTCGGGACTGGAACCCGAACTGTCGGTTGTGGTGGACGTGTTCTTCCCGATGGATCGCATTACGGCCGTGGCTGCGAAATTCCGCGAGACATTTCCGCACACGCCCCTGCGGCTGTATGTCGAAGCCCTTGGCGGCGTGTTTCAGCCGCTTCTCGACGGGCGGGCCAGTATTGGCATTGCCGGTCCTCTGCCCGATGTTCCCGCTTCCATGTCCAGCGAGGCGCTGGGGGATATCCGTTTCCTGATCGTGGCAGCCCATGACCATCCTCTGGCGCAGATTGACGGTGTTATTCCCAAGGAAGAACTGGCCCGCCACGTCCAGCTTGTGCTGACCGACCGCACAAATCTGTCTGCTGGCAAGGAACGTGGCATCATGTCCCCACTGACGTGGCGGCTCGCGGATCTTTACGCCAAGCATCATTTTCTTCTTGGTGGCCTGGGCTGGGGCGGGATGCCGTCGCACATAGTGCAGGCCGATATCGAAAGCGGCCGGCTGGTCGAACTCCGCATCGACAACATCTCCCAAGGGGGAGTGGATATGCCCATGACGGTCGTTTATCCCACGGCCGAGCCGCCGGGGCGTGCGGGTCGGTGGCTGATTGACAGGCTGAAGCTTTGCCCGGGCAAAACTGCCGATCAGTGATCCGGACTTTGAAAAGGCCGGTCCCGACCCGCCTCACCATGCGATCGAAACCGGCACCGACGTTCCTGAGGCCTAACTTATTCGTCCGTTAGCTTTTGCTAACCGGAGAGACATCATACATCAGTCTGCCTTCGTCGTGATCGAAAGGTCGTGCCACTTACGGTCATTCTCCGTCACGGCTTCGTCAGACCGTTTCACATATTCAACCGCATCGACACCAACAAGCAGTTCCATCGGTGCGTCCTCCCGGTTCGCCAGACCGACAATCAGGCTGGCGATCTTGGCGGGGTCCGAACTCTGATGGCCTGAACCCTCACGTATCCTCTTTGCAAAGGCCCCGACGGTCTGTTCATAGGGTGCGCTGATTGGCGGGATTTTCATGGACGAGCCAGCCCAGTCAGTTCTGATCCCGCCCGGTTCGATCGTTGTGACCCTGACGCCGAGCGGTGCCATTTCCTGCGCCAGAACCAGAGAGAAGCCACGCACCGCGAATTTGGCGGCCTGATAGGCACCCAGACCGGGAACCGTGATACGCGCGCCGACAGAAGCTATCTGGAAGATATGGCCGTGCCCCTGTTCGCGCAGGATGGGAAGAACAGCCTTGCTGACATAGACGACGCCAAAGAAGTTTGTCTGGACCTGCTGGGTAAAGTCTTCGATCGCCATGTCTTCGACCGAGGCCGTATTGGCATAGCCTGCATTATTGACCACGACATCAATATGGCCGAAGTGCTCTTTTGCCTGCAGGACAGCAGCCTGGGCTGCTTTGGCGTCGGTGACGTCAAGGGGCAGGGGCAATATGCGCTCGCCATATTGAGCGACCAGCGCATCGAGATCAGCGGGCTTGCGCGCCGTTGCAACGACGCTATCACCGGCCGACAGGGCGGCTTCGACAATGTCGCGGCCAAGACCACGTGAACTGCCGGTTACAAACCAGATTTTAGGCATATGCCTGTCCTTTCAATTGATTATTTACCCATCCGGACGTTCGTCCGACTGACCATCAAGCGCAGCGCCACTTTGCCCTGTACAGATCGATGTTCCCGGGATCGGCTGCGATACTTCTTTCAGTGACGCCCGGACAAAGGGCAGGCATCACTGAAGCAAAACTGTTGCTTGATGAAGTCGATACTGGTGCCGTCCTGCAGGTGGAAAGAAAACAACCTGAAGAATGACAAAGGAAACGCAACCTGCTGATCCACCAAGAATGCAAAGCGGATCGGCAGGCAGGAAATGGTCAGTTCATTCACAGGGGAGGGCCTGATCTGGCGGACATTGATGCCTCTTCAGATCAGGCTGTCATGCAGGCGGCGGTTACGATGCGAACCGCTCTCCCACCATTTCCTCGCTTTTTGCCCACAATGCCTCGGCATGGGCCGGATCGACGGCATAGGCGCGGACACCCTCATCAAGCAGCCCTTTGGGTGCGTCATTGGGAATGACCGGTGCGACGTGGCAGTCCTCGCAATAATGGCCGCCGACTGCATCGGCGGCAGCAACGACGCCAGCCCAGACCGAGGTCGCAGCACCCTGCGGGACTGTCTTGAACTCGAATGGCGGCTTGCCTGCGGCAGCCGCCTGCGCGTTGATCTGCGCCTCCATTGCTTCCAGTGCGCCCTCCGGCAGATAACGCACGAGTTCCGTCATGATCGCGCCGGGATGCACGGCAGTGGCCCGTATGCCCTGCGCCTTGTGCCGGGCATCGAAAGCAACCGCGAACAGGATATTGGCAGTCTTTGACCGGCCGTAAGCAACCCAGGGGTCATACGGTGTGTGTTCGAAGTTCGGATCGGCAAGATCGACATCCGAAAAACGATGCCCGGCGGAGGAAAGATTGACCAGGAGGGACCCTGCCCGCAGCAGGCCGGCAATCCGGTTGACCAGCACGAAATGCCCCAGATGATTGGTGCCGAACTGGGTTTCGAACCAGTCCTTCGTATGCCCGAAAGGGGTCGCCATTACGCCCGCATTGGCAATGACCAGATCGAACGGTTTGCCTGCCGCATTCAGGCGGTCCGTGGCGGCACGAACGCTGGCAAGATCCGCGAGGTCCAGTTCAAGCAGTTCAAGCGATCCGCCACCTTTTTCCTCATCACGCCGCACCTGTGCGGTGGCGTGTTCCGCCTTCGCAAGGTTGCGTACGGCCCCCACAACCGTGGCCCCGTGGGCTGCCAGCGCACGCGCCGTCTCAATGCCCAGTCCTGCTGAAACGCCGGTGACGAGGACGCGCTTTCCGGAAAGGGAAACGTCGCGCAGGACATCCTCGGTCGTGGATGTTGCGCCAAACTGCTGTGTCATAGTCTGTGCCATGATAGGCCTCCAGCATGCAGGGAACGCCATTCCTTGCGGAATGGGCACCCGGGGAGTTATGTGGAAGCATGCTCCGCTTATTTATATACGGAGCATTCATCCGTTTAACAAGAGGGAAAGACGTGAAAGAGGACCAGACGCGCCGGCGCAGGCCACGCAGCGATGGACGCAAAAATCGCGAACGCCTGCTGGAAACGGCCAGGACTGCCTTTGGATCAGGCGAAATCGACATTCCCCTGGATGAAATCGCGCGGCGTACCGGCGTGTGGATTGGCACGCTGTATCGTCATTTCGCCAATCGCGACGCCCTGATCGAGGCGGTCTATCGTGATGAACTGAACAGGCTCGCAGCGGCAGCCACCCGTCTGGCGGAGACTCATGCGCCCGTTGAAGCGCTGCGCGCGTGGCTGAACCTGTTTGTGGATTACATCGCGACCAAGCAGGTGATCGCCCCAGCACTAAACAGCCTTATTGGCGGAACGGACGCGATCTATGCGGATTCCCGCACCGTTCTCACCGCCGCGATTGGCGGGCTTGTCACCCGTGCGATAGAAAGCGGTGACATCAGGCCTGACATCGAACCGGTAGACCTGCTGTGTGCCCTTGGTGGCGTTTCGAACTACGCGACAGGTCCCGGCTGGGAGCCGCGTGCAAAACGTCTCGTTGATGTTCTGATTGCAGGCTCGCGGCCCGAAGGGTGAGCGTTTCGGCGGAGGGCAGGGCGGCAGCCTGTGACAGCCGCCATCCCGGTAACATGGCGCAGGGCGTGGTCAGGCCTGGACCACCGCCAGCGAACAGTGGCGTGCGAAAACGTCAGCCGTCCGTCGATCGGGTCAAGTCCTCCCAATCCGTAATTTCTCTTTCTAGGCGGAAGATACGTTCACGAACCAGACGCAGGGCGTCACTGCCCAGAAGGAGTTGCGGTGGGGGCGCGTCCGACGCAACAAGCTGAAGCACTGCGGCGGCGAGTTTCGCCGGGTCGCCCAACTGCCTGCCGTCCTTTTCGTGTCGAGCAGCCCGGATGGGATCGAACAGAGCATCATAGTCCGCAATCGAGCGCTCGGTCCTGACCATCGAACGTCCGGCCCAGTCTGTGCGGAATGATCCGGGGCACAGCGCCGTGACATGAACGCCGAAGGGCGCCATTTCGGCGCGCATGACTTCCGAAATCCCCTGTAGGGCGAATTTGCTGCCACAGTAATACGCTATGCCGGGCATCGTGATCAGGCCGCCCATTGATGTCACGTTCACGACGAACCCTCTGCGGCGTTCGCGAAAACGCGGCAGGAAGGCTTTGGCGACCGCGACCGCACCAAAGACATTGACGTCGAACTGGCGGCGCATTTCTTCGAGAGGGGATTCCTCCAGAACGCATTCATGTCCATAGCCGGCATTGTTGATGAGCACATCGACCGGGCCGTGGTCTTCTTCTGCCTGTGCGACGATGGCGGGAATGCGGTCGAACGCGGTGACGTCACAAAGGACCGCGCGGGCATCCGGTAGTCGTTCCAGTAACGAGGCCCTTGCGGTTTCTGACCGGACTGCCCCGATTACCCTGTGGCCCGCATCAAGGGCGGCTCGGGCAATGGCAAACCCCAACCCCGAGTTGGCGCCCGTGATGAAAAAAGTCTGCTCTGGCATGGTTCTGCTCTGCTTGATTGTATTCAAGCCTTGACCAATAATATCATATCGATACGTTCTCTATCGCATTTCCTCTGATTATCTTGCTCGATCCTATGAATCCTCAACCCGCATCGTCTCCGCTCCTCGCGCTGGCAGGCAGGCTCGCACCGCGACATGGCTACAACGCCACGCCCTTGCCTTGTATCCGCATCCTGCGTTCCGAGACCATTCTTGAAGATGTGCCGGTCCTTTATCGCCCCGGTGCAGTCTTCGTATTGCAAGGGTCCAAGCAGGGCTTCCTCAATGGCGAGGTCTACCGCTATGACGCCGACCATTACCTTGCGGTTTCGGTCCCCGTGCCTTTTCGGATGGCTTCGCAAGCTAGTCCCGAGCATCCTCTGCTCGCCATCTACTTCGATTTTGACCTGCATCTTGCCGCTGAAATCGTGACCATACTGGAAGGGCAGCTCGGCCATGACGAGAGGGAGAAGGCAAGAAGTCTGGTTTCAAGCCGGATGGTGCCCTCCATTGCTGACGTGCTCCAGCGTCTGCTTCATGCTCTCCATCATCCGCAGGAACTCGCCATTCTTGGCCCGGGATTGCTGCGTGAGTTGCATTATCGCGTCCTGATCGGTCCTCAGGGAGGCTCGCTGATGGTGGCGCTGCGTCGCAACGGCACGACAGGCAGGATCGTGCAGAGCCTGTCGCTGATCCGCGAACGCTACAATGAAGGATTGTCGGTACCGGAGCTTGCGGCAACGGTCGGTATGAGCGTTCCTTCCTATCACGCCGGCTTTAAGTCCCTTACCGGGAATACCCCGATCCAGTACATCAAGGCCCTGCGGTTGCACGAAGCCAGGCTGATGATCGCGCGGCGTAAGGGATCGATTGCTGCGATTGCCGCCGAAGTCGGCTATGCTAGCCCCGCCCAGTTCAGCCGGGACTTCAGGCGCCATTTCCGCCGCAGCCCCAGCGAGGAAACTCAATGGATGCGGGAACATCTTGGGGAACCGGTATAGGCCCGAAGCGAAAATCCCGCGCTCATGGTCGCCCGTTTGTTTGACGACACCTGGCAGGCGGACGGTGGCCGCCCGCACTTTTAAATCTGCCAGGTCGAAGGCAGGGCGGCAAGGAAGTCCATAACGATTTGCGTGCGCGCAGGCGTATGGCGTTTCTCCAGACGTACGGCAGAAAGAGGCGCCTCGGCGATCCGCCAGTCCTTTAATATCTCGACGACATGGCCACTGCGAAGATCATCAAGACCCAGCCACGCAGGTGCCCATCCGATGCCGAACCCGGCGCGAACGATGCTCCAGGCGGCCTCACCATCGTCGAAGACATGCTTGGGCCGGGGAACATGACGTATGGCCTTTCCGTCCACCGGTGACACGAAGCGCCAGTTGTCGATCTGGCCTGTCCCCTTGTTCCTGAAGCCGATCTGCCTGTGTCCTGCCAGGTCTGCCGGTGTTTCTGGCACGCCATGAAGCCGAAGATATTCGGGGGTGGCACATGCTATCCAGGGGAATGAGTATAGTTTGCGAGAGATATGGCCGGGCAGACCGACGAGACTACCGGAGCGGATAGCAAGATCTATGCCACGTGTGGCGAGGTCCGCCATTTCGTCCCCGAGTTGGATCTCGATATTGATTTCCGGATGCGCATGCAGGAACGCAGGGAGTTCGGGCATGATACAGGCGCGCGCAAAGGCTGTTGGAGCGGTGATCCGGACACGCCCGAAGGCACTCTGGTTTCCCAATTCAGCGAGTGACGTTTCAATCTGCTCCAGACTGTCCAGCAGATGACGACCCTGGCCAAACAGGCGGTCACCTTCATCCGTCAGCGAGAGGGCATGCGTCGTGCGGTGTAGCAGACGAACACCATGCTTTTGTTCAAACCGGGTCAGGGCCTTTGACATGGCTGAAGTTGTAACGCCCGCGCGGCGAGCAGCCTCTGCGAATGAGCCTGCTTCAACGATGCGCACGAACCACAAAAGCTGAAGAAGGCCCGGAGACAGCGACGGTGTGGACATGCAGTCAACACTGACATGAACGCTACTTAGCTTCAAGAACATCCTCATCCGCCACATATTAAGTTTTACTTAAAATGGAGAGAGAGATGAAATACCTGGTCTTACTGACGCCGGCTGCCGGCAAGAAAGTGGAAGACATCGCACCGCACATGGTTGCGGAGATCAAGGCGGTCTGGGAGTCTTATAATAATGGCGTGCTCCGCGAGTTCTATTTCTCGCCAAACCCGCCTGTCGTCACGCTGATCTACGAAGTGGCTGATGAAGCCGCTCTCCACTCCGAACTTGATCGCTTGCCGATGATTCAGGAACATCTGCTTGATCGTCAGGTGGTAGCGCTAGGGCCATTCGTACAGTTTCAGGCATTGTTTGATAAAAGCCTGTTGGGATCAGCATAAGGCAGTCAGTTCGGTAGGTCCGGATAATTGCTGGACCCGGATGAAGTCATCACGTTTCATACCCAGAATGTTCTTCTAGTGAAGAGAGATGAAAAAACATCATCCGTCGCATCTGATATCGAATGGTGCGGGCAATACTGTGCAGTTGGCCACTTTGCCTGCAGAAAGCAGTATTGCCAGCGCATTCAAGGACGCCGACCTTGTCGACTCCTTTAGCATAACACCTCATAATGATGTGCCCTACGACATAGACCTTATAGCGCGTATCATTTTTGATCGTCCTGTCTGGTGGGTTCGTGGCCTTCTGGCAATACGCGACAATATAGTCGCTCGCTTCGGTTTAAAAACAACGGATGAACTCCGATGTAAGGCGCGGGCGGAGGGAAATAAATCCATCGATTTTTTCCCGGTTCTTGCACGTAATGCCAATGAGCTTGTACTTGGTGAAAATGACCGGCACCTTGATTTCAAGATTTCGATCCTGCTCCGAATGCCAGTTAACAGAAGCGATTTCGAGGTACTCGTCACCACCGTCGTTCATTGCCACAATAATCTGGGTCGTCTTTATCTGGCCTTGATTAAGCCGTTTCATGTCCTTGTCGTTCGATCAAGCCTGAAACGTGTTGGAAGGAAGACCTGATCCATAAATCAGATCACGCGGTTCGAACCATGCTGTCCTCAGGCTACGCCGCGCGTGGATGGGCAGCGGCATCCGGTTCCTCCAAAAAACATGCAATATCCTTTAATGATTCGATCAGACCACTGTTTTCTGCAAGACACGACCCTTGCCAATGCTTACGGCAAGAAACGCGGCGATTACTCCAGCAACGCCCGCCAGGACAAGCATGTCCTGATAGCTTCCCTGCGCCTGTCGCAGCATGCCTGCGAGGGAGGCGGCACAGGCAGCCCCAATCTGGTGCCCGAACATGATCCAGCCGAACACGATCGGGGCAGAGCGTTCCCCAAATGCCATGTTGGACAGACGCAGGGTTGGCGGAACCGTTGCGATCCAGTCGAGGCCGTAGAATATCCCGAAGATCATCAGGCTTTCAGGAGAAAAATCGATGAAGGGTAGCGCAATCAGCGACAGCCCCCGCAGTCCGTAATAGGAAAACAGCAGCCAGCGCGCATCCAGCCGGTCTGTCAGCCAGCCGGACAGCGTGGTGCCGACAAGATCGAACATTCCCATCATGGCCAGGTATCCTGCCGCCGGAACTTCCCCGATGCCATGGTCAGCGCAGATTGCGATGAAGTGCGTGCCGATCAGCCCGTTCGTGGTGAAGCCACACACAAAGAAGGTCGCGAACAGAAACCAGAAGTCTCGTTTGCGCGCGGCCGCCAGCAGGGCCGTTATGGCCGTGCGTAAAGGGTTCTGGTCCGTATACCGCAGCGGTTCATGATCCGGTTCTGCCCCATGTGGCACCAGTCCACGATCCTCAGGGTGCTCTGGCAGGAAAAGGGCCACAAGGGGCACCAGTATCAGGGTGGTTGCGGCAACGGCCATGACAGGTGCCCGCCATCCGAAATGATGGGCAAGTGCCGCAAGGCCCGGCAGGAAAAGCAGTGAACCTGTTGCCGTGCTGGCGGCCAGCAGCCCCATGATCGTGCCGCGCCTGGCCACGAACCAGCGGTTCACCACCGTGGCGCCCAGCACCATCGCCACCGCACCCGTGCCAAAACCGGTCAGCACGCCCCAGGTCAGAAAGAACTGCCAAGGCTGCGTCATGCCCAGTGACATGAGCGTCGATAGACCGATCAGCAGCAGCGCACCAATCAGCATGCGGCGGATGCCGAACTTCTGCATGAGGGCGGCGGAGAAAGGCCCGACGAGCCCGTACAGGAATATCCCCACGGCGGCGGAGACGGAAATGCTGCTGCGGCTCCAGCCCAAAGCGTCCTGCAACGGCATCATCAGCACGCCGGGCGTGGCCCGGACACCGGCGGATACCAGCAGCGAGAGAAAGGTGAGCCCGACCACCAGCACGAAGACGTGCGGGCGTTGTGTTCCCTTGTTTCGGGGGAGGGAAAGCTTCATATGACTGACCGATAAGTTACGTTGTCCCGACCGTGGGTACTGATCGGTAACATCGTCAAGTTGCGAGTTTGGAAATGTCGTCTCACAAAGCGGCCTGGTTTCCTTAGCCTTAGACCCCGTGAAACCGAATGATCTCCCGCGCGATCCATTCCGGTTTCTCGTCAGGTACCCAGTGGCCGCAGTCGGGAATGACGCCGCCCTGCACATCATTGGCCACCAAGCTCATCGAGCGAAGCGGAATCTCGCCCATGCAATGTGATCCGCCATAGGCAAGGACCGGAATCGTCAGCTTCGTTCTCGCCAGTTCGCGGCTTTGCACTGCGGTTTCCGGAAAGGCGCGGTAGTAACTGAAACCGGCGCGCATTCCACCAAGCCCGCTATAGCAGCGGACATATTCGTCGATATCGGCTTCCGTGATCGAACGCGGGTCGAACGAATAGCGCTTGAAGAAGAAGCTGAGATATGCGCGCTCGCGCCCGGCAAGCAGCAATTCCGGCAGGTCAGCCTCCTGATGGAAGCCGAAATGCCAATATTCCTTCGATGCGTCATCGTCGCTTTCTATGCCGAGGATCTTGCTTTCGAGGAACACCAGACTCTTGACCTCGGCCTGATGACGGGCGGCATAGGCATAGGCCACCCGCGCGCCGTTATCATGCGCCACCAGGCGGATGGTTGCAAAGCCAAGCTGCCGGACGAGTGCGTGCAACTCGTCGGCGACGGTGTTGCTGTCGTAACCGCTGGCCGGACGCGAGGAATCACCGGCACCGCGCATGTCGACCGCGATCACTTCATGGCCTGCCTCGACAAGGTGGGGAATGACGCGATGCCATTCGTACCACGTCTGGGGCCAGCCATGGATGAGCAGCACCGGCTCACCCTGACCGGCGCGGACATAATGGAGGCGCACGTCACCGATCTGGGCCATGGCGTGTGTCAGGGAAGGTTGGGTCATGTCGTGTTTCCTGTCTGTCAGGCGTAGGGTGCGAAAAAGGCCTGACGTGCTACGAGCAGGGATACGGGCTGTTTCGGGACCAGATAGCTCTTGAAGGCGTTAGCAAGGCCATCCGGTAGAAGGGGAACGCCCGTTACCGAACCAAAGCCGGCGATAGGTTCGCTGATCGGAAATCCGGCAGGTTGCATGCGCATCATCCTTTATGTGATGCACAGCACATATATCGCTCAGTGCGTGTTCGCAAGGATTCTGTGACGGATAGCACATAATATCAGCGGGGGAGCAGGCGATCTACGAACAGTTCGGCCGCAGCGAGGAGCGTCGGTTGTGACGTGCCATCTACGGTTTCGATCGATATCCCGTTTAGGAACGCCATGACGCAGGTCGCGAGCGCCTTCTCATCGGCTTCGGGTGCCAGTTCGCCCTTCTGTTTCGCCTTCAACAGACGTTCTGCGAGCAGGATGCGGATGCGTTCGCGCTGGTCACGCAAGAAGGTGCGGACGGGGTCACTGACAGGTCCGAGATGACGCGCGCCGAGCACGATGAGGCAACCGCGTGGTTCGTCATGGCGGGTAAAGGTCTGGATCGTCTCGGCCAGCATCGATCGTAGCGCATCGCGCACGTCACCGTCACCGGTCAGCGCCCGCATGGTCGAACCGCCATCGGATGCGACGTACAGTTCGACTGCCTCGCGGAAGAGGTCTTCCTTGCTGCCAAAGGCGGCGTAAATGCTGGGCGAGTTGATCTGCATTGCATCGACAAGCTGCGTCATCGACGCACCATCAAAACCATGCTGCCAGAACACGTTCATGGCGCTTCGGAGTGCTGCGTCCCGATCAAAGGTACGCGGTCTGCCGCGTCGTGCTGCAGGCGTCTTCGTCATCCTGATCCCCAATATGTGCCGAGTGATACATATAGGTGAGGCGCCTGAAGAAGAACAGAACTGCTCTCATCCGCGCTTGCCAGGCCGGACCGGATGGTTCGTTCCGGGCTTGGCTTTGCCAAAGCCTGACTGGACGGATCCATCAATCTTGGCCATTTTTCAAACTCGATTATTTTCGGGATGCTTCCCCACGGTAATTGCTCGTTGGACCTCACGCGTAGCTGCCGGTCGCATATCTGATTCAGGTAACGTCTGATGGTATTGGCGCGCCCCTCTAGGACGAGCGCCTCGGCAGTTTGGTCACCGAAGGGGAGTAGGGATTGTGATCGGTACCACGTGAAAGTCTGTTGGGTTGAATCTGTCCATGGGTGGATGCGATTGAGGATCCGACCATTTCGCGTAATTTCGCCTCGGTGGAGGGGCGGCCGAGATGGGCGCTTTTGGAGACAGCATCACGCGCCAGTCCTTGGATTGCCGCCAATTCGCTCCTCGCGATATGTAGGAATTGCTAAGTCATGCTGCGGCGATCAGTCCGGACCGATCGAAGGCAGCAGAGGGGCACGAGGCCTCGGACATAACGTATTGCCTCACAAATTGGCCATTTTATGGGGTCTTATATGAGGCAATCTGCTTCTGACAAAGATTCTAGTTTGATGTGTTCATGCGCTCTGGCATGATAACGCTGTCATGCGGCGAGGCGCGGTATCTCGCGGTCCACCAATCGCAAATATCGTTGGTTGCCTTCCCCCGCAACCAAACAATTCCGTCTGATAAGACTAAGGAAAAGCCGTCCGTAAGGGTGGCTTTCTGCGTTTAAGTTGCCCGTGCAGGATGCACATAGGATGCACATAGGATGCACATAGGATGCACATAGGATGCAGATGGGAGTGAAAGCGCAGCGTAGATTGGACTTAAGTTAGGCAACATCACGATGACGTGATACTCGTCGGTAGTCACGTTGGTCAGTGAAACAGGCTGGACCTCCACGCCGTGTTTTTGCGGATCCCCTCAGCAACGGGGGTGCTACCAAGGGCTATTCACTGGCGCGTTCGAGGTCAGTAGCGTGACAGGACCATTCCTCGGCGGCGTGCTGACCACGCACTATCATGGCGCTGGGTGTTTCTGGTCAATCTGCCGATCGGAGACTGCTCGCCTTCGGGCTGATCATGCTGAGTCTGCCCGTCGGCCGTAGAGAGACAAGGCCCAGGATCGATTACCCAGGAGCTGCTCTGCTGAGCGTTGAGACCGCCGGATTCCTGCTGCTGTTCAACTCGCTTGGCACGTCCCTGCCATGGACCTCGCCACTGACATTTCTCCTGCTTGGGCTTATCATAACGCTGTTCGTGTTGTTCATCTGGCAGGAACGGCGGGCACCCGAGCCGCTCATCAGTCTGGATCTGCTGCGTATCCCGACTTTTTCCGTCTGCGTTACCGCGACCGGCATCATGTCTTTTGCGATGATGGGATCGATGATCTTGCTGCCCCTCTATTATCAGCTCGTCCTTGGGGAGACGCCAGCGGCGTCCGGTCTGATGATGCTGCCGCCGGTCGGCACAATGATGATCAGTTCGATGCTGGGCGGATATGTCTCATCCAAAACGCAATGCTACGCCCGTCTGCTGGCCATCGGGGTCGGTATCGAATTTACAGCACTCACCCTGATCGCGGTCTGCGCCCATCATGGTGCGTCAGCTTTGTTCTTCCTGCTCAGCCTCGGCGCTCTGGGCGTCGGCATGGGGTTGGCATGCCCAATGCGACGGTGATGATCCAGAACGCCGTGCCGCCCGGATCATTGGGCATCGCCACAGCCATGATGTCCTTTATCCGTTCGCTGGGCGGGTCGCTCGGCGTGGCGCTCTCGGGTGGCGTGATGGCGCTCACCTTGCAAAACCGGCTTCAGGCGCTGCCGGAGAAGATCGACGTACCGGCATTCCTGGAAACAGGTATGGCCGCGATCCGCACACTTTCTCCCGCTACGCACTCAGAGGTGACCGGGGCCTACAAGGGCGCGATTAGCGCCAGCCTGAGCGTAAGCAGCAGCTTCATGTTCCTGGAGTTTTTATTGATTGTCGGGTTGATGGTGCGTCAGGATAAAATAGGGAGTGAATAGGGAAGCTGCCGATATGATTTTATAGGCGCACGATGCGCGCGGAAAGCGTTTGCCTCGCGCTACAGCGAAGTCTATGGCATGACACTACCACATGATGCGGCAGGCGTGACCGTGCTGAGATGACACTGGCACCAGAATGCCACCATTCTGGCTTTTCATCTGCCTGTAGCAGCCTGTCGGACTATCTGGCCTGACGGGTCTGTCGCTTTCGTTGCCAGATCATGATGCCCGTTACCACCAACATGCATACGGCCAGACCCGACAGGCATATGAGGATACGGCCGCCAGGCCCGGCTATCCTGCCGCTATGCCATGGCAACTGCATCTGCATGACCAGATTGCCCGCAGCCCCCCGGCCGGGCATGTCACCTGCCGTGATCTGACCGGTTTTCAGATCCACGGTAACCATGGGACTGCCCAACCCGGAGGGTTCTGTTCCCTGATTGCTGAAAAGGTAGAACATGGCGGTCCCGCCACCCGGGTCCAGCAGCACTGCGGCAGGTCTCTCGCCGCTGCCATGAGCCTGCACGAAACCTGCGGCGAGGCCTTCCGCCTGATCAATCGTAACCGGATGGACCGGGAGCCGTGTGTCCGCCATGGATGGCGCGGTAGGCAGGATGGTCCGGATGACGGGATTGAAGACCTCATCCTCAAGCGCCAGCGCCACCCCGCTTATGGCAATACCCAGCAGGACAACCCATAGCCAGAGCGAGACGGCCCGATGCAGGTCAAACGTGATCCGTATGGAAGAACGCCGCAGGCTAATCGCCCATGTCTTACGCCATTGCCGCCAGAATGCCTGCCGCCATGCAGGCTGGTGCAACGGAAAGGTCAGGAAAAGGCCGACCACACAGTCAATCGACCACAGCATGGCCGAAATACCCATGACCCACATGCTCGCTTGGCCCAGATCAAGGGAATAATGAACGCGGTATATAAAAGACATCAGCACGCGACGGTTGAAGCAGCAGCCTTCGGCCGGGCGCATGCCCTGAATGCGCCCCGTGCCGGGGTCGAGAAAAATTTCGTTTTCAACCGGATCTTTCCTGCCCGCGACCGTTTCGGACGAATAAACCACGATCGCACGCCCCGCAGGGGGGCGGTAGAGCAGGGCGGTCACCTGCGTTTCAGGGCGCTGCAGCTTCAGCCGCGCCAGCAATGCTGAAACCGGCAGGGGATGTGCCGGGGCAGGGGCATGTAACAGGTCAGGATTGAGGGCCGCGTCAATTTCCGTGCGGAACACACTGATACTACCCGTCAGGCCCGCAATGAACAGCACGCCCGACAGCAGCAGCCCCGTATATCGGTGCAGGCGCACAAGGGCCGGACGAACGGTTTTCAGGGGCAGGACAGCCATCATGCATGCCTTGGCACGCCCGTCAGGGCAGGGCAATAAAAGAAAATAGGACGCGTTCGCATATCTGGCCGTCCGGTTTCCCAAACGCCCCGCCGAGGCACGACATGCATGAAAGCCCCGGATTATATCGAAACATCACAGTGCCATTCTTGTATTGATAATGATTCTTATGTTCATGTAAGGAAGGCACGCCCTTGTCCGGGCGCTGACGCACGTTGTCAAGGAACCTTCAGGCCGTGGCCTCGACCAATCATCTTCTGGAAATCTATCTGGCAAACCGGTCGCGTTTCGTATCCTTCGCCGTATCCATGGTCGGTTGTGCGGCACAGGCGGAAGATATTGTTCAGGATGCTTTTGTTCAGGTCGCATCCGTCAGGCGGCAGGGGATCATTTTCAACCCCGTCGCGTACCTGACCACGATCATACGCAATCTGGCGCTTGATCATCTGCGTGCCGCGCGCAGGCAGATTCCAACCGAGATCGATCATGCCCTGCTGGCTGATACGGGGGCGGGGTCGATATCGCCCGAAATCCATTACGGGCACCGACAGGAACTGCATACCGTGGCAAGTGCCCTGGCCAACCTGCCGCCACGCACCCGCCGCGCGTTCGAGATGTATCGCATCGGTGGCTACACATTGCAGGAAATCGCGACCGTTCTGGGTGTTTCCACCACGCGCGTGCATAGGATGATCCAGATCGCGCTGGTGGCCTGTGCCGCGGCCCTGCCAGACATGGAGCCGTAAAGATTTTTCCCTTACCGTTGAAAAACCGGCCCGTGTTCCGTCCCTGTTGCTGGAAATACATTCAACGCCACGGGCGCGGAACGAAGGGGAGTGAACACGGATGAGCACACAGCCGACCCAAGGCGCTGAACGTGCCATGCTGGAAGCCGCCACCTGGAAAATACGCCTCAATGAGGCACCGGATGATGAAACGGCACGGGCGGAATGGGCCGCATGGCGTGCGCAGGATCCCGACCATGAGCGGGCATGGCGCCGGACGGAACGCGCCTGGGCTCTTACGGGCCAGATGGTTCCCGTAACACCCCCGCATGACCGGCCCGCAACACCCCGGCGGCCTGCGGTTGGCAGAACTGCCCGGGCACGCCCGTTGCGGATTGCGGCGGCCTGTATGCTGCCGGTGGCGGCGAGCCTGCTGGCCTTTGCCACGCCGGGCCTCATGTTCCGCCTGCAAGCCGATTATTACACGAAAACCGGCGAAACCCGCATGGTCAGCCTGTCGGACGGAACGGGTGTGACCTTGGGCGGCCATTCCGCCATCGCGGTGCATTATTCGGGTGGGGAACGGGGGGTTACGCTGCTGGCTGGCGAGGCGTTTTTCAATGTCGT
This sequence comes from Gluconacetobacter entanii, assembly GCF_003206495.1. Taxonomy (GTDB): domain Bacteria; phylum Pseudomonadota; class Alphaproteobacteria; order Acetobacterales; family Acetobacteraceae; genus Novacetimonas; species Novacetimonas entanii. The sequence continues at coordinate 14,699 of NZ_NKUF01000031.1, read as the reverse complement.
GCATGACGGAAAACGTGGCTTTGCCGTCAGGGCAGGGAACGTGACGACGCGCGATATCGGCACCGCCTTTGATGTGCAGATGGCCGGGCCCCATGTCACTGTTGCCGTGCGCGAGGGGATCGTAAGCGTATCCCGCCAGTCCGACCCCGCCCTGCGCCTGACCGCCGGCCAGACATGGGCGATCGACCAGCACACGGGGCAGGCCCATCGCGGCACGATCGACCCAGAGGATGTCGGGTCATGGCGGTCAGGGCAGATGGTGCTGAACGACGTACGGTTTTCTGACGCGGTCGCGGTGCTGGGCCGCTACTATCCGGGCACCATCGTGACCCGTGGCCTTGAAGACGACACCATCCCGGTAGGGGGCGTGTATGATCTGCATCATCCCAGGGAGGCGCTGGAAGCCCTGTGCGCGCTGCATGGCAGCAGGCTTGTCACACTCCCGGCGGGCTTCACCCTGGTGCTGGCTGACCACAAGACGCCCTGACAGCCCATCAGTTTTTTGCATCGGAACATAAAAAAGTTCCGCCAGCCCGTTAAAAATAAATCGTCTCAACGGACATGGATATACGCGAATGCAATTTGTTTGCATTTTCTGCCAATCGTCCGCCCGTGAGACCCGACCATGCCGTGTGTTCTTCTGCCGTCCCGCCGCAATCGCATCCGGCTTTCCCGATCCAGCCTGCTTACGGGCACGTCCGCCCTGCTGTTCATCATGTGGGCCGCCACGGGTCATCATGCCGCGGCCGCACCGGTTGAGGGCGGTGTGGCCGTCCCGCCATTACCGGTAAAGCCCTTCAGTATTCCTGCCCAGCCGCTGGGCCGCGCCCTTGCTGCCCTTGGCGCGCAGACAGGGATGCAGATCGCGTTCGACAGCGCCACGATAGCGGGGGCACGCTCAGGGGCGGTGAGCGGGCAGATGACAGCGGAACAGGCGCTTGCCAGCCTTCTGGCGGGCACGGGCATCAGTTACCACAGAACCGGGGCGCATTCCGTCTCGCTCATCCGTGCGCCTGCCACCATCACCCTTGATCCGGTGCGGGTGGAAGGGCAAGCGAACGGGCGCGGCAGAACCGGCTGGAAAGAAGAGCAGATCGCCGTTTACGCCACATCGGGGCGGGCCGGGCTTGTGCCCAAGAATTCGAGTGCCGCCACCAAAACCGACACACCCCTGATCGAAACCCCGGAATCCGTATCCGTCGTGACCCGCGCGCAGTTGGACCAGCAGAACGCCCGCACCATAGCCGAGGCCCTGCGCTATAATGCGGGTGTGTCGGGCGATGTGGCATCAGGCTACACCACGCGGTTCGACATGGTTGAAATCCGCGGCTTTCAGGGTGCTGCGGGGGCGGATGAGTTTGTTGACAATTTGCGCCTGTTCAACGGTGCGTACTACGCTACCCAGCAGATCGACCCCTACCTGCTCGACCGGATCGACATCCTCAAGGGGCCGCCATCGGTCCTGTACGGGCAGTCTAATCCCGGGGGCGCCATTGTGCTGACCACGAAACAGCCAACGGCCACGCCCGTCCACTCCATCTCGGTCGAGGGCGGAACATACGGCTACGTGCGTGGCACCGCCGATTTTGGCGGGCGGATCGACCGTGATGGCAAGTGGCTGTACCGCGTCGCCGCAACCGCCACCACATCGGGCACGCAGGACGAACATACCCGCAACGAACGCTTCGGCGTCCTGCCATCGCTGACATGGACCCCCAATGACCGCCTGACCATGACACTCTCCGCTTTCTGGCAGCGTGACCCGCGTGGCGGCAATTTTGATACCGCGCCGCTGGAAGGCACCATCCTGCCCAACCCGAATGGCAAGATTTCAGACCATTTCTACCCCGGCGACCCGAATTTCGAGACCTACAAACGCACCCAGACGGCGGTGAACTACCGCCTGAACTACCAGATCGCGCCCAACTGGACGTTCAAATCATTTGCCCGTTACGCCAATGTAGGGGCATTTTTCCAGCAGGTGTCCTCGGGCGGGATGCTCGATGATGACAACCGCACGCTGGAGCGCGCCGCCTACGGGTCGGAGGAGCATTTCGACACGATCACGGTGGAAGAACAGATCCTTGGCCATTTCCGCACCGGGCCGGTCAAACACAACGTGATCATTGGCGGCAACTGGCAGAATATCCGTGATTCCGCCAACCTGTATTACGGTGATGCTCCCTCGCTCGACGTCTTCGCGCCCACCTATGGGCAGAGCATCGGCAAGCTGGACCTGTATGAAGCCCAGAGCATCAGCACCAACCAGGAAGGCATATATGGCGAGGACCAGATGACATGGGGCCACCTGCATGTGCAGGGCGGCGTGCGCCATGACTGGTCCACCATCGACACCCGCGACCAGACCGATAGCGGTGGCAGCTTCAACCAGTCGGATCAGGCCACGACGTGGCGTGGCGGCATCCTGTATGCCTTCCCCATCGGGCTTTCACCCTATTTCCATTACGCGGAATCCTTCCAGCCTGCCAACAACCTGTCCTTCAATGGCACGCCGTTCAAACCCACGCGGGGGCGGCAGTTTGAAGTGGGGCTGAAATACCAGCCGCATGGCTTCAACGGGTTTTTCACGGCCGCGCTGTATGACCTCAAGCAGAGCAACGTGCTGGTCACCGATCCGGTCCATATCGATTTCTATACCCAGACCGGCGGCATCCGCTCGCGCGGGATCGAACTCGAAGCCCATGTGGACCTGACCAGCAACCTGAATATCATCGCGGCCTATACCTATCAGGACGTAGCCTATACGCGCGGCAGTGGCGACCTGACTGGCGAGCGCCCGATTGCGGTGCCCAAACAGACATTCTCGGTCTGGGGGCATTATGACCTGCGCAATGGCCCGCTGCGGGGACTGGGGTTTGGCGTGGGCGTGCGCTACAACGGCAATACGCTGGTGGACAACACGCTGGAATATGTCACACCCAGCTATGTGCTGGTGGATGCGCAGGCACAGTATTCACTCGATACCGTAGCCCCACAGATGAAGGGCATGCTGTTTCAGGTCACCGCGCAGAACCTGCTCAACCAGCGGTACTATCCCGGCTGCGCGGGGGCCGATACCGGCTGCTATATCGGCGCGAACCGCAATGTGATCGGTAAGGTGACGTATAGCTGGTAATGACTGCAAATATCGACCGTCAGTTATGCGTTTACGTCATGATGCAGCGAAGGTATCCCATACAGACGATCCATCCCGGCAGGAAATAACAGCGCGCGGCAACCTCCGTCCGATATTTTTGGACGGGTTCATGCAACATGCTGATTTAACTATACTTTATGAAGAACTCAGAAAGCATGTCGCATGTGTCCCGACGGTGACATACGAAACATCGGGCACATCATACGCAACTTGAACATGCGAATGATTATTATTACAGGACATGAAAACAGCAGGAGATACGATGCACGACAAGGCAGAGCCCCGCGCGTCGATCTTCTTGGAGGCGGTGCCCGTGTCCTACGCGGACAAGATTTTTCTGGAAGTCCTTGAAAGCAACAGATGCCATCTTGTCGCGCTGGCGGCGCGGGTTGTGGGCTGCGCATGGCGGGGCGAGGAAATCGTGCAGGACGCCTATATCCGCATCATCCGCGCCGGGGCCGCGCCACAGGACATCCAGCACCCGCTGGGTTACCTGAAACGGGTGATTTTCCGCCTCGCCATTGATGCACGCCGGGCAAAAGCCGTTGAACGTGCCTATGCGCAGGCCATCAGTTCTCCCGACAGGCGGACCACATGCTCTGACAGGGCAGGAGACGTGGATATCCCGCGTCCCGATGCCATCGAAATCCTGACGCCCGAACGCCAGCTTGCCAGCCAGGATGAACTCCGCCGCGTGCTGGCCTGCCTTGACGGCCTGCCCCCGCGCACCCGCCGCGCGTTTGAACTGAGCCAGCTCTATGGCCATAAACAGCGTGAAGTGGCCGAGATCCTCGGCGTCAGTTCCCCGCGCGTGCACGCCATGCTCCGGCAGGCCTTCCAGAGGATTACCGAGCAGCTTGGTGAAGAATGAAGCCCCGCCTGCCGGTGTTAATTTCCATGCAGTTCAATCGTCAGACAGAAAGGGAGATGTGAAAGCGCATGTCCTGCCTGCAAAGCATATGGGCCCATGACAGACATTCCCCCGCCTGACGCTGCCGATACGGCCCTTTCGTTCCTTCTCCGTGTGCAGGATGATCCCGGAAATGACTGCCTGAAGGCTGAACTCCAGCAATGGCGGCAGGCGGATCCCGCGCATGAACGGGCATGGCAGCAGGCATTGCGGGTCCGCCTGCTTGGCCAGATGGCCCTGCAGGGCGCGACACAGGCACAATCCCCGTCAAATCCCACGCCCGACAACCTGCATCGCTTCCCGGTCCGCAGATGGCGGGCGGGGGCGCTGGCAACTGCGGCGGCGGCGGCCATTGTCCTTGCCTGCGCGCCTTCGCTGCGCCTGTGGTTTCAGGCGGATTACGCCACGACAACAGGCCAGACGCGTCAGATTGCCCTGGATGATGGTAGTCACGTGACCCTAGGCAGCGCATCCGCCATTGCCGTGCACATGCAAGGCGATACACGCCGGGTCGTGCTGCTGAAAGGGGAGGCTCTGTTTCAGGTAAAGCATGATCCCCGACGGACCTTCGTGGTGGAGGCCGATGGCGTGGCGTCACGCGATATTGGCACGGTGTTTGACGTACGCAGCGGAGCCGGACACGTCGTGATGGGGGTTGGTGAGGGCACGGTCGGGCTGCGCGCACCACAGGCCGGAATAGCAGCCGAGCAGACCGTCAATGCCGGCGAACAGATCGATATTACGGAAAAGACCGGGGCCGTTCGCCGCTCCGCCATTTCACCCGACAGCGTCGGGTCATGGAATACCGACCTGTTTGGTGCCAGTGCGGTCAGTGTCGCGGATATGCTGGGCATATTGCGCCGCCATTATCCCGGCTATGTCATCATGCGCGGAACCATACCCGCCAGCAGGCTGGTGGGCGGCGTATATGACCTGCGACACCCGGCCGATAGCCTGCGCATGCTGGTTACATCATCCGGCGGGTCCATGCGCGAAGTGGCGGGACGTATTCTGGTTATCAGCTTTCCCGACTGATCCGGCGCGGACAGCCGGCAGGGCAGTCCTGACCTGCAAAAAAAGTCCCTGAACGTGCAACCGCTATTAAATTCCGCTGGCGTGGCCCGTCATGTTTTGTGAGACGAATTGATCTTAATTCGCATTTGCAATACAGCAGGCAACATTTCCATGGCAGCAAGCGTTGATATCCCCACCGCCACAGGCAACCGGTTCCGTCATATCCTGCTGACTGCAGTGGCCCTTTCTACATACGGAAGCCTGACATGTGCGGGTGCGCTGGCCGCACCATCCGCCGGTGTCAACACTGGCACGGTCCTGTCCTTCCATATCGCGCAGAAACCCCTGCGTGATGCGCTGGTGGATCTGGGCACGCAGGCCCGCGTACGCCTGATCTTTGCTGCCGACAGCATACCGAATATTACGGTCGCCCCCCTGAACAGCACGTTTTCGGTGCCGGACGCAATCGGGCGACTGCTGGGTGGGACAGGACTGACATTTTCCAGCCGGGACGGCGCATTCTACATCCAGAAAGCCGCGACCGCCAGCATCACGCTGGGACCCGTGCGGGTAGGCGGCACGGTGGCGCATGAAAGTGCCACCGGACCCGGCGTAGGCTACGTGGCCACCAATACCCTGACCGGGTCAAAGACTGACACGCCCATTATCGAGATACCGAACTCGATCCACGTCATTACCAAACAGCAGATGATCGACCAGCAGCCCCAGAACGTGATGGAGGCGCTGCGCTACACCCCCGGCGTGCATGTGGAAGGGCTGGGCGGCTTCGCCAATGGCGTGGGCAGTGGATACAATAATGGCAGTATCGTGCAGCGCGGCTTTGCCACCGCGCAGTTTGTCGATGGCATCCGGTCATATTCCAACAGCGCGGGGGAGACCGCGTTCCTTGAGCGTATCGAGGTCATGAACGGCCCGGCCTCGGTGCTGTATGGCCAGACCACACCGGGCGGCCTGATCGGCATGAGCCTGAAGAAACCGACCGATACCCCGCTACGCAATGTCACCCTTGGCTTTGGCAACTGGGGGCGGTACGAGGCCACGTTCGATGTCAGTGACAGGGTCACGAAGTCCGGGAACGTGCGCTACCGCATTGCCGGTATTGGCGTAACCCAGGGCACGCAGACCAACTATATCGACTATCACCGCGTGGGCGTCCTGCCCTCCATTACATGGGACATAGACCACAAAACATCACTGACCCTTCTGGGCAGCTATATGTACACACCCGGCGATGGCATCAACATGACGCAGCTTCCGCCCAGCGTGCTGCTTGATACCAACGGTTATGGCCGTATCCCCCGCAGCCGTTTCCTGGGTGACAGGAACTGGAACGAGTCAGGCCAGACGGATGCCATGTTTGAATACCAGTTCAAGCATACTTTCAACAGCTGGATCGACTTCAGCCAGACCATGCGTTTTGAAAGCTCGAAGTTTCGTGACAGGGTGCTCATGCGCGGCGAAGGCATGGTGACGGACCAGCTATATGCCCGTTCCCCCGTCGAGAGCGACTGGCCCAGCACCACCATCGGACTCGATACGCGCGTCAGCGGTAAACTGCCGATTGGCCCGGTTACGAATACCTGGGTGGTTGGCACGGATTTCCGTCAGTACACCAGCGCGGACAGGTCGCAGACCGACCACACGGGCGGCAGCAACGGTTATCCGGGGCAGGATGGCTACACGCTGGTCAATGTCTATAACCCGCAGAGCAATTACGTGCCCTGCATGGACATCCATTCCGCAAGCTGCATTGTTACCGGCTACCAGAGCCACCAGCGCTACTTCCAGGAAGGTATCTATTTTCAGGACCAGCTTAAATACAAGGGGCTGTCCGTTATCCTTGGTGGTCGTCAGGACTGGGTGAATTATCATGGCTATACCGCGCAGACGAGCAACGAGAACGCTACCCATACCTACACCTATACCCGCACCAGTGCCCTGCCACGGCCGCAGGCGGCCTTCACATGGCGCGCGGGGCTGGTCTACCAGTTCAAATTCGGCCTTGCGCCGTATTTCAGCTACTCCACTTCCTTCGTGCCGCAGAGTTCGCGCAACTGGCAGGGCAACCTGTTCCCGCCGCTGACCGGCAAGCAGCTTGAAGCAGGGCTGAAATACCAGTCGCCTGACCAGAAAATATTTCTGCAGGCCGACGCTTTCCGGATCGAAGAAGATCATTACCTGATTACCGACCCTGACCACCCGAATTTTTCGGCCGACGCAGGACGTGTGCGCTCGCAGGGTTTCGAGCTTTCGGCCAATGCCAACTTCACCCGCGACCTGCGCTTCATGGCCTCCTATACCTATGATGCCGCGACCTATCTGAGCACCAACCTGAGCGATGTGCAGGAATATCCCAACGGCACCACAGGCGGTACGATATCAGAAAAAGGAAAATACATAGGCGAGGGAATTCCCCGCAACATGGCCTCTGCCTTTCTGGATTACACGCTTCCCGCGCGTTATCTCAAGGGCTTCGGCATCAATGGCGGCGTGCGGTATAACGGCTTTACCTATTCTGATGACGTGAACAGCTTCAAGGTGCCTGCCTATGTCCTGTTCGATATCGGCGCGCATTACGATTTTGGGCAGGCCACCCCCATCCTGAAGGGATTGCGGGGACAACTGTCCATCTCCAACCTGACCAACAAATATTACATCACCTCATGTGGAGGTACTTACTCATGCTATATCGGGCAGGGTCGGCGTGTTTACGGCAACCTGAGCTATAGCTGGTAAAACCATACTGAAAAAACGGTTCATCCCATCGTCATTTCCTGCAGGAGGTGCCCGTCATGAACCGCATGCAGTCTTCATATACGGACGTCATGCGTGCCCTGTGGCGTCTGCAACGTCCGTTATGGCCTGTAACATTGGGGGCGACGCTTGTCGGCACGGCAGGCTTGCAAGCGCATGGCTGCTGTCAGGCATCAATGATACCCTGCATGCGCCCGACAGGCTGAACCTAGTTCTGGCGCTGAAACTTGCGGGGCTGGGCCATGCCCACAAGGTCAGGCTGGAGCAGGGCCGTTTCAGCACCACCGACCTTTCCACCGGACAGCGCAGGCGTCTGGCGCTGGTGCAGGCGCTTGCTGAACACCGGCCAGTCCTGATGCTGGACGAGTGGGCAGCCGATCAGGACCGGTTTTCCGCCGTATTTTCTACACTGAAATCCTGCCTGAACTGAAAGCGGCAGGGCGAACGCTGATCGTCATCTCGCATGATGACCACTATTTCGCGGCGGCTGACCATATCATCCATCTGGATGAAGGGCGCATCATAAACGACAGCCACCCGACCGGAACGGGGCAGGGGAGGCATGCCACGCGGGCACAGGGACGCCATCCATCGGAAAAAGGCACCATGGTCCCGCCGGTAATATAAAAACCGGGTTTCTTATGAAAAAATCTGCCGCTGGCTCGTCTTTATAACAGAGGCGACATTCCGAAGGGCCGGACGCCTGCTGATTTTTTTCGGCGCAGTCAGGGGAATGACACAATGGAACAACAGGCCGGAGCCAGTGCAGAATTAAATTGCAACTCATTCTTACAATCATTATTAAAATGATGGTTTCCATGACACCCCGCGCCCTTCGTCGATGGTTCAGCGTTCATAAGTGGACCAGCCTTGTCTGCACCGTCTTCCTTCTGATCGTATGCGTAACCGGATTGCCGATGCTGTTTTCCGAGCAGATATTCGATACTTTCGTCGGTGATGACGACCCGCCTTACGAAAGTTTGCCTGCGGATATACCGAATGTCAGTCTCGACGTAATCGTGCAGAAGGCGAGGGCGCTCTATCCGGGGCAGATCATCACCAACGTCTCTCCCGACGATGACGAACCTGCCGTGCTGGTCTCTATGGCGCCAAGCTGGCAGGCGCTGAAGGACGACGAGAACCATCCCGACCGTCATTCCGGTCACTGGATCAAATTCGACGCCCGAACGGCAAAGGTACTGAAGCAGTCCCGCCCTGCCAATACCCCGAAAGAGCCACGGACCTGGACCGGCGTCATCCTTGGGACCTGCACGCGCCTGCACATGAACCTGTTCGCGGGTCTTCCCGGTGCGCTGTTCATGGGGGCGATGGGGGCGGTGTTCGTCGTATCGCTGACTTCCGGAACGGTGCTGTATGGCCGGTTCATGAAGCGCCTGCCGTTCGGATCGGTCCGGCGCGACCGGGCTGCGCGCCTGACATGGCTGGACCTGCATAACCTGCTGGGTGTGGCCACACTGGTCTGGGCAACGGTGGTGGGCTTTACCGGACTGGTCAACGAACTCCAGACACCGCTGTTCGGCCTGTGGCGCGTGACCGATGTGCGGCAGATTTTGCGCCCCTACGCCAGTCTGCCAGTGCCGTCGCAGGACCATCTGTCCTCGGTGCAGGCCGCGTTCGATACGGCTGCCAAAGCGGCGCCCGGCAATGAGGTCACCGGCCTGTCCTTCCCTGGCGCCTCCTTTGGCAGCCCGGTGCATTACGTGCTCTGGACCCGGGGCGCGACCCCGCTGCGGGCGCGCCTGTTCACGCCGGTGCTGGTCGATGCCCGCACGGGTGAACTGACCGGGGCGTATCCCATGCCGTGGTACCTGCGTTTCCTCGAAATCTCCCGTCCGCTGCATTTCGGCGATTACGGCGGCATTCCCCTGAAAATCCTCTGGGCGCTGCTCGATGTGGTGGTGATCGGCGTGCTGGTCAGTGGTCTGGTACTGTGGGCCGGCAAGCGCAGGATTGCGACCGACGCCCGTCTGCGGGCGCTGGGTTACGACCTGGATGACGCGGACAACGTACCAGCCCTTGCGGAGGGCGCACGATGAACGCTGTCTCTCCCAATATGCCCGTCTCGCCCGCGCCAGATATCACCCTGCGCCCCTCCGTTGCCGTCTGGCCATGGCCGATCGCGCTGGGTCTGCTAACTGCCTTCGGCCTGCTGTCCGCCCTGCTGGGCCAGCATGGCATCTGGCTGGCTCTCTCCTGGGCCGCCCTGTCCATTCCCCTTATCGTGACGGTCGCCTGCGTCCTCCGGGCATGGTGCCGCACACCGTCTGTCAAAGGAGGTCAGTCATGACCCCGATCTCGTTCTCTCCATGGGACATGTTCCTCAACGCTGGCCCCGTCGTTCGCTGTGTCATGACCCTGCTGGCCGTGGCCTCGTTGCTGACCTGGACCATCTTCATCGCCAAGTCGGTCGAACTGCTGCGTGTGCGCCTGAAACTCCAGAAGGCCGAGAAAGCACTGGAAGAAGCCAATACGCTGGACCTTGGCGAGGAATGGACACGCGGCAATTCCTCCATCGCCCATACGCTGGTCATGGCCGCCGAGACCGAGCGCACACGCTCTGCCGACATTCCCGATGACAGAGAGGGGCTGAAGGAACGCATCGTCCTGCATCTGGAACGGCTGGAGGCGGCCGAGGGGCGCAGGCTCATGCGTGGCACCGGCGTTCTGGCCACCATTGGCGCGACCTCGCCTTTCATCGGCCTGTTCGGCACGGTCTTGGGCATCATGACGTCTTTCACCGGCATTGCCGCCAGCAAGGCGACCAGTCTCGCTGTGGTGGCCCCTGGCATCGCCGAAGCCCTGCTGGCAACAGCGCTGGGTCTGGTCGCGGCCATTCCAGCGGTGGTGATCTACAATCATCTGGCCCGCCAGACGGCCTCGTGTCGCGCACAGGTTGCCGACCTCACAGCGCTGGTGATGCGTCTGGTTTCACGCGATCTTGGCCGCACGCAGATGCTCATGGCCCAAGGTAATATCGTGCGGCTTGGGCCGCAGGCGCGCGATGTCCGCACGGCAGCGGCGGAGTGAGCCGTCATGATCCGCATGCGCCATACCGATGAAAGCCCGCACGAGGCGAGTGAGATCAACGTCACACCGTTCATCGACGTGATGCTGGTGCTGCTGGTGATCTTCATGGTCACCGCGCCGCTGACCACGGTGAACGTGCCGGTGGATCTGCCATCCTCAACCGAGAAACCCACGCCGCGCCCGGACGATCCGGTGTTTCTCACCGTCAAGGCCGATCATGGTCTGGCTCTGGGCGAGGATGATATCAGCACCGATGCGCTTTCCGCCGCGCTGGAGACGGCGACCAAGGGCAACAGGGACGAACGGATCTTCCTGCGCGCCGACAGGACGGTCGATTACGGCACGCTGATGGGCGTGATGGATAAGCTGCGTTCCGCCGGCTACCTCAAGGTCGCACTGGTCAACCTGCAGGGACAGGAGGAAGGCAGCGAAGCTGGCACGACAACGGTGCCGACCGGTTCCACAGCCTTGGGTAGTGCTCCTGCCATGGCTCCTGCTGCGGGAGGCACGCCGTGAGCGGCACGGCTGACATGGCGGGTACGCCACATCCTGCTGGCATGACACAGGAGACCGTTCCACCATCCTTTGCCGAGTGGCAGAAAAGGCAGGCCCGTCTGACCCGGCGTCACGATGTGCTCCGCTGGGGCCTGTCCTTCCTCGCCGTGCTGGCGGTCAGCGGTGGCGCGGTCTGGTGGATCATGCGCCTGCCGCCGCCCGTGATGGCCGTGCCAGAGCCACCGCCTGCGGCCATCGCCATCGACATGGCCCCGGAACCCGTTTCGACACCGACGCCGCCAACGGATGCGCCGATCGGCCCGAAGCAGACCCAGTCCATTCCCGATCCGGCCCCGGTCGAGCCGCCGAAGATCACGGCCCCGCCGTCGCCTGCGCCCAATCCGCCAGTCCCGGTGCCCAAGCCCGAGAAACCGCGCAAGATCGTCAAGAAGAGCAAGCCGGTGCCAATGCTCAAAAAGCCGATCCCGGACAAAACGCCGCCGGCCGAAGCCACGACCGCGCCGCCATCGTCTGAAGCGCCGCCCGCGCCCACACAGGCCGCCCCCGCGCCCGGTTCGTCATCGGCCCGTGCGTCACACGACCCGGTGACCTGGCAGGGCGCGTTGCTGGCGCAGCTTGAAAAGTTCAAGCGTTACCCGTCCGATGCCATGGCCGACCATCAGGAAGGCGTGCCCACCGTGACCTTCTCCATGGACCGTAAGGGCCATGTGCTCTCGGTCACACTTGCCAGCAGCTCCGGTCATGCGCTGCTGGATCAGGAAGCCATAGCGCTCCCCAAACGCGCTCAGCCGCTACCCATTCCGCCGGACAGTGTCGCAGGCGAACTCATTACACTCACGGTTCCGGTGGAATTCTATCTCCACCACAACTGATAATTAATGGATAACAAGAGGGGGTAGCAGATGCCCGTATTCTTGAACCGTCGCCGCGCCGGGCTTGATGTAAATGGAATTCGCCCCGGCATGGGCGCGAACCCTAACGCAGTCCGGCGGCTCGAAGCCCGCTGCCAGAAAGCATGCGTCAGGGTGACCAACCTGCGTCGTGTCCTGCTACATGGGATCGTCGAGGCCGGTCCGGGCACGACGGTCACTGAAATATGGCGCACGCTGGGGCGAATGATGCAGGATCGCGCGCCCAGTCTGGCTTCCATTCAGCGTAACCTGAACCTGTTTGTTGCGCATGGTATTATGCGACGCGACGTGTCTTCCGGCCGTGTCCTGCGTTACCGTATTGCCCCCGCCCGCACAGGCAGGATTGCAATCACCTTTGTCGAAGCGGACACGGGACAGAAAATTCCCTGTAACGCCCCTGGGATTGCCAGTCTGCTGCGACAACTGGCTGCCCAATACGGGCTGTCCGTGCAGGGCGCGTCCATTACCGTTTCAGCCACTCACCCAAACGCTACCGATGTCTTGCTGTAGCAACAGAAAAAAGCCACGAATTGGCAGAGCCACTATGCGGGCACCCGCCGGGAGCGTTGGCGCACCATTCATGCCTGATCCGAGTGAGCCTGCCAGCGGGAGGGGCGTGATCAGGCCGCTGTCAGGCACGTGGCTGGAACGTGATGTCCTGCAGGATATTACGGGGCAGGACTGATACGATACGGTCCAGATGCGGCCGGGAGCCAGTGGTGAATTATACCGCCATTGGCCCGCAAGAGGCTGCACGGGCCAGACTCATGCCTTTGACTGCCTGAACATCCAGTCGCGTGCGGCCCTTATGTAGAAGAACTTGCGCGCCGAGCCCATGTGGTCAACACCATCAAATGTCAGGAACGTGACATTGGCGTCTTTTGCAAGGTAGCCGTTGACCTGATCCGTCAGCTTCTGCTGGCGATCAACAGGGAAGATGAGGGCAGGGTCAAGCCGTTCTTTCGGGCGCACGACCGTGCCTCCCGCCTTTTCCCATACCGGCACGCATTTCTCGTTCCATGGCGTGGCCTTGTCATCTTCCGAACCGGTGATGATCAGGATATTCTGTCTGGCAAGGGGCACGACATCGGCCGGCCGCTGCTGGCCCGCGATGATCAGCCCGGCAGCAAAGGTTTCCGGATGTCTGGCCATCAGCCACAGCGATGTCATGGCTCCCATGGACCATCCGGTACAGTAAACCCGTTTCGGGTCGATCTTCAGGACTTTGTCACGTCGGTCCGCCCGGTTGGGGTTGCCATAATTCCACGTGTTGCCGAGTAGGGATTCAACCAGCCGGTAGGTATTCTCCACATCCGATGTATGTTCCCAGTAATCGTTCATGGTCGTGCGTTCGTAGCGTGGGGTAATGACCACGCATTCATGTCTGTCCTGCTCTTCAGGCAGGCTCCAGATACTGGCGATGCACTGTTCGGTCAGCGTCTGGGCGCAGGTGCCATCGGGGCTGGTGCCGGAATGGGTAATGGCGAGGACAAGGGGATAGGCCCGGTTTTCGCCGCCTTCGGCCAGAAAGGATTTCGGCAGGTATATGCTGTATTCAAGCCATGCGGAACGCGTATTATCCCACCACCAATGGTTCTGCTCCCACGCATCAACCCCCCGGATCGCGACCCGGTTGCCGTGATGACCCGTGTTGCTCCATACGGTTTTGCTGGCGGCATAGACCACGCCGCCCGTGGTTCTGACGCCCTTGTCCTGTATCAGCGTAACCCTGTCGCTATCGGTGGTGGGCAGGCTGAGATCAGGGTCATGGGCGAACTCGGCAATGACATACCGGCCGGGAACATTTTTGCGGTCGAGGCGAAGCGCCGGGGCGTCATTGGTATAAAGGGCCGCGACAGGGCGTGGCCTTGCTTTCGCCGTCGTGTCATTCTTGTCTGGTTCCTGCGGCATGCCGGCAAAGAACCCGCTGGCGGCAGGAAAAACAGCCGCCATGTAGGTATCCGGCGCCAGGCTGGCCGGGTCAATCGCAACATCGTATTCCACTGCGATTCCGTAAACCTTCTCGCCGCCGCCCGTGACCTCGCACAGGGCGCAGATACCCTGAAGGCCGGGACTTACAGGCCTGTGGGGACCGGGACCATCCTGACCATCCGGCCCATCGGACGATGCTGCCATGAAACCGTGCCCGCCCCCTGCGGCATGGGCCTGCCGGGCACCGGCGCCCATGGTGGCGGCGACACCTGCAAACATGGCGCCGGCCGCCACGAAATCGCGTCTTGATACATCGGTCATGGGTCTGTTCTCCGATCAGATTCCATGAGGAGTGGATAGCGAGCCGCGCCGTGTCAGAGTGTGCTTGCTGAAACTCTCTGGAGGGCAGAACCATGCTCGAGGCATCTGATCATCC